>NZ_LT883127.1:0-971 GCF_900185775.1 Bartonella mastomydis
CACGTTGATTGTCCAGGACACGCAGATTATGTGAAAAACATGATCACAGGGGCAGCGCAGATGGATGGTGCTATTCTTGTTGTTTCTGCAGCTGATGGTCCAATGCCTCAGACACGTGAGCATATT
This sequence comes from Bartonella mastomydis, assembly GCF_900185775.1. Lineage (NCBI taxonomy): Bacteria > Pseudomonadati > Pseudomonadota > Alphaproteobacteria > Hyphomicrobiales > Bartonellaceae > Bartonella > Bartonella mastomydis. Next base: position 127 of record NZ_LT883127.1, read on the forward strand.
TTGCTTGCTCGTCAGGTTGGTGTTCCAGCGATTGTTGTTTTTCTTAATAAAGTTGATCAGGTTGATGATACCGAACTTTTGGATCTTGTAGAGCTTGAGGTTCGGGAGCTTTTATCCAAATATGATTTCCCAGGAGATGATGTTCCAATTGTAAAGGGTTCTGCGTTGGCTGCCCTTGAGGATAAGGATAAGAGCATTGGTGAAGATGCGGTTCGTCTTTTGATGAGTGAGGTTGATAATTATATTCCAACCCCTGAGCGTCCTGTTGATCAACCATTCTTGATGCCGATAGAAGATGTGTTTTCGATATCGGGACGTGGAACGGTTGTTACGGGTCGTGTTGAGCGTGGTGTTATTAAAGTTGGCGAGGAAATTGAGATTATCGGTATTCGTCCAACATCTAAGACGACGGTGACGGGTGTTGAAATGTTCCGCAAGCTTTTAGATCAAGGTCAAGCTGGTGATAATATTGGTGCGTTGCTTCGTGGTGTTGATCGTGAAGGGATTGAGCGTGGTCAGGTTTTAGCGAAGCCTGGGTCGGTTACTCCTCATACACGTTTTAAAGCCGAGGCTTACATTTTGACGAAAGATGAAGGAGGTCGTCATACGCCTTTTTTCACGAATTATCGTCCACAATTTTACTTCCGTACGACGGATGTTACGGGTATTGTTACGCTTCCCGAAGGAACAGAAATGGTTATGCCCGGTGATAATGTTGCGATGGATGTGTCATTGATTGTGCCGATAGCGATGGAAGAGAAGCTTCGTTTTGCTATTCGTGAAGGTGGTCGTACTGTTGGTGCCGGTATCGTCTCTAAGATCATTGAATAAATAATGCTTGTTGA
>NZ_LT883128.1:0-2773 GCF_900185775.1 Bartonella mastomydis
AAATAAATTGGCAACCAACCAACACAAGAAACTGTCCTATTTGCCCCGCATCCAACGAGACAAAGCAGAACGCACACCAGCATCAGTTTTTTGATTAACTTCATTTTCCACCTCAAAACGGGTTGTTGCTATTTTAAAAGTATGCTCTTTTTGCTTCTGCCGTTCGCTCTTCTTTCCAAGATGAAAAGCCTTGGCTAATGCCATAAAAAAAACGGCTAAAGCCGCTAACAAAAAAGACAGATTTCTTTTGAACCAAAAAATCATAAGCGCTGTTCCTTAAACCGCTTGGCAACAATCACCAGTCCTGTACAAGCCGCTAGAACCATAATCCCTGCTAACGCCCACTGAATTGGTCCATTACCAACCAAAAAGCCTCCAAACCCTGAACAAGACCCTATAATCGGGGCTAGCGCTTCTACCTTTAAAAGTCCTCTTGCCTCACGTGTTTCTACCCTGTGATAGTTCGAAGCAATGTAAGATCCTTTCGCCCACAAACCGGATTCGGCTGCTCGACGGTTGGATAATCCCACAAAAGGCTTGCCACCCACTTTATTCCATTTCTGTAATTCACTAGGAACAGCTTCATAATCCCCTTGATTAAGCTTCTTCAACAATGTTGACTTGCAAAAAGCTTTCGTTCCTACGTTATAGCAAAACGACACCAATGCCGCGAATTGATTATCCGTTAACGAAACCCTCACCGATTCCTCAACCGTCTTCTCAAATTGCTTTAAGTCTTCACAAAGGATTTCTTCTGCTTGCTCTTGTGTGATACGCAGGCCTTTTTTGACAAACGGTTGACCAGCATTGTTGGTGTGACCATAACCAATGGTCCAAATGCATGCCACATCTCTATATGCCTCTAAACGCAACCCTTCCCATTGTTTGATAAGCTCTAATCCTTCCTTTGATATCTTTCTCATCTGATCCTCCATAAAAAAAGCCCCACAAACGCGGGGCTGGATTAAATAATGTTATAATCAATTTAGCACTAATTATAATAAAAGGGCTCACTACATCCGCGAGCGCCTATTTTTTCATCTTTGTCATAACGAGAATACGCAAAATTCCGCGCAAGATGATGATTGTTAGAGCCACCAGACCAATCGCCTCCCCCCAACATAACATTTATGTCTACACGTAAACTGCTTCCTTGTTCCGCTGTATGCCATTTAGTCACCGGATAACAACCAGACAAAAATTGCCACACATAACCGCATCCATCCTCACAACCAATATCAGATATCATGCGTCTATTGTCTGTATCAACGTGTCCTCCAGACGTCTTAGGAGAAGGCGGTTGATTGCCTGTGATACTGGTTTGTGCATTGCTTCCAGCCATGCATGACGAGAACTCATCACTCGTCAAAAATCTCTTATTAACAGACAAAAAATCAGCTAAATGCTCCGCATAGCTATAATTAGTCGTAATCGGAACACCATATGCCGATTTCGTATTTTTACCTATCCCTGATTGAAGATAAATATCAACCCAAATATTCTTCCACGAATCGTAAACCATTCCCTCTGGATCACTCCTCGGACGGTGATTTAAACTCCAAACAGACTCAGGGAGAATATCCCCCGCTTGATAACCCGATAACGGATGATCTTCAATCTCACCAACATCTGCACAAAGCGTATGAAATCCACCGATTTTTTCAGAATTATGCTCTGTATAGCCATCAGGAGCTGTCGGGTTAGTCGAAAATTCATAGGATAGATCATTATCCCCAGATTTTAGGATAAGATATATATAATAATCTTTTCCAGCTTCAAGAGTTTCTGAAAAAGTCATAGTCCCACGCCCTGGAACACGGTGCACAAGGTACCTACCCCCATGCTCGCCACCATGATAAAAGCGAAAAAATGCGCCGTTGTTGATCACAAGACCTTTTCTATTTGCCGGATCCGCTTCCAGAATTTTGTGGGGCTGTACAAAACGTACATTCTCTAAAAAATAAGTGGAAAGAGAATTCACATTGACCTGAAGTTTAGAAATACTATCACTGTTACTCTCTGCCTTCTCTTGCACTTGTGTCAATGCATTTTTCGCTTCTTCCGCAGCTGTCTTCGCAAGATTTGCCTCTTGTTTGGCTTCTTCTGATAAATTTTTAGAGCTAGAGGCGGTTTGGTTTGCCTGATCACTCGTAGATTTTGCTTCATCAACTATTGTTTCTAAGCCTTCCGCTTTAGATTTCGCATCATTAGCTTCTTTTAGCGCTTGCTCTACTTTCTCTGTTACACTATCTGCTGCACTTTTCGCAGATTCCGCCAAACCCTTAGCTTCTGAAGCTGTTTGCAATGCTTGTTCGCCTGTGCCTTTTGCTTCTTCTAATTTCTCCTTGGCTTCTCTTGCTTCTGTTAAAGCTGTCTCTACTGACTTTTCTACTTGGGATACTGTTTTCGTTAGTTCTGTAACTGAAGAAGTTGCCTGTTCCGATAATCCTTTTGCCCCTTCCGCCATATCCTTAGCATCATCAGCTGTCTGTTTGGCGCCATCCGCCTTAAGACTGGCTTGAGTCGCTATTGTCTTTACTTCATGACTCGTCGCTACCGCTGTTGCGGCTACTTGGGTCGTCTCTGTTGCTGTTTGAGAAGCATCTCTTGCTGTTTGTTCTGCACGTTCAGCAATCGTTTTCGATTCATCGGCTAACTTCTTAGCTTCTTCTGAAACCTGTTGCGCACCGTTCGCACGCGCCATCGCTTTTTCTGCCTCTTGCCTTGCATTGACAACCTGTTCTAACGGTGCAAAAGTTTCATACGAATACAA
>NZ_LT883129.1:0-950 GCF_900185775.1 Bartonella mastomydis
GAGAATGGTCAGTGGATTGCTCCAAGCTTTAAGGTTAACACTGTCAGCGAGGATGGTAGCAAGGTTGAAGAGAAGAGCTATGATGATGTAGCAAAAGCCTTTGCGAGTGTTGGTACATCTTTCAGCAATCTTCATAATGAAATGACGAATGCTGTTACGAATATTAACAATCAGATTAGCCAAGTTGTCAGTGATAGTCTTGTTAAGCAGGATGCTACAACGAGCCTCATCAACATTGGTAAAGAAGTAGCAGGCACTGAAATCAATATTGCCAACAAGGATAGTAAGGATCGTACACTTTCTGGTGTTAAGGCAGCCGTAAATGATAATGAAGCGGTTAATAAAGCTCAGCTTGATCAAAGTTTAGATCAGCTTTCTAACAGTCTTCAGTCAGATGATTCAGCGGTTGTTCTTTACGATAAGAAGGAAAATGGTGAGACTGATTATACAAATGTAACGCTTGGAAAAGGCTCAAATGCAGCCCCTGTTGCATTGCATAATGTTGCAGATGGTCAGATTGCAAAGAATTCGCATGATGCGGTTACGGGAGGTCAGATTAATACCCTCTCTCAAGATGTTGCAAAGTTCTTAGGTGGAGAAACATCCTTTAAAGATGGTACCTTTACAGGACCAACCTATAAGTTATCTCAGGTTGATGAAAAGGGAGAAGCGAAGCAGGCAGAGTTTAAAGATGTAGGTTCTGCGTTTACTGGTCTTGATACGAATATCAAGAATGTGAACAATCATCTCACGAATGTTGTTCAAGACTTTACTCAACAAATCACGGATATTACTCAAGAGGTTAAAGGTGATGCGTTGTTGTGGAGTGAAGATAAAGAGGCATTTGTAGCGACCCATGGCATTGATGCTGAGAAGAAGAATAGTAAGATCACATCTCTTGCGAATGGAGATATTACTGCAAACTCCACGGATGCGATCAATGGTTCTCA
>NZ_LT883130.1:0-2679 GCF_900185775.1 Bartonella mastomydis
TCAATACCATTGGTGAGAGTATTGCTAAGTTTTTAGGAGGTGAAGCATCCTTTAAAGAAGGCGGTCTTATACAGCCAACCTATAAATTATCTGATGTTTCTACAGAAGGTAAGGTAACGGATAAGTCGTTTACTGATGTTGGTTCAGCGTTTACTGGTCTTGATAAGAATATTAAGAATGTAAATGATCGTATTAAGGAAGTCTCAGAGGGAGTTGCGCAGGATTCGTTGTTATGGAGCAATGAGCATAATGCGTTTGTAGCAACGCATGGAGAGAAAAAAGAAAACAGCAGGATTACGTCTCTTGCGGATGGAAATATTTCTTCTGGCTCTACGGATGCTATTACGGGTAACCAACTCTATTCTCTGAACAGTATGATTTCGACCTATTTAGGTGGAGGTACGAAATATGAGAATGGAGTATGGACGGCACCAAACTTCAAAGTTAAGCAGTTCAATAAGGATGGTAATCCTGAAGAACAGACCTATCACACTGTTGCGGATGCGTTTGCAGGTGTTAGCACCTCTATTACAGATGTTCATAATGAGGTAAACAAACAGATTAGCCAAGTGGTCAGTGATAGCCTTGTTAAGCAAGCAAAAGAAACAGATCCGATTACCATTGGTAAAGAAGTAGCAGGCACTGAAGTTAATATTTCCAACAAGGATAGTGAGGATCGTACGCTTTCTGGCGTTAAGGCGGCAGAGAAAGATAATGAAGCTGTTAATAAAGCGCAACTTGATCAAAGTTTGGAGAAACTTTCTAACAGTCTTCAATCAGATGATTCAGCGGTTGTTCTTTACGATAAGAAGGATGGTAAAATTGATTATACAAATGTAACGCTTGGAAAAGGTCAAAAAGCAGCTCCAGTCGCTTTGCATAATGTTGCAGATGGTCAGATTGCTGACAAATCACATGATGCGGTTACCGGAGGTCAGATTAACACGATCTCTCAAGATGTTGCAAAGTTCTTAGGTGGAGATACAAGTTTTGAGAAAGGTGTCTTTACAGGACCAAGCTATAAATTATCGAGTGTTGATAGACATGGTCAGGTAAAATCGACAGAGTTTAAAGATGTAGGTTCAGCCTTTTCAGGTCTTGATACGAATATCAAGAATGTGAATGATCGAATTAAGGAAGTCTCAGAGGGAGTTGCTCAAGATTCTTTATCATGGAGCCAAGATGACAATGCCTTTAGTGCGCAACATGGAGAAGGCAAAGACAGAACAGCCAGCAAGATTACCCACATTTTGGATGGTAATGTTACTAAGGGCTCTACGGATGCAGTTAATGGTTCCCAACTTTATTCAATGAACAATACATTGGCGAGCTATTTGGGTGGTGGAGCTGAATACAAAGAAGGCAACTGGGTAGCTCCAAGCTTCAAAGTTAATACAGTTAATACTGCTGGTGATAAGGTTGAAGAGAAGAGCTATGATAATGTTGCAGCAGCTTTTGAAGGAGTAGGAAGTTCTTTCACGAATCTTCATAATGAAGTGACGAATGCCGTTACGAATATTAACAATCATATTAACAATGTTGTGAGTGATAGTCTTGTTAAGCAGGATACTGAGAGCAAGGTGATCAAGATCGGTGCGGAAAGAGGTGGTACCAGCATTAACATTGCCAACAGTGGTGATGCCGCTCGGACCCTCACAGGCGTAAAAGCCGGATCGCTTACAGAAGCATCGACCGATGCTGTGAATGGCTCTCAGCTTTATTCGATGAATAATACGTTAGCGAGCTATTTAGGTGGCGGTGCTGAATATAAAGAAGGCAACTGGGTAGCTCCAAGCTTCAAGGTTCATACAGTAAGTTCTGATGGTAGCAAGGTTGAAGAGCATAGCTATAAGACAGTAGCGGAAGCGTTTGCTGGAGTTGGAAGTTCTTTCACGAATATTCATAAAGAGCTTAAGAATGAGATTAACCAAGTTGTTGGAGACAGTCTTGTTAAGCAAGATGAGAAGACCCATGTTATTGCGGTTGGAGGTGAAAAGAGCGGAACTGAAGTTACGTTTGCGAATACCGATGGAGCGTCACGGAGCCTCACAGGTGTAAAAGCCGGAGTGCTCACCGAAACATCGACAGACGCAGTAAATGGTAGTCAGCTTTTTGCGACCAATCAGAACGTTACGACAGTAAGGAATGATCTTAAAACAGTTTCTGAGAATACTTCGAAGTACTTAGGAGGTGGAGCCGATGTATTGAAAGGTGTTGCACCGACTTATACGGTTCAGGATAAGAGTTATCAGAGTGTAGCGGAAGCATTTGGTGGTGTTGATCGTTCATTCACACAGCTTCATGAAGAGATTTCAAAGAATACGAATGAGGTTAGTGAAAATATTAAGCAGAATGCGTTGTTATGGAGTGAATCTGACAAAGCCTTTAGTGCTCAGCATGGAGAAGGCAAAGACAGAACCTCTAGCAAGATCACTTCACTTGCGAATGGTAGTGTTACTGAAGATTCCACGGATGCGATCAATGGTTCTCAACTTTATTCGATGAACAATACGCTTGCGACCTATTTTGGTGGTGGTGCTAAGTTTGAGAATGGTCAGTGGATTGCTCCAAGCTTTAAGGTTAACACTGTCAGCGAGGATGGTAGCAAGGTTGAAGAGAAGAGCTATGATGATGTAGCAAAAGCCTTTGCGAGTGTTGGTACATCTTTCAGCAATCTTC
>NZ_LT883131.1:0-1649 GCF_900185775.1 Bartonella mastomydis
AGATCATTGCCATTAAATGTGCCATTCATCTCAAAGGCATTACAAACCCTGTCGAAGTCACCGAACATTTAAAAGAATGCCTACAAGAAAAAAGTGAAGCTTGGAAAAAATACCCAGCACGCATGTTACGTCATAAAGCCACTATACAATGTGCACGCTACGCTTTTGGTTTGTCCGGTATTTATGAAGAAGACGAAGCTAAACGTATTAATAACATCACACAAGTAGAACTTATTTCTTATGACATGCTTGAACAGATAAAAGGGCTAATTGAAGAAACTGGAACAGATGAAAATAATCTTCTCTTTTACGCGAAGGTAAAAAATCTAAAAGATTTGTCTTGTAAAAAAGCGCAAGAAGTTTTGGGACTGTTGAAAAGAAGAAAAAACTTTCAAATAGAAAGAGCTCTACAATCTCTCCCACAACAAAAGCAAACAGACGCCTCTATACAAAATGCCGAATATATTCATATCCAAGATATCGAATATGCTCCAACGTCTCATGAACAACAAAGGGCGGTGTGAAATGGAACAAAGAACAGCAGAATGGTTTCAAGCTCGTTTAGGTAAAGTCACCGCATCAAACGTTTATAACGTTATCAGTAAAACAGCAAAGGGAACTCCTACAAGCAAATATGAAGACTACAAAATAAAACTCATTACAGAGCGTTTAACGGGTCAAACAAGCCCCTATTATGAAACCGAAGACATGAGATGGGGTATTGAAAATGAAGAAGATGCCTTGAGAGAATATGCATTCATTTATGATACTGACGTTACTCAATGCGGCTTTATCCAACACCCCACAATAAAAATGGCGGGGGCAAGCCCTGATGGTCTGATTGATGAAGATGGTCTAATCGAAATCAAATGCCCTAGATCAACTAATCATATGCGTTTCATTATCGATAACGAAATCAAACCTGAATATCTTGCACAAATGCAATTCCAAATGGCTTGTACGGGGCGCAAATGGTGTGATTTTATCAGTTATGACCCACGTTTTACGGGCGATTCATCTCTCTTTCGTATGAAAATCAAACGCATCCACCGTGATGAAAAGAAAATTGAAGAGATTAATCAAGCGGTTGAAAGCTTTTTAGCAGAAATAGAACGAGAGATACAAAGAATCTCAACTAAAGCCGCCTGAACTTTTGGGGGGCTTTGTTTTAGGTTCTAGCATATTTTATAGCCCCCCACCCATATAAGGAAATTAAACATGTGTAATACCAAAGATGAGAAGCCTTGTTTTTTTACCATTGGTTATGAAGGAAAATCATTAGACCATTATCTGAATTGTCTTATAGAAAATAATATCAAAGTTTTGTGTGATGTTCGTAAAAATCCAATAAGTAGAAAACATGGTTTTTCAAAAAGACAATTAGATAAAGCTGTAAGCAACATTGGCATTGAATATATACACTTGCCTGAACTTGGAATCGCCTCTGAAAAAAGACGCAATCTGAAAACACGAGAAGATTATGAACATCTTTTTAAAAATTACCAAAATACAACTCTTAGGGATAATCTTCATGCAATAGAAAAATTATACCAGCTTTTTTTAGATAAAAAATATGTTGCAATTACTTGCTTTGAATCTGATGTGTGCATGTGTCATCGGGGAGAAATTACGAAGGCTCTTACACAACT
>NZ_LT883132.1:0-1165 GCF_900185775.1 Bartonella mastomydis
GGCTATCTCAACAATTCAGAACGATACAGAGATTTTATCAAAACCAAGATATCATGGTGAAAATTTAAGCAATGTATCAATGCAAATGAAGCGTTTAGTATTTATCGATATTCCAAGGTGATAAAGAATTAAAAGTTCGTTAAAGAGGAATACCATGAACTTTACCGTGTTCACGCAACTTTTCAATAAAATTGATCAGATAACAAAAACATATGTCACGGATATTTCCTCAAAAGCAATTGTTGTAATTACCCCCTTTGTATCAATCGGGATCACCATCGCTTTCATTATCTATGGATGGCTCATCATTCGTGGCGCTATAGATATGCCACTCTCTGGGTTCGTAAGTCGTTTCCTGCGAATAAGTATTATTACTTCAATAGCGCTTACCGCAGGGCTTTATCAAAGTGAAATCGCAAATTTGATAACAAATATGCCCTATGATTTATCAAAAGCACTCATAACAAATCCGCTCACTGATATACAATTAATGGGCTTACTTGACAAAACAGCAGAAAATGGGTTCCAATATGCAGGTCGTCTTTTCCAAGAAACCGTCTTCTTCGAAGCCAATGGGCTGCTTTATAGTCTCTTGGGCATCCTCATATTGCTGGCAACAAGCTTCGTCGTCGCAATCGGCGGTGGGCTCGTTATCCTGACAAAAATAGCTATTACACTTCTCGTAGGATGGGGCCCTATCTTCATCATTGCCCTACTCTGGCAACCAACCCATCGCCTTTTCGAGCAATGGTTAATCCAAGTCGTAAATTACATAATCCTCTTTCTACTCTTAGCCACTGTCTTTAATGTGATGATGAATATCTTTGCAAACTATTTGAACGATATGAAACTCGATTACCAACAGAATGTGAGCTTTATGTTTGGGGGAGCATTCATCTTATCCATTATATCCATCATGCTCTTACTTAAACTATCAAGCATTGCCAATTCTCTCGCAAAAGGCATGACATTTGGACACCTATGGAAACATAAAAACTAGAAGCTATAAAAAGCGGTGATTCTCGTAACAGGCACCCTGAATATCCATAGGACAAAATAACCAAGATATCTAAATCCTGCAGTAAAAAATATTTGCACTGAAATTGAGCTATTTTGATCAATTAAAAAATGAAATTAAGAAAAGTAAAATAATTATACACTATGC
>NZ_LT883133.1:0-1728 GCF_900185775.1 Bartonella mastomydis
GCAACAAGCCTTGTCGTCGCAATCGGCGGTGGGCTTGTTATCCTGACAAAAATCGCTATTGCACTTCTCGTAGGCTGGGGACCTATCTTCATCATTGCTTTGCTCTGGCAACCAACTTATCGCTTTTTTGAGCAGTGGTTAATCCAAGTCGTAAATTACATAATCCTCTTTCTACTCTTAGCCACTGTCTTTAATGTGATGATGAATATCCTTGCAAACTATTTGGGTGATATGAAACTTGATTACGACCAGAATATAAGCTTCATGTTTGGGGGAGCGCTTATCCTCTCCATTATATCCATCATGCTCTTACTCAAACTATCAAGCATTGCCAATTCTCTCGCAAAAGGCATAACATTTGGACATCTATGGAGACATAAACACTAGAGGATATAAAAAACAGTGATTCTCATAACAGACACCCTGAATATCCATAGGACAAAATAACCAAGATATCTAAATCCTACAGTAAAAAATATTTGCACTGAAATTGAGCTATTTTCATCAATTAAAAAATGAAATTAAGAAAAGTAAAATAATTATACACTATGCACTTTACTTTACATTCAAAATGGAAATAATGATAATAAATGTTAGGATGCATCTAACAGTAAAAAGAGTAATATTAAAATGAAAAATATCATTCTTATGATTTTGATTGCAAACATTTTATCGGCTTGTGCTTTAGCACCAAAGCTCAAACAACCCAATGATAGGAACCGTGTGCCTATTAATAAAACAATCCCTGCTGAAATTAAGCGAGGAGACAGATGAAAAAGCGATTTATTATAACAGGAGTGATTACCCTTTTGGCAGTGCTGAATCTAGTTCCAGCAAATGCAGAGATAAAAGGCTCACCCACACTCACACCGTCTCCACCGACACCATCTGCTCCACCAACTCCACCAGCAGAATATCTGGAAGTTATTAAACTCTTAAAAAAACAACTTGAACTGAGTGAAAAGAAATTCAACCAAACATTAAAGATACACGATTCTATAACGGGTAATGGAGTTAAACATGTATTGCCACACAATCTCAAACATTTTCTTCAAAATCCGAAGTTAATGTACCCAGAAGTACGAAATATATACAACTCCCATACCCTTATGATTCATTCAAATCCTTCGGAGCTTTTATATAACAAATATATTGTCCCCACTTTTCACCAAGAGGGATATGGCAATCTTAAAGCACTAAAGGAGATGCATAAAGAAATTAGTACACGTCTCAGATATAGAGGGGTTATCGCTAGAGCTGTAAGTTTACAAGCTCTTCAGAACACAGAGAAGCGTTTTGAAAGAATTGCTAATTTGCTAGATACTACAGGCAAAACGCAGGATTTGAAAGAAGCTACTAAATTACAAGCAGAGCTAAAATATATGTTAGCCATGATTCGAAATGAATCTATCAAAGTACAAATGATCAGAAATTTCTTCAATAATGAAGCGGATCTTATCAACAGACAAAAAACTAGGATATATATACCAGCTTCCACAAGGCAAGGAAGTATACCTACCATAAAATTTCAATAAAGCTTTTTATAATAACATTTTGTATATTATTTTTGTGTGTTCGTAAAAAGAAAAAGTTAATGCATAATACTCAGTTCTCTTTCATAGACTGAGAAGATTTGATCACATTCGATCCATCCTAAAAAAATTCAACGAAGAATGCCTAAAAAGACCATATAAAACATGAAAATTCGTTAAAGAGGAATGCCATGAA
>NZ_LT883134.1:0-840 GCF_900185775.1 Bartonella mastomydis
GCTCACCCACAGTCACACCGCCTCCACCGACACCATCTACTCCACCAACTCCACCAGCAGAATATCTGGAAGTTATTCAGCTATTAAAAAAGAAGCTTGAGTTGAAAGAAAAACAGTTTTCAGCAATTGAGGACGCTTATAAAGCTATAACTGATGGATCTATAACTACACATCAGGATGCTAAAACTACGAAAGAAATGTATGACAAGCTTTTTTTAAAAGATGTAGGTTCGCTCCACGCAAAAAACTATTCAAATGCATTATATCAAAAGATTCTACAGGATGAAGAAAGGGTTGCTGAGAAACGGCATATGTTGAATGGGCATATTTTAGGGCGTTTACGATACACGTCAACTATGGATAGAGCTATAACTCTACATGCTTTGGACGCATCAGAAAACCGCTTTAAGTATATTTTATCTCTGTTAGACACACTTGAGAGAGCAAAAAATCTGAAAGAGATTGCTGATTTTCAAGCAAATATGGACGGTATATTAGCTATGATCGAAAATGAATCTGTAAAACTCCAAATAGTTGTGCAATTACGTGATGCTGAGTATGCGCTTATAAAAATGCACAGGCACGAATTGGATCTGAAGGCTTTTGACATTGCAAACACAAAAATGCCTACCATAAAATTTCAATAAAGCTTTTTATAATAACATTTTGTATATTATTTTTGTGTGTTCGTAAAAAGAAAAAGTTAATGCATAATACTCAGTTCTCTTTCATAGACTGAGAAGATTTGATCACATTCGATCCATCCTAAAAAAATTCAACGAAGAATGCCTAAAAAGACCATATAAAACATGAAAATTCGTTAAAGAGGAATGCCATGAA
>NZ_LT883135.1:0-1762 GCF_900185775.1 Bartonella mastomydis
CATTAACCGCATCCGTAGAAGCTTGCCCAACATCTCCGGCAGCAAGATTCTTAATCTTGCTATCCTTGTCTCCATGCGTTGCTACAAACGCATTATGTTCATTGCTCCATAACAACGAATCCCCTTTAACTTCCTTATTAATATTGTCTAACTTTTCATTAAACTCATTAACAACAGTATTCAGATGCTTGTTCACATTGCTGAAGTTCGTATCAACTCCTGCAAATGCAGTGCCTACATCATTATAGGTCTTGCTTTCACCTTCCTTACCATCTTCATTGAACGTCTTCAGTATAAAGCTTGGTGCAACCCATTTGCCATCCTCATAGCTAGCTTTACCACCTAATGACTTTGCAACACTGCTACCTAAAGCATGAAGTTGATTACCAGCCACAGCATCACTTGAGCTAGCATTAATAGCTCCATTCGCAAGTGATCTAATCTTGCTATTCGTTTTACTACCTTCTTTGCCATGTTCTGCTACAAACGCACCTTTAGTCTCATCCCACAACAAAGCATCACTTTGAACTGTGCTGATCTCTTTGCCAATTTCATCCTTAATATTCGCAAACTGATCTTTGACTTTCTCAAATGAATCGCCAACACCAGTAAAGGCAGAGGTTACATCATTATAACTCGTGTCAGTAACATCACCATTGTCGTTGAAACCCTTAAAATGGAATTTAGGCGCTACCCATTTGCCATTCTCATAGCTCGCTTCACCACCTAATGACTTCGCAACACTGCTACCCAAAGCATAAAGCTGTGAACCATTAACCGCATCCGTAGAAGCTTGACCAACATCTCCGGCAGCAAGATTCTTAATCTTGCTATCCTTGTCTCCATGCGTTGCTACAAACGCATTATGTTCATTGCTCCATAACAACGAATCCCCTTTAACTTCCTTATTAATATTGTCTAACTTTTCATTAAACTCATTAACAACAGTATTCAGATGCTTGTTAACATTGCTGAAGTTCGTATCAACTCCTGCAAATGCAGTGCCTACATCATTATAGGTCTTGCTTTCACCTTCATTACCATCTTCATTGAACGTCTTCAGTATAAAGCTTGGTGCAACCCACTTGCCATTCTCATAGCTCGCTTCACCACCTAATGACTTTGCAACATTGCTACCCAAAGCATAAAGCTGTGAACCATTAACCGCATCCGCTGAACCAGAGGAAACAGTTCCATCCGCAAGATGCATAATCTTACTGTTACTTCTTGCCCCTTCTGCTCCATGACCTGCATCATATGCTTTATCCTCACCATTCCAAGACAATGCATCGCTCTTGATCTGTTCGCTAATCTGATTGCCAAGCTCTTGCTTAATCTGATTGGTGATTTTGGTACCAAAGTTTGTGAATGCTACATTAACCCCTCCAAAGGCATCCGATACATTCCCATAGTCCTTCGTTCCTTCCGTACCATCTTCACTAAAGGTTTTAACCGTGAATTTAGGCGCTACCCATTTGCCATCTTCATAGCTAGCTTTACCACCTAATGACTTTGCAACACTGCTACCCAAAGCATAAAGCTGTGAACCATTAACCGCATCCGTAGAAGCTTGCCCAACATCTCCGGCAGCAAGATTCTTAATCTTGCTATCCTTGTCTCCATGCGTTGCTACAAACGCATTATGTTCATTGCTCCATAACAACGAATCCCCTTTAACTTCCTTATTAATATTGTCTAACTTTTCATTAAACTCATTAACAACAGTATTCAGATGCTTGTTCACATTGCTGAAGTTCGTATC
>NZ_LT883136.1:0-151832 GCF_900185775.1 Bartonella mastomydis
TGCTCTCTATTCCCCTTTATGTGCCATCAAGATAAACACCATGAAAGCATATGTTACTGTGCTCATATAGTCGACGACAACGCTAGAAAAATATCTCCAGTATAAATAAACACATTATGCGCGCAAAAGTTAAAAACGTCAAAAAATGACACACTTCCCAAAGCATTAAAGACCTAAAATAACACTTGCAACCATTCTACTAGCGGAGAAAAAACGCAGGTGAAGCTATGTTGAGGGGCTGGGGGCGCGTCGGAAATCTTTCCGCATATTATCCGTTGAGCGATGGCCCTTCCACACGGGACCACCGGATCACTATGACCGTCTTTCGACTCTGCTCGACTTGTCAGTCTCACAGTCAGGCAGGCTTATGCCATTGCACTCAACAAACGATTTCCGACCGTTCTGAGCCTACCATCGCGCGCCTCCGTTACTCTTTAGGAGGCGACCGCCCCAGTCAAACTACCCACCATACACGGTCCCGAATCCGGCTTACGGACTGCGGTTAGACATCCATAAAGAACCTAATGGGCCGTAATAGGGGGTAAATGCCACTAAACAGCTTTCTTGCTAAGGCTAGAAGGTAGGAGCCTAGAGATATGGCATTCTGCGCAATAAAAGCTTCGCAAGAGCAGAAACTCTATCGATACTTCGCTCTCGAAAAGAAACTTGAAAAATAGATTATATGCTTTGCGATATCTTGCCCCTTGTCACATCTGTAGAGCGCATATCTCTACTCTTAGCGCAATATGCTCTTCCTTTTTTACTGCGACATTGTTCCATTATCCATCGGTACTCCTCCCATCCGGGAGGCTTTTTGCCTTTGCAGATATGACACTAACCTTATGAATTTTAGCAAGCAACTTCTCCATGCTAAAAATTTGCTCCCTTAAGTTCAAGGTCTCTTTGTTGCTATTTTATATTTTCTACACCCCTCTTATCCTTTAAAAAAGCGGAGAGAGAAACAATGAAATAATAAAGCAAAACAAACGCTGAAATATTGAATGGGAGAGAAGGAGAAAAACAAGGATAACGAGCGGTGAAAAACAAGAAATAAGACCCATAAACTCTCAAGCTTTCCCCTCTATAAAAATATGGGGGTGAGCGATGAAACTTTCCTTAACTCTGAGAGAGTATGCATCAGAATTATACTGCTGGGCTTTTATATCACTTTAACATCACACATAAGCCAACCTCTTGCAAAATAGTGTTGATTTTTTGTCTCTTAAAATCAGACAGAAATGGTGTGAGAAGGTCCATAAAAGGCTATGTTCCTAAATATTGGACCGGTTCTTTACTTCTCAAAAAGAGAAAACGGAGCTTTGTATTCTCATAACGGTTAGGCTAGAGAGTAAAAGTAAAATAGGGAAAGGCGGAAGGACAAGAGAAAGATATTGATCCGCGCTTTAAGAAAATGGGGCATATGGGTTATGGGGTGTTATCATTTGAAGCGGATGCGTAACGCATTTACAAGATCACTGATGTGTTCAGAGCGCGCGCGTTTTATCTGTGGGGGATAATTTTTGCATGCATCTTGTGCGTGCAAATACTCATGTTCTCTTTTCTTTTTACTTCACCTCCAGTTCTTTCACTCTGTGGGGGAGGTTTGCTTGCGCCAATGATCATTGCAAGGATGTGATGTGGGGTTATTCTCTCTATTGATTTTGGGCGTGCCGTGTGATGTTCCCCTTTATAGTCGCGTAGTAGAGAAGACTCCGTTTGCCTATGGTGGGAGGTAGCTTTTTAAAGCTAAAAAAAACGAGAATGATGATGGGGGCTGGGAGTGGCAGTGAGGTCAGAAAGCTATAGGCGCTGAAAACGCGATGTTATTCCTTATAGAAACAGTGAATTTTATTGCCTATGGGAAATCAAACCAGACTGTTAATCCTTAAAAGACCATGGAGGGTATATTTGCTCATTGATTGAGAATAGATATCTCTTTAACAGTCTTTTTAATATTCGCAGGTCTTTTGTTTAAGGAGTATGGGAGCAATGAAGCATAAAGAACGGCTGAGATATTAAAAAAAATAAAAAGCTGTACATTTTTGTACAGCTTTTTTTACGCTTGCTTGAAAGCTAAAAATTTTAAAGTTTGAAAATATCCTTACGGCTTCTGTAACCATAATAGCCACAAATACTGGAAATGATAGCGCCTATCAAACTCCCTAAAAAGCCCCACCATCCCATGTGTGATGCTTTTGTCGTAACTTTATCAGCTATGTGAAGAGCATTTTTTGTTTGTGTTTCAAGCTTTTGAGACAAGGTATCGGTTTGTTTTTCTAGTGCTTTGAGGGTTTGTTCTGTTTTTTCCTCTGCACTTTCATAGAGTTGAACGGCGTGGGTGGCTGCCGTTTGTGCATCTGTACGCGACATGCCATTGTTCATCAAGGCTTTGATGATATCACTTTGATTAAATTTTGTCGTCAGCGTTTCTAGGCGATTAGAAAGGCTATTCCCTAGATTTTTCAGAGTGGTGCGATAATGCGAAGGATCATTTTTGAAAGCGGTGATGGCAGAACCAATATCGCTGAGCGCAGCCTGATAGGTTTGTTTCAAGCGTTCAGGATTGAGAGCTGGAATATCGCTTTTTTTGAGTAGCGTGCGCAACTCATTGCCCAGTTTATCAAAATTAATCCCATTGTCACGGGGTTCTGCAAAAAACTTTTCAAAATTTTCGCTGTTTAATTTTGCAAGTAGAGAGGGAAGGTTGTCGACGGTTTGTTCTATCATAGACGCGCTTTTCCCAACAGCTTTAGCGCTTAAGTTTGCTGTATGTGAAATCACGTGGATGGCTTGGAATGTCATCAGCAGTGTGATGAGAGCCCAAGTTAAGAAACCGTGAAGAGCGCCAGAGATTTCAGCAAAACGCCCAGCAACAAAGCCTCCACTTGCAAGACTGATCACCATAACGATGAGCGAGCCAATACCCATTGAGAGGAAAGAACCTCTAAAAGGGGAGGACGAGGTAAAGTCCATTTGGCTTAAGCCTAAAGCGGCTATGAGGAAAGACAGGCAGATTGAAACAGCAAGAGCTGTAACCAGTCCAGCAAAAATGGCGGACCATGAAATAGGTGTATGAAAAAATGAATATTTTGTCTCTAGAGATGTTTCTTCTAGAAAATTCGTATCGAAAGGTGTTTTTTCAGGAATGCGGGTTTCCATGTTTTATCTCCTTGAATATGCTGGAGATACAATGTCTTTTTGCCAATTATGTTCCAAAGTTTATAGCCCATTATGGATAATTAGGCTGCTAAAGGCGAATAAGAAAGATCGAAAGTTAAGATTGAAAACATCAGGGTGAAGCATTTTTTAATTTTTGTTTAAAGAACATGATCGAGAATTAGTGTAAAAAAGAAGCGTGAAAAAGATAAAATGGGGGGCTTTACGAGGGCATCGAACAAAATAATATGGACTGTTTTTTGTTCCTATTCTGTCATCAAGTTTGAATTTTTCATCTCATGACAACGTCTTGATTGATACAAGTATTTTGATCGATCAACATGCGATAAGCTTTGTAAATGGGAATATCTTTCATAAACAAACGCAGATTTTGTCTATAAGAGCAATATGAGAGCGCTTTCTTAAGGGTGTCAGGCGCGTATTCTTTTGACAAATGCTTTTCTTTTTGATTGTATCAAAAAGTTTAAAGAGAGACCGTGTTAGGATATCAAATGTTTTGTTCAACTTTTTTTAAAAACAGTGAAAAATATGGACCCCTTTGTGTAGGTTTTGATCCGAGTCATAAAGTTTTGAAAGCATGGAATTTGAGCCCAGATGATAAAGGTCTAAAAGATTTTTGCGATATCCTCTTAACAGCGGTTGTGGGGAAGGTGGGGATCATAAAGCCGCAAGCGGCATTTTTTGAGTTATATGGGGTGGAAGGGCTTCAAGTTTTGAAAGAACTCATTGAAAATGCACAAAAACAAGGTTTGTTGGTTCTCGTTGATGCAAAAAGAGGGGATATTGGCTCTACGGCTGAAGCTTATGGACAAGCTTGGCTTGGTTCCAATAGTCCCTTCAAAGCCGATGCGATAACAGTCAATCCTTTTTTGGGGTTTGATGCTCTTATTCCTTTGATAAAGATTGCAGAAGAAACAAAAACAGCGGTTTTTATGGTTGTTCAATCGTCTAATCCAGAGGGAAAACAAATTCGGAATGCTCGCATTGGGGATCAAACGGTTTCGGTCCATTTAGCGCAGCGTATTTATGACTATAATAGCCAATCTTCAAGTCAATATCGCCATATTGGACCTATCGGAGCCGTGATTGGCGCAACATTAGGCTGTGAAGCAAAAGAGACAATTGAACAGCTAAAAAATAGCTTATTTCTTGTTCCAGGCATTGGGGCTCAAGGGGGAACTATAACACAATTAACTCAGCAGTTTCCTCAAAGGCTATGGCAGAATATTATTCCTTCAATTTCAAGGTCGATTACAGAGGTTGGTCGAAATCCTGTTGATTTAAAAAATGCCATTCATCACTTTGCTGAACAATCTAAAAACGCGCTTCTCTCTTAAATTTGGGGTTCTTACTGGGGGAGGGCTCTTCCTGATCAAAAAGTTCTACTTTTTGATTGCGTATGGGGGCTCTCTTCTCTCAATGACGATGTTTTTATGGGATAGCAGAAGAATCATCCGTCTTGAGACCGCGTGAA
This sequence comes from Bartonella mastomydis, assembly GCF_900185775.1. Taxonomy (NCBI): domain Bacteria; kingdom Pseudomonadati; phylum Pseudomonadota; class Alphaproteobacteria; order Hyphomicrobiales; family Bartonellaceae; genus Bartonella; species Bartonella mastomydis. Next base: position 4,652 of record NZ_LT883136.1, read on the forward strand.
GGACAAAATAAAAGCTGTTTTATTGATTAAGGCCCCTCTCTAGAGGGGGCGTTTAAGAAACAAGGGTGAGATCCTTTCGTGAAATGGGAGGCTTGGGGATATGATTTTGATGTGTGTGTGTTCAAGAATTTGAGAAGCCGATAACTTCTCATGAAAAATAAATTCTGCGACCTCCTGAAAAACTATTTTTATTGCAAAAATCCTGAAATTATTTTACACATTAAAAAATGTTTTTGGTCGTATACGCGGCGACCCAAGTGGGCCTTGAAAACCCTAATCCTTAGCGTGAAAATAACCCCCCACTTTGTGGGTGTCTCGGAATTCCGGGAGATTTTGCACTGTCTAGGTGTGTCTTACGCACTAAAAGCAAAATGCTGACTCGGATTCAGTTTTTTCAAGCTCCCGGAATACCAATGCGAGGGCGCTCGCACTCGGTGGGGGGCGAATGCAATCTCAAAATCTTAAACTTGATCTTTTTGTTGGCAAAAAATTCGCTTTAGGCGAAAAATGTTGAGAATGACTCAAAAAACATTAGGAGACGCTTTAGGGGTAAGTTTCCAACAAATCCAAAGGTATGAAAAAGGCTTAAACCGTGTAAGTGCAGGACGTTTAAAGGAAATTTCCGATATCCTAAAAGTTCCGGTTTCCTTTTTTTATACGGATATCATCACAAATGAAAACATCCCATCCCATCATGATGAGATTGCCTCAAATAGAGAAGAATATTTGCTTTTAAAAAGTTTTAGAGTTTTGACCTCTGTCAAACAAAAAGCCATTTTAAAATTAATTTCTGATCAGAAGATATGATGTATGGCGCTCCCTTCTCTCTATTTCCTTCTGATCTTAAAAGATGCGGATTTTTCACGCACACTGATTTTTAAAAAAGTCATTTGTAAACAGTCCGCTGTCTTGTCTTACTTATGCCCTGCTGCCTTTATATGAATAGATGAGCGACGTCTCTTCATAAAGACCCATGAAAGTATCTAGAAACATCTTATGGCAATAATGCGCTTGTTTCGCTTTGATCTTTTAACGGTTTTCAAGGATAAAGGTTTTTAAAGTTCTACTGAACCGTAGACAATAGAAAGCCTCTAACATGTTGTTAAAAGCTTTAAGGGCGATAAAGTCATTGCAGCGTTTGTTGCTATGGGATAATGGTTATCCGTAAACACCATATTGTTGCTAGAGAATAACATGTCATTGAAACAAGAAAAAACCAAAGCCCGTTTACCTCGTGGTTTTGTGGATCGTACAAGTGCACAATTGTATGCAACCGAAACCATGATTGCGCAAATTCGTGAAGTTTATGAACTTTACGGTTTTGAAGCGCTTGAAACACCCATTTTTGAATATACGGATGTGTTGGGGAAATTCTTACCAGATTCCGATCGTCCCAATGCAGGGGTTTTTTCGCTTCAAGATGATGATGAACAATGGATGTCTTTACGCTATGATCTAACGGCTCCTCTTGCTCGTCATTTTGCGGAAAATTTTGAAACGTTAGCAAAACCCTATCGCAGTTATCGGTTGGGCTTTGTTTTTCGCAATGAAAAGCCTGGTCCAGGGCGGTTTCGACAATTTATGCAATTTGATGCAGATATCGTTGGAACACCAACCGTTGCAGCAGATGCGGAAATTTGCATGATGGCAGCCGATAGTCTGGAAAAAGTAGGCATTGCACGCCATGAGTATGCTATTCGTTTGAATAATCGAAAAATTCTCGAAAGTGTTTTGCAGATGATTGGTTTAGGAGAAAAGGAGCAGCTTGATCGCCGCTTAACTGTTCTTCGAGCCATGGATAAACTGGATAAATTTGGTCCTGAAGGCGTGCGTTTGCTTTTAGGCAAGGGACGTTTGGATGAAAGTGGTGATTTTACAAAAGGGGCTGAGCTTCAAGATAAAGAGATTGAATGTATTCTTTCCTTACTCACGATAGAAGCAAAAACGGCAGAAGAAACCCTTGATGCTCTCAGAAAAATCGTTGGTCAGAGTGCGCAAGGTCTTGAAGGGGTTGGCGAACTTGAGGAAATGCAAACAATCTTTGCCGCCAATGGGTATCACAATCGTATTAAAATTGATCCTTCGGTGGTGCGTGGATTGGAATATTATACGGGACCTGTTTTTGAGGCAGCATTGCTTTTTGATGTTCTCAATGATGAGGGGCAAAAAGTTGTCTTTGGCTCTGTTGGAGGAGGGGGGCGTTATGATGGGCTGGTTGCGCGTTTTCGTGGGGAAAATATTCCGGCAACAGGCTTTTCAATAGGGGTTTCACGTTTGATTGCTGCTTTGCAAAATCTGGGAAAATTACCAGAAAAAAATACGTGTGGACCTGTTGTGGTGTTAATGATGGATAAAGAGGTAGAAGCTGTTGCACGCTATCAAAAAATGGTCATGAAATTGCGAAATGCAGGAATTTGTGCAGAACTCTATTTGGGGGCATCGGGAATTAAAGCGCAGATGAAATATGCTGATCGGCGAAAAGCGCCTTGTGTGGTGATCCAAGGGGCACAAGAACGTGAGAGTGGAAAAATACAGATCAAAGATTTGATTGAAGGAGCGCGTTTGTCTCATGAAATTAAGGATAATCAAACATGGCGTGAAAGCCGTCCTGCACAAGTGATGGTGGATGAAGAGCAATTGGTGCAAACCGTACAAGATATTTTGGAAGCCCAAAAACGCTAATGGTTTTTTTTAAAAAGAAATGACAGGAAAGAGCTTGAATATTTCTCCTTTAATTTCACGGTATTTGCCCATGAATGCGATAAGGATAAAGCCCCAATCATATAAAATCTATTGAGATCTCCATCTTTATGCTTGTGAAGGAGTAAACCGGCACCATCTCACACTTTTCCAGCTCTGGAATGTTGCGGACTATTCCTTGGTATTTCTCGATGATTCATGAAAAGGCATTTTTATTGTACAATTTTTACTCACACGCCAACCCCGCTTGTGATGTGCAAGCCAATGGTTTTAATTGAGGCAAGATAAACAGGTTTGAAATAAGAAAATTTTACCATCTTCGGTTCCTTGCATTCAATATGCAAAAAAAAGTTATTTATCATTATAAATCAATGTCTTATTTTTTTAAAGATCGTGCGGCATAAAAAGAAGATCTTTTTAAAAAGTGCTTTTGTATTTATGATAAAATGAATGTTTTGAAGGGTGAAAAAAGAGATCTTTTTAAGGTGTGGTGAGAACATCTTCATGCGGTAAAATAGGGGGTGACTGAAGCGTTTGAGATTTTTACCTCGACCCTCTTTAGAAAAATCGATGATTTATCATGCAAAATCCAATCGTTTTTAGAATATAGACCACTTGTATAGGGGGTCATTTTTGAATTTTCATGGGTTAGTGCCCTATTTTCCACCGTTTTCTTCATCACAGTCTAAAATTTCACATCCCTGAGAGATAAAAGAGATCTTTAAGCGTTTTCTTTTAGAAGATTTTTTCGTCCCAAAAACAACGGATAACTTAAATCAGACAATTTTTAAAGGGAGAATATGAGGGTTCATTGTAAGATGTTACAGTGATAACTCATTGAAATAATTTATTTTTCATAAAGAATTTTTTAATGGAGAAATCAAAATGGCCCGATATGATTTTACCGTGTTATATGAAAGAAATCCTTTTATTTTGAAAAAACCAGAAGATATTGGAAAATCATTTAAACTTCCTCCTTCAGGTTTTGGATTTGAAAATCTTCCACAAATTGCCTTTTCAGGTGCCTCGTCGTGTCGGCGTATGATTTTTGGATTGTCATTTAATGGAATGAAAGCTTTTTTTATGATGTTGTGGCAAGTAGGAAAAATGCTCGATGAGGGGGATGATGTGGATTTATGGTTTGATCAGATAATGTTGGATCATGATAGTCTGGAGGAGTTTTTGGCTTGTGATTTTTCAATTCAAGAGCCAGAATATCTTAATTTTAAAAGTTTTAAAGAGGGGCTTAAGGAATTAGAAGAGAATAAGATTGTCGCGAAGGGGACAAAGGAAGACTGTTATTTCATTAATCCCGATATTTTTGGTCTGCCTGAATGTGATGAAGATTTAGAGCTCGATGAAGAGGAAGAATTAGAAGAAGAAATGAAAGAACACTTTGCGGTAGAATATCCCAATAAACGCCTGCTTTAACCCTTTCTCTCTCAGAGAAAAATAAAAGCTTAGAATAAATAGCTATAAAATAGTAACGTTGCTGGTTGTGTGAATGGGAATGTGTTTTGATTTATCCTCTTTACCAACAGTTATGGGGGCTTATGGATGCAGGGTTGTTTTATGCCCTCTTTTATTTTCTTGATCATCAGATCAATTTGACGCGTGCGCTTCTTCAAACAAATCATTGATCTGTATTTTTCTTCTTGATGTTTTTGTAAAACCTTGGATGATCAATTCTTTTGGAATTTAAGAGCATCTATGAGAGGTATCTCTCGTTTTTCAAGTGTGTTGTCCTCATTTATGATTCATCGCATTATTTGCTTATGATGTGCAGCTCCGTGATTTTGATTGATTCAAGATAAATAGATTTTAAATGGAAGAATATGACGATATTTTAAGATCTAATCCAAGTTAAATAATGCTTCAAGGATCATGATCAATCAAAATGTTGTCAGGAAGAGATGTTTTTTTAAATACAAACGACACAAATTTCCCTTTCTAGAGAAATCTGTGTCGTAAAATTTAAATAGAGGATTTTGGATTTGGATTAGCTTTTTAAAGCTTTTAAAACATTTTGTGGTGAAGAAACTTCATAAGGATCGGTTGCGCAATTGTCTGACAAACCTGCTTCTTCAAACCATTGTTCAATCACACCATCATTAATCACAGCAGCATAGCGCCATGACCGCATGCCAAAACCGACATTGTCTTTTGCAACCAGCATACCCATTTTGCGTGTGAATTCACCAGAACCATCAGGAATTAATTTCACATTTTTGATATTTTGTGCTTTTCCCCAAGCATTCATGACAAAAGCATCATTGACGGAAAGGCAATAGATTTCATCAATACCCGCTTGTTTAAATTCATCATAGAGTTTTTCAAAATCAGGCAGTTGAAAGGTTGAGCACGTGGGGGTAAAAGCGCCTGGAAGAGAAAAAAGAATAACGCGTTTTCCTTTAAAGTAAGCATCGCTCTTAACTTCTTGCCACCGATAAGGATTATCTCCACTTACTGATTCATCGCGGACACGTGTATGAAATGTAACATTGGGAACTGTTTTTTTCATCATATGGATGCTCCTGTATTTTTTTTTACGAAAATTGTGTTTTAAAACAGCCCTCGTATCTAAAACCATATGGGAAAGAACGTTTTAAATAAAAGGGCTTCTTAAAAAATTTTGATCTCTAACAAGTGTGCAAATATTTCATTGTTCCGTCAAGTGGAATTAATGATCGACTTTGAATACTCTTCATCTTAAAATTAAAGGAAAGCATATGAAGGTATGACCAATGACCATAAAGACAGTTTTGACCACGGCTTTTGAGGGGCAAAAACCGGGAACATCTGGTTTGCGCAAAAAAGTCTCTGTTTTTCAACAACCCCATTATGTGGAAAATTTTATACAGTCTCTTTTTGATAATATTGGACCTCTTGAAGGAAAGCTGTTGATTCTTGGGGGCGATGGACGCACCTTTAACCGGACACTCCTTCAGATTGTCTTGAAGATGGCAGCAGCGCATGGTGTTTCTCGTGTAAAAATCGGAAAAGGGGGGCTTCTTTCCACACCGGCTGTTTCGCATCTTATTCGTAAATACCATGCGCATGGTGGACTTATTCTTTCTGCAAGCCATAATCCTGGGGGGCTAGATGGAGATTGTGGAATAAAATACAATATTGCCAATGGGGGACCTGCACCTAATTCTTTATGTGAGGCTATTTTTGCAACATCGAAACAGCTTTCCTTTTATAAAATTCTTGAAGCACCAGATGTTGAGTTAGATCGCCAAGGGATAACCTTTATGGGAGAGATGCAGATCGAGATTATTGATCCTGTTGCCGATTATGTTGCTTTGATGCAGGAAATTTTTGATTTTGATTGTATTGCTAAGGCTGTGACACGAGGTTTGACTTTTCGCTTTGATGCTATGCATGCGGTAACTGGACCGTATGCCCATGAAATTTTTGAAAAATGCTTAGGATTTTCTAAAGGGACGGTGGTCAATGGTCTTCCTTTACCAGATTTTGGAGGCGGTCATCCTGATCCCAATTTGGTTTATGCCAAGGCTCTTTATGATTTATTGATGTCAGAGCAAGGACCAGATCTTGGTGCCGCATCTGATGGTGATGGTGATCGTAACCTCATTATTGGACGTCAGCAATATGTCTCACCTTCTGATTCCTTGGCAATTATGGTAGAACATGCCCATCTTATTAAAGGGTATCGTCAAGATATTATGGGGGGCATTGTGGGGGTGGCTCGCTCTATGCCAACAACGCCTGCTGCAGATTTGGTTGCTGAAAAATGCGGATTAAACTTTTTTGAAACGCCAACAGGGTGGAAGTTTTTTGGAACGCTTTTGGATGCTGGGAAAGTAACCTTTTGTGGTGAAGAAAGCTTTGGAACCGGCTCTCATCATATCCGCGAAAAAGATGGTTTATGGGCTGTCTTATTTTGGTTAAATCTTTTAGCTGTAACAGGAAAAACAGTTGCACAAATTGTGCAACAGCTTTGGCGCACCTATGGGCGCTTTTACGCACTGCGTCATGATTATGAAGAAGTTGAAGAAGACAAGGCTTTGGCTTTACTCGAACACTTGCGAGCGCACTTACCACAAGCCGGAACCGAAATTGCTGGATTTCTGGTCAAAAAAGCAGATGATTTTACTTATCATGATCCTGTTGATCAGAGCGTGAGTACGCGCCAAGGGATCCGTATTTTTTTCGAGAATGGCGCACGATTGGTGGTTCGTTTATCGGGAACAGGGACGTGTGGTGCGACCTTACGGCTTTATTTTGAACAATATGAAGGGGATCCGCGCAGACACAATTTAAACCCCCAAGAGGTTCTTCAACCTTTGCAACAGGTGGCTCTAAAACTGTTAAACATACAACAAGAATTGGGACGAGATCACCCTGATATTATCACATGAGATCATGGGCATGTTTTTTGCAAAGATATGATGATTGATCACATTCGAAAGGTTTCGATTGATTCAATATAAGAGGATTTTATGGTCTATGAGGGGTATTGTATAATGTTATAAACGCAGCGATTGTAGGGGATGATCGCATTTATGAACATAGGTGGCAGATCAAGAGGAAATAAAAGAACATGTTTTTCTAAAATAATGGACAATAAGCTCTTCTTGCTTTATGACCCATCATCATGAATGGTTTTTCTTAAATAAAGGGGAATTTATGACCCAATATCCCAAGTGTCCTCGTTGTGATGGTCTTTATACTTATGAAGAGGGTGAAAATTTTGTGTGTCCTGAATGCGCACATGAATGGCCCCAAAAGGATGATGATACTGTTCTTTCCGAGATTGTTTATGATGCCAATGGTCAAATCTTGACCAACGGAGATACCGTTATGGTGATAAAAGATCTGAAAGTAAAAGGCGCTTCCTCTGTTTTAAAAAGTGGGACGAAGGTTAAGAATATTCGCTTGGTGGAGGGGGATCATAATATTGATTGCAAAATTCCTGGGATTGGACAGATGGGGTTAAAGTCGGAATTTGTTAAAAAAGTTTAGGCGTTTATCCTTTTGCTATTGTTTTTGCCTTTCGTTGGTTTGCTGTTTTCATATTCTGCTTCAATAGAGTTCTTTTCCAATCGTTCTGTTCTTATTTCATAGATTATGCTCATCCGATAGATACAATATCTTGGGGATACAAAACTATGTCTTGCGAGAGAAAGTGCTGTCTTTTATTTCAGATATGTCTGTTGGTGATAGGGACTGGATGTTCATTGATATGAAGAAAACAGGAAAAGAACGCGCTTTATGAGAAGAATAATACCGTAAAGTAAGAAATTGATGATGGCTTAATTGAAGGAATTTTTTCCTCTTTTATCAGATCATTTCCAAAATAACCCTCAACGATTTGGCTTTGATTGATTTTTTTAAAGGTTTTGATCTCTTTTGCATCTTCATTTGTGAAGATAAGAGTAAAGGGCGTAGAGGTGGAATTCTTGATTTCAAGAAGAGGAAAAGCCGCAATGATCTTTAAAAAATATCTTTCTTTAAGATGTTTTTAACCTCTTTCACAATGAGACTTATGAAAATGGTATAGGGCAAGCACCGTTGAGCGTTATCGTTTTTGTGTTTCATAAAAGGATAAGCCAATACCATCACATACTTTGCTGGTCTTTAATGTTGCAACAGCCTTTATATTTGTCCCGATGGTTGCATTCTTATCGTTGAAAATGTTCATAAGAGGTATCGTTTTTGTTATCTTCCAATTTGTAATGTGTTCGTGAATGATTTTGGTTGATGCCATAAAGACAATTGAAATGAGAAGACTGTTAGGATTCCCATGAAAGGTATAAAAGCGTGCCTCTTATCAATTGGTTGTTATAAGAAGAAATTTACGGAATTTTATCGTCGGAAATACTCAAAATGATGGGACGCAAGGGGACAAGTCTGTGCTCTGTCTTATATTCTTTTCTTTTTGAATGGCCCCTTGTTTTTGGGGATAAAATGGCATAACAAGGTTATGAGGCAAAATAAATTTAAAGTGTGTCTCTGCCTACGCGTTATCCTTGCATGTATGTAATAGGTTCGTTGAAACGATGCCTCTAAAATATGTCTCTAAAGGGGGAAAATATTTTGAGACATGAGGGGAAGTGAAAGGAAAAATTCTCATTTTCTAGGATTTTTTTGAAGTCGTATTGTCTTTTTATGACAGCATGGTTTGCATCTCAAATGATGAGAGATAAAATGGTGTAAGATTTTTGCACCCCATGTTTAGAGCGTTGGTGAAAAGAAATAATCCATGGGATTGTTTTATCTATTGAGGTGTCAATACTTATTGTGGCATGGCTTCAACGCCTAAAACTTCAGGGATAAAATGACGTAAAAGATTTTCAATCCCATGTTTAAGTGTCGCTGTTGAAGAGGGACATCCAGAGCAGGCGCCCCGCATATTGAGATAAACAATGCCATTTTCAAACCCGCGAAAAGTAATATCACCCCCATCATTGGCAACGGCTGGGCGAATACGTGTTTCAAGCAGCTCTTTAATGGTTAAAACAATATCAGCGTCTTTTTCGTCATAAAATTCTTCATTAAGGGCATGGGCTTTTGCTTGTGTTGTAGCGTTGGTGGTAATGACAGGCTCATTGGAGAGAAAATGCTCCATAATTGTGCCTAAAATGACAGGTTTGAGATGTTGCCATTCTCCTTCTTTTTTGCTTACAGTAATGAAATCATAGCCTAAAAAGACACCATTGACATTGGGAATATTAAATAGTTTAGCTGCCAAAGGTGAACTTTTAGCCGCTTCTTCACGGTCGCGAAACTCTAAGACGCCTTCAGAAAGGACCACCCGCCCTGGGAGAAATTTAAGTGTTGCAGGGTTTGGGGTGGTTTCAGTTTGAATAAACATAGACTCTCCTTTTATCATGAAGAATTAGATAAGATCATTCCATTTTTAAAATATTGTATTTTTTAGGCAATAGACTTAATATCTTCATCAGCAAGATTGCTAGGAATGACAATGACAGGGATTGAAAAAGCTGTCCCTCTATTCCCGATTAATTGGATAAGGGGGCCTGGTCCTTCTGCATGTCCGCTGGCGGCTAAAACAATCAGTGCAATTCTTTTATCTTCGTCAATCAGTTTAGAAATTTCATCAATTTTTTTTCCTTCACGCACCACTATTTCTGTTTCAAGCGCATGGGAGGTGCGGACATCACTGGCAATGTCTCCTAATATTTTATGAGCACTTTGCGTTGATTCTGTGCGCATAACATTGTTTACACCCAGAAAATGTTGAAATTCTGCACTATCAACAATACAAAGCAAGACCAAAGTTCTCTTGGTGTTTTGGGCATGTTGTGCGGCGAACGCAACAGCACGCCGACACTCTGGTGTCTCATCGATGATGACAAGATTTTTTTTCTTAGGCTCTTTTTTCGGATTTTTGGGTTTAGAAATCATGCACTTTCTCTATTTTGTACAAACGATTTTTTTGCTCTCTACAGTTTTTTTAGGGTATTGTTTTTATGTATTGTGCAAAAATCCAACAATTTCACGAATTTTTTTCATATTTTCTTCTGCAAGCATACTAGCACGTTCTGCGCCATCATGCAAAACAGAGTCAATATAACCACTTTCTTGATGAAGGCGGCGTAATTCTTCTGTTATAGGGGCAAGCTTATGGACGGCAAGGTCGGCTAGAGCTGTTTTAAAATGTGAAAATTGTTGACCAGAAAACTCTAAAAGAACCTTTTCTTTACTCACTTTGGCAAAGGCGGCATAAATACCAAGCAGGTTATTCACTTCTGGTCGTTCTTTTAAAGCGTCAAGAGAATCTGGAAGAGGCGCAGAATCCGTTTTGGCTTTGCGTATTTTTTGGGCGATAAGATCTGCATCGTCGGTCAAATTAATGCGTGAGAAATCTGAAGGATCTGATTTTGACATTTTTTTTGTCCCATCACGCAGGGACATAACGCGTGGGGCGGTTGTTCCAATCAGTGCTTCTGGGAGGGGAAAAAAGCTTGGTCTTTTTTCTTCATCCGTTGGCATAGAGATGCCAAAATTTAAGTCAGCAATACGGTGTGCATAATCATTGTTAAACTTTTGTGCAATATCGCGTGTGAGTTCAACATGCTGTTTTTGATCTTCCCCTACCGGAACATGCGTTGCACGATAGACTAAAATATCAGCCGCCATCAAGGTGGGATAGGCAAAAAGCCCAAGGGATGCTTTTTCGCGATCTTTTCCTGCTTTATCTTTAAATTGTGTCATACGTTGAAGCCAACCGATACGGGCAACACAATTTAAAATCCAAGCGAGTTCAGCATGTTGAAAAACACGGGATTGATTGAAAATAATGTGTTTTTGGGGATCAATACCGGCGGCTAGAAAGGCGGCTGTCACTGTTCTGGTGGATTCCTGTAAAATAAGGGGGTCTGGGTTGACGGTGAGCGCATGCATATCCACAACACAATAGAGGCAGTGATAAGCGTTTTGTAGTTCAACCCAATTTTGAAGGGCTCCAAGATAATTGCCAAGATGTAAGTGACCACTCGGTTGTACGCCGGAAAAAACAAGGGGAGTGAAGGTATCCATAGGAGTGTGCTTTCTAATTCAAGGTTATTCGTTTTATTATTTTTGACAAAGTATAGAGATTATGGACGTTTTTTCAAATTTTTAAGCGTGTGAAAAAAGGAAAGGGGGTTGGATAAAAAATAGGCAATAAAATAAAGTGAGAATATGCCAAGCATGATCCCTGCTAAGGTACTGAAACGCAAGAAAAAGGAGGCTTTTGAAGATAAAGAAAAAGATAAAAATCCGTACACATGTAATCCGTAATAGAGGACGAGTGCACTCAAAAGGGAAGCGATTATGAGGCATAATATTCGCTTGATCAGTTGGGTGTCATATTTCCAATACCCTCGTTTGATGAGAACACCCCAAAGCAATAGGGTATTGACCCATCCAGAAGTAATTTCCGCAATAACAATGCCGCGTGCGGAAAAGGAAGGAAATAATGTTAAAGCGAGGCTGATATTGATGAAAACACAAATGCCCGTAAAAATCATCGGTGTTTTGGTATCTTCATGGGCAAAAAAATTAGGAATAAAGACCTTGATGAGTACAAAAGCTGGAAGTCCTAGTCCATAAAGTTCTAATAACTGTGCAACATGCTGTGTTGATTGATCGGTAAATTGTCCACGTTCAAAGAGTAAACTAACAATGGGGTGGGAGAGCAGCAAAAAAGCGATGGATGCTGGAAGCGTTAACAGGAGTGTAAATTCAATAGAGCGGTTTTGCAAATGGTGGGTTTCTTCCTGATTTTTGCTCCGCAACGCGCGGGTTAATTCTGGTAAAAGAACAGTTGCAACGGCAATGGCTATCACGCCTAGAGGCAATTGATAAAGCCGATCAGCATACATCAAAGAAGAGACAGCCCCTGATTGACTAGAAGCAATGTTGGTATTGATGAGCAAATTAATTTGCGTGATACCACCCGTGATGGCTGCAGGGAATGCTAAGGTTAAGAGCTTGCGTACATTAGGGGTTAAATGGGGACGACGGAAGAAAATTTTCATGCCACTTTGACGTAATGCAACCGCAATTAGGAAAAGTTGAAGAAGGCCTGCCGCCAACACACCCCAAGAGAGATTTAAGCCGATGTGCCAAGCGTCAAGTTGATAGATCCAAGCATAGGCGAGCACACCAATCAGAATAATATTTAAAAAGAGTGGCGCAACGGCGGCAATAAAATAGCGGCGCAAAGCATTGAGCATGCCCCCCATCATCGCAGCGAGCGACATGCAGGTTAAGTAAGGAAACATGATCGCAGTAAAATGAATGGTGGCATTAAATTTTGTGGCGTTTTCGCTAAAGCCTGGCGCAATAACAGTTCGCACCAAAAAAGGCATACTCAGTTCCATCGCAATGGTTAACAGTAAAAGCAGCGAAAAGAGAACACCAAAGACTTCTTCTGCAAATTTGCAGGCAGATTCTTGACCATCTTCAGTGATTTTTTTAGCAAAAAGAGGAATGAAAGCAGCATTAAAGGCACCTTCAGCAAAAAAACGGCGGAATGTATTGGGAAAACGAAAAGCAGCATTAAAAGCATCAGAAACAGGACCCGTCCCTAGCGCTGCTGCCATAAGCATTTCACGGATGAAGCCAAAAATACGGCTCATAAGGGTTCCGGAAGCAACTGTTGCAATTTTTTTAATCAATGTCATAAAAAATATATCAGGTTTGTGGTAAAAGAAAAGCGGTGAGTAGAGAAATAAGCCGTTTTAAATCATAAAAATCTGATCTGTATTCCCATACAAGAATATATTTGTGCAGCGTTTTACGACGGTGTTTATCTTTCTGTCAACAATGGTTGCGTGAAGACTTTTAACATGCTCCTTGTTTTAGTTGCCTTACAATTTTTATTATTGCCATAAAATCATTAAAATTTCTTTTTCAAAATGAAATATGGAAGCGATATCATAACAGTTTAGGGATATAGAATGCCCCTTTCTCTCTAGGGGGGTGATGTTCGTGGAGCATGTATTCAAATGCGCCGTGTTTTACATGAGAGACGTGATCCATTTGTGCGCTTATGAAGTAACAAGCTGGCTCACCTTTACACACCTTTCCAGCTCTAGAATGTTGCGACAGACTTTGCATTTAGACGATTCATGAAAAGGCATTTTACTCTTTTCTTAATTCATTGTGATCCCTACGTTAATCCCATCTGTAACGTGCAAACGAATGGTTTTGATTGATGCAACATAAAGAAATTTGAAATGAGAGAATCTTACGATTTTTGGAGCTCTCATTCAACATGCAAAGTAGTGAATACTCATCATAAATCAATTTATGATACCCTATTTAAAGATACGCAAATAAAATAAAAACGTGAAGCAATGCGCTATTTGCATTTTTGAAAAAGATAGAGGCTTTTAAAAGCTTGTCAGGCTGAGCTCAACGGTGATGGCAACGCTCATGTGAGGGGGGGGGGTACTTTTACAGCTTTACAGCTTTATGTTCTCTCCAAATAAGGCAGCCTTCTTGTTTCAGAGATTCTATAAATAGAGGATGGCAAAACGTAATTTTTCAACAACATCTTGCCTGTTTTTAGCACCACTGGCAAGGGCATTATAGGGAATGAAAGGGATGAATGATCTTTTCAAAAATGACCAATCCTTATCAATTGTTCTGCTGAGATTCCTGTTCATCATTGATGGGGCTTTTTCTTTGTTTATTGAAAGTTTCTCTCTTATGGCTTTCGCATTTCGTTGACGCACGATTGATTTGCCGATGAAGGTAGGGGATAAAGCTTATCTTTTTTACCCTCTCTGGTAAAAAAGATAAGCTTATATGAATTTTTAGAGAGTCATGGCCTTTGCGTGCTCTGTTTTGTGAGAGGGCATATTTTCTTGTCTCTTGATGTTTTGATAGATATTTTTTGGTATTTTTTGTGCTTTACTTGCTTCTTTATCAAGGGTGTTTGACCATGTTTTTTCAGTGTTTTTCTTGGATAACTGCTGTGGGAGAGATTGATGCTGCTTTGGTGCTAAGCGGTTACTCAATTGGTGGTCATAAAAAGCCAAGGGGTGTATATTTTGTTCTATCTCTTTTGTCTGCTTGACGATTTCCAAAATCTCTTTTGCTTTGACAGCTGATGTGCCAAGACTCTTAGCCAGTTTTTCGGGATTATTTTCTTTTATTGCTTCATGCTCGCTTGAGGATAAGCGTTCATTGATTTTTTTGATATAAACTCTCATTTCACCTCTTAATTCAGGAGAGTTTGATAAGGTTTCTTGCTGCTGTTCTTTTGGCAAGGAGAGGAGATTTTGCATCCAAACCTTAGGCATTGCGACCGACTGTTCACAGCGCCTTTGTTTGGCGTGATGGTCATGGAGAATGTCTTTTTCTGTTTGTTTAAAAATATTGATATAACAATCAATGGCTCTACAGAGGGGCAAAATATTGGCTTCAGCATTGGCGCGCGCGTTATTTTTTATGCCCAATATATTGCTCCCAGACAACTGAGCAATCGATTGAGGAGATGTGGCAATTTGATGGGTAAGCTGTTCTCCTTCCCTGTGATTTTCATGGATTCTCTCAATTCTTTCCTGCAAAATATGTCGATTGCCATAAATGATGTGGCACAAAGTTTCGATTTCTGTTCTTCTTGCTTGAAGTGATACGTTGTTTTTTATCCTCGTGGCAATTTCGCTGCTTGTAAGAGGCGCTATTTTTTCTGCGGGGATCAGCACCTCTTGTGGGTGTTGAGTGCTTGGTGCTGTAAAGGAGAGGGCATCACCCATTTTTAATGTTTGTATTTGCTCTGGTGTAAGATCTTTTTTATTTCCTATGATGAAAGTCCCGTTGGCATCAAGCATGAATCCGTTGGGGCCACTGCCTCTATAGAAGCCTGTATAGGTATGACCTTCTTTTGCTGTCATAATCAGATGATGATGAATATTCTTAAGCCCAATATGTTTCATATTGTCTACGAATTCTTTTAGAATAAGTATTTTTTCTGGATTGGAGATATCTTCAAGCAGATGTTTCATCATTTCCTTATCGTTATGTGTTAGCGATGCAATGCTGGCAAGGTTCATGCGTTTTTCTGTTACAAGAGAAAAGTCGAGTGTGTGTCCTGCTGCTTGAGCGAGTTTTTCAAAAAACATTCGTTGTGTGCGTCCATTACCTTCTCTGAAAGGGTGCGTATAGTTGAGCTGTATCAACATTTCAGCGGCATGTTCAACAAACGTTTCGCGGGTTAAGCCTTTTAAACTATTTGTTTCAGCAAGTGTTTTATCTAAATTTTTTAGTCCTTCTTGTATTTGTTTTTTGGATGCAAAATGAACGCCGGCTTTTTTCATCTCTAGCATATAAGCAACGCTGCCATCTTCAAATGTAAATGGTTTATCGCGTGTTTGACCTGCCCATTCAAAAGTTTTTTTAAACAGGGTATGATGAATATATTGGAGATATGTGGAGGTTAGCCTTTGTGGTGGCTCTTCTTGGCGCAGATGAATGATTGCTTTTGCTGTATCATGGGCACATTGTTCTTTTAATTGTTCAGAGTCTTTTATTCCGTATTTATTTTTTAAAGTGATACTGTTTGGGTAAAAGAAATTATGGGACGCTGTATGATCTTTTTCGATTTTGAGCGATGAGGAGAATTTCTTCTGTGAGGTGAGAGGGGTGGTGTCTGTTTTCTCCCAGTATGCCATTGCTTTTTTTGGGGGGGACTGTTTTGCTCTTTTTTGATGATCAGAGCCTGTTTCCTTGGTCATTTGGACAGATATTTGATCCGTTGTTGCTGTATGGCTCATCTCTAAAATGGTTTTTGGGAAATCTTTTTGCGTTTGCCTCATAGAGGAAGCAGAGTGAACCATGGGTTGAGCCCTTTGTTCTTTTTCTTGCAGGCTTTGGGGCATACTTTTAACGCTGTCATTTAAAGCATGAGAGGCAATCCATGATGCAAAATGGGCTTTTTCTTTTCCCTTTGTTGGAATGGAGGCGCTGTCTTTGCTCTTTTCAGTTATTTCATCGTTTTTCAGAGCCTCTCTTTTTTCTTCTGGCAGCAATGTTTTTTGCTGGGTTTGTTGCTGTTTTTTGTCTGGGCTTTGAGCCTTTGGGACTGTAAAGGAGAAGGTTTCACCACTTGTTAATGTTTGTATTTGTTCTGGTGTGAGATCTTTTTTATTTCCCAAGATGAGTATCCCTTGAGCATCCATCATGAAGCCCTTGGCTCCACAGCCTCTATAGGTCCCATGATAGGTTTCGCCTTCTTTTGCAACGACAGTGAGATAATAATTTTTTTCACCCATTCCAAGCTTTTGCATAGAGTTGATGAATTCTTGTAAAATGAGCAATTTTTCTGGATGGGAGATATCCTCAAGCAGATGCCTCATAGGTTCTGGATCACCATGTTCCATGGCGGCCATGCGGACAAAGTCTTTGCGCTTTTTGCTCACAACAGAAAAATCGAGCGTATGGCCTGCTGCTTGAGCGAGTTTTTCAACAAACAGTCTCTTTGTACGCCTATTACCCTCTCTGAAAGGATGCAAGTGATGTAAATCGATCATTATTCCAGCAGCATGTTCAACAAATTCTTCGCGCATTAAGCCTTGTAAATTCTTTTTTTCAGCAAGAGTTTTATCTAACTTTTCTAGTCCCTCTTGTATTTTTCTGCCTATCGCAAAAGGTTTTGTAAATTCGGCTCTTTTCATAATGGGCATAGAAGCAACAGTGTTATCTTCAAAGGTAAATGGTTTTTCGCGGGTCTGGCCTGCCCATTCAAATGCATGAGAAAAAAGGCGATGATGAAGATATTTGAGATAAGCAGCATCAAACTGTTCTGGTGGGGGCTCTTGGAGAAGTTTGATCATTTCTTTTTTGACATCATCAGAACAGCGTTCTTTTAAGATCTCTTTATCTTTAATACGGTATTTATTTTTAAGCACTGTGCCCTTGGGATAGAAAAAATTTTGTGCGGCTTCATTGATTTGCTTTAAAACGGCTGCATCTATTTGTTGTTCTTGTAACTCTTCCTGTGTGGAGGAAGCACCCTGTTCTGTGTTTTCTTTCATGCATATTTCCTTTCAAATTTTTTAATATTTGTTTTTTAAAAAGCTTCTTTTTTGCACTTTTTGCCTTATGTTGTTTTTATTAAGTATTTTCTTCTTCAAAGAAGGATGTCGATTTGAATGATAGGAAAAATTTGACTCTCTTCGCATGGAGCCAAGTTGATGATGGCGCAACGTCAATGTTGGTCATTTTTATGAAATGTTATCGTGCAATTTTATTTAATGCGTTTTGGCAGAGGAGAGTTTATTCAAATTTTTCTGTAGGTTATACGCTATCCTTGGTGCAATTTTGACCTTGGTGCAATCTTGGCAATATAATTACATAATTGCACCAAAGTTTTCTATGACAAGCCAAAGGTGATGAGACTATCACGACAAAGCCATGGCTTTTGATGCTTCACCTCTGCGCGGGCGAATAGGAGAGTGCTCTTCTTGTCTCGATGTTTCAGAAAGCTCTTGACGTCGCTTTGTTGTTGAGCGCTCAGGCAGCTGCGGGGTCTCTGATAGGCTTTGCTGCTTTTGCAATTTTTTATCGAGATCGCTAAGCGGTTGATGGCGTTGTTGTTGTTCCGTCTGATGGTTGTGAACAATGGTTTCTCTTAATTGCTTTATCGTCTCACCATAATCCTTAATGGCGGTACAAAGGGTAGGAAGATTTTCTTCAGCGGCTTTGCGTGCACCATTTTTTATGCCAAGGGCTTTTCTACCAGCAAGGGGAGCAAAAGAGGTCGGATCCTTTTCAATTTGAAAGACAAGCTCTTCTCCGATCTCTGGAATTTTGTGCATATCTTCCATTCTATATTGCAAAATAAATGGATCTTTATAGACAATTTTGCTCCAATATTGAACTTCTCTTTGACTATATTGAACCGATGGATCTTGTTGAACTCTGCGGGCAATTTCCTGATTGGAGAGAGGCTGGATTTTCTTTTCTGAATTAAGCCGGCTTTGTGTGTGTTGAGTGATTGCTTCTTCCTGTTGCGCGTGTTGATGCTGTCGTTGTTCCCCGTGAGCACTCTGTAAAATATTCTCTTTTGCATATTTTGAGGTATATAAAAAACCGTTAATGGCTTCACACAGATTAGGAAGTGTTTCTTCAGCTTGTTTGCGCGCTCCGTTTTTTATGCCAAGAACTTTTCGACCCGCAAGCTTAGAAATAGACTGAGGGTTTTCTGTAACATCCCATAAGAGCTGTTCTCCCATAGCAGGGTTTTCTTTGATCTCTGCTATTTTTTGTTCTAAAATAAGCCGGTCACCATAAACCTTTCCGCATAAAAATCGTATTTCTTCTTGATATGCTACGAGCAAGAGTTCTCTTTCCATTGTATTAAGAGAGGCTTTTTGTTCCTGAGACGGTTTTGGCTGTCTCATGGCTGTTTGTGCGGAGGCTGTTTTTTGAACGACAGCATCGCTTGGTTTCCTCTCTTCTATTTGGTGCGGTTTTCTTGAACGAGGGACTGCATAGGTTCCACTGTCTTGTGATGATGAACTGCTTTGCTGCCTAACTTTCCTCTGTTGTACTGTTTTGGGTCTAACACTTGGGGCGAGGGTTTCAGGATTTTGGATTTTTGCATCGATTGGTGTCTTGTCTCTTACGCGTTGGTGCGTTTGCGCTCTCGGTGTTGCATAGGGACTTTCTTCTTTTTGAACGGTTGGTTTTTGCAGGATTCTATCTTTTGCACGCGGAGGTCTTTGTGGCGCGGTTTTTATGGCTGCGGAGGGGCGCTCGAGGGTTTCAGGATTTTGGATTTTTGCGTCGGTTGGTGTTTTTTCTCTTCTGCGTGGAGGAGGGGGTGGTGCCATTCTTTTTGTGGCGGTGGAAGAGGATTCAACTTGTGGGCTGTTTTGTTGTCTCTCTTTTGCACGTGGGGGTCTTTGTGGCACAGTTTTTATGGCTGCGGAGGGGTGCTCGAGGGGTTCAGGATTTTGGATTTTTACGTCGGTTGGCGTTTTCTCTCTTCCGCGTAGAGGAGGGGGTGGGGCCATTCTTTTTTGGGTGGTGGACGAGGATTCAACTTGTGGGCTGTGTTGTTGTCTCTCTTTTGCACGTGGGGGTTTTGGCGGTGCTACTTTTGTTTGTAGAGGAGGCGTTTCTTGAGTTTCAGGCTTTTGGATTTTTGTGTCGCTTGGTGTTTTTTCTCTTACGCGTGGGGGTGGTGGTGGCGCAACCTTTGGAGAGGGTGACAAATTTTCTGGCTGTTTTTGTATAGATGGTTTTTGCGGTTTTGGAGAAATTGGGGGAGGGGGGGTTCTGGTGGGGGATTGTTCAGTTTGTTGTTGAAATTTTTCCATCATTTCGGCGATAAAAGGGGAGGGATTTCTTTTTTTCATGCATGGTCCTTTCAAACTCTTCCAATATTGTTTTTAAATACTACGTAAGAATGTGCGTTTGTGTTTATTCTGTTTTATGCCTTTTCACTGTGACTTTATGAGAGAGGATATAAAACTGAGCAGTTTCACATGATTTCACTCTTTTGATGCCGTTTATGATCACGCTTTAAAGACTGTTTTATCAATAGCTTAGATTAAGTGGTGGGAAAATGAACTTGGTTCCAACGTTCTCTCTTTCTTGGCGCAAATCACCTTTCTCTTGTGTTGCGCCAAGATGTTCGATTCAACGTGAAAACTTATGTCTGTTTAGCTGGCAAAAGCCATTGCTTTTGGGGCGGCAGTTTTGCGAGGACGCAAATCTGTTTCTCTTTCCCTTTGCTGGGTAGAGGGCGTTGTTCTTTCTTGTGTGGCTGCTGAAGATTCAAGGCGTTGAGCAGATTGTGAAACGCTTTGTTGCTGCTGCAAGTTTTGTGTTTGCTCAGATGCTTCACGATGTTCTTGTTGTCTCTGCTGAGTTTGTAAAAGGTTCTCTCTGACCTGTGTGACAGCTGTCGCATAATTGTCAAGGGCATCAATGAGGTGAGAAAGACCCGCTTCAGCATGAACGCGCGCTTTATTTTTTAACCCCCCAAAGCTGCGACCAGCGTATTTGTGAATAGACTTGGGGTCTCCGGCAAGTTGCTGTGCCAGCTGTTCTATTGTTTCAGGTTTTTGGAAAAGCTCTTCCACTTGTGATTGCAAAATATTTTCATTACCAAAAACAACTTTGCTCCAATATCTGATTTGCGCATGGTGTCTATTGACTTTTGAATTTTGATGAATTTGGGTGGACATGTCTGCTTCTGAAAGACTTTCTTTTTCCCTTTGATCCGGTTTTTTCAGCAGTTCAGCAACAGCAGCCTTTCCCATGAGACGTTCATAGTTTTTGAGTTCTTGCTCTGGAGATTGCAAGAGGCTCTCTCTTGCCTGTTTTACCGCTTCTGTATAACACTCAACGGTGAGACTGAGGGCGGAAAAACTCTCTTCTGCTTGTCTGCGTTCTCTATTTTTGAAGCCCAACATGCTTCTGCCGGAAAGTTTAGCAATGCTTTCAGGATGGGCTACCATGCGCCATGAGAGCTCTTCTCCCGCTTGGGGATTTCTTTGAATTTCCTGCATTTTTTCTTGCAAAATGTTGGGGTTGCCATAGGCTTTTGCCGATAATTGTTGGATTTCTTCTTGATAGGTTTTAACCAATGAATGGTGGGGAAGAAATTGTATGATTTCTTCTTCTGAGAGTTGTGTTGTTGCTCTTTGGGTGGCTTGTGGAGCAGCTGTTGCACGTGTCATTTCAGCTTCTTGCAGTTTTTGGGTCGCGCGCGTGCTTGAAAGAGGCGTTGTCGAATGCGTCATTCTAACAGATGCCTGTGCACTTGTCTCCATAATCGTTTCTTCTGCTAAAACAGAGAGACTTTCCTCATCTTGTTCCGGTATCGTTGATAGTCTTTTGCTTGTTAAAGGCTTTTCTTGAGGACGGGGGGCTTCGCCTGTGACCTCTGCCGCTGCTTTTTCATAGAGTTCTATGAGTTCTTTGATTGAAGAGGATGGAAAAGGGTGAGGGTGATCTTTTTTCATGCACGTTTCCTTTCAAAAATTGTTTTAGAAAACCTCTTTGGTGCATACTCGTTCTTTATGCTTGGATTACTTTGAGACAAAGGAAGATATTGAACTGATATGCGCTCCAAAGACCTGCGCTATTCGCACCCAACATAATGGAGCTTTGTGTCTTTTATACAGTTTTTTTGTGAAATCTTATCAATAAGTTACAATAAATAACAGGGTTTATTTTTAGGACCGTTTTAGGACTATTTTTTGTACCATTGTAAAACAATTCTTGGCGCAATCGCAACAAGACGATTTGCGCCAAGAAACTCACTGCAAAAGAGATTAAATAAAAAACAAAAGTTGATCTATTTTGATGTTAATGCCCCTTTACATGGCATAAGCCATTCCATGTTTTTGTTGTCGTGGGCTGTGCTCTGGACTATTTTGTTCTTGTCCTCTTGTGTGATGATGACGATGATGATGGTGGCTTTGAGAATGTTCTTGCTGGCGTCTTTGTTCCGCATGAGGGGTTTGCAAAATCCTATCCCTTGCCTCTGTTACAGCCTTTGTATACCCATCAATGGCATTAACGAGGTGTCTAAAACCCTCTTCAGCTTGTTTGCGTGTTTGACTTTTCATGCCAAGTGCGTGGCGACCAGCAAGTTTTCCCATGCTTTCAGGATTTTCAGCAAGTTGATCTGAAAGGTCTTTCCCTTTATGCGGATCTTTAAGGATGCCTTGCAAGTGTTGCTGGAAAAGGTTGTCTTTTCCATACACAATGCTACTCCAATGTATGATCTCTTCTCCATATGCTTGGACATGTGGGTTTTTTAAAAGGTGTACACTTATTTGGTCAGTTGTGAGGGAGGTTCTTCCTCTTTGTTGTGGGGAAACCGTTGCATAGTCTGTTTCAGACTCTTGTTGCCTTTGATTATGGCGTCCGCCTCTTGAAAGAGGATCAATGCTGCTCACGGATGCGTATACAACTTCCTCTTCACGTCTTGAGGGAGCAACCGTTGTGTAGTCTGTTTCAGACTCTTGGTGCTTTTGATTGTGGTGTCTACCTCTTGAAAGAGGATCAATGGTGTTTACGGATGCGTATAAAACTTCCTCCTCTGGGTTTGGTCTGCGCTGGTTTCCTCTGTTTTGTTTGTTCACTTGTGCATAGAGGGCTTCTGGATTTGCAGAAGGGTGTGGATGATGTTTTTTCATGCCTGTTTCCTTTCAATATTTTTAGAAAACCTCTTTGGGGCATTCTCGCCTTTTATGCTTTGTTTGCTTTGAGACAAAGGAAGATATCCAACTGAATGACCTCCAAAGATTTCGCGCTATTCGAGATCAGAGTAACGGATATTTGTGTCTTTTATACAGTTTTTTTATGAAATCTTATCAATGAGTTATAATAAATTACACCGTCCACTTTTAGGTCTATTTTTTGTACCATTGTAAAACAATTCTTGGCGCAACCGCCATGAAACAATTTGCGCCAAGAATTTCACTGAATAAAGAGATGATATGAAAAACAAAAATTGATCTGTTTTTATGTTGATGCCCTCTTACATGGCATAAGCTATTCCTTTTTCTTCCTGTCTTTGTCGTTGAGGGCTGTGTTCTGGACTATTTCGTTCCTGCCCTCTGGCGTGACGATGGTGGTGATGGTGACGTCGGTGTTCAGGGCTTCTTTCTGGACTCTCTTGTTTTTGACCTCTTTCCAGATCACGTGTAAAGTCTTTGTGGAGCTTTTGTGCCTTATGGATATGTCTTTCAAGAGATGAGCAAAGGTGACGAAAGCCCTCTTCAGCCTCTTTACGATCGGGGCTCTTTACGCCAAGAAGTTGCCGACCAGCAAGCTTTCCAGGACCTTCAGGATTTTCTGCAAGGTCCCATAAGATCTTTTCTGCTCCTTGAGGATTTTCAAGAATCTTCGCAAGTGGTCCATTCAAGGCATGTTCGTTACCGTAAACAACTTTGCACCACTCTTGAGTTTCTCTTACACCATATTGAAAGTCTGTGTGTTGTAAAAGCCTTGTTGTAACCACATCTTTTGGGGTTCTGGGAGGAGGCGTTGTTGCTCTGCCAACGCCTTCGTAGATGGGATTTTCCCGTTGTTGGCGTTCTCCGCCTTCAGCGCCCGCGCCCAATGTTGCATAGACAGTTTCTATTGGTTTATGGGGAGAGCGCCCGCCCTGTGTTCTCGGATCAATTTCTTCATAGAGAGAATCTGTTGGCTTTGGGGAGGAGCGTAGATCCTCATTGCTCCCGCTCGGTGAGTCATAGAGGGGATTTCTTCGCTCTTGGAACTCTGTTTCACCCGTTGCGAGATTAACGACGGCGTAGGGATTTGTGGGGTTTTCCGGAGAAGGCTCACGCGAACCCCTCCCAGCGGTTGGACGAGAAGCTCCTAAGGGATATTGGGGAGCATAGACCGTTCCTCCCAGTGGATTTTGAGGGGCATAAGGAGTTTCTTGCGGTCGTTGAGAAGAGGGCGTATCATACCCACCTGCTCCCATTCTCGGGGAGTTGTAGGGCGAATTTGTTTGCTCTCTTCCCCTCGGTCTGTCGTAGGGATCTTCTTGGAGAGGTGGTCGACTTCTATTTGCTGCTTGTATTTCTTCTGGGCTTGGGATGCGCGGACCTTTTCTGTGTGATTTATCAACTTTGGCGTAGAGGGCTTCTGGGTTCTGAGGGTCTGATTGTGGGTGGCTTTTTTTCATGGCTGTTTCCTTTCAATATTTTGAGAAAACCTCTTTGGTGCATTCCCCACTTTTTTGATATCTTGATAAAAGAAGATATCGAATTGAATGGTCACCAAAGATTTCGCGCTATTCATATTGATCTGTAGTGGGGATTTATGTCTTTTATACAGTTTTTTTGTGAAATCTTATCAATAAGTTATAATAAATTATAGGATCAATTTTTAGGACTATTTTTTTGTAACATTTTAAAACAATTGGTGGGGGCAAGCGCGATGAAATGATTGGAACCAAGCGTTTTGTTGGAAGGCAAAAAAGTGCGCGTTTTTAGCCGGTTAGAGCCAGCGATGAAGAGCGACTAACTTTTAAAGTACGAACTTGACATTGGGCTTCTTGGGTGTTCTTGACAGTCTGCGCAATTTCTTTGGCTTTGCTTTCCGATGTCCCAAGAAGACAAGCCAATCTTGTATGATCTCTTTCTTGTATGGCTTTGCGATCTTCTGAGGAGAGACGATTGTGGAGTTGGCGTAAAAAGGTATGGAGTTCTTGTCGGAGTGCGGGAGAATGCAATAAAGCTTCCCTTTGTTGTTCTTCTGGTAAGGCAAAAAGGGTTTGTAAATTTTTTCCAGGTTTCTCAACCCCGTGGCTTAGGCGTTTTTGTTCTCTTTGGTGTTGTCCTAGAATTTCATCTTTTGTTTGTTGGGTTATTGTGCCATAATCTTTAAGGGCGTGGCTGAGTTGTGGAACAGTCTGTTCGGCGTGTCTGCGATTTGGACTTTTCATATCAAGGATTTTTCTCCCTGAAAGTTTAGAAATTGATTGAGGGTTTTCTAAAATTTCATCGGCAAATTGATTTCCTAAGTTTGGAGCTGCCGTTATCATATCCAATTGTGTCTTTAAGGCGTGGGCTTTACCATATACAGTCTTTGATAAATGTTCGATTTCTTTTCGGCTTGCTTCAACATAAGGGTCATTTGAAACTCTTGCAAATAACTCGTCGTTTGTGAGAGGAGCTAAGGTTTCTTGTGGGATCAAGGTTTCTTTTACATTTTGAACGTTGCTTTTTTGAAAGCAGAGACGATCGCCATTGCGTAATGTTTTGATTTGTTCTGGAGAAAGATCATCTTTGTGGCCCACGACGAATCCCCCTCCGACTTCCATGACAAACCCTTCTGCTGAAGCGCCTCTAAAGATGCCGTCATAGGGGACCCCTTCTTTTGCGGCAACAACAACACGATTATTAATTTCATCTAGTCCAGCGTCTCTCATCTGGGAGATAAATTCTTTTAAAATAAGAGATTTTTGCGGATGGGTGACATCTTCAAAAAGATCTTTCATCGGTTGAGGATTGCTATGTTGTATGGCTTCAATACAAGCTGCTGTCATGCGTCCTTTTGTGATGAACGAAAAGTCAATGCTATGGCCTGCTGCTTGTCCAAGTTTTTCCATAAACATTCGATTGACGCGTCCATTGCCTGTTCGGAAAGGATGTGCGTGCTCGAGCATCATAAAAACGTCAGCGGCATTTTCAGCAAACTCTTGGCGCGATAAACCTTGTAAATTGTTCTTTTCGCTTAGTGTTCTTTCAAGTTGTGTGAGCTCTTTTTTTATCTGCGGACCGATGGCAAAAGGAACATCATACCCTTTAGGGCGCATCGCCGGCATACGGGCAGTGCTGCCATCTTCAAAGGTAAAGGATGTATCGCGGGTTTGACCTGCCCATTCAAAAGTTTTGTGGAAGAAGCTCCAGTGGATTAATTTGAGATAAGCGGCATCAAATTTTAGAGGGGGTGATTCATGACGAAAATTAACAGCCTCTCTGGCGGCTTCATGGGCGCTGCGTTCATATAGTTTTTTTGGGTTTTTGATGCCATATTTATTTTTTAGGGTTGAAGTTCCTTTATAGAGATAATTTTGCTCTAACATATCGTCTCTCCTGAGAAAGTAGGGTGGGAATTGATATGCGCCTTAAACGCGGGTCATGTTGAAAGTCCCCCAGCGCGTATTCTTTTGAGATTTTGAGTGTTATGAGAGAAAGTGCTCTTCCCTCTTTGAGGTAAGGGAAAGAAGCTAAAAAGAAAAATATTGTTTAAGACTTTTGCTGTTTTGCTTTTAGTAAAGTAGTTTGCAAAAGCGCTTTGATGAAGGACGCGGATATGGCGGAGAGGATTGCTCTTGGTTATCGGACGGCTTTGGAACTTTTCATACATAGCACTTAGATTGGGAAGTTTATGAATAAAAGCAGTCATCAAGAATTTTACTCCATAATATTTTTCTTCTTGGTCTCTGTGAACATCTTGTTGGTCTATATTAAAAATAAAATGTTTTTTACTTGGTCTTGTTACTCTTATTGTATTGTGCTTCTTTAAGATCCATAAGAGGGAAAAACTTTCTGTGGTGAGAAAGAAAAGCGCTTTTTTAGCGCTTGGTTATTAAAATAGAACACATTATGATATCGTAAAGGGGGGAAGCTTGTATAAGAATGATTTATTCATTTTTGTGTATCTCTCGAATATGTTTTGGAAAAAAATCAATGCTTATCGTGGGGGGAGAGCTCTTGTCTCAAAGGGAAATCTTTTGTTTTTCTTGCATCATTGAGATTGGTTATGAGCGTTCTTAAATATTTTTGCTTGTCTGTAAGGGGATAGGCATTGCCGCACGCTTTTGTTGATTGCGTTCTTTAATCATAGAATAGATTTGAAATGAGAGCGTCTTAGGCTATTGGGTCTCTCATTTAACCAAATGAGACTAATTGTCATTATAAATAAATGTGTTGTCATAAATTATATATGAAAAACTTTGTGAGAGGGTGTTTCTTTTCTTAAGAGAGATATTGATATTGCTCTTGGTTGGGGGATGGACGTTTTTTATAAAAATTTAAAGATCATGGGCGCTGGTAAAATGATACGCAAAATAGCAAGGGGAAAATAGAAAAGGAAAAATCACGGGCTTTGTGACCCTGTTTTTCTGGTATGGTAGTAGGGTGTTTTTTTGTTCGTAGGCTTTTAAAAAAACAGCAATGTATACTTTTTTGTTGTTATCATCATTGATGAGGGTTAGCTTTTCTTTTGTGGGGCAAAGCGGTTTTTTGCCGCTGCGGCTAGCATTTCTTTTCTTCTGAAATAGATGGCGCGACCACATCGCAGAGGGGGTTGTCCTTGCATGAGAATAATTTGCTCATCTTGACGCATTTCTTGAATAACTTCGTGAGGTAAAATAAGAGCTCTTTGTTGGTAATTGATGTTGTAAGAACTCTTTCCTAAGGATAAACCTCTTGATTTGTTCGTTCCGGTGACTTCAACGGTCATTTGACCACAGCGTTCTGAAATGTCTTTCGCTGTTTGAAGGTCTTTAATGGCAGCATAGCTAACAAAGGAGCAGCTTTCAAACCATGAACGTGCTCCTGCTTCGCCAAAGTGATTGACCAACTGACCAGAAGATTGATAAAAGAGCATCAAGGATGTTCCATATTTTCGTCCACGATCACGTGCTTCTTCTAAAATATTCATATAACCTAGAAGATCTACCTCATCTAAGACAAATAAAACACGCTTTTTATACTTACCGTCTGCTGTCACCATGGCATTGAGAAAGGCCCCAATAATCACACGTCCGATTGCTGGATAACTGTTTAAAATGCTAGCAGGAAGATTGAGAAAAACATCTGTATTGCCATCTGTGATATCTGAGGAGGAAAAATCATCGCCGCAAACAAGATCGGCGTAATTGGATAAAGAAAGCCATTGGGTGTCTTTTGAGGCGGTTGTATAAACGCCTGAAAAGGTTTGCTCCGCCATTTCTGTAAAAATCCCCACCATTTCACGAATAAAAGGAGAAGGGGTTGTGTCTTGAATCATGCGTAGTTGATTGACAACCGCTGTTTCTGATTGAGAGAGAATGCCACGTAATGTTTTTAAATTGCGCTCTTCGTCTTCATATTCATCTGAAAATATAACATGAGCAAGAAGAGCCGTTAAAAGATTATGGGCTTGTGTCGAGAAATATTCCGCTGAAGAATTGTCTGATTTTTTATCGGTAAGAAGCAGTTTAGAAAAGCTTACAATATTCGCTTCACGTTGCGTGCGTGGGACACTGTCATCTAAAAGCCAATCGATGACATTAAAATTTTTTGTTAAAAGTGAATTAGGATCGAGAACAATAACATTTCTATTGCCCATTTTTTGACGCGCAAATTTAACCATTGGGGCAACTTCCGTTGAAGGATCAAGACAAATAACAGAGCCTGGATAGGTTAAACACGTGGGAACTACTGTACTTGTAGTTTTATAGCCACCAGAGCCAGCAAAAAAAATCATATGAGTTGAGCCAAAATCAAGATTAAAGGTGAGCAACGGGGCTGTTCCACCCTTGCCCCATGTTGTTTTATTGCCAGGGGCAAAGGGAATTTTGCACACATTATCTTGATCAACACGGTATCTTTCTCCTACAACAATTTGCCCATTGGCAGGAAAGATTTTTGCTGCCTCATTTAGATTCATCCATGCGGCATCCCCAAAAACACCTTTTTTGGCACGCTTGACCCTATTTTTAGGGGGAGAGGTTGTGATGAATTGAATGAGGGAAAAAAAACCACCAATGATGATGCCAAAGATAACCATGGGATCCATGAATTGAAGTGCATAGCTCCACGTTATTCCTTGTTGGCCAACATAGGGACTTAAACGTTTTATTTCACCTCCAATATAGTAAAGGGCAATGGTTCCAAAAAAGGCTAGGGAAACAAAAGTGATGATTTTACGCAAGTGCAGTTTTTGCGAGAGACTATACAACAATGAAACAGCAGCTGTTAGTGATAAGACTAATAAAGGCTCTGAACGAAGGGTCCAATACATTTGATCGCTCTTAAGGCCATTTGTT
The DNA here is from genome assembly GCF_900185775.1 of Bartonella mastomydis. NCBI lineage: Bacteria > Pseudomonadati > Pseudomonadota > Alphaproteobacteria > Hyphomicrobiales > Bartonellaceae > Bartonella > Bartonella mastomydis. The sequence goes on from NZ_LT883136.1 coordinate 33,354, forward strand.
ATCAGCAACAAAAAATGAGGGACAAGGAATATCGTTAAAGCACCTAAAGCAATAGGGGTTAAAATAAGGACCATTTGTGTCTTGGTATATTTCATTGTATTTTATTCAATCCTCTTTAGAATATGCTGCGAAATGCCCTTTTTTCCAAAGGCACAAGAGAGCGCTCATCTGTTTTTGTTTGTGCGCTCTTCTCATGAAAAAGAAAAAATTTATCCATTCTTAGCTGGCCATAGCGAGCACATTTGAACGGTTGACTGCGCGTGTGCAGGTTTGCTGGTGCACTTCTTTGGCTTGCTTAATGGTTTGTGTAATTTGCTTGGCTTTATTTTCCGAGACACCCATGCTTTCAGCTAATGCTTCATACGCATTATTTTTGACAGCTTTATGTTCAGCTGTGGAAAGACGGCTATTGATGTTTTTGACAAAGCTGGTCAACTCTTTTTGAAGTCCAAGATTTTTTGCTAAAACTTCTTGCTGTAATTCTTTTGGCAAGGCAAAAAGATCTTGCAAGCTTTGACTTGGCATTTCTACTGTTTTGGCACAGCGTTTTTGTTCTGCTCTATGTTCTTGAGTAATTTCCTTCTCCGCATGTTTTACAGCATGAGCGAAATTGGTAACAGCAGTACAGAGGAGATCAACATGATTTTTCGCGTTTGCACGTGTCTGATTTTGGAGTCCACATAAATTAAAACCTGCAAGATGAGCAACAGAGTCTGGTGCCTTTTCAATCTGGTTGGCAAGCTGTTGACCTAAGCTTGGATTTTTAATAATCGCGACCATTTGTTTGTCTAATGTTTGTGCGTTGCCATAAACAATTTTTGCCAACTGCTGAATTTGTTTTCGCGCTGTTTGAACACAGGCATCTTCTGCAACCCTTTCAGCCTTTTCAATTTTTGTCAAAGGGGCTAATTGCTCTTCTGGAATGAGAATGCCTTTTAACTCTCGTGTTTGTGGAACGGTGAAGGTAAATCTATCACCGGGTTTTAATGTTTTGAGTTGTTCTGGTGTGAGATGTTCTTTACTTCCGATGATGTAAGCTCCTTTCACATTGAAGGCAAAGCTGTTAAGGCCAGCACCTCTATACAGGCCCGTGTAAGTTTCACCTTCTTTTACAACCATAACAGGGCGATCATTCACATTGCGTCCGCTGTTTTTCATGTTATCCATGAATTCTTTTAAAAGACATACCTTTTCTGGATGAGAGATATCTTCAAACAGATGTTGCATCGGTTCTAGATCACCCTTTTCTGCGACTGCAACACTAGCAAGAAGCATGCGTTCTTTTGTGACAAGCGAAAATTCAAGTCGATGGCCTGCGCTTTTGGCAAGATTTTCAAAAAATGCCCGTTGTGTGCGTCCATTGCCTTCTCTGAATGGGTGGATTTGGTTGAGAGCGTTAAATAAGTGTATTGCTTCCGAATTAAATTCTTCGCGCGATAAGCCTTGCAAATTGTTTTTTTCGGCAAGCGTTTGATCTAATTGTTGTAAACCTTCTTGGATCTCATCTCCGATTGCAAAAGCATTTTCCCAGCCTGTTCTTTTCATTTCGGGCATGACGGCTGTGGTGCCATCTGAAAATGTAACGGGGATATTTCGAGTCAAACCAGCCCACTCAAATGTGTTGCTAAACAATTTTTTATGAATATGGCATAGATAGGCGCTATCAAACTGTTCTGGTAAGGACTCTTCGCGCAGATTAATCATTGCCTTTGTTGTATCATGCGAACATTTTTTCAAAAAAGTATCAAGGTCCTTTGTGCCATATTTATTTTTTAATGTAACAGTTTTAGGATAGAGGTAATTATGGGGAGAAGGGTTGTTTATATTTTTTGTTTTTGCTTTTGCTTTGGGCATTGTTAATCTCCTTATAGTGGTGCGTTTTCCATAAGCGTATTAAATTCTTCGAGTGAAATATTTCCCCTTGCGTATTCTTCTAAAATTTTTAGCGTTGTGGAATGAAGCTTTATCCCTTCTATCGTATGGGTGTTGATGGCGGCATCAACGGCTTGGCGGCGGCATTTTAATTCTTCCGCTGTCATCAATAAAAGATTTTCTCTGTTTCCTGTTGTTTTGCTTTTCATGCATTGTTCCTTTTATGGGCGATGTATGTTCAATCGTTGCTTTAAAAGAGCCTTCAATCGATGTAATCTTATTCTAGTCTCCGCCAAAGATGTTGCGTTGTTTGAAGGGATCATAATAAATTTCTGTGACCTTAAATTTCCCTTCAACCCGTTTGCATTGGATGATGATATCAATCATTGAAATCAATAAACCTCGAATATCATCACGCTCTAAATCACCCCCTCCTTCACTTTCTTTGACTAAAAGGGTCATTTGCTCAAAGGCAGCAAGGGCTGTTGAGGCATGGACCGTCGTAATGGAACCTGGGTGGCCTGAATTGACATTGCGGATATAATAAAAGGCTGTACCATCCCGAAGTTCTTGCAAAAGAATACGATCAGGACGCATCCGTAAAGATGATTCAAGCAATTCCTTGGGGCCAACAGAAGCTAAGCCTTGTCCATCTTTTGAATAGATCATCGAGACATGGTTAGGGTGCGGGATCACCAATTCTTGTGTGTCTTCAATGGTGATAATACGCTCGTCTTGAGGAATTTTAGCGATTAATGCTTTTGATAATGTTGTTTTTCCCGAACCAGTTTTTCCCGCAATCAAAATGTTTTTCTGGCATTTTACAGCCTGATTTAAAAAGAAAACAAAGTCTTTATTGCAGTAGGCAGTAGCTAAGTTATGCTCGCTGAGTTTGAGTTCATTAAAACGCGTGTGATAATCATTCAATGGTGTGAAAGAAACCTGCTCACAGTGCGAAAAGAGACCTTTATTTGCTAGTTCTTCGAGAGAAAAACTCTGTGAGGAGGGTTTACGAATTGTCATACTAATCGTGCCTTTTTCAACAGCGGGTGGAATGACAATTTGAATGCGCTCATTGCCTGGTAGAGTTGCGGATAATATTGGGTTTTTGTCTGATATATTTTGCTTGGAATAGGACGCGACAACTTTCGCAATTCCCATAAGCTCATTGAAAGAGAGAGCCGGTGCTTCTATTGTTTTCCAGCCATCAATCCCTTCCGTCATCACTTGATGGGGACGATTGATCACAATTTCAAAAAGACTCTCATCTTTCAAAAAAATACTGATCGGTTCAAGTTTTGTCAGAACAATCGCGACGGTTTCATCGCTCATGGTGTGTAAGATTTGGGTCATTTAAGGTATCGCAGAATTTTTGTAAAAGTTTCTTGAAACAGCTCGATTGATAATCTGTTTTTTGTTTTCGATGACTTTCAATTTATAAACGCCGGAAAAATCTAAATCGCGGGCGACAAAAACGTTTACCATTTCCCCTTGGTTTTTGGATAAGGTTGGAGGAATATTGGCGTAATTTTCGACAATAATATTGGCGATGTTTTGTCCTGAAGAGATCGTTTCAGTCTCTTCTTTTTCTTGTTTTTTTAATAAACGTTTATTGGCATAGCTTGTTGCATCTTTTATCAGGGAGACAAGAAGGGCAGATCCAATCCGCTCTAACCAATGATTATCAATATCACCGTCAATCCCAGAGCGTCCTAAACTGTCTGTTGCCGGTGATGCTAAAGATATAATGATACCATTGGGGGTTTTTGCTCTGTTCCATAGCACAAAGAGACGTTTTTGGCCTTTTTTCAACCCAGCGCGATATTCTCCAACAATTTGAGTACCTTTATCAAGAAGCACAACACGACCATTGTCGGATAAAATATCTCTGGAGACGATACAACTGGCAAAACCTTGTTGATCGCTGTTGATCGCTGTTTCTAAGATACAAGGGATAGACGTTCCCATCGTGATAATATAATTTCGATTGCCAAGGGTTGAAGCACGAATCCCTTCAAGCACTGTGGGTTTGAGAAGATGATTAAAGCGTTGTGTTGTCTCATCGGGCTTGCTTTCCAGTTGCTGTGCCAAAGCGCTGTTATTGGTTTGTGAATCTCCTTTGCCTTGTTGTGCATTCGCATAAGCTAATACAGGAGCACGTTGTGCAGCTTCCAGTAGCGGATCATCAGAATTTAATTGATTGATGTTGGGTGTTGGGAGCTCGACTTTGGGTAACAGACCGTCCTTTCGATGCGCCTGTTCAGGGGAGGGAGGGGTAGGCTTTGCAGGGCGAAAAAGTTCTGTTTGTTTGATAACTTTTCCTTCTTTTAAAGATTCAATCGATTGTTTTTTCTCTGTTGGTTGTGTTTTGTCTGTGACAAGTGTGGAATAGGCTAAATAAAGACAGACACTGAAAAGGATAATAAGAGCAATTGCTTTGCCTACATTGCTCTGTTGACTTTTTCCTTGAGCATTTTTTATGGTATCGCGATCATTAATGTTCTTTTCATCCACGGTATTATTCATGGCTGTTTCCTATGTTCACTTTACGTTGTACAGATGGGGATGTCGTCCCTGTTTCAGGGTTAATTCCTTGTGGGACGAACCTTTTATTAAAGATGCACAATACTTCATTCCCACGCCGTAGCGTGAATTGTGCCGCTGTCGCATGAACAATAACCTTGTTGCCTTTGATTGATTTAGGAATAAGAGCCTCTTGCCCATCAGGCGTTACAAGGTAAATGGTGGGAATTTCAACATTGCCTAAAAAGGTAAAGGTGGTTGTTTTCCCATTATCATAGACAGAAGCAGGTTCAATGAGGGATGAACCTTGAGCTTCATAAGCCCAATTGCGAGGTCCAAAATCTTCATGGATATTTAAAATATCATTGACATAGTTTTCTTCACGTTGTTCGGCTTTTGCCGCTTCGGCTAATTTTTTACGCAAGGCTTCATCTTCTGGATAACGAAACTTGACCAAGAAATAGGTCTCATTACCGGCTGAAACGTCGCCGTCACGGATTTGCAGCTCAAATTGATAGGAGCGTTGTATTCCATCTTGGCGGCTTGTGACGATTTGTAAATTGGTTACAGGTTGGATTTCACGCGGTTTGAGAAAAACAAAATGGCCAGCTGGCGCAACTTGCCAAGCAACCGAATTGCCAATTCCTACATAAGTGACTTCTTCATCATCGGCAAATTCCAGTTGAACGGATGAACGAATGGAGCCAATGATTTGTACGACGTTGTAGGGGTCATAATTGACAAATCGGATGCGGTTATCTTTACGGGCACTGACAGGCGCTGTTTCTGCAAATGAGAAAACTGTGTGAAAGCTGAGAGTGATCGTAAAAATTAAAAAGATTATTTGTAAAAGTCTGATCATTTTATCACCTCTGGATCAGATCTATATTCCGATACTTGGAAACCAAGGGGGTTGATGAGACGATCAGACGTTGAAATATGCGCATTGATGTAAGAAAAATTTAGGATTGAAATCCAATGGGAAATATTTTCTTTTTCATTAAAGTCTCTGACCGTTTTATAATAACGAACTTGGATAAGATCTTGGCTTATAAAAGAGATTGATTTGATTGTGACCGTTGCAATCATGTTATGATAAATATTTTGCGGACTTTCTGGATTGTTGCCCGAGTACCATGTTGCAAAACGGTTTTGTTCTTTTGGAGAAGATAAAAGAGAGACTAAGCGAAAGTTGTTTTCCGCTTCTGAGGCTTGAAAACCTTCACGCGCACGAACATATTGGCTAGCAAAATAACGCGTTATCGCTTCATCATAGTCGTTAGGAGAGTCTTTTAGGGCGCTTACAGTATCGATGATGCCTGTTGAGTTATCAACGCGGATAACAAAAGGCTCTACCGTTTTCAAAGGTGTTAAAGCTGCGACAGCCAAAGCCAGCGCAATGGTCATCAATCCAAAAAGCACTGTTAAAGCCATGGAAATTTTCATCCGCACGCGCATGCCATGCATGCGGTCAATGTCAAATGAGCGGGCTTCTTTTATATATTCTTCAAGGGCATCACTTTTCACGCGGAACCTCCACAGTTTTTTCAGATCGTGCTTCATGAATAGCCGGCTTTAATAAAGCTGGATGAATTGCTAAGTTGGCTGTTGCTTTTTCACTTTCCAAAGTATTGAGAATAATGGGCGTGGTAACAGGATGTACGGCCTTTTCTAAGGAGGCAACGTTTTTGTTGTCCCAATTCCACTTGTCCTTATTTAAAGCACGTGTCTGTTTGCCATTACAGCGTGGTGGTTTTTTGGGACCACTCAAAGAGGCACAGCCAGAAAGTGCGATTGTTAGGATCATAACAAAAGTTAGTTTTCGTTTCATTTTTTAAACTCACAGATATCTTGGAATACAACGCATGAGAGCCTTTTATTTTGAACATTTTTACAAGTTTATGGGATGCAAGATTGTGATTGGTTTTATTGTAAGGCCCAAGATGTTAAGTCTTTCATGGAACAAGACCATGGTGCGTGCGCCAAAAGGTGCACGCAAAGTAAAAACCAAAATGTTCCTTCTTTTAAAGAGGTGCTTTATCTTAAAACCGACCACGACCACCTCCAGATCTTCCCGCTTTTGCTGCCGCGCCTGCTGCACCTTTTGCAGCATTCCCAGCTGCTCCTGAGATTTGTGAAGCAGCACTTTTGACCGCATTCCCACTCGCTCTTGCACTATTGGCAAGCATTGTGAAGATTTGTCCTCCTGAAGAGACACCAGCACTAAAGTATGGTCCGCCAGAGGCCAGCGCTGTGGCAATACCAGGAAGCGCTCGGAAGATAATAACACCTATGATCGAAATAACGATGACAGGTGGGAAAAGAACATAGATTGATTCATAGGAAACTCTGAGAACTTGGATGATCACTTGGCATATAATTGTTCCAAGCATGATTACGAGAACTTGTAAAATGGTAAAATTAACCAACGTTGTAATCCACGCATCGGTGTATTTTCGCGTTGCATTGAACAAATATAAACTAATGAACAGAGGTCCAAGACCTATAATCATGACCAGTGCAACTTGGGCAAACATTTGCACAATAAAGCCACCTATACAAAAGAGAATAACGGCCAGAAGCATGATAGAACCAAGAAGACCCACAATGATCTTTTCAAAAAACCAAGCATTGTATAAAACTTCTTGATAGCGGTCACTTGCCTTTAACAAAATATAATCAAAAACATTGGAATTTGCAGGATTGCTGTTTAACGCATTCCCAATCGCGTTGGACAAGTCATTGAAGAAAATATCTTTGACATAACTATTAAACGTCTCTGCATTCGTTGCCATTGTTGTCACAACAACAATTTTAACAACATTATTGAGAAGATTATGCATGGAAAGCGCAACGCGACCTGTCATAACATTATAGCCATAAAGAAAGATAAAAATGATTGCAGCAAGATTTAAGGGCGCTGAAATAGCAGAAGACAACCCACTCACCGTTGTGTCCATCACATTGTCGAGAGGCTTTAAAATATACCCAGAAATGCTTTCAAAGGGAGAAAACTTATCAAATTTAGGGAAATTATAGTCTGACATCTGCACCAGTACTTTCAAGTTTTTCTTTGAGTTTTTCTTCTTTTTCTTTTAATTGTGCTTGAAGTAATTTATGTTTTTGTTGCTCCTTTTCTTCACGCAGCTCCTCTTTTGTCTTCGTATCTCTGGCTTGAATCATATTAAGGGCCTGAAGTTTTAAAGAATTTGCTTGAAGATCGGCTTGAAGAAGAGAAACTTTTACTTGAAGCTCTTGTCGAAGAGCTTGTCGTTTCTGCAATTCTTCAAGGTTAGAGTTTTTGTCAGCGTCTGAGGTCGTTTCAGTTGCTGTTGTCTCTGTTTGTGACTTCAGCTGTTCAAGTTGACCATTTATCTCTTTAATTTTTTTTGCAGTTTCAGTGGCTTTCTTATAAATGGTCTCAGCGGTTTCTGATTTTGCAGTATCTAATTTTTGTGTATTTTCGAGTGCTTGTTTATAATATTCGTCTGCATCGGGGGACATTTGTGCGAGTGCATGAGAAATAAAAGAAAAAGATAACAGTGTCACTAAGCCATATTTTTTCATTGTTTTTTTCTCCTTTGATAAAATATGGGCAGCCATTTTTCAGGGTCTGCGCCATGTTCGTTTATAATTTCATTCATAAGTTCAATATTTTTTGTTGTGCCGCTTAAAACGGCAATCTCATCGTTCATTCCCCGTAAGTTAAGTTCTGCAACGACAGAACTTTGTCCTTGTTTGACGAGAAAACGGCGGGATTCCCTGCTTAATTCTGACTGTATCAGTTCAAATTCACGCTCAGTAAGTTTAAAAGCTTCAACATAATCATTGTAATTTGCTTTTTGATTGGGAAAAAATATTTGGGTGGGGCATTGCTCAATAATGGTGTGTGCGATTGTGGAGTTTAAAGCGTCTTTAGGGCTTTGTGTGGCAAAGAGCATCATGCCATTTTGTTTACGGATTGTTTTGAGCCGATCTTGCGCAAAGGCTTTGAATGAATCATCTTCTAAAGCTTTCCAGAATTCATCAACGACAATGATGATGCGCCGTCCATCAATCAGATCAAGAATGCGGTGAAAGAGATACATCATCAAGGGGCGCCGAATTTCTTCGTTGTCTAAGAAATCGGTCATGTCATAGCCAATAAACTGTGCATTTAAATTAAGATCATCTTGATCATTGTCAAAAACCCATCCTAAATCATTGCCTCTAATCCAGCGTTGTAGCCGTATGGCAATCCCTTCTTTGGATGTATTGTCAAAAAATAGTTGAAGGGCACCAAGAGAGCGTTGTGTTGGGGGTAAGTTTTCTAAAGAGTCAATGGCTTTGGCGATATCTTGTCGCTCTTCTTCGGTCACGATTTGCCCTTCACTGGTCACAAGCTTTAAAATCCAATGACGAAGAAAGATTTTATTTTTTTCATTGTATTCCATGCCCTTTAAGGGGGCGATACCGGTGGGTTGTCCATTTTTGAGAGGTTTATATTTTCCACCTCCAGCACGTACAAAAATCTCTGCTCCTTGATCTTTGTCAAAAAAAACCATGGTCGGATTGTGTTTTTGTAATTGTGCAAGAAGAAAATTAACAATCACTGTTTTACCAGACCCCGATGGACCACAAACAAACGTGTTTCCAAGATCTCCATAATGAAAATTAAAGTAGTAAGGTGAACCAGCCTGTGTTTTGAGTAATGCAACAGCAGCTCCCCAAACATTATCGTTCAATTTGCCAATGGGGAAAGAATGGAAGGGCGATAAAGCTGCAAAATTCCTGCTGGTAATAGCGCCTGAACGTGCACGATAGCTAAAGTTTCCAGGCAATTGTGCCCACCATGCGGCTTCTAATCCTAAATCTTCTCTGGCAATTACGGCACCCCCATTGGTTAAATGGGAACGTGCTTTTGATAAGTTCTCTGTCAATATTTTGGGATGATCCGCAAAAACGGCTAAAGAAATATGATGTTCGCCCAAAACAAAACGGTTTGACTCTAAATCATCTAAAGCTTCATCCAGTGCATCAATTTGTGAGCTAGCCCGGTCGGCTGCATTAATCATTTGGTTTTGTTTGCGGCTCATAATGGCACTGGCGGCCGCTTTACTTTTAAAAACAAATGATTGTGTTAAGATGAATTCAAAGGGGACCGTAAGCAAACCATCGGTCATTCCAGGGCGGGTTTTAGAAGGATATTCTTTCCAGCCAAACATGCCGACAAAGCGCTCATTACTTTCATGGCGAATTTCGATAATTTCTTTCCCAAAAATAACGCGATCTGAGTAAATCGTTGAGGCAATGGTGCCAAATGTAAGAGGAATACGTTCACGTCTTCCTCCCACTAATTGATGGAGAAATTCACTTTGTTCGGAAAATAAAAGTCCTTCATGTTCATAGATTGATAGGAGACGGACTTCATATTCTTCTAAACCTTGCATGAGATCTTGACTTAACTCTTCGAGTTTCTGAATAGCTTCTGCGTCAGGTTCAGATTGTGTTTTTTTAGCTTTGCTCAAGCGCTGAAAAAATGAAGCTAGTTGTTGTGTCTTGTCCGCTGCGGGGTTCCAAAGCAGTGAAATAAACAGATCATTTCGATACAGCTCTTGTGAAACCATTTTCTTTTTATATTTTTCATCTAATGTTGTGGCAAAAGATGAAAGAAAATGTCCTTCTGGATAAATCGTTTCACGACGACGGATGATGTGAGAATATAAAGCAACCCGTTCATCTGCGATATTTTTCAAAAGAGTGTTTAATTGGTTGTGTAAAGAATTGAGTTGATCAATGTCTGCTGTGTCAAAATTGACACCTTCAACAGCCATCACAACCATTAAACAGCGTGAGTTTAAGGCAATGACATGCTGGTTGATGTAGCGTATATAGGGAATATATTCTTCAGGCAAAGTTTCCCGTTTCATCATTGACATCTGTTTCACCGGTTTTGTTCCTTCAGCGTAGTTCCTTATAAGTGCGGACAAGGCGTAAGGGGGAGGTAGAACCGCCTCCCCATCGGCTGAGATTTTTTTGTTTTCCTCTTGTATTGAGCCACGCAAATAATACGCGAAATTGGTTGTGATCATATTTTGTCACTTCACGCAAAATAAAGTGAATCCCGATGCCTAAACCAAACATGGTAAAATCACTGGTCAAAATAAAGAGAATAGATGTTGCCATGACATTGAGTGCCATGGCTTCCATTGTAACACCGGCAAACATGGCCGGACGTGTACAGGCAAGGAAAAGGGTATCTTCGTTCATTTTATGTTGTGCCCGCTAATTTACCGACGAGAGCGGGAGCCCCAAAAACAATCGCAATACCCAGAACACAGTAAGCTGCTTTGCGTAAATCAATAAAGCCGTACATCCAGCCAATACCTACAGCAGCAACACATATAATGGCAATGAGCTTTGCCGTTGCGCCCGTCATCATTGTGACAATGTTGCCTAAAACACCATCAAGATTCCCGAAACCACCCCCACTAGGAGCAGAAGGAGCAGCACAAGAAGGATCGGATACTAATACTGCTGTAAAAAGCAGCATGGTCACGATAAAAATGATGTTCTGAAATCTATTATCTGTCATTTTACCTCTCTTTAACAAACAATATTTGTTCATCTGTCGACATTTCATTGCCTCTAACAACGGGAGAATTCTGTTATTTTTGACAGTTTAAACTCCTCGTTTTTTTTGTTTTTAAAGTCTTGATTGTGGATTTTCTCACTCTCAAACGCTTTTCTTAAAGAGACAGAAGTCTTTTCAAACTGAGATTGTGTTATATGAAAATGGCAATTTTAAGTTGTGTTTCTGCTTAAGACAACAATATTGAAATAAGGTGAGAGAAAATATTATTTTTTACAAAATGTAGTTAATGTACAAAATAGATATTTATATTTTTTTCTTTAAAAACAAGGGGATTGCTGATAAATAATGTAAAATAATAGAAAAATATGAACTTTTTGAGCGAGCGTGTTAAGAAATGCTATTTAAATGGATTGTTATTATTTACATTATGGGGTCCATAGTGTGGGGATTAAGCCAATATAAAGATCAAATAGATTTCAGCTTTCTTAAAATATTAAAAACGCAAGATATCCAAGATATCGTGGATCTCTATCGGGAAGAAAAAGATTTAAGTCAATCGATGACTCAACAGTCTTTAGAAAAAAATGAATCTGCGCTTGAAAAAAATATACCAGTGCTCGATCGTCAGAAGACAGTTTTATCAAGCGATGGTGTCAATAATACAGTTGTTTTTCATGGCAGGGCATCGGTTACCAGTGGGGTTACGTTTAAATTGCTGACGCCTTCTGCACAATCTTGGCGATCTCATATGACCCGTGATATTCATCTTTATGGTGTGGACACATGCGCGCCCCGCCAAAAAGCAAAATTAAAGGATCAAGAATGGCCTTGTGGTGCGGTTACAACGGCTTGGCTTGTTACCAAAACACTTGGTCAGGATTTATCCTGTAAACGGGCTTTTATGCACAATGGTGTTTATTATGCGCAGTGTTTTGTTCAAGGGGTTGATTTAGCCGAGGCAGGTCTTAGCGAAGGGATGTTGGTGCTCTCAAAGGAGGGTAAAAATCCTCTTCCAACACAGTATCATTATGCGGAAGAAAAAGCACGTAACAACAAGATTGGTCTTTGGTCAAGCGACTTTACCGAACCTTCAAAATGGCGGCAAGATAATGGATCTTACAACCCCTTTGCAAGTCAATAATTGGTCTTGTTATATTTACGTGATGTTTATTGCAAAAATGTGTGAGATTAGCACAAACCTTACAGTCTCATGAGAGGCTGTTCTTTGAGGTGGGTGATTAAAATAAACCAAGTTGATGTGCTTCCTTCAAAAGATGGATTGTTTTGTTGACAGATTGAACTGGATTGAAACGTTTTTGTACTTCAATGTGTGCAGGAGGCTCGCTTTTTAGAGCGTTTTTGTTCGTAGCGCCTCATGGAACATGGTCCTTTGAGAGGTTGAAGCCAGTTCAGTAAAACTGGTAGACAAGACACCGGATTGTAAGCTGCTCCTTTTAAGTATAGGGGAGGTGGAGAGGATAGAACTTTTTCAAATTTGGAACAGTCAAAAGAAGTATCGCTCAATATTTTAAGATATATATCATGAATTGTTTTCATGATGGCTTAATGAGCTTTTTCTTGTCATGATGTTTTTCGAGATATTTTCAGAGAAATATTGATGAAGCGGCATGAAGGCTTATGAAGAGAAAATATCGTGTTGCCTATCATAGGAAATCAGCCCAATAGCCTGTTCAATAAAAAACGCGTTGTTTATAAATTGCAGGGCTTTGTTCTTAGAATAGAAAGCAGATTAGAGGATAAAGGTCATTTAAAACGTTTTAATTTTGATCAGAAATTAATTTTAAAATGGCTTTTTGTTTAACAGAGGTCAGGACTCTAAAACTTTTTAAAAGCAAAAATTCCTCTTTGCATGATGCAATTTCTTCATGAGGGTAGGAGGTGTTTTCTTTTGTGATAATATCCGCATAAAAAAAGGAAACCGGAACATTTAGGATATCGGAAATTTCCTTTAACCGCCCCGCGCTTACACGGTTTAAGCCTTTTTCATATTTCTGGATTTGTTGAAAACTTACCCCTAAAGCGTCTCCTAATGTTTTTTGAGACATTCCCAACATTTTTCGCTTCAAGCGAATCTTTTTGCCGACCAAAAGATCAATATTAAGATTTTGAGATTGCATTTGCCCCCTCCGGTTGCGAGCGCCCTCGCATGAGTATTCCGGGAGCTTGAAAACACTGAGCTCTAGTCAGTTTTTTTGCTTTTAGTGCTGGGAAGCACCTGGACATAGCAAAAACTCCCGGAATCCCGGGACACCCACAGAGTGGGTTCATTTTCACGCTAGAGCTTAGGGGTTTCAAGACCCTAATGGTCGTTGCGTATGCGACCAAAACACCTCCATTCATAAAGTAATTTTAAGAGCTTGGCAATATTAAGATTTTGAGTTTGCATTTGTCCCCGCCTAGTGCGAGTGCCTCTTATGCGTATTCCGGGAGTTAAAAGCACTGAACTCAAATCAGCATTTTGCTTTTAGTGCTGGAAAGCACCTGGACATAGCAAAATCTCCCGGAATTCCAAAAAAAACGCAAAGCGGGATAATTTTATGGTTTGAGGTTTTGAATTTGTCTTTCCTCTTGATTGCCACGTATGCGACCAAAATATCTTTCAGTGGGTAAAGTAATTTTAAGAGCTTGGCAATATTAAGATTTTGAGTTTGCATTTGTCCCCGCCTAGTGCGAGTGCCTCTTATGCGTATTCCGGGAGTAACAAGCACTGACCTCGAATCAGCATTTTGCTTTTAGTGCTGGAAAGCACCTGGACATGGCAAAATCTCCCGGAATTCCAAAAAAACGCAAAGCGGAATAAATTTATGGTTTAAGGTTTTGAATTTGTCTTTCCTCTTGATCGCTACGTATGCGACCAAAACATCTTTCAGTGGGTAAAGTAATTTTAAGAGCTTGGCAATATTAAGATTTTGAGTTTGCATTTGTCCCCGCATAGTGCGAGCGCCTCTTATGCGTATTCCGGGAGCTTGAAAACACTGAACCCTAGTCAGCATTTTGCTTTTAGTGCTGGAAAGCACCTGGACATGGCAAAATCTCCCGGAATTCCAAAAAAAACGCAAAGCGGGATAAATTTATGGTTTAAGGTTTTGAATTTGTCTTTCCTCTTGATCGCCACGTATGCGACCAAAACATCTTTCAGTGGGTAAAGTAATTTTAAAAGCTTGGCAATAAAAATCGTTTTTCTAAAAACGGGTAGATTTATTGAAGGAGAGACTGTTTGCCTTGCAAATTTTTAAGACGTGCTCAGCAAAATGATGTCCTCAGCCCTGCATTTGCTGAAGGGAGCAACAATCTCCCCGTGAAGTTTAAAATTCAGCTCTCTATGGGTGCCTCACGAGGACTTTGATCAATAACCAAAATGGGTTTTCTTATGTGGTTGAGAGATCATAATGAGAGGGAAAAGCTTTCATGAGTGAACATCCCTCAGGCAACACACAAAAACAAAATAGCTTGGATTTTGTCACTTCACCTACTTGTTTAAAAAAATCTTTCTCAATTTTTTAAAAAGTCTTTCTCAAGGCTCGTTCTCATTTCATGAATGGTGCTGCCTGAAGTGTAGCAAGGGAAAGCTTCTATGGATAGGATAAACGCTATGTGTCTATCTTTCCTGAAAAAAGGTGTACAATGGCGCATAGTTCTAATCCTCTGTCAGTTCAAAATACTCCGATAATTTTTGCGTTTGAGAGGAAGAAATATTTTATTCTTTATCTTTAAGTGTTTTTATTGCTCATTCTACTTAATGAATGGGCAAACAAAGTGTTGTGATTGATTTAATATAAACAGATTTGAAATGAGAAAAGATATTTGGGCTTCTCATGAGGCTTGAAGAATAAACGATCATTATAAATCAAGGATTTTATCCCTAAGGAAGTAATTTTTAGGCGTTTTTTAATCTGTTTATTTTCCAAATAAACAACTTGAGTATTTTCGCTAAAAAACTGTATCAACGCAGTTGTTGTTGGAATTGAAGTTTTTATGAAGAAAATGAGTATTGTGGAATGATAAGCTTTTGTTATAAAGCACTTTAGAATTTTGCACAACTTAACGATAGCTTATTTATTTTATCCTTTCTTATGATCTTTAATAAGTGATGTAAAGTTGGGATATGGTTTGAGAAAGAAGATGACAGAAATATTATCTTTCGGTAAGTAGTTTTGAAGTAAAAAAACAGCTTGATCAATGACAAATAGAGATAGGTGCACCATGAATGAACTTACCCATATTGAGACTGTTATAGAACGTTATGATGCTGTTTTTTGTGATGTATGGGGTGTTGTGCATAATGGTGTACAGGCATTTGAACCAGCGTTGAAAGCGTTGGATAAAATTCGACAAATGGGAAAAACTGTCATTCTATTGACCAATTCTCCTCGATTACGGGAAGATGTTGCGGCTCAATTACAAAGTATGAAGGTTCATCGTGACTATTATGATGCCATTATCACATCAGGGGATGTCACGCGGGATCTCATTTGTGCTGCACCACGTAAAGTTTTTTTCATTGGTCCACAACGTGATTTGGTGTTGTTTGAAGGATTGACGTGTGAATTTGTTGAAGAGAGAGAAGCTTCTGTTGTCGTTTGTAGTGGTTTTCTTGAAGAGTTTGAGGAAGAACCCTCTGCTTATGAGGCGATGTTTCGTCGCATAAGGGCGCGGAATTTACCGTTTATTTGTGCTAATCCAGATGTGATTGTCCATTATGGAAATAAGGAATTTTGGTGTGCCGGCGCATTGGCACGTCTTTATCAACAATTAGGAGGGGAAGTCCGCATTGCTGGAAAACCTCATGCGCCTATTTATGAGTGTGCCTTTGAAAAACTTCAAAAAATACGTGGGACAGTAGAAAAAAGTCAAATTTTAGCGATTGGTGATGGTCTTTTGACGGACATTAAAGGGGCGGCTCAATTTGGTCTTGATGCCCTTTATATTATGGGGGGGATTCATTGTTATGATTATATGCAAAATGGTGTGGTTGATAAGCAAGCTTTGCATTCTTTTCTAGAACGTCATGGTTATAGGCCACAAGCAATCATGTGGGCACTTCAGTAATGGCTAAATTTTTACGTCTTCAGGGAATTCATACCTTTCCCTCGGCTTGGCGGGGAGCTGTGTTGGCACTTGGAAATTTTGATGGTGTTCATTGTGGGCATCAGGGAGTGTTGCAAAAAGCACTTGATTTCGCGCGGATCAAAAAGAAACCCGCTGTTGTTTTAACCTTTGAACCGCATCCAAGAAGTTTTTTTCAACGTTCAGCGCCTGTCTATCGTTTGACTGAGGCGGCTGAAAAAGCTGAAATTTTTAAAATCCTTGGCTTTGATGGCGTGATTGAACAGCCCTTTGATGCTCAATTTGCCACTCTTTCAGCCGATGAATTTATCAAATCGATTTTAAAGAAAACTTTTGATGTTTCCGTTGTGGTGACAGGTGAAAATTTTCAATTTGGTTATCAGAAAAGTGGAAACGTTCCTCTTCTTTGCCAAAGAGGGAAAGAAGAGGGATTTCAGGTCGTGCAAGTCCCTTGCGTTTCTCATCCATGTGTGTCTCATTCTCAAGATTCACAACCGTTAATCATTTCCTCTAGTTTTATTCGGCAACTTCTTTCACAAGGGGAAGTGGACAAAGCCGCTCATTTGTTAGGCTATCACTATCGGGTATGCTCCAATATTATTCAAGGCGACAAACTTGGACGTCTTTTGGGATTTCCTACCGCTAATCAGATGTTGCCTTCTCAAGTTCGTTTGGCTCATGGTGTTTATGCGGTGCGTTTGCGTCGTGCCAACGGGGTTTTATATGATGGGGTTGCAAGTTTTGGCTGTCGTCCAACGGTTGTTAAAGATGGAGCCCCCCTTTTGGAAACCTATTTATTTGACTTTAATGACGACCTTTATGGGGAAAGCTGTACCGTTTCTTTTTTCCAGTTTTTGCGCGGACAAGAAAAATTTGATGGGCTTGAACCTTTGATTGCACAAATGCACCGTGATGAAAAAAAAGCAAAAGAAATTTTAAAAACAGTCCAACCCTTATCCCCGTTGGATCAGTTGCTTACTTTTAAA
The DNA here is from genome assembly GCF_900185775.1 of Bartonella mastomydis. Classification (NCBI taxonomy): domain Bacteria; kingdom Pseudomonadati; phylum Pseudomonadota; class Alphaproteobacteria; order Hyphomicrobiales; family Bartonellaceae; genus Bartonella; species Bartonella mastomydis. The sequence continues at coordinate 50,397 of NZ_LT883136.1, forward strand.
AATAGGCTCTAAGTTTATCTGAAAAAGAGAGAAAACTCGCAAAAATAGCACTTAAAGTGATGATCATCACAAACATATATTCCAAAACATCACGGAGTATATGTTTCTTGCGTTGTTGAGAGGGAGAATCGAATATCTGAAGATCTGATTGAGGCATTGTCTTTTTTAAAGTTAATTGTATGGCTTTTGTTGTCAATTAAAACTTTACTGCTTGTTTCTTTCTGATTCGTTAAAATCTATGATGAATCGTGAATGAATAAGGACACAGCATGTTTGGCAAGAAGAGATGAGAAGAAAAAGGAGAACTGTTTTTTTAACTTCTTACACTTTTAACCTTACACTTTCACAAAATTTAAAATCGATGATTTTTTTTATTTTAAAAGCTAATCGCTTTATCAATTTGCAGGAATTTTTATAGCTTTTTCATGGCTTCAAAGGAGAAGGTTTGTTGTCTATTTAAGAGTAAAGCTTGTTTATTGCATCCTATGAAGGAGGACCTTAAAGAGGAAAGCCCCAAGTGTAAGCTGTAAGACAAACATTTTTGACAGATAATTTTTTTAAAGATTGGTGCGAATTGAAGAATTTTTGTTTTTTAAGAGCGCGTAAAACCTATGATTCAAGACATGCTAAACGATAAAGATGCAGTGAACGCGTTCCGCGATGGCAATAGGCGAGAAGAGGCAGAGATGCTGTTTTTAAAATTGTTTGCATGGTCTCAACATCTGATTTTTCTATGGTCGGAGGAGAAATGGGAAGATAATAGGCTTTTATGCCATAGTCATTTGCGACCGTTTTAATGCTTGAAAAGTCAGGTTGATGAGATTCTTCGTGATCAGGGCGGTTACAGATAATTGTTTTAAAACCAGCTTCTGCCAATGTTTTGATATTTTCTATACTCACTTGGGCGCCGATAAAAATATCAGGGGCAATTTGCTGTAAATTCATTTTCGTTTATTCCCAATTGCACGATTTTTACGATACTCTCAAGTCTATAAAAGGACATGAAGAAGGTAAAATCTTTCAAGGACATCTTAACAAAAATATTTTTTTTGTCGAGAAAACTTGCTTGGAAAAATGCCTTGTAAGATGCAACATATTCTACTGTATAACATGTTCGATATTGAATAATATATTGATCTATAATGATAATCTATCATTGTTTAACTTGAATGAGAACTCTGAAGACTGTAAAATTTTCTTGTTTTAAGGCTGTTCCATGTTGCATTAATCAAGATCTCTTGCTGGTAAGCGGGGGAGGTGCGTGGAGTGAAATTGTATAAGAAAGGACGAAAAATGCCTTTTATCGTTTCAAGGGACAAGAGCCTTATCATACGCTCATGAGCTGGCACAAGTTGTGTGATGAGGGCGGTTTTCTCCTTCTCAAGCGTAAAGATAGATCTACTCAATGGCTGGACCGTTATGAAAGATAACGCTCTTTATGGCTGACTCATTGTTCTCGCGAAGCAGAGAACACCCCATTATGTTACTTGTTTGTCCTGATTTTCTCAAGTCCATTCCACTCTGTCGTGCGGAAAAGTCTCAATTTAAAGAGTATAACATTCATTGTATATCCCTCATCTTTCATTCAAGAAAAGGGACAAACCGACACGATTATATACGCGCCATCGATGTGGACAGCCGTTCTTGGCATTTCAGACACTTCATTAAGACGTCTTTTTAGTCCTTTTTTCGTGTTTGTTCGCATCTGTGAGCTCTGCTGATGATGAGAGACAAGTGATTTTAATTGATTGAAGATGAGAGGGGGAAAATGAGTAAATTTTATCGATTTTGCTTTTCTCATTCAATATGTCCCCCTGAATTCTTCTAGGGTATTGGTTATCTCTTTAAGAAAAAGGCTTGTTTGTCAGGGGGGGATCAAGGACCCCATAAAGGGTAAATCCCAAGGAAGATTATGCTGAGACCATTCTTGATCAATTAGCATGGATTTAAGAAACCTTCATTTTAAGGCAAGGGAAGAAAGATCTATCGCTTGTTTAAATTTATCTTTTTCTTTTTAAGAATATTCCCTTCAGAATATTTGGGGCTTCATACTAAAAGAATATTCTAAAAATAAAATTGAGTGCTGTCGTTTTTACCGTAAAAATTAACAGAAGTTGTTGTTTTGCAGGTGTTAGATGCTTGCTTCTTTTGTTGTTTTCAGTATAATCGTAAAAACGATAATACTGAAAGATGTAACGAATGATCATTGGACTTTTGAATCAAAAAGGGGGCGTCGGAAAAACCACGTTGAGCGTGAATCTGGCGGCCAGTTTTTCCCGTACCGGTGCGCGGGTGTTGCTTATTGATGTTGATCCACAGGGAAGTGCATTGGATTGGGCTGCTGCGCGTGAAGAGGCTCCTTTGTTTTCCGTTATTGGTTTACCGCGTGCAACGGTTCACAAAGAAATTACACAGATTGGTCATAGTTATGATTATATTATTATTGATGGTCCACCGCGTGTGACGGATCTTGCGCGTAGTGCTCTTATGGCTTCGGATTTTGTGCTTATCCCTGTTTTACCTAGTCCCTATGATATTTGGGCTGCTGATGGAATTGTCAAGCTGATTGACGAAGCACGCGTTTATAAAGAAAATCTCAAATCTGCTTTTGTTATTAATCGTAAAATTGTCAATACAGCAATAGGGCGTGATGTGAACGAAGCGCTTGGCATATATCCCGTCCATGTTCTTTCTTCTAGCGTTGCACAACGTGTGATTTTTGCAGAAGCTGCAGCTCAGGGTAAGGCTGTTTATGAAGTTGATAAGCAAGGGCTAGCCGCCGCAGAGATTGAAGCCGTTGCAGCGGAAATCAAGGAGTTAGTGTGATGAATAAAAAAATTAAAATTGGTACGAAACCAACCAATAAATCTATTCCTTTAACGGCTGATGCATGGGTAGGAAGCCACAAAGGAAACGCGAATGGAGGGATGAAGCGCCTCACAATCGATATTCCAGAAACTTTGCATCGATTAATGAAGGTCAGTTGTGCAAGTCGTGGAACTAAAATGGCTGATGAGGTGCGCGAATTGCTTGCAAAAAAATACGGAAAATAAAAATAATATACGATAACAGATCTATGATAATAAAAATGTGCGTTGGTTTGTTTTTTTAAAAGATGATATCAGTCGTTTTTACATGAAAGTAATCGTAATCAAAGCGCTCATTTTTTTTACGCGTTTTTTTCATACGATTCATTTCATGAAAGAGTCATGAAACCTATAAAAATTCTTCATTTCAATTTTTCTCCGATGGATGTGCTCATCCTCCCCCTTGTTATTTGTCTTATCGCTGGATAGTTCAGTTTATTCTTCCATAACAATTGTCTTGATTAATGGTTTTAAAGGTGAAGTTATTTTTTGTTTATTTTACTGAAATACATGGGTAAATCATATAAATTAGTAGTAGCGTTGTTTGTTTTTTTCTGTTAGATAATATTTCCTTTTTAAAATTATATTCATATTTATCAGGGGGGAAAATCAATAAAATTGACTGATATGGGTGTGCTATAAGCTTTCCTCATAACCAAAAGAAATCATTGAGTGTGATATGAAAATTATTTCTTTCATTTGTGTGATTTTATAGACTACATGATTTTAGAGTCTGAGTATTGAAGGCTACTTGATGATGGTCAAGGGATGATCCTTTCTATGGCTATCAGGAATGTATAAGATTGCTTTTTTAGAATTTCTATTGGTATTTTAAAAGTGTAGGGGGCGTTTAAGTTTTTTTCTTTCTCGGCGAATTAAGAAATAAGAAAGAGCGCAATCAAATCATTAAAAGAGTTGTTGTTTCATTTGCAGAAAACTTGCAATGGATCTGGGTATGGTGAATTTTTGATACGATATTTGTGCTGTTTTTCATGATAAAGTGGTTTTTTTAAAAAAAAGAAAAATTCTTGAAAAAAAGTGATTAAAAAGCTTTTTGAAAATATCAAGATATCAAATTGTTGCTGAAGTCTAAACAGTTCAAATCTAAAGAGCCACTGCGTAGATAACATTCCAAATGCAAGTCCAATAAAACAACTCTCATGATTCAACATATTGGCGTTGAAGCTGTTCGTATTTGTCAAAGGAAAGGTATACGTAAGAGCACAATACAGGATTTTGTGAATCCAATGATGTCGTTCTCAAAGTATAAAACAAGTTCTTAAAGTATAAAATAAAGAGAGGGGTAAATTCATGAACAAGATCATTCTAACAGCATTGTTGCTTTGCACAGGGCTTATCGCTGTTGGTTGTGAAAAAAACTACAGTGTTGAGGAATTTAAAAAAGATGAAAAATTACGCAAAGAGTGGAAAGAGAAATGCAATAAGTTAGAGCCACCTGCTTTTATGAAATCCCAAAATTGTGTAAATTTTGCACAAGCCGGTATGGAACTTTTTCAAGAGCATTATAGAGATCTTGCAAAGAAACTTCTTGAAAATAGCCAAAGTGGGAATGAAACTGAAAAACAGCAGGACAATAATTAAATTATAAACAATCTCGATAGGAGGATGCTTTTTTCGTATTCTATTGATTTAAGGATTGTAAAAAAAATCGCGTAGAGAAGTTTGATTTAAAATTTTTGAAAATGCACAATGGACCAAATGTGCAATTTTCACGGGACATTCAATCGTGTCCAAATTTTATCATCTAAAAGAAGGGGAATTTATTGATGAATAAAGTCATTATCACAGCATTGCTGTTTTGCATTGGATTTGCTGTTGCTGGTTGCGAAAAAGAATATAGCGTAGAAGATTTTAAGAAAGATGCTAAATTACGCAAAGAGTGGAAAGAGAAATGTAATAAGATAGAGCTATCTTCTATTACGAAATCCCAAAATTGTATAAATCTTGTACAAGCCAATGCGGATCTTGTTCAAGAGAATTCTGAAAAAATTTTAAAGGAATTGTTCGGAAATAACAAAAAGATGAATAAAACGAGGAAATAGTAAGACAACAATTAAATCATAAAAATATTGAGAGCAGTATTTTTCTTTTACGCGATTTATCGTCAAAGGTTGCAAAAAAATCGCGTAAGGGGGGGATTTTAAGATTTTTGAAAATGCACAATGGACCAAATGTGTAATTTTCACGGGACGTTCAATTGTGTCCAAATTTTATCATCTAAAAGAAGGGGAATTTATTGATGAATAAAGTCATTATCACAGCATTGCTGTTTTGCATTGGATTTGCTGTTGCTGGTTGTGAAAAAACCTATAGCGTAGAAGATTTTAAAAAAGATCCCAAATTACTTGAACAGTGGGCAATGAAGTGCATGATATCAGGGGATTTAGATTCAACAAATTGTAAAAATGCAGACAAAGCTTATCGTATAGTTCATAGAAACGATTGGCCTGGCGCAAGTTTTGTACATGATGACGAGGAAAAATCTGAAGAAAAAAAGGAAGGGAATTAAATCATGAATAAAGTCATTATCACAGCATTGCTGCTTTGTACTGGACTTGCTATTACTGGTTGCGAAAAAACCTATAGTGTAAAAGAATTTAAAACAAATGAAAAATTATACGAGGAATGGGCAAAGAAATGTGAGAAGGACGATTCACCGTTCAAATCTTCTCAAAATTGTAAAAACCTTCGACAAGCATATGTAGAACTTTTTTTGAGGCCCTAAATTTATCCGTTAAAAAGAAGGGGAATTTATTGATGAATAAAGTCATACTTACAGCATTGCTGCTTTGTACTGGAGTTTTTGTTGCTGGTTGCGAAAAGACTTATAGCGTAGAAGATTTCAAGAAAGATGAAAAATTGATGCAAGAATGGGGAATGAAATGTGAAAAGATGGAGGAATCTGCCAGAGAGAAATCTAAAAATTGTCGAAACGTTAAACAAGCATATATGGAATTTCTTTTTGGCTTTCATTAAAAAATAAAATTCAGATAAGTTATTATCTCAATAAGGGATGGGACCGTTATTGATTTTATTCCGTTTTTTGGATTTTTGTTCCTAACTTTTGGGGTGCTTTTGACTTTAAGAGCTAATCTTTTACGATTTGTACTCGTTGTGGAACAGATGACATATTGTCATCTGTTCAGCTAAAAAGTGCTTTTAATTGTAGTACTGTTGCACCGGAAGGAGCAGCCGCGTGTTGCGGCTCATTTTTTCAAATTATACGCTGATTTTTTAATGCTTTGGTTGCATGCATGATGAAATATGAGATTCAATCTATGCTGGGGTGTTTAATACACATCAATATTTTATCACACGAAGAATGGCTTTAAGCTTTTACGGTTAATTTTGAAAAAATTGGGTGGAAATATCTGTTTGGAATTTATTTTTTTCTGTTTTTAAGAAAGGGAAAAATCATTCTGAATGGACTTATTATCGTTTTATAGTCAAATATTTTTCTTAAACTATTTTTAAAAAACCGCTTTTTATTGGAGAATATTATCACATCAATTAGAGTGTGAGCCAGTGTTGCTAGAATGGCTTTGCCGGATGCTGTAAGAGGGTGACTGCCTTCCCTGTTTTTTTCTTTCAAGTTTGTATGCCTTTTTCTTGGGGTTTGTTATTATAATTTTGCCGTAGTATTATCGTTTTGAGTGGTGGTGGAGCCCATGTAAAATTTTATACATGTGTTCTTTTTTATTCTTGAGTGTTTGGTCAATATTCTTCGGACAATGCTTTGATGTGTAAAGAGTGTTCGTTGTTTTTCATATTGAATGAGTCCCCGATACGCGTAGAATTCTCTTATTTCAAATCTGTTCTCGGTTAAGTTACGCAACCCCATGTTTTTTGTACGTCAAAAATGAAAGTGTTCTCTTGCGAATAAAAAACGATTAAGAAAGGGATACAAATGCTTCTTATAAACGTATTCTTAAGAGCCAAGGGGCGTTGCACCATGAGGGGGGTAGAGTGTATGATGGTGCGGCTTACTTTCTCATAGAGGTCAAGATGGTGGTGCTTTTTAGCATAAGCTTCAATATTTTCCTTTAGGGGTGTGATATGCCTTGAGGGAGGAAATTAAGTAAAATCGGCTCGGTAAGATGCTTGATAAGAAGATAAATTGTTTACAGCTTGGATCTGGTCGAAAACTCTGTCCTTTAAGGTGGGGATGATGTTGGGCTTCAAGGGAAGTGTGAAGGAGCGTGAAAAGACAAAAATTGATGGTTAAAAATGCAAATAAAAAGGAGAGGTTAACACCAAAAGAGTTGCAAGAGATGTTTGAAATTGGGAGGTGGTTGATCGAGAGAGCTAAAATTTTACTTTGACCTTGTGGAAAATTCACAGTGTTTATTTGCATAGATTACGAAAAACTAAGAGATTATGCTTAATATACCTCTATGATGAGCGCTAAAAACACAACAAAAGCGTTGAGGGTAATGATCAAGGTTGAATAAAGCATCGCGGCTTTTATGAGATCAGCCATAAGAACCTCTTTCTGTTCTCTTGGAAGTGATTTTATAAGTAACAATATGTTACAGCTTGTAATATATGCGGATACACTATATTCGGCAAGCTTAAAATCTTTTCTTTATTTTAAGGGGTAAGGGTAAAAAGAGAGATGTCGTCGAAATTGGGTCTTTATTATAAACGATGTTTTTAGGCTAAGGTGTCTGTAAAGCTGCGATATTAAGAGTGGATTGTATGCTGTCCGTGAAATAATCGACAGGAAGATGAGGGAAAAATTTTGCAAAGAGTCATGGGGGGGAGCGAAGCGTTTTTCATTGATAGTATTTTTATTTATAAGAATAATCTAGCGTTCTTCAGCTTGAATGAGAGTCTTGAATACCAAAAGATTCTCTCATTTTAAATCTTTTTATATTCAATCAACCAAAGCTATGTTTCTTGAACATTACAAGCAGAGAGAGCCGTATGCCGTGAAACTGTACAAGAAAGGCATTATACCTCTCATGAATCGTTTCAAGTGCTAAGGGGGTAATATTGGGGGCTGAGTGTGTGGTGGTGGCTTATTCTTTTATAAAGCGTAAAGAGGTGGTGGCTCAATGGATTTTATCCATTTCATGGATTCCGGTGCGAAATGGACTTGTGCGCAATGGGTTCGGGTGCCTTTTAAGAAATTGTTGTTTTTCAAACAAGCGTGTGAAGATGTGATTGAAGGCGTCTCGAACGGATGGGTTAAGAAACGCTTGAAAAGGTTCAAAAAATCTTATATAGTCGCTCACTGCAAAGAAAAGCGAAATGATAATTGAAAAAGGAAGATGGGTGGCTATTTAGCTACTTTAAGATGTCTTTTTTAAGAGTGCTATATGGCTGATCTGTTCAAAAGAGCGTTCTCTTTATGTGTTGTGCAGAATACTGCGTGTATGCAGAAAGAGTTTGGGGTGGGGGTGTGTCTTTTGAATGGAAGCAAACTAATCTTGTAGGGTGCTATCTTATGGCACCAGAGAGTGTGCAGATTTGGGTGCTGGAAAAGCTGTAAAGTTATGGAGGGTAAAATGCTGCTATCGGTGAAATGCTGAAGTTTTTAATAGGCTTAAATCTCTATATGCTGCGAATTTTTGCTGGCAGGTGTTTTTTATTGCCAAGGGTATCGTCAGAGGATTGTTGTTTTCTGTTGAGGGCTTGGTGGTGGTAAAGCGGATAAAGATAAAATAAGCAGAGAAAAATAAGCAAGCAAAATAGACAGAGGAAGCTTGGAAGTTTCGATGTTGTTGCGCAGAGGTTTAAGTTTATAGCGTTTTGGTGAATGCGTATAGTAGCAAGAATGATTTTGGAGCAAAACAAGAAAATATTTCAGAGAATACGTTGAAAGTTGAAGTGGTACGCACTTTGAAGGATTGTCGTGCTGTTGTCTGAGAAATGTTCACGTCACGAGCGCGATTGGGTGTATCAGCATTGAAGGAAAACTGTTTAATCTCCCTCATTTGAAAGCAAGATTGAACAATATAATTGAAGGGGAAATAAAAATGTCTGTAGTGCAATATGGTGATGATAGTTTTGCAGCAAAAGCAAAAGCTCTTGATAATAATCTTATTGATCGTGATTGGGCGATGACAAAATTTGTCGCTGCTGTGAAAGGTTTAGCCCAAGTGGTTGATTATGAAAGCAATATGCTAGAAAGCAGTGGTATTCCAGATTACGAAGAAATAAATTTATGTAAAATACGTGGTTTGCGTGATCTTAATAAATCGATGAGCGATGTGAGACGCTACATGAATCAAGATATTGAGCATGAAGTTGAAAGTTTGCTGTCTGATTTACAAAAAAAATTACAGCGTAATAGTGAACTACTTCAAACACATTTAAATGCAGTCAATGATCTTTCGCAAGCTATGCAGCTTTCTGGACTTGCAAAGGAATTAGAAGAATAATCTAAACTTCATTCATATCGGCTGTTCTACGCGATTATAATGATGAGGTAGGGCAGTGATTTGAATAAAAAGCGTGTTTGTTGAGTTTCCATGTTTTAAGCGCGTTTGGGGCTTAAAATTATCATTTTGCTGTTCTGTAAAACAGAGTCTCCAGTTTCTTTTAAGGTGATGTGATGCGCACACCTGTATGGTGGCGAGCCAAGTAAAGCGGCTTTAAGAGAAGGTGGATTGTTTATAGAACATTGTTTTACAGAGTGGGTTGGTAGGCACTTCATTTTTTCGTTTGGGGAAGGCGGCAAGAGAATATTAAGACCGTCCCGTGATGCCTTATACAACAGTCTCCTTTAAAGTGTTGTGATGTAAAAAGTATGGTGATGTAAAGTTTTCCTTATTAAGTACTTTTTAGAGTCTTTAGTGAATATTGCTTGTAAATTTTATGAAGCTCTGCTGTTTGAAGTGTGGTGATGTGACCCGCACACCTGTATGGTGGCGAGCCAAGTGAAGCGGTTTTAAGAGAAGGTGGATTGCTTATAGCGGATTGTTTACAGAACATTGTTTTACAGAGTGGGTTGGTAGGTACTTCATTTTTTCGTTTGGGGAAGGCGGCAAGAGAATATTAAGACCGTCCCGTGATGCCTTATGCAACAGTCTCCTTTAAAGTGTTGTGATGTAAAAAGTATGGTGATGTAAAAAGTATGGTGATGTAAAGTTTTCCTCATTAAGTACTTTTGAGAGTCTTTAGTGAATATTGCTTGTAAATTTTATGAAGCTCTGTCGTTTGAAGTTTGGTGATGTGATGCGCACACCTGTGTGGTGGTGAGCCAAGTGAAGCGGTTTTAAGAGAAGGTGGATTGCTTATAGCGGATTGTTTACAGAACATTGTTTTACAGAGTGGGTTGGTAGGTACTTCATTTTTTCGTTTGGGGAAGGCGGCAAGAGAATATTAAGACCGTCCCGTGATGCCTTATGCAACAGTCTCCTTTAAAGTGTTGTGATGTAAAAAGTATGGTGATGTAAAGTTTTCCTCATTAAGTACTTTTGAGAGTCTTTAGTGAATATTGCTTGTAAATTTTATGAAGCTCTGTCGTTTGAAGTGTGGTGATGTGACCCGCACACCTGTGTGGTGGTGAGCCAAGTGAAGCGGTTTTAAGAGAAGACGGATTGCTTATAGCGGATTGTTTACAGAGTGGGTTGGTAGGCACTTCATTTTTTCGTTTAGGGAAGGGGATAAGAGGAATATTAAGATCGTCCCGTGATGCCTTACAACCGTTTCCTTTAAAGTATGGTGATATGAAGCGGTTAGTCACTGCAAGCTCTATGTTTGAGATAAAGAGGCGGGTTTAGTATTTTCTCTTCTGTTGTCGTTTTTGTATGCCAGATTGGAGTACGCGTCTCTCTGTTGGGATTCGTATTTGAAAAGGAGAGGGAGCTTCATTGGTAGAGAATTATAAAATTGTAAAGGTGATATTTTTACTATCATCTTTTTGCTTTACAGCTTTTAAAGGAATTTAAAGCACTGTCTTTTAAAGAGTGAAGATCATACATTTTTTCATGTTTTTTATATTTATTTGCGTTTTTAATGGGATCACGCTTCTCATGCAAAACAGAACGCTTCTAAAAGAATAGATTTATTGTTTCCAATGTAGGCGCTTATTGTAAAGAAATATTTCTCAAGGCTTGCACATCCATTTTGTAAGAGTGCCTATTTTGTGATGTCGGTCTGTGGCGAGATGGTATCCATGAAGGTATAAAGCTTTCATGGAAATAATATAAAATCTCCAGAACACTCTCATCCCTATAAAGAAGCAAGTTGGCATTGCCATATTTTTCAGCAACGTTACTTTATCATTTTCCAATGTTGCGACAGCTTTTGACACTTGAGATTCTTAGAGTATTTTTCATCTTGTTTTATTTATATACCACCTTTGCTTGTGATGGGAAAACAAGTGATTTTGATTGATTTATCCATAGGAGAAGGGCGGTGATGAGAGAACCCTTACACTATTTGGTCTTAAAGTTGGAAAAGATGATTTATGACGATAAATCAATGTGTTATTTTAATAGAATGATGGGTGCAGAGATATTTAGAAGATGGATTGATAGGAGTGATCAACAGTGAGACCCCTCTTGAGGAGAAATTGGATTGTTTACAGATCTGAGGAGGAAGTGAAGGACAAACAAGAGTGCTCTCGCTATGGTGTATTTTAAGATATTTTCAGAAGTATTTATGAAGCGGCATGAAGGCTTATGAAGAGAAAATATCGTGTTGCATATCGTGGAAGTCAATTAAGCGGAACTTGCTAAATTAAGAAGCCAAATTGTTTATAAATTGCAGTGGTTTATTCTTAGAATAGAAAGCAAATTAAAGGATAAAGATCATTTAAAATATTTTAATTTTGATCAGAAATTAATTTTAAAATGGCTTTCTGTTTGGCTGATGTCAGAATTCTAAAACTTTTTAAAAGCAAAAATTCCTCTTTGCTTGATGCGATTTCTTCATGATGGTATGGGGTGTTTTCTTTTGTGATAATATCCGCATAAAAAAAGGAAACCGGAACTTTTAGGATATCGGAGATTTCCTTTAATCGCCCAGCGCTCACACGATTTAAGCCTTTTTCATACTTTTGAATTTGTTGAAAACTTACCCCTAAAGCATCTCCTAATGTTTTTTGAGACATTCCCAACATTTTTCGCTTCAAGCGAATTTTTTTGCCGACAAAAAGATCAATATTAAGATTTTGGGATTGCATTTGCCCCTCCGGTTGCGAGCGCCCTCGCATTGGTATTCCGGGAGTCTAAAACTGAAGCTAAATCAGCATTTTGCTTTTAGTGCTGGGAAGCACCTGGACAGTGCAAAATCTCCCGGAATTCCGGGATATCCGCAAAGCGGAGTAAATTTTTATTTTAGCTTTCGGGTTTTAGAGCCCTATTGGTCGTTGCGTATGCGACCAAAACACCTTTTAATTGATAAAGTAATTTTAGGGAATTTACAATAAAAAATAGCTTTTTTAACCAAAGGCGGTGTTTTCTCATGTAATTAAAGAAGGCATCGCTCTTTTGATCCTATGATCTTTCCATATCCGGAGGATAATATTTTACAAGCGGATAACTTATTTTGTGCATTGGATAGTGTTTAGAAACTGATGCAGGGCATTTTTCTTTGCCAATGAGTTTTTTGCCGACAAAAAGATCAATATTAAGATTTTGAGATTGCATTTGCTCCGCCGGTTGCGAGCGCCCTCGCATGAGTATTCCGGGAGTCTAAAACTAAAGCTAAATCAGCCTTTTTGCTTTTAGTGCGTCGAGCACCTGGACAGTGCAAAATCTCCCGGAATTCCGGGATACCCACAAAGTAGGATAAATTCATGTTTGAGTTTTCAGGTTTTCAAGGTCCACTTGATCGTTGCGTATGCGACCAAAACACCTTTTTATTCGTAAAGTAATTTTAGGAGCTTGGCAATATTAAGATTTTGAGTTTGCATTTGTCCCCGCCTAGTGCGAGCGCCCCCGCATCTAGTATTCCGGGAGTCTAAAAGTACTGAGCTTAATCAGCATTTTGCTTTTAGTGCTGGGAAGCACTTGGACAGTGCAAAATCTCCCGGAATTCCGAGATACCCGCAAAGTGGGATAATTTTATGGTTTGAGGTTTTGAATTTGTCTTTCCTCTTGATTGCCACGTATGCGACCAAAACACCTTTTTATTCGTAAAGTAATTTTAAAAGCTTGGCAATAAAAATCGTTTTTCTGAAAACGGGTAGATTTATTGAAGGAAAGACTGTTTGCCGTTCAATCTTTTTAAGATGCTTTCACTCAACTCATGTTCTCAGACGTGCTTTTCACAAAGGAAAAATTTGGTTGTTAAGTTTAAAGCCTCTCCTACGGTGCTATTCTTAATCAATAACCAAAATGACTTGTTTTATCCTTTTGCTGCGGTTGAGATATTATAATAATAGGGTAGAGCTTTTATGAGCGGATACGCTTCATACAAAATAACATACCCAAAATAGAATAGATTTGTTATTGTCCGTTCATATGCTTGTTTTAAGGAGATTTTTCTCAATACGCATACTTATTTCATAATAGTGTTCATGAAAAGGGATAGGGCGCTTCGTGAAGTCTATAAAACCTCTCATGAGTGGTACAAAAGAATGGTACAAAAACTGCTCTTTTTATGCATAGCAAAGGAGTAAGCGGGTCGTATGATTCACTTTGCCAATTTCCTGTATTGCTTTTTGTTGTGGTTCATAAAGAGGCATGCTTTTTTTCTACCGTTTTACTGCATCGAAGTTTTCTCGGCTTGTGATGCACAAGCAAAGCGTTTTGATTGCTTCAAAATGAGCAGTTTGGACATGAGAGAATGCTAAGCTTTCTAGTTTTTTTATTTGATTGGTAAAAAAGTATTATAAATCAATATGTTTTTTGATAAAATAACGGCTTTTGAGAATTTTTAAAAATAGACGTTTAAATAAAAAGCAGCACACTGTGCTGCTTTTTATTTTATTGAAGTTAAAAGTGCTTTTGCTTTAAAAATGATACCTTATTCCACCAGAAATATTGGTTCCCGATACACCGGTTTTTTGCAGTTTTTGCCGATAGCTAATGTCGGCGTTTAGCACGATCTTTTGAGAAAGATAGGCATTCACACCCATGCCTCCCTCAATTGAAGAACCCGTAGGATCAAGATCAAAGGTATCCGCAATTTTTATTGTTTTTCCATCACCAAAAGTTCTGATCACATTCATTTTACCATAGAAGGAAACAGCCTTGCTTTCTTCAACAGCTGTTATCGTTTTTGTTAAACGTCCACCAAAACGGATCAACCATTGACGCGGATTGCCCATGTCTACTTTTAAGCCATTGGCATCTGAGAAAATATCAAACATGAGATTTTGATAAATCAATTGCGCTTGTGGTTCAAAGACTAGCCCTTTTATGCTGGTTGCTAATTTCTGACCAATGGTTGCAGAGAGATTAAGGATTTCAGTTCCATCCAATTTTGCAGCATTCCCAACAAGAGCTGTGGTAACATTTCCTTTTAACCTTCCGTAAGAAAGAAGCGAGTTAAGATATAGACCATTGCTATGCTCGATGGTGCTATAAGCGGCGAGGGACCATTTATCAAGAGTTGTCTTTTCAGAATCTTGCATCTCTTTTGGTGTAAAGGCAAGTTTTCCGTATGTTCCTAAAAGACCAAAATGTGCGCTTATGTCTTTGCTTTCCGAGGTGGTTAATATAACCCCCAATTGCAAAGCTTTATAGTTCACATCAGCATCATAACCATAGCGCAGGGGGCCACGGTTGGAGGATAAGGTGACTTTCTCGCCGTAGGAGGAGAAAAAGAGATTATGCTGTTTATGATCTGCGGCGCCAAAGACTGTTGTTCGTATTGCATCTAACAACCTGTTTTGGTTGTTTACATCAGCAAATCCAGAAGAAAATAAAGTATTAGGTAGGGTTAAATAGTTTGCCACCTGTGGTAAAAGCGCTCGGACTTTTTTATCCTTATCAATGTAGGCATTTTGTAAACGGAAATCCCAGAAATTACTACTCTTGCCAAAAAGACTTTGACTTTCATGAGATGTTCCAGGTTTATAGCCTTTGAGCACATATTTATAAGGTTGTCCACCGATAGTCATATAGTTTCGGGCGAGCGTAAAGGAATTTTCGTTTGCTTGTCCGGAAACTTGAATGATTGAAACTCCATGTGTCCCTAAAGGAAGAGGCGTCATCTGCTCTCCCCAAACAACAGAATCATCGGTTATCGTTTTATCTGTTTCTTGCAGATTGATGTGAACAATAGTATTCCCTGATACATCACCATTAATCACGACGCGATCGGTTTGTTGTTCTGTGACAGGAGAATGTTGGTTCCATTGCGTGTTGACATAAATCTCTGCAACACCTGTTGCATGATAAACTGCTGCTGTATGCGCTGTTCCATCTTCTTTGGGAAGTTGAGGACCTATAAATAAAGTTTGGTAATGTCCTCCCATAGGCTTGTCAAACATAATGGCACTGTTGGTAAGGCGCAATACAGAAAGATTAGAGAATGATTTTTCATCAAGACCAAACTGTCTATAGTCATACGAAATAGTATCATCCTCTGAGATACGATCATTATTTGCAGTATTCTTATTGGGCTTTAAGAGCCATTTCGTCCCTTCTTTTAGGTCAAAACTTGTTCTATTATCTCTAGAAGTTCTGACGCGACCTTCTAAAGAAGAGTGGTCCGCAACTAGAGTAAAGGTGTTTGTGGCTCCGCTTCCGTTTTTTATATTTTTTGATAAAATATCTGCATGAATTTCTGAGTTTTTAAGGCTGACTTCACCACTTGTGTTTGTTCCATAAAGACTGATACCTGTACCGTTTTCAACGAAAAGCCTTGTATTCTCTAGATTTACTTTACCGGTAATATCTTGTTCTTGAATGGTGTTGGCATTTCTTTCTGCATTGCGTGGACGTCGCTTTTGAGGGGCACGATAGAGATTATTGCGGAAAATAATACCATTCGCTTCAGATTTCCCTGTGACATGGATGCTTGAATCTGTAAGATTGATTGTCCCTTCTATGTTAACCAAAGCAGCTGTTTCTGCTGTCACCGTAATATCTGTGGCTTCAATTTCTCCACCATTTGATACACTGAGTGCAATAAAACCAGCATCAACGCTTCCCCCATTCATTTCGATTTTTGAATTCTTCCCCTCTGCATCTAAAGCACTCCATTTGTCTTGAATCTTTTTGTTATGTAGTGTGACAGTTGCACCGTTTTTAGCCTCAATGTTAGCACTTATGTTCCCGCTTTGTGCAGGCTTTTCAGGCTGTATGGGGGATATTGGTTGTACAGATTCTGATTTTTCAGCTGCTGGTCTTAAAGATATTGATGGAAGCTCTGATCCTTTAGGCGCCGGTGATTGCTCTGCTGTTGGTCTCGTAGGTTCTACCTCTTTAGGACTGGATGATACTTCTGGTGCTGATTTTTCAGACTCCGGTCCTGTGGGGGCAGAGTTTGCAGGTACTTCTTGTGTAGTTTCAGTTTGCGTGGGTGTTGATTGTGCAGATGTTGCTGACACCTTTGTTTCTGATTTTGGAGTTTCAGATGTTGACTGTAAATCAGATGAAGTTTGTACCGCTTCTGGCTGTAAAGCTACAGTAGAATTAGGTGCTGTTTCTTCACTAGAAGAATCTGTAGGAGATTCGGAGACACCTGAACGCCTTCTCGATTTGGCTACGTCTGTTGTTGAAGCTGTTCCTGTTGCTTGAACCACCTTTGTCGTTGCAGTTTCTGTTGTTGGAGTTTCTTTCCTCGTTGGAGATTGTGTGATAGGCGTGCCTTGTGTGGCTTCAGGGCTAGATTGTACACCTTCTATTGCTTTAGTCGTTGATGGTTGTGTATTTTCTTGGGCATGCTCAGACCTTTGACTCGAGGAAGAACCTGCGTTTCCAGTGGCTCCATTTGAGGATGGCGCTTTTTCTTTAGAGTTTTGAGAAGAATCCTTAGACGTCTCTGTGCTTTTAGAAGGCGTTTCAGGTTTTGTAATTGTTTTAGCTTCAGAAGAGCCTGTAGAAGTTCTAGAGTCTGTAGCTTTTACAGGCGGTGTGAGTTGCGTTGAAGAACGTGTCGTTCCTTCATTAGAGCCTGTACCGCTTCTTGAATTTGCTCCACTTGGCGTTGGGGGCGTTACAGTATGTGTAGGAGTTACAGGGCTGGTAGAAGGAGGTGTCGTAGGTCCAACCGCTGTAGGAGGAGTCGTTATTGTTGTGGGGCCAGATGTGGTAGGGGACGTAGGTGAGCTAGGTATTGAAGATGGAGAGGAAGGTTGAGGTGGATAAGTTCTTCCAAATCCATCAGGTGAATTATTATCATATGGATCAAAAACTCTGGATGTATCTACTACTTTACGCTTAAAAGAAACTGGAGGCATCCTATTTAGGTCATAACCTTCTGACGGGGGTGGAGGATACACACCAAGAGTGGGCTCAAGAGCATAAGACAAGCTGGTTGAAGAATAAAATAGAAATCCAGAAACGGTGTAGAGTAAGAAGCTTTTTTTCATATGAATGTATTCCTAAATATTTCCCCTTCTCATAAAATATAAAATTTTGACCTCATTATGTCTCTTTTGTAAGAGACAAAACGAAACATAATGAGAGTACTTTATATTTCAAGATAGAATACAAGTATTTTTAAAAGTGATAGCGCATTCCTGCAGAAATATTTATTCCAGAAATGCCAACTTTTTTGAATTTATGTTGATAGCTCAGATCACTATGAAGCTCGATATTTGGCGATAAGTGCGCTTGAATACCAAAACCACCTTCGACTAAAGATCCCATAGCAGCAAGTTTAAAATTTTTACTAAAAGTTTTGATCATGTTCAGTTTGCCATAGAAGGAAAGAACATGGCCTTTGTTTTGTGTTAAACGCCCGCCAATACGCAGCAACCATTGATCAGGCTTGCTTATATTGATTTTAAAGCTATCGTCATTTGAAGAAGAGCTGTCAGCTGAGGAAGAGATGTTATCTGAGGGAGATCCAAGTATGAGACGCTGATAAACAATTTGTGCTTGCGGCTCTAGGATGACACCCTCGAAACCGGTGGATAGTTTTTGACCAACCGTTGCAGCTGCCCCTAAGATTTTACTATTCTTTATTTGGGGGGTATCTTCGATGAAATCTTTGCGCATATTTTCTTTTAAAATTCCATAAGAGAGAAAGCCACTTGCATAGCTGCCACTGTCATGTTGAATGTTTCCATAGGCGGTGAGTGACCATTTATCAAACATCTTCTTATGAGAGCTTTCTGCATTTTTAGGAGCAAAAGACAATTTTCCATATGTTCCAAAAAAACCAAAATGAGTGTTGATATTTTGACCTTCTCGCGCAATTAATATTGCTCCTGCTTGCAATGCGGCATAGCGAATATCTGCATGAATGCTCCCTTGTTCTGCTTTAACACTTTCTTGTTCTAATTGAACGTCATTTTGCTCTACCTGTTGTTCTGCTGGAGTGCTCTGTTGTTCTGTTGGAGTACCCTCTTGTTCTGTTGGAGTCCCCTCTTGTTTTGGATGAATGCGGGAGAAAAATGTGTTCTTATTGCCATAAGTGGATAAGAAAATACTTCTCTCTTGATACTCTTTGGGTTCAAACATTGTTATTTGCATATTATCTAACAAGATATTTTGATTGTTAGCATCAGCAACCCCAACAGCAAACATTGCAATAGGCATGACGAAAGAGTTTTCTATTTGCGGTGTAAGGGTTTTGACATTTTCTGCCCCATCAAGAGAAGAAGAAGGTGCGGTTGCTTTATCAGCTGTAAATTGAGACGTGCTCTCAGTATGAGCGATGGGGCTGTTCTCAATCTTTGTGGGCAATTTCACATGAGATTCTGCGGATGTGTTAAGAGCCGTTTTTGGTGCTGAGGAAGCTGTATTTGTTTTCAGATCAATAACAGATTGGGTATTTTTATTTATCTCAAGCTGCGTATTTCCACGATCTGTTCTTAAGGATGAATTGTCCTTGTGTTGTGAAACGGCATCAGCCGATAATTTATCACTGGCGCGTTTTGGGGTTGTGCTGGAATCAATCACAGAGCGCTTATTCTCTTTATGTAATGTATTGGGTAAAACCTTTGTCGCAGTATTGTTTTGTCCTTGTAAGGCACTCCGTTTTATTCTCACTTGGTTAAGTTGTGTGTTGGCACTCACTATAGATTGTGTATTTTGAGGATATTGGTTTGTCATAGCTTGGACATGTATAGTATCCATTTCACGCTTTAATGTTTCAGAATGCGTAGCAAATCCATAACGATCGGCGCTTGAAAAAGAGCTATTCATCTTCTCTCTTACACTATCCATAGAATTTTGATGTGCTTTTTTGAAGTGTGAATGATCTTCCCTCATGGCGTCAGAAGCTATCTTTTCAAGATTTTTTTCTGTCTGTGTTGGCGTGCTCATTACATCAATGGCATAGCGATATTGTTCTGGTAATTTGATCATTCCTTCAAGGGCGTGGCGTGTTTCAGGACTTAGGCCAGAGGCGGTACTGATCGATGTGAAGGTAAAAGAAGAAAAAAACAAAGCACAAGCGGCTGTACATAACAAAAAATTCTTATGCATAGAGACGTTCCTTAAGATATTTTCTTTGTTTTGATAAAAAATGAACTACTCTTTTACACATTACGTTTTTTTTGTAATGTGTAAAATATAAGCAGCACTGCTTACATTCCAGCGCTGCTTATGTGTCAAAAGTGAAAGCTAAGATTTCTAAAAGCGATAACGCATTCCACCGGAAAAATTAATTCCAGAAAACCCAGCTTTTTGGAGTCTATGTTGGTAATTAACGTCAGCATGAAGAGCAATATTTTTGGAAAGCTGCGCGTTAACGCCAAACCCACCTTCAAGAGAAGAGCCCATAGAATCGAGACGGAAAGGTTCAATAATATCGATTGTGCTTTTTTCACCAAAAGCCTTTATGACGTTCAATTTACCATAAAAAGAAAGAACACGATCATTTTTAATAGGCAGTATTGTTTTTGTTAAACGTCCTCCAATACTGACCAACCATTGATGGGGGGTCTTTATATTAACCTGGAAGTCATCGATATCTGAAAGCGTACCAAATGCAATACGTTGATAAATTAGTTGTGCTTGTGGTTCAAAGGACAATCCTTCAACTCCGGTTGCTAGTTTTTGTCCAACGGTTGCCGATATATTCAATATATCTGTATTCTTTAACTCTGTGGTGTTGCCAATAAGGGCTGTTGTGATATGTCCGTTTAAAACGCCATAAGAGAGTGATGCATTAATATAGGGACCATTGTCATGGTGGAGGTTCCCATAGACCGTAAAGGACCATTTATCCAGTATGCTTTTGTCAGAACCTTCCATATCCTTTGGCGTAAAAGCGAGCTTTCCATAGGTGCCTAAAAGACCAAAATTTGCAGTTAAGTTTTGATTTTCTAGCGTTGCTAATGTCATGCCTGCTTGTAAAGCAGCATAGCAAACATCCGCACCATAACCATATTCCAATGGACTACGATTGGAAGATAACGTCACTTTGTTGCCATACGTTGATAAGAAGATGCCTCTCTTTTTATGACCTTCTAATCCAAAAACTGTTGAGTGCATATTATTTAACAGTGTATTTTGATTGCTTATGTCGGCCAATCCAGAGGAGAATATCGCGTTAGGCATGACCAAATAGCTTGCTACTTGGGGAACAAGAGCTTTGATTTTTCCTTCATCATCGAGAGTTGCACTTTGCAAGCGGAAATCCCAGAAATTCTTATTTTCTTCCAAGGAAGCGTGTCCGTTGTTTTCTTTTCCAAGGGATAATGCATTGGTATTTTGCACATCTTTTTCTCTTGATTCTTGTGATGTTTCGCTTAAATGACTTTGTGTTCTATCCGCTTTCCCAAGGCTGGATGTTGGTCCATAGCCATTGAGTATATATTTATAAGGTAAGCCTCCCATTGTGGTGTAACCATGGGCAAGTTTGAAGGAATCTTCATTGGCTTGTCCAGAAACTTGAATGAGTGAGAGACCACGTCCATTCAAAGGAATTGAATCTTTTGCTTTTTCATTATCGAATGATTCTGCGTGCTTTGAAAGATTGTTGAAATGGACCGTTGTGGTGCCTGAGACATTTCCGTGGACGAGAACACGGTCCGTTTTTTGTTGCTCTTTTGGAAGACCGTTACTCCATTTGGTATTAAAGTAAATCCTTGCGTTACCCGTTGCATTGTAAACTGCCGCTGCATCGGAACTTCTGTTTTGCTCTGTTTTTTGTGGGTATCTTCCTACATGCAAGGTTTGATAATGATTTTCCACTAAATCATGTGGGGCATCAAATATGATAGAGCTATTATTAAGGTTTAGAACTGAAACGACGGATTGTGCGCGTTGCTTAAGATCAAGAAGCTTGTAATTAAATAGACTAAAACTATTTTCTAACTCAAATAGACTAATTTTTAAATGCCACTTGCTATTATTATTTAGGGTGAAAACTGTGGTATTTTGAGGAAGTGTTTTCGCTCTTCCTTCCATAATCGAGTTATCAGCATCTAACGTAAAAGTGGTAGGTTGAATCTCAGTGAAGGGGGAGCCTTCATTTTTTAATAACATATCAGAACGAATTTCTGAGTTTTTAAGGTACACCGCATTTGCAACAGCTTTGGAATAATAAGGTCCGAAAATACCTACACCATCCTTTACAAGCAGTTTTGTGTTATTAAGAATGGCTTTGTTTATAACTTCTTCTCCTTCTTGTATCGTGGAGCTTAGAATATAACCAAAATTTATCCCATAGATTTTACTGTGACCTATGACGTTTATGATTGAATCTTCAACATGGATTGTGCCGTTTGTGAGTGATAAACCACGCTCTTCTGCTCTCCCTATAATCCCTTTAGCATTAATTTGCCCCCCTGATGTTGCAGAAAGCAAAGTAAAGCCTGAGTGTATGATTGAATCTGTAATGGTAACATGACCTTTTTTAGCAACAACAGCATCATACTTACCACGAACAAAAACGTTATTAAGGTCCTTCTCTTCTCCATTAGTCACTTGGACTGTAGGTATCTCAGAAGGTTGTATATTTGCATGCGTTGGAGCGAAATGAGAAAAAATGAAAGTTCCAGCAATTGTACATAACAAAAAATTTTTCTTATAAATATATTTCTTACACATAGAGATGCCTTTAGTATTTGGTATGCTTTGATGCTTACTTCATTCCCCTGATGGCGCAAGTACCCAATCAGCTTTTATATCATTATGTTATTATTGTAAATAACAAAACGAATATTATATTTTGTTGTTTATCGTTTGAAGATTAGTCCGAGAAGCGCTTTTAAAACAGAAAGTGCAATCCAGTGACGATGGATTTCAAAAGACTGAGCTTGATAAGTATTTTCGTTTTAAAGTGCTAGAAGCGAATATTTTACAAGGATATTTATTGCTTAAAGCTGTTGTTATAAAAACGCTAGAAAGTTTTGGAGAAGCTTTATTGTGCGCTGACAAAAGGTTTTCAGTCGGTTTGCTTGTATATAGAATTACTCACGAGGAATTTTTTATGTAAAAAAGCTGAAGTATTTTGTATTTTTTATCAATAGATAAAAAATTTTACTGAATTCATTTGATTTTTATACATCAAAAAGATCGCTCTCTTGAGAATTCAACTGTCATTAGAGAGATAAAAGATTTTGTTGCATTGAGTTTGAACGAAATTAATTCTTTTAAGAAAGGTGTATAGAAAGAACCGTTATCGATGGATTTTGCCGAAAGACTGCAAAAAAGGCAGCATATTGCGCTGCCTTTTTTGTTAAATTAAATAAGACTATAAGTTGCGTTTTGCTTGTTCTTAAAACTGATAGCGTATTCCACCTGAAAAGCTTGTTCCAGATATACCCGGTTTTTGAATTTTTTGTTGATAATGAACATCAGCATGAAGGGTAATATTTTGTGATAATTGTGCATTCACACCAAATCCACCTTCAATGGCTGCTCCCATAGAATCAAGACGGAATGATTCACCAATCTGTATAGTGCTATTATCGGAAAAAGCTTTAACAATATTCAATTTTCCATAGAAAGAAAGAATCCCACCGTCTTCAGTGGGAACTGTTGTTTGCATTAAACGTCCACCAATACGAACTAACCATTGATGAGGATTGCCCATATTCACATCAAAGCCATCAATATCTGAGAGTGTGCCAAGCATAAGACGTTGATAAACAACTTGTGCTTGTGGTTCAAAGGCCAATCCTTTCGTACTGGTTTCGAATTTTTGTCCAATGGTTGCCGATGCACTGAATGTATCAGCGTTTGTCAATTCTACTGTCTTTCCTACGAGAGCTGTGGTGATATTTCCCTTGAGCATTCCATAGGAGAAGAGGGCATGGACATATGTCCCATTATGATGATGCAGGTCACTATATGCAGTCAGTGACCACTTATTGAGCGTACTCTTGTCAGCACCTTCCATATCTTTTGGGGTGAAAGCCAATTTCCCATATGTTCCTAAAAGACCAAAGTTGGTGGTCACATTTTGATCTTCTAGAGCGACCAATGTAAAGCCTGCTTGTAAAGCAGCATAGTGAATATCGGCACCATAGCCATATTGTAATGGCGTACGGTGAGAGGATAATGTCATCTTGTTGCCATAAGTTGAGAAGAAGATTCCTTTGTTTTTATGACCCTTTGTCTCAAAGCCTGTTTCTTGCATCGTATTCAGCAAAGTGTTTTGATTGTTTATATCAGCCAATCCAGCTGAGAATAGAGCGTTAGGCATGACCAAATAGCTTGCTACTTGAGGAACGAGAGCCTTGATCTTTCCTTCATCATCGAGCGTTGCACTTTGCAAGCGGAAATCCCAGAAATTCTGATTTTTTCTCAAATGATTTTGTTCGCTGTCTGCTTGTTTAGAATTCGATGTTGATTCACCTTTTATATTATTCTCAACTCCTAAAATAATTCCCCCTATCACAACGGGAGTTGTGTCGGTTTTTGCGCTCTTGTCTTTTGATTGTTGAGAGACTTCCCCTAAATGGCTTTGTGCGCTCTCTGCTTTTCCAAGACTTGATGCCGGTCCATAGGCATTTAAAACATATTTATAGGGCAAACCACCCATTGTGACATAGCCATTTGCTAGTTTGAAGGCATTTTTATCTGCCTGTCCAGATACTTGTATGAGTGAGAGACCACGCATATTCGCCGGAATAGAAGACTCTGCCTGTGATGACTCAGCTTTTGAGAGACTATTGAAATGAATTGTTGTGGTACCTGAGACATCTCCGTGGACAAGAAGACGGTCCGTTTTTTGCTGTGCTTTTGTCAGACCATCACTCCATTGTGTATTGAAATAAATCCTTGCATTGCCTGTTGCATTGTAAATAGTTTCTTTAGCGGAGCCCCTATTTTCTTGTGAATGAGGAACCTCAAGGGTTTGTCCTATACTCAAGGTTTGATATTGACCCTTTGCCAGCGTATGGGGCGCATTAAACACAATAGAACTATTATTAAGGTTCAGGACTGAAACGGTAGACAGTGCTCGCTGTTCAATGTCGTGGAGAGTATAATTAAATGTACTAAAATCACGATTTATGTCATATTGACTTACATTTAAGTACCATTTGCTCTTGTTGGTTAAATTAAAAATAGTTGTATTGACTGCTAAGGTTCTTGCTCTTCCTTCCATAATCGAATTATTGGCAGTTAAGATAAAAGTTACAGGATGAGGATCTGAATCTGTTGTCTTTTTTACATTATTTTGTAATAATACATCAGCACGAATTTCTGAGTCCTTAAGTTGAACTTCAGCAATAGACTTTGAAGATGAAGGTCCTAGAATACCAACACCCTCTTTTACAAGAAGTTTTGTATTGGTAAGAATTGCCTTATTGATAACTTCTTCTCCAGGTTTTACAAAAGCATCTAAAATGCTATGAAAAATAATACCGGATGTTCTTTTGGTTTCTATAAATGAATCTTCAATGTTAATGATACCGTTTGAAATTGATAGACCAGTATACAAGGCATTGGCTTTAACTTTTTTAGCATTAATACGTCCCCCTTGTGATACAGCAAAGGCAAACGAAGCTGAATGTATTGTTGAGTTCGTAATTGTAGCTGTTGCTTTTTTAGAGGCGTGCACTGCGCTTAATCCATTGCGGATAAAAACATTATTAAGAGTTTTTTCCTCTCCATTCTCCAGCTTGAACTCATCAATAATTTCAGGAGGTTGTGTATTTGCATAAGTTGAACCGAAATGAGAAAAAATGAAAGTTCCAGCAATTGTACATAACAAAAGATTTTTCTTATAAATATATTTCTTACACATAGATATGCCTTTAGTATTTGGTATGCTTTGATGCTTACTTCATTCCCCTGATGGCGCAAGTACCCAATCAGCTTTTATATCATTATGTTTTTATTGTAAATAACAAAACAAATTATATTGTACTGTTCTCTATAATTTGAAGGTTTGCTTCAGAAAAGATTTTTTCATGATCATAAAATGCAATGAAACAATGAATTTTATAAAATTTTGCTTGGTCCGCTTATGCTAAAACCAAGATGTATAAATTGGCTTCAGGATAAGCGTTATAAAAGCTCTATAGCGTTGAGATGGGGTGTTTGAGGCGCTCTCAGACAAATCTCAGTCTATTTTCTCTGCTCTAGGAGAAGATATGCTATAAAAAGAAATGAGGGGGATATTGGGGTTCTTCAAAGAGATCTTTTTAAAGCTCCAAAGCGCATTTTGCGACGGCACTCGTGAATGGTATAGCGATAAAGCTTGTGAGCTCCATCCTCTTTATGCTTGTGAAGGAGAAAGTCGGTGTCTTTTGATAAAAGAGCAAGTCCATTACATATTTTACCAGCCCCTTAATATTGCCAAACAGCCTTTGGTGCTTGAGACGGTTCATAAAAAGGTTATTTTAGGCTTTTCTTAATGTTTTTTTTCCACATGGTCCACCTGCTTGTAAGGTGCAAGAGACAGAGGTTTGATTGATTCAACGTGGAATAGGGGGGAAATGAGAAAATTTCTTACGGTAGTGGGGATGCTTATTCAACAGGGAAATAGTTAAGATCATTTATAATTCAATGAGTTGCCTTATATTTTATAAATAATTATGCTCTTTAGTCATTTGATTGCCCTGTGCATTCCTTCAGTTTTGGCAGCTGTAGAAGTATTTTTAGAGAAAGCAATTTGTATATCTATTTTCTCGTTATGATTAAATATTCGTCGATGATTTTTTTATCATGTTTTGTAGGAGATATCGCATAAGTTCTATGAGATATGTTTTTTGCACCAAAAATTTTAAGAGCTTTAGTTTCAGCATGACAGGTGGAAAATCATACAATTTTTATGGCTATTATGCCCGATAGTATATTTTTAGCTACAAATATTTTCTGTTTATGCTTAAAAATAACAATATATAGTTTATAATTAATTATATTATTTTATTAAAATAAATCATAAATAATAGTTTTGAGTTTATTATAATTTTATTTATATAGTAATAGTATATTTTTTTATTTTAGATTAAATCGATACAAAAATAATTAGATATACTACCGATTTATAAGTTTTAATAGTCTTATGACTTAATAAACTATTAGGAAAATAGCGTTTTTTTGTTAAAAAAAGAAAATAGGCCTTTCTTTCATAAGATTATCTTAAGGTTGATAGCTTCCTATTGCGCTTAAAAAACTCATTTCCATTATACTGGTTTTGATCGTTTTATCACCGTTTTATTTTCTTTCTGTGAGATAAGCGCGGGATGAGAGGATGAGCTTTCTTAAATTGTTTATCTAAAATGGTATAGGGAAGTGTCAATGAAGCTTTATAGATGGTGTAATAAGCTTATAAATTGAAAGAATAGAGGGTATCAACAGAGCAAGGGTGCGAAGAAAGAGTTTTTTATTATTATCTTTTTAGATATTATTATCTGTCTATTTTCTCAAAATGAATTTTTCTTAACTTTATGGATAAATTCACGAATAAAATATGCTGGAGAATTCGTGTAAAGAGAAAGAAAAGCCTATTTTAAGTGGAAAAATGCAATTCATAAAAAGCTTCATTTGAAAGCTGTAAAATGAATAATGCTTTGGTTTGTAAAAGTGCACTTTTATGAGAAATTGTGCTTTTATTAAAAGGTCTCGGTTTTCATTATTTGGGGCTGTTGAGATGTTCTCGATAAAAATACCTGACATTTTTTGATGAGAAAAAGGGAAGGGGATTTTATGAAGCAAGCAAGATTATATCGATAACATTTGGGCTGAGCATAGTTATCTCTAGGTGTTTTTTCTGAGCGTTTTGGTTTTCTCTCACTTGGGGATGAAGCGCTTTGTGACATTTTGTTTAAGAGAGATGAACGCGCAATTTAATCTGATAGGTTTCAAAGGATAATATCCACCTTGTAAATCAATAAATCTTGATGGAGATGATGTTAAGGGGACAAAAAACAAAGCCCATTCAAGTGATCTTTTAATGAAAAAATGTCAAGAACAAAAAAGGCAGCATATTGTGCTGCCTTTTTTGTTACGTTGAAATAGAATGACTATTTTACAGTTTTACCTTAAAACTGATAGCGTATTCCGCCTGAAAAACTTGCTCCAGAGATACCCGTTTTTTGCAGTTTTTGTTGATAACTCACATCACCATGAAGGGAGAGGTTCGTGGATAATTGTGCACTGATACCAAGCCCACCTTCAAGTGCAGATCCCATAGCATCAAGTTTATAATCTTTATCAATATGGAGTGCTTGATCATCCCCAAAGGTTTTGATCAAGTTGACTTTTCCATAGAAAGACATAGGACGGTTGTTTTCAGTGGTAATGCTTTTGGTCAAACGCCCGCCAACACGGATCATCCATTGGTGAGGATTTTGCATGTCAATGGTCAGATTATCAGCATCTAAAATGGTATCAAATGCCAAATGTTGATAAGCAAGTTGTGCCTGCGGTTCGAATGTTACACCCTGAATTCCTGTTGCAAATTGTTTGCCAACGGTTGTGGAGATGTTCAACATTTTGGCATTCTTCAATTTTGCGGTTGTCCCAATGAGGGCATTGGTGATCTCTCCCTTTAAGATGCCATAGGATAACAGCGTATCAAGATAAAAGCCATTGTCGTATTGTATGGTTCCATAAGCTGTGAGGGACCATTTATCAACGGTGTTTTTTCCAGCATCTTGCATATCTTTTGGCGTAAAGGAAAGCTGTCCATAGGTTCCTAAAAGACCGAAATGTGTTGTGGTATTATGTCCTTCCAGTGTTGCGAAGTTCACCCCTCCTTGTAGAGCGGCATAGCGAAGATCAGCACCGCTATAACCATATTGGCGTGGCGCGCTTTCAGAGGAGAAGGTTCCTGTGCTTCCATAGGTGTGTAAGAAAAAGCCATTCTGTTTTTCTTGTCCTTTATCTATGACCGATGTTCTGATATTGGCTAACAATGCGTTTTGTTCAGCCATATCAGTCAATCCACTATAGAAGAGAGCATTTGGCATGACCAAATAGCTTGCCATTTGTGCTACAGGTGCTTCTGCTTTTGAATCAGGAAGAAGTTCTTTATGTAAGCGGAAATCCCAGAAATTCTCATTCTTTTCATCAAAGAGACTTTGTTCAATATTCGCTTGGCCATAGCTTGATTCTGGTCCGTAACCTGTTAGCGTATATTTATAAGGTGAACCACCCCTTGTGATATAACCATGGGCTAATTTGAAAGAATTTTCATCAGCCTTTCCGGAAACTTGGATCAGTGAAAGTCCGCCTATGTTAGAAGGATCGGAAGCATTTATGACGCTTTCTTTATCTCCTAAATCGCTTTGAATGTAAACCGTTGTGGAGCCTGAAACATCGCCGTGAATGAGAAGATGATCGGTTTCTTGCTCTGTGATTGGTGTGCCATCAGTCCATTTTGTATTGAAATAAATTTTTGCATCACCTGTTGCATTATAGACGGCCGTAGTCCCTGGTTTTCCGGAACCTATATGCAATGTGTGGTAATGACCTTCTGTTGGCTCTTGAAAAATGAGAGAGCTGTCATTGAGACCCAGAACAGAAATATCAGAACGTGATCTTTGAGCAATATCAAGCAAATTGCCTTCAGCATCTTTCTCTTGTGTGCTGTTTTTTAAGAACCATTGTGTTCCGTTTTTCAGATCAAAGTTTATTGTTCTGTCGTTTGTAATGTTTGCCTTTCCTTCTAAAATAGAATGATCTGCATTTAAGGTAAAGCTACCGGTAGATATCTCCTTCATGTTTTCATCATTCCAGACATTTTCTTTTTGAAAAGAAACTTTGTCCCAAAAAACACCATTGTCTAATAACACATCCGCATGGATTTCTGAGTTGTTAAGATTAACTTTTCCGATTGATGGAGCAATATTATTTTCAATACTTTTTTTAACAAATGCTCCAACAAGAATCCCAGTGCCATTATCAACGTGAATATTGCTATTGGTCAGATTGATTTCGTTGTCTCCATCTATTTGTAGCTCATCTTCATCTGTATTGGTTTTCGATAAAGCCACTAGTTGCATACCTATGCTTTCTGCTTTTACATCAGTATTCGCTAGGTCAATTTGTCCGCTAGCCATTGCCGCTAGTGCAATTTTTTTGACGTCTATTTCATTTTTAGCACCATTCTTCATGATAATTGAGGAGCGATTGACTGCAGCAAGACCAAGATCAAAACTTTTAATGGTTGTGTTCCCATTTAATTCAATTTTGCTCTCAGGCTCGTAAGATCCTACAGCAGTAGTTATTTTTTCGCTCTCGTCACCGATTATTGTTAGATCTCCACTGGTGATCTTGCTTCCACCGTCTGCATAAAGACCTTCATCAACATTTTGAATGATTGTTTTACCTGTTAAGTTAATTTCACTTCCAGCGCCTTCTGTCGTTAGACCAGAGCGTTCTGTGTCGGGATCTGTGATAGCTTTTCCACCGGTGATATTTAAATTTTCACCGGTAATTTTACCACCATCAACTGCTCTAAGACCGTTTAAAGTATTGTTGATTGTTGTATTGCCATGCAATTGAATTGTGCTCTCACCAAGCGCAAGTGCACCGGTTCCTATGCCATCTGTTGTGAGTGTAACATCTGTGGCATCGATTTGTCCTTCGTTTTCTGTCAATAATGCTGCACTGCCTCTTTTTGCAGTTGCACTTCCTCCTACCATTATAATTTTTGAATCTTGACCGTCTGCATAGACACTATCTCCATAAGATGATGTTACCGTAGCGTTGTTTAAAGAAATAGAACTTCCTTGTTTTGCATATATTCCATTATCTTCGCTTTCAAATGATCCTCCAGAGACTGTTATTGTCGAGTGGTCATCTGCAATTATGGCAGTTTCTGCTTTTGTCACGGTTACATTGTTTAAAATGATGGTACTTTTATTTGCTTCTATTCCATAGTGTAATAGCGCATCATCTCCATCTTTAACGCTTGATATGGTCACATTTTCTAGTTTATTTTCTTCTCTCTTACTATTCTCGAAGCTAGCTCCACTATAGACAGCTTTAATGGTTCCCCCCGTCATGCTGATTGCGCCATCTTCTTGTGCAAGGAGTCCATCGTCTTCAGATGAGGTAATTTGGGCATTGTCGGTTAAAATAATAGTACTATTATTTTGCGTAATTATTGTTGTGTATTTTGCTTCCAATGATCCTCCAGAGACTGTTATTGTGGATTCATGATCGGCAACTACGGCGTTTGCTGCTTGAGAGACAGTTACATTTTTCAAAGCGACTGTACTTTTATCTGCAGATACCCCTGCTTTTAGTTGTGCATCGTCTTTAACGTTTGATATGGTCACATTTTCCAGTTTGTTTTCTTCTCTCTTACTATTCTCGAAGCTAGCTCCACTATAGAAAGCTTTAATGGTTCCTCCCGTCATGCTGATCGCACCACCATCTTTTGCAAGAACTCCAGTGTCTTCAGATGATGTAATTTGGGCATCGTCGGTTAAAATAATCGTACCATTATTGAGTGCAACTATTGTTGCATTTTTTGCATCAAATGATCCTCCAGAGACTGTTATTGTGGATTCATTATCGGCAACTACGGCACTTTTTGCTTGTGTGACAGTTACATTTTTTAAAGCGACTGTACTTTTATCTGCAGATACTCCTGCGTTCAGGAGTGCACCGTCTTTATTACTTAATATTGTTACATTTTCTAGTTTGTTTTTTTCGCTGTTACTGCCTTCAAAACCAGCACCATTATAGAAAGCTTTAATTGTTCCCCCCGTCATGCTGATTGCGCCACCTGTCTCGGCAAGAAGCCCATCGTTCTCAGATGATGTAATTTGGGCATCGTCAGTTAAAATAACAGTGCTGCCTTTTCCAGCGTATATCGTTGCCTCTTTTGCATCAAATGATCCTCCAGAGATCGTTATTGTAGAGTTATTATCTGCAACTACGGCGCTTTTTACTTGTTTTACAGTTACATTTTTTAAAGCGACAGTACTATTTTTGTCTGCAGATACTCCTACGTTCAGGAGTGCACTGTCTTTATTACTTAATATAGTCACATTTTCCAGTTTGTTTTTTTCGTTGTTACTGCCTTCAAAGCCAGCACCAACCTCTGAAGTTTTAATGGTTCCCCCCGTCATGCTGATAGCGCCACCATCTTTTGCATAAAGTCCACTGTTTTCAGATGTAATTTGAACGTTGTTGTTTAAAGTAATGGTGCTACCATTAAGAGCGCCTAATGTTACCTTTTGCGCTTCAAATGATCCTCCAGAGATTGTTATTGTAGAGTTATTATCTGCAACTACGGCGTTTACTGCTTGAGAGACAGTTACATTTGTTAAAGCGACTGTACTGTTATCTGCAGTTACTCCTTTTTTTAGTAGTGCATTCTCTTTATTACTTGAGATGGTTACATTTTCCAGTTTATTTTTTTCGTTGTTACTGCCTTCAAAGCCAGCACCAACCTCTGAAGCTTTAATGGTTCCCCCCATCATGCTGATAGCGCCACCGTTTTTTGCATAAAGTCCAGCGTTTTCAGATGTAATTTGAACGTTGTTGTTTAAAGTAAGGGTGCTGCCATTAAGAGCGCTTAATGTTACCATTTGCGTTTCAAATGATCCTCCAGAGATTGTTATTGTAGAGTTATTATTTGCAACTACGGCATTATTTGTTTGTGTCACTTTTACATTTTCTAAAGTGACAGTACTGTTTTCAGTTTTTATTCCAGCGTGTAGAGGTGTATCGTCTTTACCACTCGATATCGTTATATTTTCCAGTTTGTTTTCGGTGCTGTTAGTGTTTAAGAAGTGAACGCCAGTGTCAGAAACTGTAATAGTGCCCCCTGTCATTTGAAGTGTCGCGCCATTACCTACTGCAAGACCAAAGCGGATGTCAGAATCCGTTCCTTTAATGGTTGTTTTATCTCCCGTTAATTTAATTGCACTGCCTTTACCCTCAGTGGTTACAACGAAAATGTTTGTGTTTGAGCTTGAGTTTGTGTCTTTATTTCCAGTTACCTTCAAATCAGTTCCGATGATTTGACCTTCCTTTAGAGCATGAAGAGTCTCATAAGTGGCGTCTTTAACCTCTTTTTTCTCTCCAGAAACTTCAAGAGATTCAGCATGAACATTGAACTGGATATTAAACAGCACGATAGCGGCTGTTGCCATAGATGACAGAAGGGATTTTTTATACACGAATACTCTCCTTTTGAAGCCCCCAATATTTACTTCCCCGCAGTCTTCAAAAGAAGAAAAGAAATAGATATTGCTTTCTGTTAATTATTCATAGCTTTGATAATTTATTTTTCTTGATCTGTCAAAATTAAATTTGAATTTATCGTTAAATACACAATATATAAATTTAATTTATAATGTATTTTTTAGTATATTTAAAAATTAACTTTTTGTATTTATATTAATATTGTAAGTGGCAATAGTTGTATTTATGGTATCTTTTTATTTATGCCAATATTTATTGATTTATGATTAAAAAAAATACCATGAATAGAAAAGATAGTAAAAAAGAGCAGTGTTTTTAAAGCTGTATATTTTCTAACAAAGGGAAAAATTCTATCGTTTTAAATTCAATAAAGGATAAGCCTTCTTACATGCAATTTGACATTATGTTTTGTACAGGATGAGAAAAAACAGGATTAAATAAGAATACATGATAATCTATTGTTTTTATAGCTATTTTTTCCAGTAAATGAGATTTTTTCAAATTGGATTTTGACACCGAAAATTGCAAAAAAGAGTCAAAAATGGCGAAAATCGGAATTTAACGGAAAAAATGAGAAAGAGCTTTGAAAATCCTTTGAAGATTTTTAAAAAGCCTTTTAAAAAAATCCGATAAAGTTGTTAAGCTTACTCTAAAAACAAGCAGAAATGACCAAAAAGGCAAAAAAATTTCCATACATATGAAATTTCAAAAAGTAAGTATAAAATGTTACTTATCAATATATTATATTAAGTCTTGAATGTAAGAAAATTTCCACATGCTTTTTTAAAATGGTGGTGAGGTTGAGTCTTTTTGTGGTTGTTAGATGTATTTTTTCAATTTGACGCTTAAAATGCAATTTTAAAAGAGGCAAGATAGGCTTAATTTCTTCCGTGTCGTTGATGTCTTGAACAGGCTTCTTGCGATTTTATACAAAGACTCTGGCGCTAATTCCGTTATATCTTTAGTGAGCGTTTAATTTTTTTATCGCAAAAGGCTGTATAAGCTATTCGTTCATGTTTTTTCATGAGACTAGCAGGGGTAGTTTGTAGTTTAAAGCCTGCGGGTTTTCATTTTTGCCATGTTACTAAACATTTCGCTTTCACCTGTAACGAATTGAGGATTAATGTTATAAGGCTGTATAATAGGCGTTAATTATTGAGCATGTTGATTCGTGTGCTCCAATTTCGTAGTTAGAAAGGGTACCGCATTGTAAATTAAGGCGTTGCGCAAAGATGCTACTTTCTTCATTTCCAAATATTTGTCTTATTTCAGCTGGGTTGACCATACACATTAAAGAGGCTTTAAATGATCTTTGAAAGGCCTTTGAAGACTCTTTGAGAACCCCTTAAAAATCATTTGAATGAAAATAAATTGGTACAAAACCTAGCGTCAAAATATACAAAACCCGCTAGCAAGCTATAAGCTACAACTAAAATTGGCTGGGGAACTTGGATTCGAACCAAGATTGACGGAGTCAGAGTCCGCTGTTCTACCATTAAACTATTCCCCAATGAGCCAATTTTACCATCTCTAGCAGATTCTACAGTGTAGGCAAGCGTAAAAAATCTTTAGGATTATCGATAGTAAAGAGCGATAGGAATATCATTGATTGTTTTGATTTGAATATCGATATCATAAATGTCCTGAAGAATTTCTGGCTGCATAATTTCTTTGGGAGTCCCAAAATAGGCTGCTTTCCCGTTTTTCAGTGCAACGATCATATCTGAATAAGATGAGGCAAAATTAATATCATGCATAACAATAAGAATGGTTTTTTTCAGCTCATCAGCTGTGCGGCGTAGCTGCTTCATCATAGAAACAGCATGTTTCATATCCAGATTGTTTAATGGTTCATCTAAAAGAAGATAATCAGTATCTTGGCAGATAACCATAGCGATAAAAGCACGTTGACGCTGCCCCCCAGAAAGTTCGTCTAAAAAACGGTCTTTTAAATCTTGTAAGCCGAGATAGCGTAGTGCACTGTCGATGAATTGTTTATCTTCTTTACTATACCAGCCTTTTGAATAAGGATAGCGTCCGAAACTTACTAAATCGTACACAGTTAAACGGAAGGATAAAGGATTATCTTGACGCAAAATGGAGAGCTTTTGAGCCAAAATATCATGGGGCATTTTATCAATATCAAAACCGTCAATACGAATTGTTCCTTTGTCGTGTGGTAAAAGACGTCTTATCAGCATTAAAAGAGTTGATTTTCCCGAACCATTAGGCCCAATAAGAGAAGTAATCCCCCCTTTGGGAAGATGAAGACATAAATTATCGATAATCAATCGAGCTCCGTAAGCCTTGGAAAGATGATTGATCTCAATCATTTTACTTTTCCCTTCATCAGTAACATTAAAAAAACAATCCCTCCACAAAACTCAATGATAAAACTTAAACGTCCTGCCATGTGAAAAATTTGCTCTAAAATAAATTGTCCCCCCACCAAACAAATCATCGCTAATAATATTGCAATCGGTATAACGACACTGTGTTTTGCTTGAGGTGAAAGTTCATAGGACAGATTGGCAATTAACAATCCAAAAAAAGTGACCGGGCCTACTAATGCGGTAGAAATAGAGACGAGAATAGAAACAAAAATAAGGATAGCTGTCGCACTTTTATGATAATTAACGCCAAGATTGAGAGCATTTTCACGTCCCAAAGCTAAAATATCAAGAAGATGACGTGAACGCCACCCAATTAAACTCACAATGAAAACAATTATTGTGGCAAAGCTTATGAGTGACGTATTAAATTTATTAAAATTTGCAAACATAATATCTGTTAGATTCATCATCTGGTCTGGATTGAGTTGCAATTGCATAAACATCCGTAAACTGAAAAAAAAGCCACCTAAAACAACACCAATTAAAAGTGTCAAGTGCAGCCCTTTTAGGCTTCCTGAAAATAGCCAGCGGAAAAGACTTATGGAAAAAAGAATGAGAATAAGGGCTTCGAGAATGAGCTGTCCTTCTTCATTCAAAAAGGGCAAAGAAAGAGAGCCTACAAAATACATCAAAACAGTCTTTATTAAAATATAAAGCTGATCAAATCCCATAATTGAAGGGGTTAGAAGACGGTTATTAACGATTGTTTGAAATAAAACCGTAGAAACGCTTATTGCATAGGCAATAAGAAGCAGAGAGATCAGTTTTGTAAGACGGAATGTCCATGTATAAACATTGATATTCCATGTCATGTAAAGACTGATGACCGTACATGCTATGATGATAAGTGTTGTTAATACACATATTGTTTTTTTGCTTTTATCCAAGATGCTTTCTCCAGCGTAAAAGCAGTATCATAAAAATAAAACTACCGATCACGCCCATTATGGTACTAATGGGAATTTCAAGAGATGGATGAATGATTCGTCCTAAAAGATCACAAATCAAGACCAATCCTGCACCGCTGATGGCTACCCAAGGAGCAGTATAGCGCATATTATCTCCCATAAAACTTGAGACAATATTTGGAATAATCAATCCAACAAAAGGAATACGACCGACGGTACAGACAACAACAGCAGTGATTGAGGCGACAATAAAAAGACCAAACAACATGACAACACGATAATTTAACCCAAGGTTATTGGTTAAATCTTCTCCTAAGCTTGCAACCGTAAAGCGATCAGCAGTACAATAGGCTAGAAGACAAAGAGGAAGGGAGAGCCATAAAAGTTCATATTTCCCCTCAAGAATCATAGTAAAACTACCAAATAAGTAAGCTTGAAGAGAAGGAAGGAGCATTTCATAATCTGCAATGGCATTGGTTAACGAGCCAATAATATAGCTTAGCATAATCCCTGTAAGAGGTACAATGAGAGCCGATTTTAAAGGAATGCGGCGCAATAAAAACATAAAAAGTAAAGTGCCCGTCATGGCAAAGAGTGTCGCAACGACCATTTTTCCTAAAACAGGAATATCGGGTAGAAAAATCATAATAAAAAGAATGCCAAGGGAGGCAGATTCAACGGTTCCAGCGGTTGATGGTTCGACAAAGCGATTACGTGTCAACAGTTGCATAATCATGCCTGAAAGCGCAAGCGCTGCGCCTACTAAAAGGATTGCAATGGTACGAGGAAGACGCGTTTGCCAAAAAATAAGCCACGCATGAGGATCGGCTGCAAAGAGATCAGAAGGCGTGACGTCAGAATAACCAACAAAAATGCTGAAGATGGACAAGAAAATCAGAAGGGTTATGGTTATCCAATAATTCTTCACGTTAAATCATTTTCTCATAAAACTTAACAAAAAAAACAAAGGTTGTTTCATAAACAACCTCTGCTTTTAAATTTTATTCATAGAGCAAGCAAGCTCTTTTGTATGCTTATTTGCTCTTTGTAAAAGCTTCATTGATCTGCTTAGCGGTTTCAAGAAGCCCTGTTAAACCACCACTTGCACGATACCAGCTCCAAGAGTCCAAATAAATAATTTGGTTTTGTTTGCTTGCAGTTGTGCGGTGCACAAGCTCATTGTTGAGCAGTTGTGCTGCGGATAGTCCTTCCCGTCCAATTGCCGCATCCCGATCAATTACCAACAACCAATCCGGATTTGTCTCCAGAATAAATTCAGGAGAAATGAGCTGTCCATGTTTTTGTACGGTGAGCTTATCAGTTGCAGGAGCAATTCCAAAAGCAGAATGGAAAATATCGAAACGTGATTTTGGTCCCAAAGCACTGATTTTTCCACCAGAGGTCATGAGGATGAGCCCTGTACCTTTCCCTTGGGTATTTTTACGGACTTCAGCTAAAGTTTCATTGAGTTTTGCAATTTCCTTTTCTGCTTCCTGTTCTTTGCCAAAAATTTTCCCAAGGATAGACACATTTCGTTTAATATCTTCAAGGGAATTTTCGTTTCCTACCGTTAGATCAATAGTTGGAGCGATTTTAGATAAATCGTTATATTTTGCTTGAGTTCGAGAAGAAATAATAATTAAGTCGGGCCGGAGAGTGGCAATTTTTTCATAATCCGGTTCAAAAAGCGTGCCTATCTTTTCATATTTTTCATCATTAAATTGTTGCAGATAAGATGGTTTTTTTCCTTCAGGAATACCAACAACTGCTTTAATCCCAAGATGATTCATATTATCAAGCGAGGCAAGATCAAACACAACAACTTTTTGCGGAGAAGCGGGAACAGAAGTTGTGCCTGAAACATGATTAATCGTTACATTCGTTTGAGTACTTTTCTTTGCCATACTCGTTTGTGTCCATAAAACCGTTGCAAAGCAGATTGCAACCAGTAAAATAGAAGTCACGGATTTCATATATTTTATCATCGTGATTTTATCCTTTTATCTTATATTACAAGGGCTTGTGCACTTAAAACCTTAACTTAGGCATTTTTATGCACAAAATGATGCGACTGTAAATAACACTATGTTGTAAAGTTGACTAACATATGTTACAAACTGTTCACTTACCTCATTTTCACTTAATTCTAGTGTTTTTGCAACATTATTTAGAAAGTTTGACATATGATCAATGTATTTAAAAAGCGTACACGTTTGTACGCACTGACAACAAGTGCTTTCTTCTTTTTACAAGGTGTCGATGCTTCTATGGGGAATAGTTGGTGGAATTCATCACTATCAGCATTAAAAGGGATTTTTTCATCATCTTCTAGTGGATCTAATCATTCTGTTGAAGTTCCTCCTGCACCCAAAGCAGAAGCACTTACTGGGGGAGCAGATCGTGTGACATCAGATGGTAACCCTGGAGGAACTGGTGGTGGCGATGTCCCTGGAGGCACTGGTGGTGGTGTCTCTGGAGGTGTTGGTGGCGGTGGTGTCCTTGGAGGCGCTGGTGTTGATGGTGTCCCTGGAGGCGTTGGTATTGGCGGTGTCCCTGGAGGCGTTGGTGTTGGCGGTGTCCCCGGTGGTGTTGGTGTTGGCGGTGTCCCCGGTAGTGTTGGTGTTGGCGGTGTCCCTGGTGGTGTTGGTGTTGGCGGTGTCCCTGGAGGCGTTGGTGTTGGCGGTGTCCCCGGTGGTGTTGATTCCGATGCAGAAGGATTACCTTCTCTTCATTCAATATTCATTTCCTATGGGTGTGCGCTTAAAGATTATGAAGATCGTGGGCCTATTTTTTGTATGGATGGTAAAGAGCACACAGCAAAAAGGGGTACTGTTCAAATAGAAAAGTATGGTGAGAATGCTGTGTATGCAATGGGACGTCTTTCATTAGGCATAAGGGATTCAGCGTCTAGAGAGAGTACTGGAATTTCAAACAGTAGTGGAGTTAGTGAAATAAATATTTTAGATGATGGGAGTACTACTATTATTGGTTCCGGAATATCTAGTGAGGGTATCAAATCTAGTAATATCGTGATGCCTGTTAAGGGTATTAAACCTAAAGTTACAAGTGTTATACTGGACCGAGTACCTATCATTGGTTTGGATTTTGATCCTTCTGTTGTTGGTGATAACGGTGATAACGGTGATAACTCTGAAGTGGGTTTTGGGAGTGCTATATTTGCTGCAGTAGATGCAGAGGTTATTTTGAAAGACTCAAATATTAGGAAGTTTATTGCTGGGCTTGAGGCTAAAGAGGGGGGGAGGATTTTGATGCGGAAGGGAAGCATCAGAAAATCTTATATGGGTGCTGTGGCTGACTCTGGATCGTATATTGTTTTAGAGGGAGTAGATATTAATGTGGAACGGGTTAGTGATGGGGTGCCTTTGAATGCAATCGGTTTGCAAAGTTCTGGTGGATCTCAAATAGTGATGAAATCTGGATCAATTACTTTCGCACAACATGGTGTGGGGGTTTGGGCGGAGGACGAAGGATTTGTTAAACTAGAAGATATTAAAATTAGTATTGCTGAAAAAGAGAGAAGCAAAGAGGAATCTCAAATATCTGGGGTTGAAGGGGCTGATTCTAGTGTAGCGGATCTAAGTGTTCTCTTCTTATTGGAAGATGGTTTCGTTTCTTCTGATCGTGTAACCTTTAGCGGTTCTAATGCTATTGCTCTATGGATAAACAATAATTATAGTATTAAAAATGGTCTTTTGAGTGTTATTGATCATGATGCCTTTAATGTTATGAGTTCTGGTAGTGGGGCTGATAGTTTTACTCAATTTGTTGATAATATTATTGCTGATAATTATGTCAGCATTAGTGCTGCTATAAACTATTCAAATATTACAGTGGAGGGTAGAAATTCTTATGGTATATATTTTGGTGAAAGTGAATCAGAATTTGAAGATAACAGCTTAAAAACAAGTGAAGATTCAGATGTTAGAGTTAGAAGAAGCCCTGCTGTTGCAGAATCAGCTGTAGATGGTGTAGAGAGCCAAGCCGTTTCTCTGGAGGAGGGTGGAAAGCATATGGTTCTTTTGAGGGGTTCTGTCTTAAAGGTACCAGATGGTGTGGCCATTTATAATGGTTCTGTTGTTTTAGGAAAAGACACGTTAGTTTCCGGTGATCTGTTGTTGAAAGCTACATCTTCTGCTCATCTTTCGGTTTTTGCACATGACTCTGTAATTGTAGGTGATGTTTCTATTAAAGATAATGCTACTGCAAAGTTCTTTTTGTCTGATAAGTCCGAGTGGCGTTTATCAAAAAGTAAGAAAAGAGAAAAAAAGAGTGATTGTATAGATTTATGTATTGCATCTCTGAATCTTAAAAATAGTACTCTTAAGTTCATCTCTTCGGAAAATGATATTGAAAATTACCGGACTCTTCGTGTTGGGGATGGGGAAGGTGTGGTTTACAATGCCGATGACGCTTGGATTCATTTTAATGTGCATCTGGGGGGCGGATATAGTCGGGACGGTAACGGGATGCAGGTGTCTGATAGGCTTTTAATTCATGGTGATGTTTCTGGAAGAACTACATTGCATATCAGTGCTACCGCTTCAGGAAATTTCTCTCTGGGTGGCGTTGGAAAGGAAGACGCGCCCTACAGTGTTTCACTTGTTCAGGTTCATGGAAAGGCACAAGAAGATTCTTTTCGGTTGAATGGTGATTATGTTACGTTAAATGGTTACCCTTACAAATATACTCTTCATGTTTATGGTCCAGAGGTGTCTCAGACGGTAAAATATTTTGATAATCAATTACAGAATGGGAGGACAGAGTTTTGGGATTTTCGTTTAGAAAATGCAGAGTTTGTTTCGTATTATCTTTATGCTGATCCGCGTAAGTCTACAGTTACGTATAGTTTACCTCCTCAACGTGAAGAAACTCGTGTAGTTGCTGCTAAAAGTGTTGAGGATACTGTTGATTCTAGTTCTGGCACTGGGGTCGTGCGCGAGGAGTCTGAGAAATCTGGAAGTGTACATTCCGCTTTACCTGTTGGAAGTATTTTGCCGGCTACACCCGAGTCTTCTACTGGGACTTTATCTTCTGTTCAACCTACCGTTGATCCTAGTAATTCTCAGCTGAAGACGGGGCTGCTTTCTAGATTGGGATTGGGAGGCCCTACGCGACAAAAAGTTAAATTGTATACATTCGAGGATCCTTATATAGGGAGAATGTATAGTGCAGCGGGTAAGGGGTCTGTACTTCTGATTTCAAGAGAATTTGTAAGAAGGCATCTTGAAGGATTGGGTGTACTAAAAGAATCAGATAGTTTAGAAGAGAAGCTTAAAGAATTTGGTATAGCTGTTGCTGATGATGGTAGTCTATCTGTAATAGATCCTTCAAAAGAATCGGATCGTATTTCGTCTTCTAGTACTCCTACTCCACCTGTTTTGCGTGAGGAATCTCAAATATCTGGGGTTGAAGGGGCTTCTTCTGGATCATCTGAGTCTCATATTTCTCCTACAGATATAAATTCTAATGGTTCTGCAGATTCTGATAGTTCTCATGTAACTATTGTTCCACCCCGCCCTTCTATTGCAGAAACATCTGGTGTGGACACTATAAATTCCTCGATTGTTACATCTTCTGTTCCTGTATCTAAAAGGCCAGCTCCTATAAAATCAGCTGCTATTGCGAAGTCTGCTCTGAAGCCTTTTGATCCTGTTGTTTCTGATACATCTAGTGTGCCCTCTAATGGAGCTTCTGCTCTGAAGCCTTCTGCTTCTGTTGTTTCTGCTAAACCTGCCGCACCTTCTAAAGGGGCTGTTGGACGTGTTCTTCTGTCTAATGGTGCTAAGGAAATGGTTTCTACGTGTGATGCTGCACAGAATAATGGTGAAAATGCGTTGCAAACTCCTTATACGTGTAGTGATGGTCAGTCGCGAAAAATAACAAACCTTACATTGAAGGCAAGT
Source organism: Bartonella mastomydis (assembly GCF_900185775.1). NCBI lineage: Bacteria > Pseudomonadati > Pseudomonadota > Alphaproteobacteria > Hyphomicrobiales > Bartonellaceae > Bartonella > Bartonella mastomydis. The sequence goes on from NZ_LT883136.1 coordinate 92,101, forward strand.
GATAAAACTCAGCATTCTATGCATGTAAAAAATCAGAATACGGTTGTTAAGCTAGAGGGAGCTACAATTAGTGGTGTGGATTCTTCTAATAGTAACAATAGTGTTGATTTTACTGAAATAGAGGCTGTGAGTGCTGTGCTTGCAGAAGAGGGGGCAGAAGTTATTTTGGATAAAAAATCAAAAATTACATCTTCTGTGATTGGGCTTGAAGCACAAAGTGGCGGGAAGGTTACGATGACAGAAGGAAATGTTAATGCTCGTTATGTGGGCGCTTTGGCGGGTTCCGGATCGTCTGTTAATTTAAAGGATACAACAATTAACCTGATGGGAGATTTGGCGGCGGCTGGACTGGCAAGTAATGCTGGTGAAATAATTATGAACTCTGGGGCTATCTCTCTGGAAAAGGGAATCGCTGTGAGGTCAGAAGCTGGGGGAAGTGTTAAGTTAGACAAAGTTAATATTACTGCGAAAAAAGCGACAGAAAAGTTAGATTCTAAAGAGAATTTAGAGAGTGCGGCTTTTCTATTGAGTGATAATGCTTCTGTTGATTTTAAGAATGGGAGTGTTGTGACTGATGGACATGCTTTGTGGGTTAGAAAGGGTGATGATGTGGTTGAAACGGGGACTTCTAGGAAGAAAAGATCTTCTGAGGCTCGTTCTGCTATGAATCACGCGAATATCGAGGCTTCTATTGTTAAAGTGGAAGGTAATGGAACCTATGGTATCTATTTTGATGGGCTAATACAGAAAGGAGAGAGTCAACAAAATCAAAATGAGAATTTAGAAACTCAGAAAGCAAATGTTGTTAAGCGGAGTGCTATATCTACCAAACAGGAGAAAACACCTATAAGCGTGACAGGGACAGTTTCGTTGAAACAAACTGATTTTGAAGTTGCAAAGGGTATAGCGATCTATGGTAATAATTCTAAAGGTCATGTTTTATTAGAAAATAAAACAACTCTCTCTGGTGACTTGTTGTTGAAGGCTGAAAACGATTCTAATATATCGGTTTTGGTTGATAATTCTATTGTGACAGGCGGCGTTCGCGTTAATAAAGATTCTTATGCAGAATTATACTTGGCCAATGGTTCAGAGTGGATTCTCAAAAGAAGTGTCCAAAAGAATTTTGGGACTCCAGATTCAGGGTGTATGCATTCATGCATTTCTTCTGTAAGTCTTGTAAATGGTGCTATTAATTTTGCACCTTCGGAATCTGGAGAAAAATATCAAACTCTCCATATTGGAAATGGGAAAGGCATAGTTTATGTGGCGCAGGGTGATGCTGTCATTCATCTCAATGCACGTTTAAATCCTCATGATTCAAGTGGTCAGCAAGTAACGGATCAACTTGTCATTCATGGTGATGTTTATGGAAAAACAAAGATACGTGTACGAGGCGATGCAGGCAATGTAGCAAATAGTCAAGTGAATGCTAAGATTGCTCACAGTGTTTCAGTTATTCAGGTTTATGGTCAAGCGGAGAAAGATTCTTTCCAACTGGATGGTGATTATGTTGCGCTGGCGAACTCACCTTACAAATATACGCTTCGTGCTTATGGTCCAGAAGCAACTTCCAAACAGGAGCATGCTCGGCAGAAATTTGTTAAGGATGGCGGAGCATTTTGGAACTTCCGTTTAGAAAATCAGTATGTTAAGTCTGCTGGATCTTCTGCTCTTCCTGGAAAATTTGTCAGGTCTGTTGTTCCACAAGTGCCAACTTACCTTGTCTTGCCTAATAGCGTATTCCATGCTGGTTTGATGGATATTAACAATCAAAGCAAACAGTTAGAAACTTTACGGATGACTTCTACGGGAATGGTAGAGGTTCGTGAGAATCCTGCTTTGTATTTACGCGGCTATGGTGGAAGTTACCGTTATGCTTCAGATTTATCTGCACTTGAATATGGCTATAATGGTGATCTTGACTATCGTGGTGTAGAGGCCGGTGTTCTTCTGCAAACTATTGAAAATACTGATAGTGCTCTATCCTTTGGGGTTATGGGAATGTATGGAAATCTTTCTCTGCAGCCTTTGAATGTTGAGCAAAGTCAAAAGAGTGCATTTGATAAATGGACTGCTACGCTCTATGGTAGCATGCAGCATAATGTTGGCTTTTATGTTGATGGTCTTTTATCTTATGGTCTGTTCAAAGGTGATGTTCTCACTCTTGCGCGCGGTAAGACGGCAACATTGAAAGGTAATCCTTTGAGTGTTTCTTTGATTGGTGGCCAGACAATTGCGACAGGGTATAAAGGCTTTGTCTTTGATCCGCAGGTTCAGGTTGTGTATCAACATCTCCAATTTAATAAGGCCCGTGATATTGATAATTTTAATATTCAAATGGGTAACCTTGATCAATGGGTGGCACGTGTTGGTGGACGCTTAACCAAGAATCCTACAGGCTCTGAAAGTGTGAATGCTGTTGCTTTCTATGGTAAGCTTTATCTTGCTCATGGTTTTGGAGAAAAACAGTCTGTGCATTTCAATGATGCTTTCAAGTTAGGGGCGTTTGGCTCTTCACTAGAGGCTGGGGTAGGATTTAATGCCAAATTGTCGCGACAGTTTTCTCTGCATGCTGATATTCTCTATCAACATAAACTTAATAAGGCAGGTTTTTCTGGAGCAAGTTTCTCCGGAGGCGTGCGTTATCAGTTCTAATATAAGGTACAGGGTGTACTTTTTAAAAAGGCAGCACATTGTGCTGCCTTTTTTCTTTGTAACAACTTGTGTTTTTCTTTCGTTTTCTTGATATGAATAGAAAAGACACGTTTATTGTGTGCACGAGCGCGTTTTTCTATATTAAAGCAAATTTTCTTAAAATTTTTGCTGATGATGATGCGATAGAGTGACAAACTTGTATGGGCTTTTAAAGTGTGGAGAAGCCCAGTATGCGTTGTGTTATCTTTTTGGGTACCGTATTGATACTATCTAATATAACATTTTATGCTTTCTAAAGCTCGTTTTTGAGCGTTTATTTTCTCTGATTTAAATCATTTTTTCATTCATCTTGTTGTGGCGTAATTTTTTAAAGATCACAAGGTTAAATTGTGTCATTAATTAATTACACGCGCTGGTTTTATTTTTTCTTTACACGAAATACAGAATGCATTATACACTTATAAATTGTGCTTTGTCATTATTCTCTTATAGATGGTTTTATGTGTAGAGCTTCTGCCAAGTTTATAGGGGTAATTCATTGCACAGTTCAAATGAGCATGAGAGACATATCTTAATGGTTACACCATTCGTATTTTAGGTGCAGAGCGGCATGTTTTCGAGTGCTTTTATTTTTAATGAGAGGGGAAGGAAAGTTTCGAGGGAACTATGATTAAAGTGTTTAGAAATCATGTATGTTTATGTGCTTGTACAACAGCTATCCTTTCTTTGCTTCATAATGGAATGGTGATTGCTGCAAGTGCTGAGAATAGTAACTATAACAACACCATCCCAATTGTCTCTATTCCTTCAGATGTGGGTTATATTCTCAGTAGTGTTGAAGGCTATCCTATTGGAACACCTCCTACGAGTGGCGTTGAGGGATATCCTATCAATACTTTTCTTAATGGTAGTGTTATCAGTGGAAATTCTGTCGGTGGTAATCATCTTAGTGGGAACAACCTGAATAAGCCTCTTAGGGGAGAGAGTGGGCAGAATAATCATTATATTCCTAATATGATTCATGTTGGCAATAACGATGAGGGTATTCGTGGGGGGAGTAACTATCGTGAGTTGAGTGGAGTGGCTGGAGAGAACGGACGACAGGAAAATATAGATAATTCTGTTAGAGATGCGGACTCTGATGAAAGAGGTATGAATCTTGGGTTTTATTACTATAGTGGATTGTATTATATATGTGATAATTGTGGGGAGCCTAATATTGATAATAAATCTTATAAAATTACGAATGAGAATACTTCCAACTATCCTGCTGAGCCGACGGCTATAACAGTCAAGGGGATTGGGACTAGAGTTGAGGGAGAGAGTGTAACGGTTAGCAGTGACATTTCTGGTCGATCTTTTTTGCGTGGTGTCGCTGTATCAGATGATGGAAAGATTGTTTTGAAAAATCCGGCGCTTCAAAATACAAAGTTAGCTCTTTTTGCTCGCGATGGCATTATTGAGGTTAAGAAGGGGATTATAGAGGAGAGTGATAGGGCTGTTGAAGCTATAGGAAATTCATCGATTATTTTAGAGGATACAAACATTAACACGAGCGGTGGGCCAACAAGCCTTTTAAGTTATAGTGGGGCAGAGATCGGGGTGGAAGGTGGAAAGATTAACTTTGCGGACAGTCACGGTATTTCTGCAATGTTAGGGGGGAAGGTCTTTCTTGATGGGGTTAGTGTTACTGGAAAGGGGAAAAAAGGCGAAAACCATGCGGTCTTTTTAATGGATGAAGGGGGAGAGGTTGAGTTTAAAGGCGGAACTGTTGATGTTGAGGATGCGCATGGTATATTGTTAAAAAATTCGCTCAAGCCTTTATATTCTGGACCAGAACGATCTGAAGAAGAATCTGAAACCGAAGATGAAGCAGAAGATTTATCGAATAACTTTTATGTGACGGAGGCTAATTTAAAGTCTTCTACTTTTACCGTAAAGGGTAAAGGATCTTATGGTATCTACTTTCGGGGAGAAAAACCATGGGATGAGGGTGGGGATAAAAGGGAAGAGATTTCATTAGGGGGAGAAAAAGTGCCACCACGATTGGAAGTTGTTAATTTGGATACAACAAAGTTTTCTGTTGTAGATGATGCGGCGATTTATGGTGAAAATGGTATTTCTGGTGCGGTGAGTTTGATGAAAAGTTCGCTTCGTTCAGGGAATTTTTTATTAAAAGCTGAGAAAGGGGCCTCTATAACGGTTTTAGCTGATGGCTCTACACTTGAAGGTCGCACACATGTTGATAAAAACTCTAATGCCGAACTTTATTTGGGAGACTCCACATGGATTTTACCACAGCAGTTGCAGAGAGATCAACAGGGGGATGCAGAGGATTCTTCTATCTCACTTGTTAGCCTTATGGGCGAGAGCTCTATTAATTTCAAAAGACATGAAACTTCTTCTGTTGATGATTATCAAACCCTTCGTATTGGAAAGGGAAAGGGGGAAGTTTATAAAGCACGTGAAGGTGCCTCTATTGCTTTGAATACCTATCTGAATAGTGGTGGAGCTCTTGATCAGCAAAAGACGGACCGTGTTTTAATTCAGGGTGATGTTTCGGGAAAAACAATGCTTCGTGTGCATGCTGTTGCAGGAAGTCCAGGAGGATACACGGGAAGGGGAGGGAGTAATGAAGGTATTTCAGTCATTCAGGTCTCTGGACAAGCAAAGCAAGATTCTTTTCAGTTGGAAGGTGGTTATGTAGCATTAAACGAATTACCTTATCAGTATAAGCTTTATGGTTATGGTCCAAACTCTGAATTAGGGGAGGCGGATTCTGCTCAAAGATTAGTTGGAGGAAGCGGAACATTTTGGGATTTTCGTCTTGAGAGTCGATCGATAGATTCTGATGTTAAACCTCAACCAGATCCTCGTCCGACACCTCCTCCTAGTCCAACGCCTCCTCCAGGACCGGCTCCAGAGCCTCATCCTCGTCCGAAGCCGGGCGTTAAGGCTGTTGTTCCGCAGGTTCCGACTTATTTGCTTTTGCCTAATGCTTTACGTCATCTTGGTTTGATGAATGTTAGCAATCAAAATCAGCGGTTAGAAGCTTTGCGAATTGCTTCTGGCGGCTTATTAGAAAGTCGCGAAAATCCTTTCTTTTTTGTGCGCGGTTATGGCGGCAATCATCGTTATACTTCAAATCTTTCTGCGCTTGAATATGGTTATAACGGTGAGCTTAGTTATAATGCCATAGAGGCAGGTGTTTTGCTAAAAGCAATCGAAAATATGTATGGAACCACTTCTTTTGGAATTATCGGGTCTTACGAGAAATTTTCTTTGCAACCTTTAAATGTTGAACAGAGTCAAAAAAGCACATTTGATAAATGGTCAGTTGCAGCATATGGCGGTATGCAGCATGATGCAGGTTTTTACGTTGATGGCCTCGTGTCTTATGGTTGGTTTAAGGGTGATGTTCTCACAACAGCACGAGGCAAAACGGCAACATTAAAGGGAAATCCTTTAAGTGCTTCATTGATGGCTGGTAAAACATTTATGGTGGGAGAGGACGGTTTTGTTTTTGATCCACAAGTTCAGGTTGTTTATCAATATCTTCAATTTAATAAAGTGCGTGATGTGGATGGCTTTGATATTGATTTAGGAAAGCTTCATCAGTGGGTAGGGCGTGTTGGAGGGCGTTTAACAAAGATGCTGGTTGCCGCTGATGAGTCTCAAGTTATTTCTTTCTATGGCAAGCTTCATCTTGCTCATGGTTTTGAAGGAAAACAATTTGTGCACTTTAAAGATGCTTTTCAGCTAGGTGCTTTTGGTTCTTCATTAGAAACTGGATTAGGTTTTAATGCTCAATTATCTCAAAACTTTGCGCTTCATGGTGATTTGGTTTATCAGCACAAGCTTACGAAAGCTGGTTTTTCTGGAACCAGTTTCTCTGGTGGATTGCGTTATCACTTCTAGTGTTGTTACTGTTTTTGTTTAATCTTTGAAAAAACCACAAGTTATGCTTGTGGTTTTTTTGTTCTCTATTATTGTGTATTTAGGGCGTGTTTATAGAATGTATTTTTGTGTCTCTTTAATATGCTTTCTGGTTGGATTTCTTTTATTTTTCTGGAAAAATTGAAAAAATTGTACGTTATCGTTTCCAAACGCGTCTTTTAGAATTTCTTTCATATTGTTTATAATATGCCGATTCATAAAGATATTTTTTAATTGAGAATACTAAAAATATTTTCAATGCTTTTAAATGTTGTAAAATTGAATTAAAAAGAGACGGTAAGAATAGGAATTGATTTTATTTTTTACATATTCCTATTCTTTATTAGGCTTTCTTGCCGTGAAGATTGCTTAGAAATAGATATATATGCTCCCCCTTATTTCCCAATTTGGATATATGTTTTTTTCTGCTTACAGATGCTTATCGTTTCAATAATCGTAAAGATGTTGACTATATCTGCTTTGGTGTTGATTAGGCAGCGGTTAAAAGAAGCATTTTAATGCATGTAAACCGATTAAAGCTGTTTTTAAACAACAACTTTAGAGATGATTTTTCTCTTGTTTTTCAGCTTAATTTTTATATTTTTTTTGTAAAAATGACTGATCTAGACTGTATTTTTTAGTCATTTTCTAATTCCATATTTACATAAAACACAAAAAATACTAATAAATACAATACATCAAACCAAAACGTATTAAATTTTCTCTTGGTTGAGTTTTTGATACGTTGTGTGCTCATCTTTGGAAGGGGGGCGGAATTATGGTGGAATTATGGTCAATCTATTTAAAAATCGTGTCTCCTTATATACTTTTACAACAGCACTTCTTTTTTTTGTACAAAATGTTGACGCTAAGGTTCAAGCTAGTGCTGCTATTAATACAGGAGTGCAAACTCATTCTGATGTTAATGGTAAAATACGAAATAATTCGAACCAGTTTTCATGTAATAGTTCTGAAGCATTTTATCGGTGTAATGATGGTAAAAAACACAACATTGAAAAGAAAAATTATCAAAAAACTGATAACAATACGGATGAAATTGTTGCTATACAAGCGTCTGGCGACAAAACGTTGCTCTTAGGGGAGGATATAACTGTTAAGGATGTTCCAAATGCTGATAATTTGGAAGGAAGTTTTTGGAAGTATGGGGTTTTAGCGAGTGAACGTGGAGAGGTGACTATAGAAAGAGGAGAGATTAACTTTACAAATGGTATCGGAGTTGAAGTAAGAGATTGGGGAAAGGTCACTTTAAAGAGTTTTTCCATTACCGAAAAAGGTGGTCAGGTGGTGAGTATAGATGACCATAGTGAAAGCTTAGCTTTTAATGTGTCTGGTTCTGGGATTATCTATTTTAAAGAAGGTAAAGTTAGTTTAGCCAATGCTCATGGTTTTTCAATGCATGGGAATGGTATTGGTGAGGATGCTAGGGTTATAACTATCGCAGATTCTACGGTTTTAGTAGAGGGTAATGCGTCTTATGGTTTGCGTTTTTTGGAGAAAAGCGGGGATAGAAAGGGGAAAATAAACGATCAGAAGGATTCCTATGATGAGTATATTTTTGCGGGTGAGAAAGAGATGTTCGGAGGCTTCCCAAAAACAAACTTACCTGTATCTGTACCAGGGGTTGTCGACTTGATAAAAACCTCTTTTACAGTTCCAAATAGTGCAGCTATTTATAGCAAAGAATCTGGCGCACTTATTAGAATCTTAGAAAAATCCAAAATTTCTGGAGATTTATTGTTGAAGGCTGAAGGGGGCTCTTTTGTGAAAGTTTCAATTGATGATTCTACCCTTGTAGGGGGGACACGTGTTGATGTAGATTCTTCTGTTGATTTTCGGTTAACAAATGGTTCAAAATGGACTTTATTACGACCCAAAAATGAAAGTTTGTTAGATTCTGACTCTATAGGTGTTTCATCGATTTCATTGATACATCTTATTGATAGTTCTATTGCTTTTGAAAAACCAAAAACTAACGTATTTGATGGCTATCAAACGCTTCGTGTTGGGAGAGGAAAAGGTGAGGTTTATAAGGCGCAGGGTAATGCGCGTCTTTATTTCAATACTTATTTAAATAAGGGGGGAGCTCTTACCAATCAAAAAACGGATCGGCTTTTAATTCATGGTGATGTTGAGGGAAAAACGATAGTACATGTGCAAAGTGTTTCAGGAAGTCCAGGGGGAGGTACTGGGTTTGAAGGAAGCAACAAGGGGATTTCAATTATTCAGGTGTCTGGAAGAGCAGAAGAGGATTCTTTTAAGTTAGATGGTGATTATGTTGCACTGGACGGTTTACCTTATCAGTATAGGCTTAGCGTTTATGGTCCCAAGCATAATTTAAAGAAGGCAAATCCTTCTCAAAGACTAGTTGAAGGAGAGGGAGAATTTTGGGATTTTCGTCTCGAGAATGGATATATTGATTCTGATAATCCATTTAGTGTAGCTCAGGGGGGTAAGCTTGTGCCGGCTTCTCGTCCTGAATTGGGTTTATATGGTAAAAATCATTTTAGCCAAGGCGTTAAGGCTGTTGTTCCGCAGGTACCAACTTATCTCCTCTTGCCGAATAGTTTGTTTCATGCTGGTTTGATGGATATCAGCAATCAAAATAAGCAGTTAGAGATACAGCGTGCTCATTCTCGTGAAATGTTGGAAATTCATGAAAATCCTGCTTCATTTTTGCGTGGTTATGGGGGCAGTTCCCGTTATACTTCAGATTTATCTGCGCTTGAATATGGTTATGGTGGCGATCTAGGGTATTACGCTCTAGAGGCAGGTGTTTTGTTACAAAAAATTGAAAACGTTGAGAGTGCCATATCCTTTGGGGTTATGGGATCGTACGGAAAGCTTTCTCTGCAACCTTTGAATGTTGAACAAAGCCAAAAAAGTACATTTGATAAATGGACTGCTACAGTTTATGGTAGTCTGCAGCATGATACAGGATTTTATGTCGATGGTCTTTTATCCTATGGTTTTTTTAAGGGTGATGTTCTGACAACTGTACGGGGGAAGACAGCAACATTGAAGGGTAACCCTTTAAGTGTTTCCTTGATGAGTGGTCGAAAAGTTGCCACAGGATATGAGGGTGTTGTTTTTGATCCACAAGCGCAGGTTGTCTATCAATATCTTCAGTTTAATGAGGCTCGTGATATTGATCATTTTAATATAGAGATGGATAAGCTTGATCAATGGGTGGTGCGTGTTGGTGGACGTTTGATGAAGACACTTGCTGCGCCTGAAAAGGATCGTGATGTTTCTTTCTATGGTAAAATTCATTTTGCTCATGATTTTGGCAAAGAAAGATCTGTGCGCTTTAAAGATTCTTTCCAGTTGGGAGCTTTTGGTTCTTCTCTAGAGGCTGGATTGGGGCTTAATGCCCGTTTGTCACAAAATCTCGCGTTTCATGGGGATTTGGTTTATCAGCATAAGTTGAGTAAAGGTGGTTTTTCTGGAATCAGTTTTTCTGGTGGATTGCGCTATCGTTTTTAGGATGATTGCCTTTGGGGTTAATTTTTAAAAAAAGCCACAAGCATCGCTTGTGGTTTTTTTATTATTTTGTTTGCAACTTTGAAGATAAGCTTTTTTAAAGAATGTTTTTGCATGAGAAAATTTGTTTCTTTTTAGAAACGAGATAAGGCTTTCTGGGGCACCGTTTTTACTGTTTTTTCCTCTATGAAAGATATTTTTTATAATAATGCATTGTTTAAAAAATATGAATATCGTTGGGCGTTCTCATTTTAGATCTGGGCTATGTTCACTCAATCAAAATCATTTGTTTCCAGGTAACAAGGGGGAGGTCGTGTGAGTAAAAATGAGGATAAGAAAGGAGCTAAAAGTCTTTTCATGAATCGCCTCAAGGGTCTAAGGGCTGTTACAATATTTTAAGGGTGGTAACGTGGGGGATATATCGGCTTACTTATTCATCAGTGTATAGATGGGATGCTCAATGAATTGACCATTCTATCTTTCCAAGGGGCGCGCTATCGCGAAATGAGCTTCGATGCGTTGAGAGATGTGTCTTTCAAATAAGCATGTGAATTGGCAACATATTTATATTCTGTTTGGGGTGTTTGGTTTTTCGTGATGGTTGTGACTTTCTTAGAGAACGCGAGAAACATAAAGTTGTGAGGTGATACATTATCTTCTTTTGTGTCAGTTTACAAATTCTCTTGAGATCACTGCTTTGGGGGCTATGATTTTCTCTATTTTTACGCGTTATTTTGTAAATAATACAATTTTAAATTGTGATATTTGTAGATTATGGCTTTACACAAAGTGTGGAGTAGTTATATAAAACACAAAACGTATTTTAAATTATCACGCGTAGCCAAAGTTATTCAATAGAACGCGTGTTTTTTTGTTTTTAGAGGAAGGGGAAGAAAGTTTGTAGAAAATTATGCTCAAAAATCATCTCTCTTTATGTCGTTTTACAACAGTTATTTTTTTCTTTGTATACAATGCTGATGCCGGTGACGTTTCTTCTCAGAAGAAGCAATATTCATGTAACGAAAGTGCTTCATTTTATCACTGTAACGATGGGAAAACGCATGAAATTTCTGGGAAAACTTATCAACTCACGGGTGAAAGTTCTGAGGCAGCTTTAGAGGCATCCGGGGAAAATACCCTCATTGAGGGAAAGGCTATAATCATTAACGGTGTTTCGAATGCTAATGGTCCTTCCGGAAAAGGCGTTTGGACAACCGGTGTAAAAGCTTCAAAAGGAGGAGGCGTTGCTCTGTTCGACTCCATGTTAAATGATGTGTCGATAGGGGCTGATATTGACGAGGATGGCGTTTTTGATATGCAAAACGGGGTGATTAAAGCAACCAGAATGGGGATCAGTGTTTCGAGTGAGCAGTCATTGGTTTCTTTGACCAAAACAGAGATTATAACACCGGCTGATGCGATAGGTCTTTTGAGTCATAATGGGGCAAAAATCTATATGAAAGGAGGGAAAATTGACTTTACTGAGGGTATTGGAGTCCAAACAGGAGGAGAGGGCGAAATTGATTTAGAGGGTGTTTCTATTATCGGAAAGGGGAAACAGGCGACAAGTACAGATAATCCTCGTGAAGGTTCTGCTTTCAGTATGCTTCAAGGGAAAGGCATGATTCATTTTCAGAAGGGAAATGTTAATGTTCATAACGTTCATGGCCTTGTATTGCAAGGAAATAATAATGCTGTTGCTGATATTAAACATTCCAATATTTTTGTGAGAGGAAAAGCATTTCATGGGATGCACTTTTTTTGGGAAGCTGTCTTGAATGATAAAAAAACAATCATACCTGGAAAAGGGTCGGTCCAGTTGACCCAGACAACTTTTATAGCTCCAGAAAGTACAGCTATTTATAGCCGCGAATTTGAAAGTTCTGTTAAACTCTTACAAAATTCAAAAGTTTCTGGCGATTCACTCCTGAAAGCTGTTGAACACTCTAATATCAAGATCGAAGCTGATGCTTCTACTTTACAAGGAAGCGCATATGTTGATGAAAGTTCTACAGCCGAGATAGTGTTAAAAAATGGTTCAAAGTGGATTTTATCGCGACCAAAAGTTGGACAATTACAAAATTCTGATGCTTCTAGTTCTAGGTTAAAAGACTATTCTTCTATTTCATCGATCGAACTTACGAATAGTTCTCTTATTTTTGAGAAACTAAAATCCAAAACAACAGATGGCTATCAGACACTTCTCATTGGAAAAGGATCAGGGACTGTTTATAAAGCGCAAGGTAATGCAAATCTTTATCTCAATACATATTTGGATAAAGGAGGAAAGCTTGAAGAGCAGAAAACGGATCGACTTTTAATCAATGGTGGCCTTGAGGGAAAAACGATAGTCCATGTCTATAAGGTTCTTGGAAGTCCTGGGGCATTGACGGGAGAAGGTGGTAATGATCAGGGGATTTCCATTATTCAGGTTTATGGGCAAGCCGCTGAAGATTCTTTTCAGTTAAAGGGAGGGTATGTCACACTTGATGCTTCTCCCTATCAATATCGTCTTAAAAGCTATGGTCCAAGCTCTACTTTAGGAGAAGCAGATTCCAATCAAAGAGTGCTTAAAAACACCGGAACATTTTGGGATTTTCGCCTTGAAAGTAAAATGGTTGATTCTTCCTCTCTTGATCCCACTGAAATTTTTCCTGTTCTTGATGCTGTTGTTCCTCCTGTTTCTGATGAGGTTCCTGCTTTTCCTAAAAATCATCCTCATATGACTGGAGGTGAAGAGGAGGTTATCGATCCTAATTCTCAGCAGAAACCTCAAGAGCCAAGTCTTTCTTCTCCTGTAGATTTTCCTGATAGGGATCCCCATCTTAAGACTGTATCTGATGTTTTTGATGTTTTTATGCTGGATGTTCCAAATCCTCCTCCTGTTTCTTCTCCTCCCTCTCTTACACCTGTTAGACCCAGTACTCCTAAATCTCATCCAGTTGTGCCAACATCTGGTTCCCCTGTATCGCCCTCTGTTCCTTCCACTCCTTCTGTTGTCTCTTCTGCGTCTGGTTCCCCTGTATTACCGTCTGTAGCTCGTACTCCTTCTACTGTTTCTCCCCCTGCGTCTAGTTCCCCTGTATCGCCTTCTGTCGCTCGTACTCCTTCTGTTGTCTCTTCTGCGTCTGGTTCCCCTGTATTGCCGTCTGTAGCTCGTACTCCTTCTACTGTTTCTCCCCCTGCGTCTAGTTCCCCTGTATCGCCCTCTGTTACTCGTACTCCTTCTGTTGTCTCTTCTGCGTCTGGTTCCCCTGTATCACCGTCTGTAGCTCGTACTCCTTCTACTGTTTCTCCCCCTGCGTCTAGTTCCCCTGTATCGCCCTCTGTTACTCGTACTCCTTCTGTTGTCTCTTCTGCGTCTGGTTCCCCTGTATCGCCGTCTGTAGTTCGTACTCCTTCTGTTGTTTCTCCCTCTGCGTCTAGTTCATCTGTATCGTCATCTGTTCCTTCCACTTCTTCTGTTGTTGTGTCGCCTAAATCTAGCTCTTCTGTTACTCCCCCTGTTTTTGAACTTTCTTCTCATTTTGAGCCAAATGTGAGAACCATTGTTCCACAGGTTTTGACTTATATTCTTGTGCCAAATACCTTATTTCATGCTGGATTGGTGGATATTAGTCATCAAAATAAGCAGTTGCAAACACTGCGAACTTTTTCTCGTCGATTATTGAAAACTAATGAAAATCCAGCTTTATTTTTGCGTGGTTACGGGGGACATCATCGTTATACTTCCAACTTGTCTGCACTGGAATATGGATATGGAGGCGACCTTGATTATAATGCACTAGAGGCAGGTATTTTACTCAAAAAAATCGAAAGTGCATACAGTACAACATCCTTTGGGATTATGGGAAATTATGGCAAGCTTTCTTTGCTGCCTCGAGAGGTGAAACAACGTCAAGAAAGTATATTTGATAAATGGACAATCACAGCATATGGGAGTATGCAGCATGATACGGGTTTTTATATGGATGGTCTCTTCTCTTATGGTTTGTTTAATGGCAATGTTCTTACACGTGAGCGAGGTAAAACGGCTGTATTGAGAGGCAAGCCCTTAAGTTTTTCCTTAACGGCTGGTAAAACATTTATGATAGGTTGTCGATGTTTTATTTTTGAACCACAGGTTCAATTTGTTTATCAAAATCTTCAGTTTCATAACACGCGTGATATTGATAATCTTAATATTGATATGCGAAGACCAGATCATTGGGGAATGCGTATTGGGGGGCATTTAACTAAAACACTGACATTAACGAAAGATGCACAGGTTCTTTCATTCTATGGTACGCTTCATTTCGTTCGTAATTTTGATGATAAACAATTTGTGTATTTTAAAGATGCTTTTCAGCTTGGTTCTTTTGGTTCTTCTTTAGAAGCTGGATTTGGTGTTTATTCGCAGTTATCCCCCCAAATTACTTTTCATAGTGATCTGATTTATAAGCATAAATTTACCAAAGCTGGCTTTTCTGGAACGCATTTTTCTGGTGGATTAAGCTATCATTTTTAGTTGCATTTTTTTCGTTATAATTCACCCTTTGTGAAAATTGTAAGTACAAAACATGATTTTATTGTGTTGTTTTTATGTTTTTAACTTTACATATAATCCAAAACAAATTATTCGGATAGCACATAATAGGAACAATCTATCGATGAGCTAGATCTATCTTTTCGATTTTTAATGAAGATGAAGTAAGGGAAGTTTAGAGCCAATAATGATGGAAGTATTAAAACGTCATGTATCTTTATGTGCTCTTACGATGTCTATTTTATTCTTTATTCATAATATAGATGGGAATGTGCAAGAGGAGCTTTTGTGTCGTTTTCTTTTAAAGTCCTATTCATGTGATGTTTTTGAGGAGTGTGGGTTGTGCACGTGATACTTGTTCAGATACTGCTAATAGCAGTTTCTCTGGTGTTTCGAAGGCAAGAAAGTTTGGTCAGGTAAGCATTAAGGTTAGGAAAGAGGAAGTTTGCAGATTGATGGGGTTTTGCCGTTAAAAAACACTGATAAAATTTCATCAGGGGTACTTGCACAAGAAAAAATGAAGAGTGTTTGGGATAAGGTTTCTTTTATTGGAAGTGTTAAAAACACGGTCAATGATCTTCAATGGAAAGTTTCATATTGCCATTAGTTTTAGTTGAGAACAATGTGTGCAGTTTGGAGATCAATGCCAATTGCGGGCTTTGGGTTCTTCTCTCGAAACTGGAGTGGGGTTGAATGCGCAGTTGTCCTCAAACTTTGTATTGTATGGAGAGGATTTTTTTGGACGGGTTACGCTATCGTTTTTAGGGACCTATGAAATATAATCTGAATTTTTATATAAAACACATAATGTTGTGTATAGTATAAAATGAATATCTAAGTTTTATATTTCTCACTATTTGTTTGTTTAAGTGAGCGTTATTGCGCGTATTTTTTATTTTTAAGTCAAGGGGGCGGAAGAAAAAATTGGGAAAAGAATTATGATTAATGTATTAAGAGATTATAGATTTTTATTTATCACAACGGCTATTGTTTCTTTTTTGCCAATCGTGAGTGTTAATGCAAATTCTCATAATTTAGGAAATCTCTGTGATCCAAATGCCCCATTTTATAAATGCAATGATGGTAAAAAACATACACTTGAAAATAAAACGTATCATTTAAAATATTCTCAACAATCTATTTCTGATTCTACTCCTATTTCAGCTCTATATGTAGAAAAAGCAGGGACAGTTGTTGATGCCTCGCAGATAACTGTTACGGGTGATAGTGCAGATGAATTATACGGCTATGGTGCATTAGCAAAAGAGGGAGCTCATCTTAATCTAAAAGATTCAAATTTTAAGAATATAGCTGCTCTTCATGCTGAAAGTGCGGTTATTCGCATGACAGATGGCACTATTACGGGGGTTTCTCACGCTATTTCTGCATTGGGTAAAGGAACAGATATTGCTTTAGTGCGTGTCAAGATTGAAACGACACCAAAAGAAACGACACCAAAAGAATTGAATGGTGTAGGAGAGACTGCTCTGATTAGCAGTTTGGGTTCAAAGATTAGGCTGTCAGGGAGTACCGTTATTTTTAATGGGAAAGGCCCGTTTTCATCAATTTTGGGGGGAGAGTATAGTTTCGATAGTTCTGTCATTAAGGGAAAAGGAAAACAAAAAACTGTTATCGTTGGTGAGAAAAGTATCAATAAATTACCAGAAGCTTTTGATATCTCTCAAGGTGGCTTTGTTCAATTGAATAATAGTTCTATGGAACTGAGTGATATGCATGGTTTTTTGGTTAAAAGTTCTTCAGGGAATGTGAATAATGAAGCTAGGTTGTTGAGGCAAGGATTTAATTTAGCTGATGCGTTTAAGAAGACGAATATTAAGATTGAAAAATCCAATATTTCTGTTCAGGGGAAGGAAGCCTATGGTCTGTATTTTTATGGATTAGATGCCAATGATGTATGGGGCAATATGAGAAATCTGGGAGCGCAAGGCGTTGCTCTGGAAAAGACCACTGTTCAGTTATCAAAGACAAATTTTTTAGTTCCAGAGGGGATTGCCATTTATGGTACCGGAGATGCTGTTTATGGGGCTGAAGCTACCCTTGAATTATCGGAAAATACAAAAGTCTCTGGTGATTTATTGTTAAAAGCTGAAAATAATTCTTCTCTTCGTGTTCAAGCCTATTCTTCGACTCTTACAGGGGGAGCACGCATTGAGGGTAGGTCTCGTATTGATTTGCAGTTAAGAAATGGTTCAACATGGTATCTTACTAAGAGTAAATATCAAGGTTCACAAGAAGCGGACTTTACGGTTTCATCGCTTTCTACTTTGAGCCTTTTGGATAGTACCGTTGTTTTTGAGAAATATGTCTCTCAAGATTATCAAACATTGTATATTGGAAACAAAATAAATAATGGAGACGATATTCATGCATTAGACAATAGCAATAAAACAGCTAGTGTGGATGACGTGTCCAATAAAGTATACAGTGCGGAGGGAAATGTTCAGATTAAGATGAGCACATTTATGCATAATGATGGTTCATTTAATTCTCAACAAACAGATCGCATTTTGATCTATGGGGATATTGGGGGAACAACCCTCATTGAGATGGAACAATTTCAAAAAACTTCAGATAAAGAAATAGGAAGGAAGGGCGATCAAAGTATTTCACTTATTCAAGTTGCAGGGAGGGCAGAGGAAAATTCTTTTAAGCTACACAATAGTTATACGACGGTAAATGGTTTTCCTTATCAATATAAACTTCGTGGCTATGGTCCAAGTTCTTCTGCTGGAAATGCAGATCCCAAAAATAGATTGGTTGCAGGAACAAGAGATTTTTGGGACTTTCGTCTCCAAAGTGTTTACATTGGTTCTGATTTAGATGCTTCTGAATCTGCTTCTAAACCGACGCCTACGGTTATTCCTCCTCAATCTGAAGAAGAAAAGATTCCTTCTGAGCGACCAACAGAGACACTTTCGCCTGAACAACCGCCTACTGTTAAGCCTCCCCTTATACCATCTACACCTTCTTTGCCGGAAGGATCTAAACCGTCTGAAACATTTTCTCCTACGGATTCTACACTTACTCCTTCTAAACCTGTTTCGCCTGAGCTTCCTTCTGTTCCAACGGTTCCAGAGGATCCTTCTACTGTACCTATGCCTACTGTTCCCGTTGAGACTTCTACTGATGAGGTTATGCCATCTAAGCCATCTGTTCCGGACGTTCCTTCATCTCCTTCATCTACGGCTTCTGCTTCTCTACCCGTTGAACCACAGCCTTCTCAACCTTCTGCTCCTGTTGAGCCTTCGTCTCATCTTTCTGTCCCGTTTGATGGGCAGCCTGAACAAGGAATTAGAGCTGTTGTTCCTCAATTGCCAACGTATCTGCTTTTGCCAAATGCTTTATTCCATGCGGGATTGATGGAGATGACCACGCAAAATAAGATGTTAGAGACAATGCGGGGTGCTTTTTATTCTTTTGGAAGAGATCATAAAGACACAGCCTTTTTTCTGCATGCTTATGGGGCAAGTCATCATTATGCTTCTAATTTATCCGCTTTTGAATATGGCTATGGCGCTGAGCTGGATTATAATGCGTTGCAAGCAGGTGTTTTGTTAAACGAGATGGAGGGTTTATATACGCGTACACTCTTTGGAGCTTTGGGAAACTATGGAAATCTTTCTCTATATCCTCAGGAGGTTGAACAAAGTAAAAAAAGCGCATTAAACAAATGGTCTGTTGGGGCTTATGGAAGTCTACAGCATGATACGGGTTTTTATATTGATGGGGTGTTATCCTATGGTCTTTTTAAGGGAGACATTTTGACCCTTGCACGAGGTAAGGTTGTGGCGTTAAAGGGAAAACAGTTTAGTGGGTCTTTAACGAGCGGCAGAACGTTTGCGATAGGGTGTAAAGGTGTTGTTTTTGATCCGCAGGTTCAGGTTATATATCAGCAACTTCAGTTTTATCAGGCATATGATGTTGATCATATTGATGTTGATTTGGGGAAATTTCATCAATGGATGGGGGGTGTTGGTGGGCGTTTAAGCAAGACGCTTGGTGTTGTGGAAGAGGGACGAGAGGTTTCTTTTTATAGTAAGTTTTCTTATTTGCATAATTTTGAAGATAAGCAATTTGTTTCTTTTAAAGATGATTTCCAGTTAGGTTCTTTTGGTTCTCACTTAGAGGCAGGGCTTGGATTTAATGCGCGTCTTTCTTCAAAACTTTCTCTTCATGGGGATGTTAGTTATCAGCATCGGCTTAAAAAAGTTGGTTTTTCTGGTGCGAGTTTCTCTGCTAGATTACATTATCATTTTTAGCTATACATAAACTATATAGTAACTTATATATAAGTATATAATGTTATATTAAGTAAAAATGGCTCTTTATTTTAATATTTATTGTATTTTAATAATTTTGTTTACTTAAATATAGATATTATTCTTCAATGAAGAGAAGTAGGGGAATAGGAGTCGAGAAGCGTTATGGTTTATGTACTTAAAAGACATGTATTTTTATGCAACTTTACAACAGCTGTTCTTTATTTTCTACAGGTTACTTATGTAAGTGCTGCAGGAGCTTTAAATGATCTAGGAGATGCCTTTTATAAATGCGATGATAGAAAAATGCACTTTCTCGCAAATAAAGTTTATTACTTAAAAAGTTCTCAGCAGGAGTCTGCTAGTTTTGCACCTATTGCAGCTCTCTATGTAGAAAAACCAGGGACTATTGTTCATGCATCTCAGGTAACCGTTTATGGTGATAATCCAGATAAAATATCTGCCTATGGAGCATACGCAAGAAATGGTGGGAGACTTAATCTAACCGCCGCAGATTTTAAGTATATGCCTGCTCTTCGTGCTCAAAATGCCGTTATTAGTATGACAGTAGGAGAAATTAAAGGAACATCACATGCTGTTTATGCATGGGGGAGAGAGACGGATATTTCTTTAGTGAGCGTGAATATCGATATTGAGCCTGATAATTTGAATGTAAAAGGGGTCGGTATTATGAGTGGCTTTGATGCAATGGTTAGAATGTCAGATGGTACTATTAATTTTAATCAGATTGGCTCATTTTCAACGCAGTTTGGGGGGCGCTATCTTCTCGAGAATATGGGGATTATAGGACAGGGGAGAAGAGAGGAAGCGAAAACAGATGATGATGGTGCTATGGGGGTATTGCCGGAAGCTTTTGAGGTTTTTCAAGGGGGAGGTGTTCATTTGAAAAACGGTTTTTTTCAGCTTAACTCTATGCATGCATTCTTGATTAAAAATTTTTCAGGTTATGTCGGTGATAATGGCAAAATAATTCAAAAATATGTTTCACCGAATGGCTTTAAAAATACAAACATTAAGATAGAAAAAAACAATATTTCTGTGAAAGGAGAGGGGACATATGGTCTGTATTTTAGTGTTTTAACTCCAGAAGAGCTTGCTAAAATGTCGGGACAACGCGAGGGTGAAAAACTTTTAAAAAGCAAAACAGTCATTACGGGGAAGGCGTTTGTTTCCTTATCAAAGACGGATATGACAGTTCCAGATGGAATTGCGATTTATGCGAAGGGAAATAAAGACTACGAGGTGAAAGGTATTCTTGAATTATCAGATGAAACAAAGATTTCTAGTGATTTGTTGCTAAAAGCTGAAAATAATGCTTCTCTATTGGTGAAAACGAATTTTTCTTTTCTGACAGGAGGGACGCGTGTTGACGATAAATCGACTGTTGATTTAGAATTAACCCGTTATTCGAAATGGTATCTGACCAAAAGTAAATACAACGGTTTACAGGAATCTGTTTCATCACTTTCTTCTCTAAGTCTTTCTAATAGTACACTGATCTTTGATGATGAAGATATATCGAATGGGTATCAAATCTTGCGCATTGGGAGAAAAATAGGCATAGAGGCAGGAGATAAAATTCTCAGATCAAAAGATAAAAAAGTCTACAGCGCTGAAGGAAATGCTCGGATTAGGTTGAGTGCATTTTTGAGTGATGAGGGTTTGTTTGATTCCCAAAAAACCGATCGTATATTGATTTCTGGTGATGTCGTAGGAACGACATTCGTTGAGGTACAAAGTTTTCCAAAAATTGTAAAAAAAGAAGTCTATAAGGGAAGAGATCAAAGCATTTCACTCATTCAAGTTGCTGGAAAAGCGCAGGCAGGTTCTTTTCGACTTACCAATGGTTATGATGGTTATGCTACGGTGAAAGGTTTTCCTTATCAATATCGTATTCGTGGTTATGGTCCAGGTTCGCCCTTTGGAGAAGCGGATGCTAGGCAAAGATTAGTGGAAGGTGAGGGAGATTTTTGGGATTTCCGTCTTGAAGGGATCTATCTTCATTCTGGATTGGGTTCTTATCATGGTCCATTTGGTAAACCTGCTTCGTTTTCATTATCTCATCCTTTAGACTCTCCCCCTCCCGATACACTTCCTACATTGTTGATGTCTGACCCGCCTTCTTCACCATCTGCTGGTCCTGTTGATCCTCCCCCTTCTTCTCCCGATTTCCTTCCTACATTATTGACATCTACTTCGCCTTCTTCGTCTGTTTCCTCTGCTCCTGTTGATCCTCCTCCTTCTTCTCCCGATCTTCTTCCTACATCATTGATATCTGCCTCGTCTTCTTCGTCTGTTTCCTCTGCTCCTGTTGATCCTCCTCCTTCTTCTCCCGATCTTCTTCCTACATCATTGACATCTGCCTCGTCTTCTTCGTCTGTTTCCTCTGCTCCTGTTGATCCTCCTCCTTCTTCTCCCGATCTTCTTCCTACATCATTGACATCTGCCTCGTCTTCGTCTGTTTCCTCTGCTCCTGTTGAGCCTCCTCCTTCTTCTCCCGATCTCCTTCCTACATCATTGATATCGGCTTCACCCTCTTCTTCGGTATCTCCTTCATCTACGGCTTCTGCTTCTCTACCCGTTGAACCACAGCCTTCTCAACCTTCTGCTCCTGTTGAGCCTTCGTCTCATCTTTCTGTCCCGTTTGATGGGCAGCCTGAACAAGGAATTATAGCTGTTGTTCCTCAATTGCCAACGTATCTGCTTTTGCCAAATGCTTTATTCCATGCGGGATTTATGGAGATGACCACGCAAAATAAGATGTTAGAGACAATGCGGGGTGCTTTTTATTCTTTTGGAAGAGATAATAAAGATACGGCCTTTTTTCTGCATGCTTATGGGGCAAGTCATCATTATGCTTCCAATTTATCTGATTTTGAATATGGCTATGGCGCTGAGCTTGATTATAATGCGTTGCAAGCCGGTGTTTTGTTAAACGAGATGGAGGGTTTATATACGCGTACACTCTTTGGAGCTTTGGGAAACTATGGAAATCTTTCTCTATATCCTCAGGAGGTTGAACAAAGTAAAAAAAGCGCATTAAACAAATGGTCTGTTGGGGCTTATGGAAGTCTACAGCATGATACGGGTTTTTATATTGATGGAGTATTATCCTATGGTCTTTTTAAGGGAGATATTTTGACGCTTGCACGAGGTAAGGTTTTGGCGTTAAAGGGAAAACAGTTTAGTGGATCTTTAACGAGTGGAAAAAGGTTTTCAATAGGATATAAAGGTGTTGTTTTTGATCCGCAGGTTCAGGTTATGTATCAGCAACTTCAGTTTTATCAAGCATATGATGTTGATCAGATTGATGTTGATTTGGGGAAATTTCATCAATGGATGGGGGGTGTTGGTGGGCGTTTAAGTAAGACACTTAATGTTTCTCAAGAGGGACGAGAGATTTCTTTTTATAGTAAGTTTTCTTATTTGCATAGTTTTGAAGATAAGCAATTTGTTTCTTTTAAAGATGATTTTCAGTTAGGTTCTTTTGGTTCTCACTTAGAAGCAGGGCTTGGGTTTAATGCGCGTCTTTCTTCAAAACTTTCTCTTCGTGGGGATATTAGTTATCAGCATCGGCTTAAAAAAGTTGGTTTTTCTGGAACGAGTTTCTCTGCTGGATTGCGCCACCGTTTTTAAAAGAGATCCATTGTACATTTTTATATGAAAGGCAGAAGATTTTTCTGCCTTTTAATCTCTTAACTTATATTCCTTCATCAATATATGGTTATTTTTTTAAGTATAAAAAGCTACTGTAAACGATTTCTTTGATTGATGATTGAAGTATTCAAGATGCTTGCTTCTAAGTAATGAGAAATTTTTCTACAAGTTTTAATCTTGTGATATGAGGACAGATTTCATTATGAATGTGACAATCTTTTATACCGAATGCTTTGTTGCGTAATCGTTTAAAAAAGGCGGTATTGATGGTTTTTTTTAATATTAAAGTGGGCTCAGAATGGTTTTAGGCATTTTTCTTAAGAGTTTTTAGGATTATTTTTGTCCGTTTCTTTATTCATTTTTGTAGATCAAAATTTTAAATCTTATGATCTTTTATACATTGTTTTGAATTTTATTTTAGAGAAGAAAACAATATAAACTCTATTTACGTTTATAGCCGTCAATACGCCTATTTTTTGTTTTCTTTTTGAGGTTGTTTACTTGAGAATTTTAGAAAAATACTTGTCTTTTTAGAAAAGACTGAGAGAATTTGTGGTTAAATGATCATAAAAAGTAAAGGATGCTTGATTGTGTTTTTAGGGGTGTTGTTTCTTTTTTGCAAATGATAGTCACCAAGAGAAACTTTGATAAGATATAGAGTATTGTTATTGCTCTAATAAGTGGGCATCATCATTCTATTTTTTTTAAGCTTCCAATATTGCTGTGACTTTAGCACTCGAAAATATTTATAAGAAGTATTTTTAGTCTTTTCTTAAATGTTTTGTATTGATACGGGCTTTCTTCTGTTTGTCATGTACAAGCAAATAGTTTTGATTAATTTAATATAAACAGATTTGAATCGAGAGCATTTTATGATTTGAAAGGCTTTCATTCCTACGTGTAAACACTGAACATCCTTTATTAAACCGATTTGATATGTCTAGAAAAAAACTGGATTGTCGATCAAAACTGGTAGGGAATTTTATTTTTTGAGGTATCAAGTGGCGGTCAAAAAAATTTATTGAGAAGAATAGTGTTGAGTTTCCTTCTTTTGATCTTAGGAATAAAGAGGCCTTTTCTTGTCTCAAGGGAGGTTCTAGCAAGATGGAAGGCTTCATGATTATAAAGACTTTGGGGATTTTGGGTGGGGACTTTTGGGGGAGGGTGTCCTGGATTTTGCGAGCTCTAGAAATGCGCGGAGGTTCAGATTTCTAGAGGATTGTGTGGGTATTTTTATCAATGATGATTGTGCTTGTTGGTTCTTGGCTTAATCAGTGATATCGATCATACCACATTCACCATTTTCACTGCCGAAGGTGAGGGTGTGTCCTGTTTGATCCCAGTTGAGTGCTGAAATAGCGCTTTTTCCATAGCCTTTTAGAAGGACTTCTTTTCCATCACGAAAATATGCCGCTAAAATCATTCCATCATTGAAGCCTATGGCGACAATTTCTTTGCTTGGATGGCATGAAACGGTGCTAACAAGGGCATCTGCTCGTGTCCCAAGTTCTAGGGGGATTTTTCCCATGGGGCCATCTTTTGTATGAAAGGGCCAAACAATTGCTGCAGAAGCACCTGATGTTGCGAGCCATCTTCCTTTTGCACTCCAAGACCAGCTTTTGACTTTGCTTGGGTAGCCACTCATCCGTAAATGTTGATGATCGGTAAGACGCCAGCCGTGTAAGGCGTTTTCTTGCATCGTGGAAATGACATAGCGGTTGTCTGGTGAAAAGGTGACATCACAATGCGCCCCTTTCCATACCAATGTGGTGGGGGATGTTTGTGTTGAGAGCCAATGAAGCGTAACGCCATTGTAATGAGCAACGGCAAGCCGTAAACCTTTTGGGGCAAAAGCCAAACCTTCTACACTGCGCTCATGTGGGAGCTCTTGTTGTTCTTTTCCCACATGTACAAATGCAAGACGTGCAGAGGAAAAGGCAAAAGCTTTTTGGGGACCAAAAGCAACGTTATTTATCCATTTGCGTTCTTTTTGACTGAGCAGTTCTGTATGACCACCTACTGTTGTTTGACAGACTTTTCCATCTTCTCCTCCTGTGATGATCGCAGTATTGTCATGGGAAAAATGACTTGAAATTATTCCTTGGTGAACTTCAAAGATTTGTGGGGTTGGAGTTAAAAAAACAATCAAACCTTCCACGGAAACAAAGGCTGGTTTATTGCCTATAAAACCACAGGAAAGGCAGTAACTTTTGAGATCATAATGGGTTATGTTTGGCATTGTCATTCATTTTATGCGCAATTTTCAAAATCAGTTTTTAATTTTTTGCCATCAAGAGAGCGTCCGATAAAAACAAGGCGGCTTTCTCGTTTTTCATCCTCACGCCATGGGCGTTGGTGTTGTCCCTCAAGAAGCATATGAATACCTTGAATGACATAACGATCATCATCTCCTTGAAAGGCAATAATGCCTTTAAGACGCAAGATATCAGGTCCTTGTTGCTGTGTAAGCTGTTGGATCCAAGGGAAAAATTTCTCTGGTTGCAGGGCACCTGCTTTTAAACTTATAGAAGTGATGGTAATATCATGAATGGTAGATGTGTGATGATGATGGTCGTGATGGCAGTCGGGACCACACACATGATCTTCAGGTTGGTTTTTATGTTCGTGGTCAAGAAAATGAGGCTCATGGTCTAGAGTCCGTTGGAGATCAAAGAAACCACGATTAAGAAGTTTATCAAGAGGAATATTGGTGCGCTGTGTTGTATAGAGTATAGCACGAGGATTAATGGCAAGAATAAGTGACTCTGCATGGGCTTGCTCTTGTGCCGTGACAAGATCAATCTTATTTAAAAGAACGATGTCTGCGAAGGCAATTTGCTCTTCAACTTCACGACTGTCTTTCAGTTGAGAGGGCAAATGCTTTGCATCAACGACAGCTATGACACTGTCAAGCATTGTTTTTTCATGAACAGTATCATCCATGAAAAAGGTTTGTGCTACGGGAACGGGATCGGCAAGTCCTGTTGTTTCTATAATAATTGCATCAAATCGATGAGAACGTTGCATCAGACTTTCCAGAATGCGAATGAGATCACCCCGCACAGTGCAGCAAACACAGCCGTTATTCATTTCATAAATTTCTTCATCTGATTCAATGATCAGGTCATTATCAATCCCAATTTCACCAAATTCATTGACAATGACAGCATAGCGCTTGCCGTGATTTTCACTGAGAATGCGGTTGAGAAGGGTGGTTTTTCCTGCACCAAGATAGCCCGTGAGAACCGTAACAGGAAGTTTTGTTGGGGGTGTTTTTTCCATGGAGAGACCTTTTATTGTTCTTTATTGCCATGTGTTTATGTTAAATCGCTTGATATCATCAAGTAAATCACGAAGCTGAGACAGAACATGAGAAAAGATTGCTTTACCGGCTTGGGGGGTTGCTTTGCTTGCATTTCCTGCTGCACCTTGCGTGTTGAGATCACGCATTGTCCAGCCAAAAGCATGAGGACCATAGGCGCGTAAATGGCGATAATTGGCAATCATATCCGCTTGTTTATTATGAAAATTTTTTGCCTTTTCCATATGGACTTTTTCTGGAGCTAAATAGAGCATGAGAGAAGTTTCGATAAAACCGCCATGGATATCAAGAGGCTGTTGAGAAGGTTCTATCAGACCTTTTGGTAAACCAAAACGGCTCCAGCTTGTTGCTACAGCAAGCATGGAAAGGCGCCTTCTCAATTCGGTGATAACAATGCTCATTAAAGGTGAATTGCCTCCGTGAGCATTGAGAAGAAGAAGACGGTTGATCCCTTTATGATAGCAGTTTTCACCAATCTTTATCCAGCGCTTAATCGCATCAGAAAAGGTTAGAGTTTGTGTCCCTGTGATATCCATATGTTCTATAGAATAGCCAATTTTTTCAACCGGTAACAGGGCGATATGAAATTGTTCTTTTGTTTCTAACGTGAGGGCTTTTGCAAAAGCTTCAGCAATAATCCAGTCGGTTTCAAAGGGAAGATGCTCTCCGTGATATTCATGTGCGCCCAAAGGTAAAAGAGCGAGAAAGGGTGTGTTAGATACCATAAATTATTGCCCAAAAGAGGAGTTCATACAGATAAAGTGATCAAAGGTGCTATCACTATTTAATCTATCTATAAGAGAAACGCAAATAGGTGTATTGTTACATTCCATAGGGAAATTCTAAAAATGAGAGCTTTATTAAAAATAGTGAAAGGTTTTATTGAGAGGAGTTAACACAGGTTTGATGAAATATGCGCTATCCCTTCTAAGGATTGGTAGCTTATGTAAGCGTTTTTGATTGTGTCCTTTTGTTTTAATCAGAATTCTTGTGCTGTGAATTCAAGTTTATATAGACGTCTTACAAAAGAATAGAAATATTTGTGCATTCATTTTACTTTGAAGAGTGTCTTAACAGATTTTAGTGTTCATGAAGAAAAAATGAATGTAATGAGAAGAATTTACATAAGATGAAATTACATAATGACACTATATTGATTTATAAAGAGTATTTATTTTTTTATGTTGAATAAGAGTCTCTAAAATCATAATATTTTTTTATTCAAATTTTAATCACGCTATATATTCAATATAGTATATGTATTATTGTATGTATAGAAACAAATTGTTTGGAAATAGTTTTTATTTTTACAGTTTTTATTATTATTTTACTTTTTTATTTGAAGAAAAATATGGTAATATAGATTTATGTTTAACATATTTAAAAGTAATTTTTATTGCTCTATTTTTATAGCGTTTGTTCTTTTTTTTGCACAAGGTGCAGAAAGGCATATAAATATTGCTAAAGAGTTCTTTCAAAGAGAATTATTTTTTACTCATCAAGAGAAAAATAGAGTTGCTCGAAATATAGATAGGGCTGTGATCTACTCTAATGAAGAAAAAAATAAGCTAACTTTTATGAAAGTTAGGCAAGAGAGTTGTTTTTCAGCATTTTGGGGAATACTCTTATTTTTCATGAATATCTTAGTATTTGGTTTTAGGTAGTTTTCTAGCCCTTTTGTGTTGCTTATAATGTTTTTGTAAATCTGATAAGTTGATTTGTTTTATAAGTGCTTTTTGTCAATTTTGAAAATAGAGATTTTGAAGAATCTTTTACGCTTTATAACCATTTTGTTAAAAAATAGGACAGAATTTTAAGGTTTGTTGATGAAAATATATTTATTTTAGATCGTTGTTTTTATTTGCTCGCGATTTTATTTTTCAACATTACTGAGAGCAGACTTGTGCCATATCGATGAGGGATATAATAAGAGATCCTTGAAGCGCTATGCCATCTTTCTCTGATCAAGATCAGAGACAAGTATTTTTATATTGACATTTTTTAAGTTTATACGGTTTTAAAATTTATAGTCTATATTTTTTTAAATGAATTTATTTTTTAAGCTTTATTGTGCTGTGAAAGTTGATAAATTTTTATTACTTTAAAGTATATTGATAAAAAATATTACTTTTATCCTCTTCATTTAAGATCATAAATGATAACTGATTCTATTGTAAAAGTAATAAATTATTCTTGATATTCATGAATATTTTTAAAATTATTAGTCAATAATAATAAAATAGTACATTTTATTGGATAAGATTTTTTGTAATGTGAGGCGATATTCAATTATGTTTGCTATGTTTTTAATCGTTTGATTTTAAAGTAAAATTTTCCTAAGTAGGCCGTTTAGAAATTTTTTAGTATTGTTGTTCTTATTTTGAATTTATCAGTATTTATTTTTAAAATTTAAATTATGTTGTTTTTATATCTTTACATGTAATACATAATGTATTATATTTAATATAAAGTTACATATAATATATCATATTGTGTTATTTGTTTTTATATATGTAAATATTTTTTCACTTTTTCAGTGAAGAAAAAGAGGAGCAAATGAAGCTATGTTTAAAGTATTTAAAAATCGTGTATGTTCATTTACTTTTACACTCCTTATTCTTCTTTTTGTACAAATTATAGAAGGGAATGCGAGTTTTGTAAAAAATCAATTTCAAGAGAGAATGGCAATTTCTGTTTCTACAGTAGACAACAATCCAGTTGTTAAAGCTGCGGATAGAGCTGTTATTTACGGCGTTGAGGAACAAGATGGCGTTGCTTTTGGAAAAATTGAAAAAGTTTCTGCATATTCAGGGAACGTCTTTTGGGGTGGGATAGGTGTTTTCTCGCTTCTTGCTTCTTTATGTGTTGGGGATATTGTTGGGACTTTTGTTTCTCTTTTAGGAATATTCTGTACACTTTAGGAGAAAACTCATCGACTTTGTCGATGAGTTTTTTCTTTTATTTCCTTATGTTGAAAAAAATCAATATTTGAAGTTGTTCGTGCTGTATTGGATAGAAAAATAACTAACTATTAATACTAAATATATTTTTTGAGCTGTTATTAAAATTCAATCTCTTGTAATTCATATTTTTTCTTTTCAAAGTGGTGTAACCGGATTTTTTATGGTTATTTCCTCGTCATAAGGCTAACACTTTTAACTTCTTTATCAGCTTTTTTAATATTATCTTGCCGTTTCTATATAAAGATTATTCATCAAAGGTATATTTATCTTTTTTAAATATTTTTTAGAGGATAAAAAAGAAGAGATAAAATAAAAAATATTTCTGTAGTTTTCTTCTAATGTAAATAGCTGATGATAAGTTATCATTATAAATCAAACTATTAAATTAAAAATAAACTTACTGCTTTATAAATATTTACCGTTTTCAATCTGTGTATGTTGGATTCATCAAAAGCATTTTTTGCATATCGCAAGTTGCATTTGTGTATGGGTAAAAACTCTTTAGGAAAAGGGTAAAATTTTTCTCATGAATTAGGCTCTAAGGCTTAAGGTCTATCGTAATATAGGAAAATAAAATGATGATGCCGGCTTCGTATCTTTATAGCGTAAAGATAGTGATACATAGCCAATTTTAGACCGCCTCATGGGGATTTGGGTATGAGATTGATGCGCACTGTTCGTGAGAGGGAGGTGATGATGGGCGGCATTGAAAAATGTCTTTATTCAAACAGAAACTTGAATGTGTAATACAAGTGTATTCTGGGTGTTCTGTTGCGCAAGGGAAGGGGGCTATTAAGGAAGGGGATAAGAAGGGAATGCATGAGTGGAAGGAAAGGGGAAACAAGCATAAGATATTGTTTTGAATAAGCATTTTTAATTCATAATATTTTCTTCGTGAAGATCTCATGAATTAAAAATGCTTTTATTTTTTGATGCGTTACTCTCCTCTAGAAAAGAAACATTGTTCCTTATACATGAATGGATTTTTATGTTAGGGTAGAAGAGGATATTTATAGTTTGGCGGGAGAAGAGCAATCAAGCAAAAGATCTTGTTTGGCACGAAGACGGGCAATCCATTGATCTTCACGGATAGCTGTATTATGTACTGTAATGAGTTCATTTTTTTTAATGGCAGCTGTGACTGTTGCTTTTTCTAAAAGACCACAAGGAATGGCTTGGTGGGCGCGTGCTTCGGCAATATTCATGATCCAAGCGCGATACGTATAAAGACCGATAAAATCTAACTGATCGCCTGGATATAAATCTTTTTTAGCAACAGCACAGACTTCTACTACGGGATGGCTAAGAGGAACCATATCTTTTTTACCATAAAGCATCACGCGTGCACAGGTGAGGGGAACTTCCATTGCTGTGAGATGATAGGGGCGATGAAAGGTGAAGTAAGGTCCTTGACCGATTTTTAAATCTTCCATACGTTCGCGTAAACGTGGGTGTGCTATTTCTGCAATGACAAAGACACCTGGAGAAACACCTTGACCTATTGAATAATCCACCACACCATATTGCTGCAAAATACCGCCATCTTGTTTTGGAATAAGGACTTTGTTTAAATCTTGCAGTGCCGCTTGGGGGCCATGCATTCCTGGGCAATCAGGGAGAAGTCCAGTGGCATTGGCAATGGCTGCCATTTCAACCATCGTTTTGGAACCATCAATAAATTCAACCAACATGCGTACATTCATATTACGCCGTAATGCTTCTTCTTCGTAAACATCAGGTGTGGCATCAAAGAGCAGAGGATTATTTTTTCCTTTTCCCGCTGCAACAATTTTATGCCCAAGAGCTGAAACAAACTCGATGAGTTCCATGCAGGAAGTCGGTTCATCACCAGCACCAAGGGTATAAATAAGTCCTTGTTTTTCTGCTTCATGTTTTAGATACGCACCAATTGTAACATCGGCTTCAACATTCATCATGACAAGATGTTTGTTGTTTTCAAGCGCTTTAAAGCCAATTTCTGCTCCCGCTTCAGGATAGCCTGTTGCATCAACAATAATATCAATTTGTTCATGGCGCAAAACAAGGTCAATATCATCTGTTGCCGCAATCAAACCTTTTTCAATGCTTTGTGTGAGGGCATGAGCATTTTCAACTTCACAGACATGTCCCTCTTCGCCATAGGCAAGTGTTGCAGCATCAAAAATTCGTGATGGTGTCCTCGTGGCTACAGCAGCAACGGTTATTCCCTCCATTTGCGCAATACTTGATAATAAATCTGTGCCCATCTCTCCACAACCAATCAGTCCAATACGGATGGGGGGATGGTTTTCTGCACGTTGCTTTAAATCATGCGCTAAACCTGTTAGGGTTACATTGCTTGCCATTCTTTTTTCCCATTTGAAAACTATTCTACTAAAAAGAATTTCTCATTCATAAGGTGTATTTGTTTTTAAGACAATTAATCTTTTATTCTTGATGCTCTAATCAATGGGTTTTATAAAAGCAAGAGGGGGAGGGGTGCGTTTATCAAATAAAATAGGAATAGCGTTATGCAGCAAAAAATCACAGTACAAGATGTCACTACTTTTATTGGAAAAGAAATGGGATTATCACAGTGGCGTCTTGTTACACAGGATATGATTAATCAATTTGCATGCGCTACAGATGATCATCAATGGATACACGTTGATGAGGAAAAGGCTAAAAAGACACCTTTTGGGGGAACGATTGCTCATGGGTTTTTAACATTATCGCTTTTGTCTGCGCTTGCTTATGAAGCTCTTCCAGAGTTAGAAGGGGCTACAATGGGGATTAATTATGGTTTTGATAAAGTACGATTCATGAGTCCTGTGAAGACAGGAACACGGGTGCGGGCGCGTTTTGTGCTCGATGATGCAGAAATTCGTCCTTCTGGGCGCGTGGTCTTCCATTATGGGGTTACGGTGGAAGTGGAACAGTTAAAAAAACCAGCCCTTACGGCTCAATGGCTTATTGTTGCTGTGATGGGAGAAAAATTTTCCAATGTTTAAGATGATTTAAGTGCTTTATTTGATAAGAATTTTCATACAATTTTGTTCGAATTTTTTATCGATGATAAAATTGAGAATATATTGATTTATCAGGATAATCTCGTGTCATTCATCCTGAATGCGCTCCAGAATGTCGTAAGATTTTCTTATTTTAAGCGCATTCCATGTTGAAACAATTAAAACCACTCATTTGCACGTTTAAAAGCGGGGGCATCTATGTGGACTGAAACTGTACAGACAAGCTATACCTTTGAACCGTCTCAAGTATTAAGGGTAGTGGGGGACAACATTGGATGCTGGCAAAGTGTCTGAGGCTAGCGGTTTGCTCTTTTATGAAGCGTCAAGATGGGGGCAATGGATTGGCTATTATACTATTTACGGCTGCTGTTGCAAAATGGAAAATGGACGTGAGAACCTTGATGTATTTTTAAAAGCGTATGAAGATGTGAGCCAAGCTTGGGGCATTCTGTTTTACGAGCAGGTTGTGATTCATTAAAAACGCGATAGATAAAAGTATGAGATAATGCGCAATCTCCATTATTTAAAGAATATTGCGTGAGGCATTTTTGAAAGCCTTAATGCTGAACTCAAGAATGATGGTAAAGAGGGAAATTGGTTGGTACTTTTACATCTTAATATTCTTTTCAAATGAGTTGGTTTTAGAAATTACGCTTGACAGATACGAAATATGCTCTCTCGCTTGCACTTTGGTATAACAGTAGGAACAGTGTTTAGAACTTTTATCCCACTCAGTCTGTGTATCAAATATGCTGCCGCATTCGATCTAGATGTTGATTGACAGGTCGCTGTTAAAGCACAAACCTTGTTTAAGAAAAGAATGTCATAAAACCATGAATAGATTAGCAATGGATTGGCGAGATGTTCCTGTTTTTTATCAAATACTTTGAAAGACAATACTCATACATTGAGAGTGATCAGGCGTAATTATGGTGGAGGTTTTATAGCTTTCCTCGTCATCGCAGATTGTTCTTTCTGCTCGACTGTTTTGATGGGGTATTATGATTGGATTGTGATCAATAGAGTGATTTAACATGGTCATTTATCATTTTTACGGTGAGAGAGAGCTTTGAATGTTGTAAGAGCTCTCATTTAATTTCCTTTTATATTGAAACTATCAAACTATTTGTTGGGGTGCACATTGGAGGCTGAGATAAAACTGTTTAAGATAAGAGAAAAAATGCTTGTTTTTTTTAAATGAATGCTTTCGATCACCAATGGGTATACGGGAGAGATGGTTTCACTTTGGAAGTGGCAAAGAGGATGATAACGCTGGTGTGTGAAATCTGCAGTCTTTTAATGCTTCGTTTTATCAAGTTTTTGTACGATTTTATCAGAAGTCCATTGGGTTATGATATTGAGCATGATCAAAAGAAGGATGACAATGGTCATGATGAAGGTATTATAGCGTTGATAGCCATAGCGAATTGCCATGTCTCCTAAACCGCCTCCACCAAGATATCCGGCAAGTGAGGTGGCGCCTATGAGAGAAATGACCATGACTGTAAAACCTGTAATCAGGCTAGGGAGAGCTTCAGGAATGAGAACATATCTGATGATTTGAAGACGGCTTGCTCCCATAGAGCGGATCGCTTCAATGAGACCGTTTTCAACGGTTTTAAAAGAAAGTTCGGCCATGCGTGCATAAAAAGGAATAGCTGAAATGGTGAGAACAAAAATAACAGAAGACATTCCCACCCCTCTTCCTACCACGATACGGGTAACGGGAAGAAGATAAAATGCAAGAATAATAAAAGGAATGGCACGAATACTGTCGACGATGATGCTTAAAGGGCGGTTGATAAGAGATGAAGCAAAGATTCCCCCACGTGCTGTCGTGTGAAGAAGCAGACCAAGGGGAAGCCCTATAATAAGCGCCATAAAAGAAGCACTTATCGTCATCAAGATTGTGTCAAAAAAGGCATTGGGAAGTTCATGAGATAGAACATTAAACATAACCTAACACCTCGCAATATCGTCCCTTTTCGGTTAACCATTGAACGGCTTTTTTAAAAGCTTCTTGATCTTGAGCAGGAAGGCATAAGAAGAGACGCCCGATGGTTTCCCCTTGGACTGTATCAATGCCTCCGTGGAGAATACGTGCTCTTAAACCGCTTTCATCTTCCAGAAGATGGAGAAAAGGCTGTTGGGCAATTTCACCGGCAATATTTATTTCAATAACAGCTTCTTGGCCGATAGGTTTAAGATTTTTTGCATATTTTTCAGGAAGTTGTGGCGTAACAAGTTTAAGCATGGCAATGGTTGTTTCTTCTTGTGGGGATGTAAAAATATCTTTTACACGTCCTTCTTCCACAATGCGCCCTTGATTGAGAACAACAACGCGATGCGCAATTGTGCGTACCACTTCCATTTCGTGGGTAATAAGCACAATTGTGAGATTGAGGCGGTTGTTAATATCGGCAAGAAGTTCAAGAATAGATTGTGTTGTTTCAGGATCAAGAGCAGAGGTTGCTTCATCTGATAACAATATTTTAGGATTAGCAGCGAGCGCTCGGGCAATGCCAACGCGTTGTTTTTGCCCTCCAGACAATTCTGCTGGATAACAATATTCTTTCCCCCATAATCCGACTAATTCAATAAGCTCAAGGGCACGTTTGTTGCGCTGTTTTTTGTTTACACCACTTAATTTGAGCGGTAATGCAATGTTATCAATCACCTTTTGCGATGAGAGAAGATTGAAATGTTGAAAAATCATTCCAATCCGTTGACGATAAGGCGCCCATTCTGTCTCTGATAGATTGGAAATATTGACGCCTTCAAAAAAAAGAGAGCCGGTATCAATTTTTTCTAATCCGTTTAAACAGCGAATAAGTGTTGATTTTCCTGCTCCACTACGACCAATAATACCAAGGATTTCACCGGTATGGATATCAAGAGATAAATTATCAACCGCTGGATTGCCCGCCGTTTTGTTAAAACAACGGCTGACATTTTTTAAGGAAATGAGGGCGTTTTTTTCCATTTAAAATTACCAGAATGTTCAGCAAAACGACGAGAATATGGGGTATAATTACCAAGATGTTTGTGCTGCTGGACCAAAGATTTCTTTGATTTTTGCACGAACAGGCTCGCTATTGTAGGCAGAAACTAATTTTTTGACCCATGGTTCATCTTTGTCGCTGGTCCGCACAACAATGATATTGGTATAGGGATTATTTTCTGCGTTTTCCCATGCGACAACATCTTTTTGCAAGTCTAGTCCAGAAACCAAAGCCCAATTTGTATTGATAACGGCAATATCAAAATCATCAATAGCTCGCCCTAACATGCCGGCATCAAGTTCACGAATTTGCACGTTTTTAGGATTTTCAATAATATCCAGTGGAGAGGCAAGAATATCATGAGGGTCTTTTAATTGAATAAGACCTAAAGAATTGAGAAGGAGAAGGGCTCTTCCACCGTTGGATGGATCATTAGGAATGCCAACATGTGCACCATCACGCAGGTCCTTTAAATCTTTAATTTTGTGGGAATAGACACCGATTGGGGCAATAAATGTGTACCCTACAACTGAAAGTTTATAACCGCGCTGTTCCATTTGGTTTTTAAGATAAGGCGTGTGCTGAAAAGCATTGGCATCAATCTCTCCCGCATTAACAGCATCGTTGGGCAAAGTGTAATCAGAAAAATAAACCAGCTCAATTTCTAAACCAGCTTTTTTAGCTTGCTCTGCAGCGACTTGCCAAACAGTGGCTTCGTGTCCTTCCATGACACCAAGTTTGATTTTTGATTTGTCTGCGGCCATGGAAAAAGCAGTAGACAAAAAAAGGGTAAAGAGAGAGAGGAATAATCCTATAATCTGACTGCGAGAAAAAAATTTTAATGTCATGTGCTTTTAACTTTCTTTTCCAAGAAATTTTTCGAGGAAAGCTTCAATATACTCTATATTCTTTTAAGGAAATTTAAGGTTATACAAGCTTTAGAGAATATTCAATCACTTTTATTTTAAAAAAGAATATTCTTTTTTCTTTATGTTCCGCAGTTTGGGGAAACATCATCATTGGTTCATAGCAATTCTCTGAAATTTAGGCAATCAATTCATCTATTGTAATGATTTGTTGAGGGAACCAATGTCGCTTTAAAAACTTCTTTAAGAGACGATTGGCTAAAGAGCCACGCAATCAGATGATGTTTTAGCGGTCAATTTATGAGGGACATACTGCGCAATCAAAATCAAAAGACTGTGTTTGTGGAGAGGGGTGGAGGGGACAAAGAGAGATCTGGTTGCAATGGGGCTGGGGACGTTTGGGGAAAAACAAAGAGTGATGATTACTGGATGTAAATGCGGCAAATTTTTGCAAAGGCGAATATTTTGCTCTTCACAGATTAGAGAGGAAGAAGAATAATGTTAAGAAAGAATTTTTTATCAGTGACAATGATGTTATCGGCTTTGGGAGCATCAGGGGTGGCTGTGGCTGCTTCTCACGCGCAAGCTGGGACTATTGCTGGAACGGTTGCTCGTGTTGCATCAGGTCAGGTATCGTTACGCACAGGTCCTGCGACAGCTTATAAAGTGATCACAACGGTTCCAGTGGGTGCAAAAGTGCAAATTTATGGCTGTCTATCCAATAAAACTTGGTGTTCTCTTGGGTATCATGGAAAAGTTGGTTGGGCATCTGCACGTTATGTCAATGTTGCTAATGTTCCTACCATTGCTTTTAAAAAGGTGCCGGTAAAATCAAATTCCATGATAAAATCCCCAAAAGTAAAAAAAGAAAAAGTAAAACAGATTGTTTCTGATTTAAAAGCTCTTCCAGCGGTGCAAAAAACACCAAAAAACATGCAAAAACTGTACAGAACAGATGTGATTATTGATTCCACAGGAGTCAAAAAAAGAGATGAACGGACAATTTTTAATCCTTCGCCAAAGGCACAAGAAGTTTCTGTAAAACACGTCAATGCTTATAATCCCTTCTTTCCGGATAAGGTTAATGACAAAAATTTTGAACGCAATGAAACACGTTACCGTGTTGTGACCTATCCTGCTCGATAAGGATAAAAAATCAACCTCATAACGGGAATGACAGAAAGGATGGCAGTATGAAGCAAAAAATGCTTTATGCTGCTGATCCTATTATCCCATAAAATAGCATCAAGGTGGTGAGAGATAACTTAAGGTGGCGAGAGTTAAGAATATTTAGGGTGAAATTTATCAACGCCTCGAGATACTGTCCTTCAGGATAATGTTTGATGGAATTTATTAAAGCTGGATTTTTTTAAGAGAATGGTGAGAAGCTTGTTGTCCTTATCCTATTGTGTCGTAAGGCGGCATGAGGATGGTGATCGGTATAAACTGGGTAAAAAGTGCGATTGTGTACAAGAGCAATGCAGGTAGAGATCTTCGTTTTTTAAGGCGGTGAGGGTTTCAAGGATATTTAAGAGTAGAATTTATTAAAGCCCTGAATGGTTGTCCTTTAGGGTGATGATATAAATCCACAGTAGGGGGAAGATTTTTTTTGAAGAGAAGCCGGACTTTTGACAGACCGGCTAGGATTCTTCGTCCTTTTAGATAGGGCGTTAATTGGCAGACTTAGGCTTTATCAAATTACGAGAAATGAGCAATTCAGCAATTTGAACGGCATTTAATGCGGCGCCTTTTCTTAAATTATCGGCGACAACCCAGAAAGCCAAACCATTTTCAACGGTGATATCTTCACGAACACGGCTAATAAAGGTGTCATCTTCTCCTGTACATTCATAAGGCGTGGTATAGCCACCATCTTCGTGTTTATCGATAAGTTGACAACCAGGGGCATCGCGGAAGAGCGCTTGTGCTTCAGATACGCTGAGTGGTTTTTCAAATTCAACATGGACGGCTTCTGCATGCCCGATAAAGACAGGAACCCGAACAGCCGTGGCTGTGAGTTTAATTTTCGGATCAAGAATTTTCTTCGTTTCAGCCGTCATTTTCCATTCTTCTTTTGTATAACCATCTTCCATGAAAACATCGATATGGGGAATGACATTAAAGGCAATGCGTTTAGTGAATTTTTTTGATGTAATGGGATCTGCAACAAACACAGCGCGTGATTGTTCGAAAAGTTCGTCCATTCCTTCTTTACCAGCTCCAGAGACGGATTGATATGTAGAGACAACAACCCGTTTAATGATAGCAGCATCATGGAGAGGTTTTAAAGCTAAGACCAATTGAATTGTTGAACAATTGGGATTGGCAATAATATTACGCTTAGAAAAGGCACTTATAGCTTCAGCATTGACTTCAGGGACAATCAACGGAACATTGGCATCATAGCGCCATGTAGAGGAGTTGTCGATAACGACACAGCCTGTTGCCGCGATTTTAGGAGCATATTCTTTGGAAATGCTGCCTCCCGCAGACATAAGACACAAATCTGTGTCAGAAAAATCATACGTATCCAGAGCTTTTACTTTTAACGTTTTGTCTCCATAAGAAACTTCTTGTCCTAATGAGCGTCGTGATGCCAGAGGAACAATTTCATGCGCAGGAAAACCACGCTCTTCTAAAATTGTAAGCATTTCACGACCGACATTTCCTGTTGCGCCGACAATGGCAACTTTAAAACTCATTGTTCTATACTCCTTCGTGTCTCTCCACGTTTATTCCCCGCGCTATACTCAGGAGAGAATGAGTTGGTCAAGGAACATCATTAAATTATATCTTCAACAAATCCCATGTTGTGCACAGCAATCAGAATTGTCAGCACAATAAAGTATTGTATTGCAAATAATATTGTCTTTTTTAATCTTTCAGAAGTGAAAAAAATTGAATATTTTATGCGAATTCTTCATCTCTTTGCGAGAGCACTTAAGTGAATTTTTTCTCTTCTGTCAATTGTTTCTCTTTACACTTTTGAATTTTTAAAAGATGGTATGGCGCATCGCCTTGGGAGATTTTTTTGTCTTTTATCTGTTAAGTGTTCAATTATTTGATTTCTTCCCTCTCTCTAAAGACAAAAATTTCTATTCAGACTGTTTCCAGACTGGATAAAAATCTTCGTCTTTTGGGGCGGAGACAGTTAAAATGTTTTTCAATGTGCTTCAGAACAGTTGAGGGCTTTTCAGTAAATTCATAAAAATAAGGGGCTGTTTTTTTCATCAGAAATCAACTGCAAAATTGCTCTTTGTTTTTTGCGGGTCAGCTCTCTGAAATTTTTCAAAAGTAAATATTCTGCTTTACTGGATATTCTGTCATCACAATGCGAGGAAGTCTCTTCTTTTTTTGTGCAATCAGCGTAAAAGAAGGAAACGGGAACACCCAGTACATCAGCAATTTCCTGTAAACGTGCTGCGCTCACACGATTTAAACCTTTTTCATATTTTTGGATTTGTTGAAACGTTACGCCCAAATGACTTCCTAATTGTTTTTGAGAAAACCCCATCATATTTCTTCTGAAGCGAATTTTTTGGCCTAAAGAAATGTCGTAAGAATGTGAATTTTTAGCTTGCACTTTGTTTCCCCTCCGGTTGCGAGCGCCCTCGCATTGGTATCCGGGGTCTGGAAGTGCTGAAACCGAGTCAGCCTCTTGCTTTTAGTGCGTAAGATGCACTTGGACATAACAAGAGCCCCCGGAAATTCCGGGACACCCGCCAAGCGGGTTAATTTTATACTCGGTTTTCGGGCTTCCAGGCCCTATTTGATCGTCGCGTATACGACCAAAAACACAATCTCCCTTCATAAGGCAATTGCTTTCAGTCGTCAATTGAAATTCAAATTGCTTATTTCAAGCAAGTCAAAGTGCATTTTTTAGCTTATAGATTAGCCTATAGAAATGTCATTAAAATCTGGATATTGGGCTTATACTCATGCCTTTCAGGTGCAAGCACCCTCGGCATTCAACTTTCAGGATTGGAGACTTCCGGGATCTGGAAGTGCTGACATCGAATCAGCCTCTTGCTTTTAGTGCGTAAAATGCACTTGGACATGACAAGAGTCCCGGAAGTATATTTGCAAAATAGGATTTAATGTTTGAATTTGCCCCCCTGACCGCCGTGTATACCGACCAGACCTTAAGGCAATAGCTTTCAATCGTCAATTGAAATTCAAATTGCTTGTTCCAAGCAAATAAAGTGCATTTTTTAGCCGATGGATTTAGCCTATAGAAATGTCATTAAAATCTGGATATTGGGCTTATACTCATGCCTTTCAGGTGCAAGCACCCTCGGCATTCAACTTTCAGGATTGGAGACTTCCGGGATCTGGAAGTGCTGACTCAAAACAGCCTCTTGCTTTTAGTGCGTAAAATGCACTTGGACATGACAAGAGTCCCGGAAGTATATTTGCAAAGTAGGATTTAATGTTTGAATTTGCCCCCCC
The DNA here is from genome assembly GCF_900185775.1 of Bartonella mastomydis. Classification (NCBI taxonomy): domain Bacteria; kingdom Pseudomonadati; phylum Pseudomonadota; class Alphaproteobacteria; order Hyphomicrobiales; family Bartonellaceae; genus Bartonella; species Bartonella mastomydis. Next base: position 132,289 of record NZ_LT883136.1, read on the forward strand.
TGACCGCCGTGTATACCGACTAGACTTAAGGCAATAGCTTTCAATCGTCAATTGAAATTACAGCCCATTTTCCTTGTTGGTTTTTTCAAGTTTTGATGTCATCAGGGCATCCACGATAGATAAAAATATCGTTTGAGAGACTTTGAAAAGTTGTAAAGTCGGATTGTAAAACTCTTTTTCTCAAGACACTAAAATATCATCTTGATAGAAGCTTGATAACAGTGGGTCTTTGAAAGAAAATTGCCTAAAGAGTGTTTATTTTTTATGAGTTGTTTTTTCATTGTTTTGCAAAGGACGCGCTTCTGAAGCAAGCATAATGGGAACTCCATCACGAATAGGATAGGCAAGTTTGGCTTTGAGAGAAATAAGCTCTTGTGTTTTTCGGTTGAAAGAAAGCGTGCCTTTCGTCATTGGGCAGACAAGCAATTCGAGCATTTTAGGATCTGTGGTCATTTTTTTCATGTTTTTACGTTTATTAGTTTAAACGATAATCTGTTCCTGTTTGTTTCATGAGGGAGCGTTCTGTTAATGCGAGAAGCGTTTGAGCACGACTTTTGATATCGGGGGCTTCAAGGAGAGCTTGTTTTTCTGCCGGTGTAAAGGGGATAAGCGCTGAAAAAGCATTTACCAATATCGGTGTTGGGGCTTCTATGATACTGCTCCAATTGTATTCCATTTCATGGATGGTCAGATATTTCTCAACAACGTCAAGTAAGCTTTCTCGATGAATGCTTTCTTCGATATCGAGTTCTTGTAAGTCTTTTATGTTTGATTGGATAAGAGCTGTTCGATAGGACTTCGTATTTGTCAATTCTTGTTCTAAGGTGAAACGGCAAACACCTTGTAAGATAATGAACAGTTGTCCATTACCGGTTTCACTGTAGTTTGTAATACGTCCTATACAACCTGTTTTATAAAGTTGTGTAGAAAAGCGGTTCGTATCCGATGAAAGGGGTTGAATAATGCCCAAGAGACGATCGGATACCATAACATTTTCAATCATTTCAAGCGATTCTGGTTCAAAAATGTTGAGGGATAAAAAACCACCGGGCAGTAAAAGTGCACCTTCTAAAGGAAAAAGAGCAATTTGCTTTGGAAGATCATTTTCGCAATTGTAGGAGATATTACCAGCTTTCATGAGTATATTGTGACCTTTATTCGGTAATTTTAGCCTGTCTATCGTTGCACGTGATGACACTATTGAAAAAGCAGAAAATCTACTTCTTGTGCATTAAAATCAACCTTATAAATACTTGAAATCCTTATTTTTAAAAGAATACGAAACCTTACTCTTAAGGTTGAATTGCACAAGAAAGAATATTTCTTTGCGATCTTTTTAGTGTGTGACCTTTTGCATGATTTTCAAGGGGTATTTTTGTCTTAAATTTCCTAAAATGTGTTCCTTACAATTTTTGTAAGCTTCAAAAGGAGACTATTATAAATCTTTTGAAGTAGCTTATGCAAGTTTTAAAATATGCAAGTTTTAAAATGAGAGTATGTTTATCACTTTACTAATGACAGTGCGATAAAGATAGGTTATAGGTTAGCACATGCTGGAAAGAGCGTTATCGTTTCTTTCATTCTTTTGCGGGAGAGTGCAGATTGCAAGTTTTCGCATTGCCGCCGAAGGGGAAATAGCCCATAATCTCTCAGGCTTTAAGGACCGTAAAAGGAGGAAGGCAGATCTGGAAAGTCGGGAGAGCCCGCGCCGAAGGTGTAAGCGAAAGTCTTTTCGCGAGTCTCTCAGGTTGATGACAGAGGGGTGCAGAGACGACCATATTGTGTGGGCGTTAGCGCAGCTTTGGAGTTATTATGGGCACACAACAAGAAACATCTTTTTTAAAAACACTTCCTTTATATGATCTGCATGAAAAAGCAGGAGCAAAATTTGGTGCTTTTGCTGGGTGGAATATGCCTTTAACTTATCCTCTTGGCGTTTTGAAAGAGCATCTTCATACGCGTGCACATGCAGGACTTTTTGATATTTCTCATATGAAATTGATTGCCGTTGAAGGGGCACAAGCCGTAGAATTTTTATCCTATGCTTTTCCTATTGATGCAGCAGCTTTAAAGATTGGGCACTCGCGGTATAATTATTTGCTAAATGAGCAGGCTGGTATTCTTGATGATCTGATCATTACTCGTTTGGAAGAGAACCGTTTTATGTTGGTTGCCAATGCGGGGAATGCACAGGCTGATTTTGAAGAATTAGAAAAGCGTGCCGTTGATTTTGAATGTCAAGTGATTGCTCTTGAAAGGGTGTTGCTTGCTCTTCAAGGTCCTCAAGCCGCAGCTGTTCTGGCTGATGCCGATTTACCAGGGAATGAATTATTCTTTATGCAGGGATTCGAACCACAACAAGATTGGTTTATAACGCGTTCTGGTTATACGGGAGAAGATGGTTTTGAAATTGCTTTGCCCATAGGGCATGCGCATATGTTGGCTGAAAAATTGCTGAGTGATTCGCGTGTTGAGTGGATTGGACTTGCTGCACGCGATAGTTTGCGCTTGGAAGCAGGGTTGTGTTTGCATGGAAATGATATTACCCCTGAGACGACGCCTATTGATGCAACTCTCACATGGGCTGTTCCTAAGAGTGTCCGAGAAAAAGCACAATTTTACGGTGCAAAGGCTTTTCTTGAAGCGCTGCAAAAAGGACCTGATCGTTGTCGTGTTGGATTAAAACCGCAAACACGCCAACCTATTCGTGCCGGTGCGGTGCTTCTCGATGAACAGGGCAATGAGATTGGTGTGGTAACATCCGGTGGTTTTGGTCCTTCTTTTGATGGTCCTGTCGCGATGGGGTATGTTCCTGTTGCGTGTAAAGGTGAAGGAACAGAAGTCTTTACAGAATTGCGAGGCAAAAAGATTGCACTTTCAGTGCATTCTCTTCCCTTTGTTGAACAACGTTATTTTAAAGGATGATTTTTTATGTCTAAAACTTATTTCACACAAGACCACGAATGGCTTAGCGTTGAAGGACAAATGGTGACTGTTGGGGTTACACATTATGCGCAAGAACAATTAGGCGATTTGGTTTTTGTTGATTTACCACAAAGTGGGACAAAACTTTCTAAAGGTGAGGCGGCGGCTGTTGTGGAATCCGTTAAAGCAGCTTCAGATGTTTATTCTCCTCTTGATGGTGAAGTGGTCGAAATTAATGAAGCACTGGCTGATAATCCTGAACTGGTCAATCAAAAGGCTGAAACAGAAGGCTGGTTATGGAAAATGACAGTGCAGGATGAAACACAACTGGAAGGGTTGTTGGATGAAGATGCTTATAAAGCTTTGATTGGATGAGTGTCATGATCGAGCGTTCTTTTTCTTCTCGACATATTGGGCTGCGTCCTGATGAAACACAAAAAATGCTTGATGTTTTAGAGCTCGATAGTGTTGACACACTCATTTCTCAAGCGGTTCCCAATTCTATCCATTTGGGACGTTCACTGAACCTTCCCAAGGCTGCCAGTGAGAGCCAAGCCTTGGAAGAACTCTCCAAAATGATGGCGCGTAATTGTGTGCATAAAAGTTTTATTGGGCAAGGATATCACGGCACATTTGTGCCTCCGGTTATTTTACGAAATCTGTTTGAAAATCCAGCTTGGTATACCGCTTATACGCCGTATCAAGCAGAAATTAGCCAAGGTCGTTTAGAGCTTCTGTTTTATTTTCAGACATTGATTAGTGAACTGACAGGTCTGCCTGTTGCTGCTGCTTCTCTTCTTGATGAAGCAACGGCTTTAGCGGAAGCCAATGCTCTTGCTGTTCGTTTTGCGCGGGAGAAAAAAACAAAAATTTCTCTTCAGAGCCTTTTACATCCTCAGACTTTGAGTGTTGTGCAAACGCGTGCTGAAACGCAAGGCATTCGGATCAGCTTTGAGAAGGAAATTTGTTCTGATACAGCGGCAATTGTTCTCTCTTGGCCCGATACAAAAGGTTCTTTTCATGATTATAGTGAGGTCATAAAAGAGGCAAAGGAAAAAGGAGCGCTGGTTATTGTTGTGGCTGATCCTTTAGCGCTTACGCTTATGGAAGCACCGGCAAAATGGGGCGCTGATATTGTTGTCGGTTCGATGCAGCGTTATGGTGTTCCGATGGGATTTGGTGGTCCCCATGCTGGTTACCTTGCGGTGAGTGATGCGCTCACACGCCTTATTCCAGGGCGTATAGTGGGGCAATCCGTCGATACAGAAGGGCGTGTTGGTTTTCGTTTAGCTTTGCAAACACGTGAACAACATATTCGGCGCGATAAAGCGACATCAAATATTTGTACAGCTCAGGCTTTGTTGGCTAATATGGCAACCGCTTATGCTGTTTGGCATGGGCCAAAAGGCTTACAAGAAATTGCACAGCGGATTCATCATTTAACATGTCGTTTCGTTGCTGGTTTAGAGGCTTCTGGCGTTTCTTGTGAAGGTGAAGCTTTTTTTGATTGTGTTAGCATTGTTGTGAAGGGAAAAGCGCGTGAAATTGCGCATCAAGCCAAGATGAGTGGGCGTCTTGTTCGTGTTCTCGATGATGATACCATTGCAATCAATTTTGATGAATTGTCGACAGAAGAAGATGCTGCTGCTCTAGCACAGCTTTTAGGTGCAAAACTCGTTGATCAGGCGTCTCCAAGACTCTTTGGTCAAAGGCGGGATGCTGCTTTTCTTTCTCAACCCTTTTTTCATGCAGTTCATTCAGAGACAGATATGATGCGCTTTTTGCGTCGTTTAGCCGATAAGGATTTGGCGCTGGATCGGGCGATGATCCCTCTTGGTTCTTGTACAATGAAGCTGAATGCAGCGGCTGAATTGATGCCTGTAAGTTGGGCAAGCATGGCCAATATACACCCTTTTGTTTCACAAGAGGATGCGGCGGGTTATTTGGAGATGATCAATCAGTTAAATGCCTGGTTGTGTGAAATTACAGGATTTGCGCAAGTGTCTTTTCAGCCAAATTCTGGTGCTCAAGGTGAATATGCGGGGCTTTTGGCGATCCGACGCTATTATCAATCACGGGGAGAACAGCAACGGACTATTTGCCTTATTCCTGCTTCTGCACATGGTACAAACCCAGCTTCGGCACATATGGCGGGCATGGAAGTTGTGGTGGTAAAATGTTTAAGTGATGGCGATGTTGATGTCGATGATCTCAAAATGAAAGCGCAATTGCATAAGGACAAATTGGCTGCTCTCATGATTACTTATCCTTCAACCCATGGTGTTTATGAGGAAAGCATTAAAGAAATTTGTTCTATTATTCATGAAAATGGCGGACAAGTTTATTTTGATGGCGCTAATCTCAATGCCCTTGTAGGGCTTGCGCGTCCTGCAGATATTGGGGCTGATGTTTGTCATATGAATCTACATAAAACATTTGCTATTCCCCATGGAGGGGGGGGACCTGGGATGGGACCAATTGGGGTCGCAGCGCATCTCAAACCATTTTTACCAGGGCATGAACAAGATGGTACAACGCATGCAATTTCAGCAGCGCCTTATGGCAGTGCATCTATTCTTGCCATTACATGGATGTATATTCGAATGATGGGCGCTGATGGCTTAAAATATGCAACACAAATAGCTATTTTAAATGCTAATTATATTGCTGCACGTCTTTCACCGGCTTATTCCATTCTTTATCGGGGCAAACATGGACGTGTTGCTCATGAATGTATTGTGGATACACGCCTGTTAAAAGATCAGTATGGGGTAAGTGTTGATGATATTGCAAAACGTCTCATTGATTATGGATTCCACGCGCCCACGATGTCGTTTCCTGTTCCGGGAACTTTGATGATTGAGCCAACGGAATCAGAACCAAAAGCAGAAATTGATCGTTTTTGTGATGCATTACTCTCCATTGCTGAAGAAGCAAAAAAAGTTGGGAATGGGGTTTGGCCAAAAGACAATAATCCATTGGTGAATGCACCGCATACAGTTGCAGATACTTTAGATGATGCTTGGGCGCGACCCTATTCGCGACAAGAAGCTGCTTTTCCCAATAGTTCCCTTGATCCAGCCAATAAATATTGGCCTCCTGTATCGCGGATTGATAATGTTGCGGGAGACAGAATGCTTATTTGTTCGTGTCCACCCTTGGGAAATACTTATTAAATAAAAATATGTATTTAATTTGTTTATTTGCATAAAAAAAGCCCACACGAAATGTGTGGGCTTTGTGCTTATTGAGCTATGCTTCTATGGCGTTATTTGTCTGCTTTATAGAATTTTTCCTTGTTTTTACAACATGAGCAAAATCGAAAAAGTTGACAAAAAAGCTGTGCTTTGTAAGCGATAGGTATACTCTCCTTTTTTCTATCGTATGACATGGTTTGAGTTGACTCAGCGCATCAGTTATTTCTAAGCCAGCCAATCTCCACATAAACGAGAGCTAAATCTATGGGGAGAGGGGTTACAGTTTATTACATGGGGTGTGACATGCTATTCTCACTAAGAAGACTATGACTGGTTGAATAAATTCACTTTTAGTGCTTCTGATGATAAAGGTGTGCGAAATTTTGTTATTGCATCTCGTCAACCCTTCATAAGACAGCTTATTAACTTGTCTATTTTGAGACTTCTGTAAATGGGCAGTGTCCCATGAACATGGTATATGATTGATTGTTGTAAAAACTTTCGTAAAAGCTCTCTGATTTTCTAAAGTGATGATTTGTAGCGGTTTATTTGTTTAAAGAGCCTTTAGGTGTAAATGTATTTATAGCGTGATCCAAGGGATGTTAAAATTTCATTGGGAAGGGTGTTGGCATCTAGAGATATTTTTTCAAGTGTTTGATGGGGACCAATGAGTTCTACCCAGTCACCTGTTTGAGGCTTTTGATCAAGATCGGTTGTATCTACAATAATGGAATCCATAGAAACGCGTCCAACCATGGGAAGTTTGTACCCATTGAAATAAACAGCTCCTTTATTTGAAAGAGCACGAAGCCAACCATCTGCATAGCCAATAGAAATGGTTGCAAGAGTGCTTGGTCTGTTGGTTATAAAGCTTTCTCCATAACCAACAGGTTTTCCTGCACCAACAATGCGATTTTGAATGACTTGGGCTTCAAGTTTTAAAACAGGTTTTAGAAGGGACGGGTGTTTTCCTGAAGGGTCGATCCCGTAAAGTGCAATACCGGGGCGAACAAGATCAAAATAAAAATCTGAGCCTAAAAAAATACCTCCAGAATTTGCAAAGGAAACTTTACAAGGGGGGAGTTGTGCAAGGGCAGTTTTGAAAGCAGTCAATTGGGTATAATTCGATGGCTGGGTATCATCTTCTCCGTTAGAAAGGTGACTGAGAATATATTTTATGTCTGCGGTTTCAAAAATTGTAGGGCGTTTGATGAGTTTTTGTAATTCTTTTTGATCAAGTCCTAATCGGTTCATATGGGTATCGATTTGAACAATTGCTGGAAATTTTTTATCCTTTTTTTGACAAATCTTTTGCCAAATTTCAATGGCATTCCAAGAGTTTAGGACAGGAACAATACCAGACTGTGCGACAAATTCTTCTGCTAAGTGTGGAAGTCCATTTAGAAGAGCAATCGTGACATCTGGTGGTAAAATGCTTTTTAAGTGCAATGCTTCTCTGATTTGAGCAACAAAAAAAGTACGACAACCCGCTTGATAAAGGGCAGGAGCAATTTTGTGAGCGCCTAGCCCATAGGCATTTGCTTTGACAACTGCTGAACATTGTGTTGGCGCTACACGTTTGGCTAAAGTGATATAATTGGCAACAATGGCACTGACATCAATGGTTGCGACAGCGGCATAGAGGTGTGGATTTATTTCATCATTAGCGGATTTATTCATTTTTAAATCTTATCTGTGTTTGTGCGTACGGCTTTTTCTTTGGTTATGTTACAAAGGTTTCTTAGGATACAAGGAAAAGATACTGTTTGCGACGGTCAAAATCATAAATCTCCCATACTGAATTATGTACCATAAAATCGTTTTTTATGTAAAATGATACTCTGGATATAAGAGATATTTTAGTTTTATTTGTGTTGTTCGCAATATGGTACCTTCTGATAGTTTGTAAAACATAGGTTTTTGTTTTTTACTTGTTTTCTCTTGTTGAGGCATATTAAAAAAATAAAGCATAACTTATTGTATTGTATCATTTTGAAGAGTGCAATGTTATGCTGTTGGTTGCGGATGAGGTTGTTTTGATGAACCTGCATGGCTTTCTTAACAATAGAAAATATGCGTTGTGTGTTAAAAGCGAAGAAAGTGTAGTGATTGTTTAAGGCTCAAAATTTTTATTTTTCTTTGAATATGATTTGTATTGGCGTTTTCTTCATGCGATTGATTTGGACATAAAAGTGTTAATCTTAAGACTTTTGTTTTAAGAAAATTGTTGGCAGATGGTGATGCACGTACTATATCACGTCAGGGATTCGAAATTTAACGTTCAATAAAGATATGGGGAAGTGTATGAATACGTCTGCTACCAATGTTCCGTCAAACAGCAGCAGCGTTGCTTCAAATTTTCCGATTCCTGAGAATGTATACGCTCTTACTGTTCAAGAAGTTTATCATTATACAGATCGTTTGTTTAAATTTCGCCTGAATCGTCCGGAAAGTTTTCGTTTTCGTTCGGGTGAATTTGTTATGATCGGTTTGCCAAATGCAAAAAAGCCGATTTATCGTGCTTATTCGATTGCAAGTCCCTTTTGGGATGAACAGCTTGAGTTTTTTTCGATAAAAGTTCCAGGAGGGCCATTAACTGAGCATCTGCAAAAAATTAAAATTGGTGATACAGTGCTGATGCGTAAAAAACCTACAGGAACGCTGGTTCTTGATGCTCTTATTCCTGGAAAACGCCTTTATCTCCTTTCAACTGGTACGGGGGTTGCTCCTTTTGCAAGCCTTATTCGTGATCCGGATACTTATGAAAAATTTTCAGAAGTTATTCTTATTCAAACAACGCGTGAAAAGAATGAGTTGACTTATGCAAAAGACCTTGTTTGCTCTTTGCAACAAGATCCACTGATTGGGGAATATGCACAACAGTTGAAATTTTATCCTATGACTACGCGTGAACCTTCCGAGCATATGGGACGCATTACGACTGTTATGGAGAGCGGTGCTTTTTTTGAAACGACTGGTTTACCAAAAATTTCTCCTGATGAAGATCGCGTGATGATTTGTGGTTCTATGGCAATGTTAAAAGATTGTGCAAGGATGTGTGAAGGTTTTGGTCTTGTTGAAGGGGCGAATAATGCTCCTGCGACTTATGTTGTAGAGCGCGCTTTTGTAGAGTGATGGTAGGGGCTGGTGCTTTTTTAAGCAACCGGCTTGTTCAAAATTTCTCCTGATGAAGATCGTGTGATGATTTGTGGTTCTATGGCAGGCGTTAAAAGATTGTGCAAGGATGTGTGAAGGTTTTGGTCTTGTTGAAGGGGCGAATAATGCTCCCGCATCTTCATGTTGTAGAGTGCGCTTTTGTAGAGTGATGGTAGAGGCTGGTGCTTTTTTAAGCAACCGGCTTGTTCAAAATTTCTCCTGATGAAAATTGTGTGATGATTTGTGGTTCCATGGCAGGTGTTAAAAGATTGCGCAAGGATGTGTGAAGGTTTTGGTCTTGTTGAAGGGGCGAATAATGCTCCTGCATCTTCATGTTGTAGAGCGCGTTTTTGTAGGGTGAGAGGGAAGTTTTGATGCAGTATGCGCTAACGCACTAATCGAATCCCAGTCCTTTATAGCAATGAGCTGTTGGGGTGCTATCCAAGAGCCGCCAACGCAGAAGACGTTAGGAAGTTGGAGCCATTGTGTTGCACTTTTTTGTGTTATACCGCCTGTAGGGCAAAAGAAGATTTCAGAAAAAGGAGAGGCTAATGCTTGGAGGAAGGCAAGACCTCCAGCGGCTTTGGCAGGGAAAAATTTAAGATATGAATAGCCTTTGTCTAAAGCTTGCATGAGTTCACTTGGGGTCATTGCACCAGGAAGAAGGGGAATTTCACTATTTTTTGCACAATTGATTAATTCATTGGATAATCCAGGGCTTACGATAAATTTTGCTCCAGCTTGTTCGGCTTGTTCGTAGTGTGTTGTGTTAAGAATCGTTCCGGCTCCAACAATTGCTTCAGGAACTTCTTGTGTCATTATCTGAATTGCTTTGAGAGCATGGGGTGTTCGCAAGGTGATCTCAATTGTTTTTAATCCGCCTTTGACAAGAGCTCGTGCTAAAGGTACAGCATCTTGTAAATTGTCGATGGTCAAAATAGGTATAACGGTTTGTCCTTGGAGGTATGATAAAAGGGTTTCTCTTTTTTGGCACATAATGTTCTTTCTTCGAGAGGATATTATTTATATCGTTTGATTAAGCACAATATGTTAAAGAGTAAATGAATAGATCTTGAAATTGGATGAAACGCACGTTATGGCAAAAGACATGGAAAAGAATTTTAAAGTTGCTGCACTTTATTGCTTTGCAGATTTGAAGCATTATCGTCAATTACAAAAGCCTTTGCAGGATTTATGTCGGGCAAAGGATATCAAAGGGACCCTCCTTTTAGCACAAGAGGGAATTAATGGAACTGTTGCTGGTTCTTGTGAAGCGATTGAGTCGTTGATTGATTTTATTACGGCTGAGCCAGCGTTTCAAACGCCGGAGATTAAATATTCATGGGCATCAAAAATGCCTTTTCATCGCATGAAAGTGCGGTTGAAAAAAGAAATTGTGACAATGGGGGTTGAAGGGGTTGATCCGCTAAAAGTTGTTGGGACTTATGTGGAGCCTGAAGAGTGGAATGCTCTTATTCAAGATGAAGAGACAATTTTGATCGATACCCGTAATGATTATGAATATGCAATTGGGAGTTTTCAAGGAGCGATTGATCCACAGATTAAAACATTTCGCGAATTTCCTGAATGGGTGCGTCAACATGAAGCTGATTTGAAGAAGAAAAAGAAAATTGCTATGTTTTGTACAGGCGGTATTCGTTGTGAAAAATCAACAGCGTATGTTCGTGAACTTGGGTATGACCAAGTGTACCATTTAAAAGGAGGAATTCTCAAATATTTGGAAACAATTCCAAAAGAGGAAAGTTTATGGTGGGGAGAATGCTTTGTTTTTGATGAGAGGGTTTCTGTGCAGCATGGTCTTGAGGAATGTGGACGCGAGCTCTGTCGCGCATGTCGTTCTCCTTTGAATGCTGAAAGCAAATTATCGCCTCATTATGAGGAAGGTGTTTCTTGTGAGGCTTGTTATAACACGCGTAGTGAAGCGGATAGAGAGCGTTTTCGTGAGCGCCATAGGCAATTTCAATTGTTGAAGTTGCGTGCAGTTGATGCGCATCAAGGAACATAAGGATTACTGTAGCGCTTTAAATTTCAGCTTTTTTCTCTTAAATTTAAGAGAGAAGCATCTTTAATCTTCTTAGAAAAATATCGTATAAGACCGGATGTTATTCGGTCTTTTTCTTTACATTAATTTATTGATTGATAAATAATCATTATAGATTGTTCACTCTGCTTTATTTGATAGGAGATTGTATCTTTTAAATATTTTTCATTTTAAAATAGAAAACCCGTTGACGAACAGTCTAGGACATTGATTTATAATAATTTTACTTTTTTCATGTTGAATAAGAGATCTGAATATTGTGAGGGTTTTCTCATTCCAAGTCTGTTTCTATATTGAATCAATTAAAATCCATGTCTTTTGCACGTTACAAGCGAGGAAAGTCCTGTAGAGTAAAAGGATACAAGAAAGATATGCCTCTTATGAATCTTCTTAAATGTCAAGAGCTGTTGCACATTGGTTCAGTGCGTGATGATGATCGGCTTGCTCTTTTATGAAGCTTAAAGATGGTGAAACACAGTTGAGTTATACCATATCGGCTCTATTATACAGTGATTTTGCATGATCTCTTGCTTTAAGGATAGAGTGAAATGGATGTTGAAAGTACGGATATTTTTTTAGGATATCAGTGAGCAAGATAAGGGGTGTTGGGGGAAGGATATCGTTATCTTTAAAGATGCTGCTGCTTCAGCCCAGATATCCCCAAATTTCAATGTTGGGATTCCTTGCATTTAATAAGAGATATTTTACTCCTTTTTCAACTATTTTGTCGCCACACGCTGTTTTATACTTGTTATGTGTAAAGACATGATTTTGGTTGATGCATTGTAAGAGAGGGGGAAATGAAAGTATTTTAAGATTGGATTTTTGATCTAGGGTTAGAATAATGAAAGTATCAATTATAAATGAATGTGTTGAGTGTGATATGTTGCGTTGTTTTCTATGGATGATGTTGGAAAAATAGAATGGGAAAGCTAAACAAGAGGCGTTTTTAAAGCAAAATTGTGATTTCTGTTGTACGGATTGTGTAGGGGAGTGATCTCATAAAAGTGGGGGGATGGCTTTGTCTGGTGGCGGAGAGTGTTGCTTTTTAGCATCATGTTCTCTTTAATAATTAAAAAATGTTTAAAATTAAAAAAATGATTGAAATGAGAAAGGATTCGTTTTATAGGTCTCCTTGCCCAAAGTCGCACGTGCCTGTGGGTGTCCGCTGGTTCTCAAATGGTGAGGTCAACCGGTACGGTACCTGGAACTAACCGCTCCAGTCATTCTTACAGCCAATTGCAAGAATGAGGACATCTTGAAGCAACGACGGTGCGGGCCTTTCTGGTGTCTTCCAGTTTTTAAATGCTGGGATTACTATAGAGGCACACCTCATTGCCTTCAGTGCGGAAGTGGTTTTCTCAACTCCAATCAAAAAGGCAGATAAAGTAGAATGACGCGGTTTTCGCGCTGTTCTTTCGCTGCATGCAATGCTAATTTCTGGTTTTTTGTAATCAGAATAGGGATGGTTGTTGTGTGTTCTTTGTCTTTTGGTTCTTGGAAGTTTTGGCTGTCCAAGCATAGAGTGGGGGAGCTTTCCCTCGAGGAGAATTGCAGATGGCAACGCAACGTATTCGCGATTTTCTTGCAACACATCGTTCTGAGGGTCCATGCTTAATTGTTGACCTTGATGTTGTCCGTGAAAATTATTTAAATTTTGAAAAAGCGCTTCCGCAGTCTCGTATTTTTTACGCAATAAAGGCAAACCCAGCCCCTGAGATCTTGCGTTTGCTAAGTTCTTTAGGATCTTCTTTTGATGCGGCTTCTGTTGCAGAAATTGAAATGGCTTTAAAAGCAGGGGCAACGGGTGAGCGTATTTCTTTTGGGAATACAATTAAAAAAGAGCGTGATATTGCGCGTGCCTACGCATTGGGGGTTTCACTTTATGCCGTTGATTGTGTTGAAGAAGTGGAAAAAATTGCGCGTGCTGCTCCTGGAGCGCGGGTTTTTTGCCGCATTCTTACCGATGGAAAAGGTGCAGAGTGGCCATTGTCACGCAAGTTTGGTTGTGTCCCTGCTATGGCGGTTGATGTGCTAAAACGCGCACACCAATTAGGTTTGCAAGCTCATGGTGTTTCTTTTCATGTTGGATCTCAGCAAGTTGATCTGAGTGCGTGGGATCGTGCTTTATCGGATGTGGCTGGGGTTTTTAAAAATTTGGAACAAGAAGGTATTTCACTGAAGTTGGTGAATATGGGGGGTGGTTTCCCAACGCGTTATTTAAAAGATGTTCCTACAGAACAAGCTTATGGTACGGCAGTTTTTGATTCATTAAAAAAGCATTTTGGTAATCGTATTCCTGAGACAATTATTGAGCCAGGGCGTGCGATGGTTGGCAATGCGGGTGTTATTCGCACAGAAGTTGTTCTGATCTCTAAAAAAGCTGATAATGATAATGTCCGATGGGTTTATCTTGATATTGGAAAATTTAATGGTCTTGCTGAAACGATGGATGAAGCCATTCGTTATCCTATTGAGACCCCTCATGATGATAAGGTTATGGAGCCTTGTATTTTAGCTGGACCAACATGCGATTCGGCAGATGTTCTCTATGAAAAAACACCTTATCCGCTTCCTTTATCTCTAACGATCGGAGATAAGATATTGATTCATGGAACGGGTGCTTACACAGCAACTTACGCATCTGTTGCCTTTAATGGTTTTGAGCCTTTACGATCGTATGTGATCTGAAATTTCCTTGTAACGATAGGTGTTTTTAGATTTTTTTGCTGTGCTTGTCATTGCACTATAAGAGGGTGGGTCATCGAGATGAACATGATTAATTTTCAAACAAAAAATGGGGCATGTTTTACACTTTTATTGGAGCAAGAAGCAGACAAGCCTTATCGAGAAATTTTGCTTGATGCAACAATGGGGCGTGGACGTAAACGTAAGTCATCAGAGGCTTTACGTCGTGGTCGGTTAGCGGCTAAAGGGCTTTCTTTTGTGGTTAAAAATGCGCTTGGTGAGCTTGTGGGGAGTGTGCGTCTTTGGCATGTGTCTTTTTTTAAAGAAAAAAATGAAACACAACATGCTTTACTTTTGGGACCTTTGGCTGTTGCTGCTGAATGTTCTGGTATGGGAATAGGATCAATTTTAGTCCGCCATGCAATTGAAACAGCCAAAAAATTAGGATATGGCGCTATTTTATTGGTAGGAGATTTTGAATTTTATCAACGTTTTGGTTTTTCAAATCGCTTAACAGAAAATTTGGCAATGCCTGGTCCTTACGAAAAGCATCGTTTTCAAGGCTTGGAACTGATACCACACTATCTTTCTGGTTGTTATGGCACTTTGGTTGCGAGCGGAGAACGAGCCGTTTCTAGGCGCTTTCAGCATCATAAAGTGGCTTGAAGATTGTATTCATTCCGTTTTTCAACCCTGTGAGCATTAAAAGAGAGCCTATTGGCAGGCAACAAAGGGTTTGTACAGAGCATAAAAAAATAAAATCACATGTTTGAAAACTTCTTAAAAAACATATTCTTACTTCTTTTCTCTAAAGAGAATAGCTTCTAAAGACAATGTTTTTCAAATGGTATGAGCGTGTCGAATACAGGATTCTCATTTCAAATTTTATATGAAGAATCAAAAAATCATTGCTCTATATAGAGTAGCAGCCTCTGATCGTAAGGAAATGGGGAGGTAAATAAAACTCAAAAGAATCATCAATCTTTTATGAAATACTTCAAAGAAAGAGGGGACCATGGAAAATAGAAAAAGAAAAAGGTGATCTATTCTGGTAAGCTTAAAAAGAATGAAACGCACAGAATCTTACAGGATCGTTTTTATGAGAACAGTAGCATAAAATAGATTGCCCAAAAGATAAGCTCTCTCATGAGAGGGAAAATATTCTTTTAATAGTTTTTCTGCCCTATGATGAGAAATAAAAAATTTTGTAGAAAGAACTGCTTTATTTTTTATGGTGTAGAGCCCTTATGATCAAGTCTTTATTATACTATCTTCTCATCTAAAATAATTTTTCATATGAGAAGTTATTTTTTACTGTCTAAAGAGTCATACATTACAAAGAATTTTTATCAGAAAAAATCGTTTGGAATCAGATGCTGATTTATCTTATCTCTTAAAAGACAATAAAGTTATCAAGAATAGTAATAAGGTATTTCTCACTTTAAATTAAACTCAGTGGCTTGGTGTCGAATCAGTGAGGGGTGGTATTTTTTTGAGAAAAATGGTCATAAATGTCAAAAGACCAAAGATGATGGTGATGATAAAGAAAATATCACTCAAAGCCATAATCGTTGCTTGGATGCGCGCTACACCAAATAATTGAGAAAGAGCAAGCGTATACGAATCAAAGGTTTCTGTTTTGAAGAGTAAAGTAAGCTTTGAAAGAATTTCAGTTGCTTGTTTATTTGCGTGATTGAGCGTTTCGGCTATTCGTTCGTAATGGAAGTCTGTGCGTTTTGTCATGAGAGTGCTGATAATGGCAAGCCCTACAGCTCCCCCCAGATTCCGTGTGAGATTAAAAAGTCCAGAAGCATTTTGCATGCGTTCTGGCGGAAGTGTTCCCAAGGCAATGTTATTAACAGGAACCATACATAACATGACAGAAGCACCACGGAAAACTTGTGGCCAAAAGAGTTGCCAAAAATCCCAGTTGTCTGTGATAGAACTTGCCATCCAAGTTCCTATTGCAAAGCCCAAAAGTCCTATCGCCATCATCAAACGTGCATCTATTCTTGCGGAAAGATATCCGGCTAGAGGGGCGGTTAATAGCATGACGAATCCTGAAAGAAACAATGTTTCTCCAATCATGAGGGCATCATAATGGCGGATTTGGCTCAAATAAACAGGATAAAGATATGTGAGCCCATAAAGACCTATTCCCAAAGAAAAGGAAAAAATGGATGCAGCAGAAAAATTAAAATTAGAAAAAGCCGTAAGATCAACAATAGGCTCTTTTGCCGTAAAAGCACGCCAGAAGAAGAGGGCGGCAGCAAGAATCATGATAATGAACAAATCCCGAATCAGCCGATCATTTAACCAATCATGGCGTGCTCCCTCTTCTAGTACATACTCTAAAGTTCCTAGAAAAATAGCCATAGAAATGAGTCCCAACCAATCAAATTTAGCCATGAGAGATGGGTTTGCTTTATCAAAATCAATTAATTTCCAAGCGAGAATTGAAATAATAATCCCAAAAGGCACATTGATGAGAAAAAGCCAGTGCCATGATAAGAGATGACAAAGATATCCCCCAACCGTTGGACCAATCGTTGGGGCGAGTGTTGCGACGAGTCCAACAATAGGCACGACGACTGGACGTTTGGAAGGCGGAAAAAGAACATAAGAGGCGACAAAAACGCTTGGGATAATTCCTCCACCAATAAAACCTTGCAATGCACGGTAGATAATCATCTCTCCAATGGATGTTGCTGTTGCACAAAGAATAGAGGTAAGCGTAAATCCAATTGCCGAGATCGTAAAGAAAACGCGTGTTGAAAGCAATCTTCCTAAGAAGCCAGAAAGGGGTAACATGATGACTTCAGCGATGAGATAAGAGGTTTGAACCCATGAAATTTCTTCAGAGCTTGCAGCAAGACCCGCTTGAACTTCTGCTAAAGAAGAGGCAACGATTTGGATATCCAAAATAGCCATGAACATGCCAAAGGCCATAACGATGAAAATCACAATGTTACGGATTTCTATGCGCTCTTGAGACTGTATGGGCTTTGGTATGGAAGATGTCATAATAATAAGGTCATTTTCTTGTTGTTATAAGAGACTTTTATCTTATGGTTGTGTGCGTGTATCAACTTCTACTGAAACACTCATTCCTGCTCGGATATGACCGGTCTTTAAGACTTCTTCTGGGATAGAGATCCGTACAGGAATACGTTGAACGATTTTGGTGAAATTACCAGTGGCATTTTGTGGAGGAAGAAGAGAAAAAACAGCACCAGTTGCGGGTGAAATAGAGAGCACTGTTCCTGTAAAGACCTCCTTTTTGAAGGCATCAACAGCAATATAAGCCTTTTGCCCCGCATGAATATCTTGTAACTGTGTTTCTTTATAGTTTGCTTCAATATAAAGCGCATGGATAGGGACTAACGCTGCAAGACGTTGACCATTTACGACAAAATCTCCCCTTTTTGCTGTTAAATTTCCTATAATTCCATCAAATGGCGCGCGTATAATGGTTGAAGCAAGATCACGTTGTGCTTTTTCACGTGAAAGCTCTAAGCTCTTGGTTTGGCTTTCTGTTTCACTTCGTTGTGCTTCTAGTACTTGGATATTGGCACGTGCTGCAGCGATTTGTGCATCCGCCCTATTAACATTGGCAATGGCTTGTTCATAGGCTGATTGGGCATCATCAACATCTGATTGAGGAGCATAACGATTGGCTTTCAGCTCTGTTACACGTTTTAAGGTGCGTTGTGCATTGGTTGCTATGGCTGAAGCGGCTGCTTTTTGCGCTTTTGCATCATCTAAGCTACTGTGAGCAGCTGTGATTTGTGCATCAATGCGTAGAAGGGTTTTTTTCTGTGTGTTAAGACGCGCTTTTGTTTGATCTAAAGCTATTTGATAATCACCATTGTCTAAATAAAATAAAACATCGTCCTTTTTTACAACTTGGTTGGCTTTAATCGCAATTTTTTCAATATATCCATTTAATTTAGGCGCAATAGCTGCGATATCTCCTTGTACATAGGCATCTTCAGTGGAGAGCATATAACGCCAATGTGTTATCCACTTATAGCCAAACCAAAGCACAAAAAGCGCAAAGACGATAAGAAAAGCCTTAATTATCTTCTTTTGTTTCGTTTTATTGAAATTTTTGGTTGAAAAAATTGTCTCAGCTATAGACATGATTTATACTTTCAATATTTATGTTCCAATGAGTATAATAAGCCCATCACTGTAGGTTAGAGTGATATACGTGCAAAGACGATAAGAGCTTTTCAAACAATGAGGCAATCCTCAAAGCATAATGCTAAATATATGAACTTGCAAGTTCAAGGATTTATTTTGTTGCGCACTTTCTACAAAGACCTCGTACTTCTAGAGTGCTTTTGTGGGCTTGGAAGTTAACAGCTTGAACCATTTGTTTTAAACTTGATACAATCGTTTGATTTTGTATTTCATTAACTGTGCCACAGTTTTCGCAAATGATGAAAGTTGTAAGTTCATGTTGACATTTTTCAGGGTGTAAACAGACCATAAAGGCATTTACACTTTCAAGACGATGAACACATTTTAATTGTACGAGTTTTTCTAATGCACGATAAACTTGGAGAGGGGCGCGAAAACCTTCTTCGCGTAATTGGTCAAGAATCGCATAAGCACTTAAAGGCCCTTTTGCATTCTTTAAAGTGTTCAAAACCAATGTTTGGTTACGCGTCAGTTTAGAGGACATTGATATCTTCTTCCTTTTGCTTTCATGGAAAATCATAAAGCGTGTAAGGTGTTTATGCAATGGTGATTATAGAAGATGTAACCTGTCTTTGAGTCTTTTACATGATGCGCTTCGTTTAAGGAGGTTTATAAGCATTGTGAGAGGAGGGGATCTTATGATCTAAGAGTCGCCATTATCCGGCAAAAACTTTCATGCAATTCGTCTTTATGATTGATCGGTTTTGGTTATTTATGTTTTTTTAGAAGTGTCTTTTTTTTCTTAAGTTCTTCTGTTTTTTAGGTTTTATATATATAATTTTTGGTAGATCTTTTATTGAAATAGTTTTTTTTGCTTTTATATTTTATTTTAGAAAAAAATTAAAAATGATATTGACTCTTTTGTTGAAAGAGTACTATATACGCTGAGTAACGAGAGCGGTTTCTGCTTGCGATGGTTGGTTTTGCTCTTGTTTTATGAACTAAGACTTATCATATATGCGGTGTTTTGCCTTTTGGGTTTATATTTTACGCTTTTTAGTGTATGGTATTTTTNTATGGCAATGTTAAAAGATTGTGCAAGGATGTGTGAAGGTTTTGGTCTTGTTGAAGGGGCGAATAATGCTCCCGCATCTTCATGTTGTAGAGCGCGCTTTTGTAGAGTGATGGTAGGGGCTGGTGCTTTTTTAAGCAACCGGCTTGTTCAAAATTTCTCCTGATGAAGATCGTGTGATGATTTGTGGTTCTATGGCAGGCGTTAAAAGATTGTGCAAGGATGTGTGAAGGTTTTGGTCTTGTTGAAGGGGCGAATAATGCTCCCGCATCTTCATGTTGTAGAGTGCGCTTTTGTA
>NZ_LT883137.1:7500-79274 GCF_900185775.1 Bartonella mastomydis
TTCAACAAAAGAGTCAATATCATTTTTAATTTTTTTCTAAAATAAAATATAAAAGCAAAAAAAACTATTTCAATAAAAGCTCTACCAAAAATTATATATAACTCGATAACGAAACAGGATAAAACAAACATGCTGATTTTAAAGAAAGTATAGAGCCTCATTGCAAGGCATAAAAAGAGGCAATACCGCTAAAATGGCTTCATCATCATCGCCTTTATAGCCTTGTGTTTGACGTTCCTTTAAATAGTGCTTTAAAGGGATTCCTCGGCATAAGGTTGATGGGTTATTGCGGTATAAAAGAATTTGCATAATCTCTAATCTATCAATCAAATTCTTGTAGAAACGTACTAAGCTATGTTAGCTTTCTCCATTTAATATTAAAAAGTACGCTTAAAATCTATGTGGGATAACGAACAACAAAAGAATGATCCCGGACAGGACCCTGCTCTTGTCGTTAAACGCTTGCGCCCTGAACGCCGACAGGTCTCAGCCCGTTGGCTTACGGGAACAGTTCTAACGGGAATCACGTCCTGCATTCTTATGGGGATTGCACTTTTTACAGCCCTTGATGAACAACAGCGATTGGTAACACCACCACAATGGTTTACAAAAGAAAATTTCTTACAAGCACAAGACCCTGAAGCTAATGGCTATAAAGGGGATCGTATTGCACCCACCCATGCACGACAAAGCTTCGACAGTAAACGTCAATTTGAGCTATCAATTTTGCAAAAAAAAGGCGATGAAAAAGTTATTCAAACACAACATTTTGAATGGATTCGCATGGCTTTAGCCGAAAAGCGCCCCCAGAAATATAGCTATCCGAAATTTGATTCTTTAAGCATTCTTGCCAGTGATTCGAAAAATCAAAGCATCAATCTAAAAGATTCCGGACAAATTTACGGTGCAAAAATCGAAACAAAACTCACCTTACGCAGCTATGATTTTAAGGTCAATCAATTCGATTTTGAGGACACCGATACACTAACAGAAGAAGAGGCGCAACAAGAGCTACAAAAAGCTGGATTTACTTTAGAAAAAAGTAGTGAACTCCTTTCGGTTCTCACACTCATCGATCCTTTAAAACTAGAAGATATCTCTTCTGATTCCCAAGGAACAGAATCTCCTGAAGTGCGAATCGTTCAAGAAAATGTGACCGTTTCTCCTCAAAATCAGCGGATCGATTTGGCGAAAAATTATGTTGAAGATATTATTCCTATTCGTAAAAAACAAAAAATCGCTGAGGCTTTCAAAAAAACCAGTTACACAAAGAATCAAATTGAACAAGTTGTAAGCACTCTCGAAAAATTTAGCCTTTCCGATACGCTTAAAGAGGGAAGTTTATTGCGCATTGGTATCGTCACACAAGCTGGAGAAGAAGACCATCTCGTACGCGCAAGTATTTATCATGGGATGTATCATGTTCTCACCATTGCCCTCAATGATAAAGGCCAATTCATTGAAAGCACAGAGCCTAAGATGTCTAAAGCACTGAAAACGGCTTTTCAAAATGGTATTCCCCATTCTTATATTAATAGTGCGCAATTACCAACGGCTTATGATGCACTCTATAGTGCTTTGCTCAGCCACAATATATCACAATCGCTTTCTTATCGTCTTATTCGTCTGCTTGCCACCAATATTGATATGAAAAGCCGGATAACCCCCAATGATCAGATCGAAATATTTTATGCTGTCCCCCAAAGCGATAAAGAAACCCAAAACGGCAAAAAGAAAGCAAAAGAACCCTCTCAAAACACGGATCCAGAAATTCGTTATATTAGTGCAACTTTTGGCAATACAACTTATAAATATTACCGTTATCAATTAAAAGACGGTAGCGTTGATTATTATGATTCTGAAGGAAAGAGTTCAAAGCCTTTCTTACTGCGCAAACCCACGCCTAATGGCATTTTCGGTTCCCCCTTTGGTCCACGTAAACATCCTATTTTAGGCTATGTGCGCATGCATACAGGGGTTGATTGGGTGGCACCAAAAGGCTCACCTATTATTGCTGTAGGAGATGGTATCGTTACAAAAGTAGGCGTCACAGGCGGCTATGGAAACCATACAGAAATTCAACATGCGAATGGATATGTCAGCAGTTATTCACACCAAAGCCGTTATGCACCAGAGATAAAACCAGGCGTGAAAGTACGACAAGGACAGGTCATTGGCTATGTTGGAACAACAGGAATGGCAACCGGCCCCCATTGTCATTTTGAAATCATTGTCAATGGCGTCAAAGTTGATCCCATGCGTATCCGTATACCTGATAGCAAAGCCTTAACCAATCAAGACCTGCAAACTTTCCTACAAGAAAGAAACAATATTGATTCCTTAATCAACAGCCCGATAAAACCCTCTGAAGAGACTTAAAGCATGAAAAGCACCTATAACTGTCCTTCTCAAAAAAGCTTATCAGCATGTTCAAAGTCTTTCAAAAAATATTCTAGAGTTTAAACAACCTCAAAGGGGTTTCTGCGTTTAAGAATAGTTTAAAGAAGACCGATACACCAAAAAATAGAGCAAGGTTTTAAAATAGGCATAGGCGCTATTGCCCTATCAAGACGTAAAGGTAAAATTATAAAAAAGAAAAATGAAGAATCATTTTAGCAAATAGGATGACCATAAAACTGTTTTTATTAAATTTACGCCTTTTTTCAGCCTAAATTTTAATTTTAACTTGGGAGTTGGTAAATATAAAGAATAGCGTAAAATCCAAATTAGAAAAATTATTTCATCTTTTATAACATAAAGATAAAAATAATTAATAAGGAAATGAGCTTATGACATACTCAACTATAAATATGAGTATTGTGATAGCGTTGAGTATTTTTCTTATCGCCGAAAAAGCAATCGCGATATCTTATCACGCGCAAAATGGGATAGAGACATCAAAAACGCAACTGAAACAGTTGACAAGCGAAAAAACAAACATTGAGAAAAACTTGGATCTTTCCAACATCCAACAGCCTCAGCAACGAAGATTTCTTTCAATCAACAATGTTAGAGCTTTTCAAACACTTCAGCTTCAAGAAAATGATCATTCAACAACAATACAGCAACCTCAAAATCAATTTCGCTCTCACAAAGACTACACCATCATTATCACAGCTGACCCCCAGCCATGGCGTTTAATAACCGGAGATCCAAATTCAATAAACAGTAGAGATCCATGGATCAGAGTAAATAAAAAAGTTGCCCAGGCACTAAAGTCACATAAGGCGGATTTTATCATTGTGAATGGTGACTTAACAGAATATGGCCGAAAAGAAACATACGACGACTATGCCAATATTTATAAAAAGCTTGGTGTTCCTGTTTATGAGGGGCTGGGGAATCACGATTACGCGGATAATATTCAGGATTGTATCATCCCTAAAGCATTAAATTTTTTTTCCGATTCCTGCGCAATAAGTGCTGTTGAAAGAATGGTGTCAGAAATAAAAAAATACGAAAAGACTCTTTCTAATTTCAGTAAGGACCTCTCTGAAAAATGGCTTTTTAATGGTCTTTATCTCATCGAAGGAAGTTTAAGTTATTCATGGGATCACGGCGATATTCACTACGTACAACTTCAAAATTATCCACTCTATGAAGTGAGTTTAAGGGAACGCACAACTTCTATACGCATTAAGAACTCTTTAGATTGGCTAAAAAAAGATTTAGAAGCTGCTGATAAAAGAGGGAAAGTTACAATTCTCAATTTTCACGATGCGCGTCCCTATTTGGAAGATAATGATTCGCATTTTCTTCAACCCCAAAATGTTCAAAAGCTCGCTGAGTTTAAATCAATTATTACAAGTCATAATGTCAAAGCAATTTTTGTAGGACACGAACATCTGCAATTCTATTGTCATGCAGAAAACGATAAAGTCTTTGGAAATATCCCAATCTATACAGTAGGAGCTCTCTTTATAGGAAACTACCGTCTCGTCAATGTGCAAGGAAAAAATATTAGCGTTCAAGCATATAATGGGGCAACAGGAGAGCCAGTTTTGGACGAAGATTTTTTAGGAGCAAATAGAATTAAAGTGTTCCCCTTGAAAGGTTGTAGTAATTTATAAAGATATTTTTTCCCTCATCATAAGACAGATTTTGAAAAAATTTCTTTTAAAAAAAATAGTGCGTTATTTCAACGATTGATTGGTGCTGAATTTTGATAAAGGAATGACAATTTTTGTCTCCTCTCCTAAAGAAAAAGTTTGAAAAAGAGTTTTTCACCAAATTGCATATAAAAGCGGTTTTGCCACCACATCAGACAAAGTCCTATCTTTTGTCCTATAAAGTTTGGCTGTTCATCCCCAGCCCATCACCTTTTACGATGAGCATCAACTGTCTATTGGGCTCAAGATCAAAGGAGATCTTAATGCGGCCTGCCCTTTGATCAGAAAAGATGTATTTTAAGGAATTGATCAGCAGTTCACCCAAGGGTTAAGGGCTATCGCATCTTTTGGAGACAAAAAACTCTTCTATGAATGGCGATAATTTTGCAAAGCCATCTTTATTTTTTCTCTTGAAAACGAACAAACAGAGAAAATTTAGGTCTTTTAAAAATCAGTCAGAGATTTTTTTTGTACTCTTCGTGCTCAATTTTGGCAAAGGAATGACAATTTTTGTTCCTCCTAAAGAAGACTTTTCAAAGATAGGTTTTTCACCAAATTGCATACAAAGCTGTTCGACCACCACACGACCAAGCCCTGTCTTTTGTTTTAAAGTTTGGTTTTTCATCCCCACGCCATCATCTTCAACAATAAGCACCAATTGTCCATTGTCTTGAGGACCAAAAGAGATATAAATATGCCCCTCCCGTTGATCAGGAAAAGCATGTTTTAAGGAATTAGTCAGCAATTCACCAAGGATAATTCCAAGGGTTGTAGCATCTCTTGAAGACAGTCGACAATCTTTAAAGTCCGTGTGAATGGTAATGTTTTCACGCAATTCAAAAGGGACCGACAATTCGACATCATGCACAACTGAACTGAGAAAATCGGCCAAGAAAGTCGTTTCCATATCATCACTCAAGCGCAAACGGCGATGAGCTGTGGAAATTGTCTGAATACGATCTCGTGCAGCCCCTAGAACAGAACGGACTTCTTCATTTTTACTCCGACTTAATTGAAGCCCCAGCAAAGAAGACACCGTCCCCAGAGAATTGCCAATACGATGACTTGCATCCTGCAACAATATTTCAACCCGTTGGCGTTCTTTCTCAGCGTGATTGCGGGCTCTTTCTAATTCTTGTGTTCGTTCTTTCACACGGGCTTCAAGAGCAGCATTTTCGCTATGAAGCAGCAATTGATACAATTTTAAAGAACGCACATCACGATGAAAACGATTAATCACAAAATAGGCAGAAATAAAAGTACTCACCACAGAAACGATTGCCGCCAATGTTAAAGCAGCCCGCATCAATGTGATTCCCTCACGCTGTTTTTGTCGCACCACATCATCGCCATTAATAAAACTTGTCATCAATTGCGCTAAACGAGCCACGGGAATCCTCGAGACATCCAGCGACACAGAAGGTTGAGAAGATTGATCAGGAACTGTGTCAAGCGCCTGCATATGGGCATTCATAAATGCTTTTCGCGCTTCAACCTCGCCTTTAAAAGCCGTAAACCATTCATCCCATTGCGGATGCGCATAAACAATAAGTCCGATATAGTCGAGAATATCTCCCAATTCCCGCTCTGCATTTTCAAAGCGGATCTTATCTTCTGGCTTTCGGGTTTTTGCATAGCTACGATCAGCAACAGCCATATCAATCAGGCTGATCAGCACCAAATCAGCCTGTTCGCGCAATTCTGAACTCGTATTTAACTGGGCAACTTCTCGATCAACGGCATTGGAAAGCAACATAATAAAAACCGATGCTAAAAGAGCCATCACAAGGGAAACAACAATCGCTGCCCATCGCCAGCGTGATATCGTTGCATCAGAAGAAGGCATTTGAGGCAGCAAATTTGTTTTTGTTGTCATAGAATTTCCATTGGCGAACCTGAAAGTCGTCATTTTTCAGCACAAAGGAAGGCAACCTTATGGAACAAACACTAAAAAGCCCACGAAAGCGTTTCATACAGGCTTTTCTTGTGTTCCAAAGGATACACGTCAAACATTCCGAATTTCCTCAGATACTGACTTTACTGTAATAGCTATAACGGGAATAAAAAAAACAAGGCTATCCATCATAATTATTATGCTTTTTTAGCCGTTAAATGAACACAATGTACTTCCAGCAGAATAAGAATCAGGACCATAATCGGATTCACCATCGACATGAAGAAGCTCCTGTAATCGATGACGCGCCCTGCTCACACGGCTTTTAATGGTTCCAACAGCACAGCCACAAATAGCTGCAGCATCTTCATAAGAAAACCCCGATGCTCCAATGAGAATAATGGCTTCTCTTTGATCGGCTGAAAGCAGATTTAAGGCTTTTTTAAAATCCTGTAAATCAAGCGTTCCATATTGAGAAGGATGAACCGCAACATTTTGAGTAAATACGCCGTCGGTATCTTGAACTTCCCTACCCTTTTTGCGCATTTGACTATAAAATTCATTGCGTAAAATCGTAAAGAGCCATGCTTTGAGATTGGTTCCCATCTCAAAGGAATTTTGTTTAGCCCATGCTTTCATCACCGTATCTTGGACCAAATCTTCGGCTTTATCGTGCTTACCACTTAAAGAAACAGCAAAAGCACGCAGAGCCGGCAACACCAAAAGGAGTTCTTGTTTAAAGTTTTTCGCGCATTTTGACATAAAGGATTCAAACCTTTTCCACATTGTTTAAGCCAAATTGCTCTGCACGCTCCAACTTCTCTAAAAGCTCGAGCAAACGCCGTGGTAGCGCTTCTTCTTGAATTTCCATGTAAAATTGGCGTAATTTTCGTGCTATCTCACTGTTGGGCCCGAGAAGGTCATCTCCAACCTTAAAGGGTGTGGTGAGATTTTTTTCATCACGGTCGTTCATTTTTCATCCCCCTAATCCATATAATATAAGTAGCGCCGCGAAGAATTTTTCGCCTTATGGTTGTAAATATGGCTGTAGGTAAAAAGTTCCATACAAATGGGAACTTTTTTATCTGTTGAGAATTTCAACCAACAAAATGCTTGAAAGGTCAAAGGAGTTACAAATTATGTCATTATCCACGCGCATTGCCCCGCATCTTCCCTATCTTCGGCGTTTTGCCCGTTCTGTCACAGGAAGCCAATCCTCTGGCGATGCTTATGTCTCTGCAATGTTGGAAGCGCTCATTGCTGATATTTCTATTTTTCCTAGAAAATCCAGTGATCGGATTGGGACCTATTGGCTTTTTTGTCATCTTTTTGACCAAACAACCCCGAATATCCCTGAACCTCTGCCACAATTTGGACTTGAACAAAAAACCAGTGCCAAATTATCCTATCTGACACCCCGCGCCCGCCAAGCATTTTTGCTCATTGCCGTTGAAGGATTTAATGAACAAGAGGCCAGCGAAATTATGGATCTAGATACCAAAGAGTTTCGCAAGCTTCTTAACCAAGCCTCGATTGATATTTCTCAACAAATTGCCACACAAGTGATGATTATTGAAGATGAACCTCTTATTGCGCTCGATATAGAGCAAATGGTAGAAAGCTTAGGTCATCATGTTGTGGGCATAGCACGCACGCGTGATGAAGCTGTGATCATGTATCATAAGAAAAAGCCACGGTTGATTTTAGCGGATATTCAGTTAGCCGATAACAGCTCAGGCATTGATGCGGTCAATGAGATTTTGAAAAATGATCGTATACCGGTGATTTTCATCACGGCATTTCCGGAAAGGTTATTGACCGGCGAGCGTCCAGAACCGACTTTTTTAGTGACCAAACCTTTTAATCCAGATATGGTGAAAGCGCTTATTTCGCAGGCTTTATTTTTTCAAGAGAATGCTTCTAAAGCGGCTTAGAGCAAAGTAAACCTTTTCCATTATGATCGTTACGCCTCTTTCAAAGCCTCCCCTAGATAGATCTCATATCAGCGCGCTCATGCAAGCGATTCGAGGTGCTGATATTTGTGTTCTCTATCAGGCAACAAATCTGGTTTATTTATGGGCTGAAAACTTGCCACACCATTTGCATCATAAATGGCGGGTTGGGTGTCGTGACAGCGACTTTTTTTCGCTTGACCTTGCAGACCATATGGAAACCATTAAACTGCAGGTTTTAGCCAGTGGCAAAATGCAAACCGTTGAAGCACGTTTTGAAGATACGAGTAAACAAGAGATTTGGTACAAATTTTCGATCGATTGCCACCGCAATGACAACGGAGACATCATTGGTATTATTACCACCGGTGTTAATATTTCCGGCTTACGCCGCCGTGAACAAGTGCTTAAAATTCTTCTACGCGAAGTCAGCCACCGTTCTAAAAATCTTCTCGCGATCATTCAAAGTATTGCCAGCCAAACGGCCCGCTATACTGAATCTCTTCAGGTTTTTTTACGCAAATTTCAAGGTCGTCTTCATTCTCTTTCTCATTCTCAAGATCTGATCACCGATTCTGATTGGCGAGGCGCCCAATTTCGTGAATTGGTCCAAACGCAAGCGTTTGGCTATTTAATGAAAGAAACAGAACGTTTTTCACTTGAAGGTGTTGATCCTTATCTTTTTCCCAATGCCGCTTTGCATATTGGTTTGGCTTTTCATGAATTGATTGTCAATTCTCTTTCTTTTGGAGCCCTTTCCCAAGAAAAGGGCCACGTCTATGTAGGCTGTGAAATCGAAACACAACTGAATGGCAAAACGCATCTACTTATCACTTGGAATGAACACTTTGAATCCGACGCCCTTCCGGCAAATGATAAAAAAGCTTGTTTTGGCAGTGCTGTTCTCGAAAAAATTGTTCCCATTTCTGTCAATGGTTCAGCTTCCTTCAAATGGACAAAAGAAGGGATTGTTTATTGCCTTTCTGTTCCTGATACTTATTTTGATATTTTTTCTTAAAAGAGCCTTTTAAACCGTAAATTCCTCTCTTCAGGAAAATTTCTAACCTATTCAGCCCTATTTCTGTTCAGCATAAAGATATTTTTCCCCTCGCAAAAAACCATCACAATGAAAATGCTCCAGTCAAAGACCTTCCCGCTGTCCCTCAACCTCCATCCCTCCCATTACTGCCTCTTCTCTCAAACAGAAACCAAAACAGTGAAGAAGAAGCCGTTTCAGTTTTTTATATACCCCATAAGAGCAGACCTATTCCCCCTGTCTTTTTGTATAATGTTCGTGTGTCATTTTTACCCTGCGCATACCTTTTCATTTGGGAAAAATGATGAAATTTTAAGGATTAAAGCCAACAATCACGCTTCAGAGCTTAACAGAGCTTAAAGCATCTACGACAAAATCAATAAACGAATGAAATTATACAATTTTAATGCTTTTATTGATTGCGTTCTGGCACATCCTCTTCACACAAAAGAGAACATCCAAAACAGCAAATCCCTTTTCCCTTCACGCACTTTTTTAATATTTCTCAATGCTTCCAAGCTCATTTCAAAACAGCGCCTGCAAATAGGCTCCTCTCCCCTGTAAAAGTGAACCACCAAGCCCTTCTATAGCCCTTACGCGCTAAAAGCAGCTGTTGTGCACCATTATACCCGCCTACAACAAACCCATTATATATTTCCCCTTACAACAAACTTTTGACATGAGAGAGCATTCACAAGCGCTATTTTGAGTGTTTTTTACAAATATTTTTTCCCCCTAGCAGTTTTCTCCAAAAGCTTGGCTTTTATGAAGTGCAAGCCAATGATTTTGAGTGATTCAATCTAGAAGATTCTGGGGGTGTGGAAGCCCTTGGAACGAACAAACTTTTAAAACGTTTAACAACGAAGAAGCTTCTCAGCTGACAAATTGGAGCCCACGCTATCAACCGCTCATTTGGGAGATATTTTATGAATCCCCTTATTTTTATTCTCTTATTGGTTTCATGTACGGATGATTTTAACAGTTGCTATTCCAACAATACCATGGCTAAAATCTACCCAACGGCTCAAGCCTGTGAACAAGCCATGGTGCCATCCATAAAAAAGTCTGCATTTTATGGACAGCAAGTTTTTGCGCAATGTATAAACATACACCCCCAATTACATCAACAAAAAGTAAAATTGATCTGGTCTGTAACAAACCAGGGAAATTTCCTGCTTGAAAGCCAAAATGTCAATGACAAGCGATCAACAGTCCAAAAAGAAGACATTTTACCAACATTGCCTTCTCTTCTGCGTTCTTCTTCCACAAACCTCTTGCACAAAAAACTTTAAACGCATAAACCCATCAGAAAATAATCAATAGAAGACATGATGGATAAATAAGCTAATGCCCTCCTCAAAAGCCCCTCACACAGAGCAAAATCCTGTGCCCCAAGATCTCCCCTTAGATCCTGCTGTAGAACGAGTGAGAAAAAAACTGATGGGTTTAATGATGATTTCCGTTTTAATAACGCTCTTCCTCATTCTAACCGTCCTGTTTTTAATCGTTTATAAAGTTACAACGGGATCAGCGACAAAACAAACAGAGCTCTCTTCCTCCCACAGCAAAAATCCACACGTTATCCACCACACGCTCTCCCTACCGAAAAAAACACAGATTTTGTCGCAAAGCCTCTCAGAAGACAATATTGTTCTGAAGACGTTAACCCCTGAGGGACAAACAAAATTTATGATTTACAATTATCATACCGGTGCACTGATTGCCGTTCTTTCCATTGAAACGACAGAAGAGATATCAACGCCAATACCTCATTAAACAAGCCAACATTACCGGCTTACAAAGCCATTCTTGGAATTTAAACGTTTTCCTCTGCTTCAAACTTGGACCACTTGGGCGACGACGCGCTTTTCTCCGTCGCCCCTCACTCTATTCCAAGCCAAGAGATAACCTTCTCCCTGTCCCCGCCTCATTTATGAGGTTGCTCATAAAAACATTAAAGGATGAAAATTTAAAGAAAGTGCAAAAAAACGCACCTCTATACGTCACTATACGAACAGCACCACAAACACTTAACAAAGCATTTTTAAGGGATTTAAACATTCCCTCTGCTTCAAGATGAAACCACTTGGACGAGGGCGTTTTTTTCTCCGTCGCCCCTCCCTCTATTCCAAGCCAAGAGATAACCTTCTCCCTATCCCCGCCTCATTTATGAGGTTGCTCATAAAAACATTAAAGGATGAAAATTTAAAGAAAATGCAAAAAAACGCACTTCAATACGTCACTATACGAACAGCACCACAAACACTTAACAAAGCATTTTTAAGAAATTTAAACATTCCCTCTGCTTCAAGATGGGACCACTTGGGCGACGACGCGCTTTTCTCCGTCGCCCCTCACTCTATTCCAAGCCAAGAGATAACCTTCTCCCTGTCCCCGCCTCATTTATGAGGTTGCTCATAAAAACATTAAAAGATGAAAATTTAAAGAAAGTGCAAAAAAACGCACCTCAATACGTCACTATACGAACAGCACCACAAACACTTAACAAAGCATTTTTAAGAAATTTAAACGTTTTCCTCTGCTTCAAACTTGGACCACTTGGACGACGACGCGCTTTTCTCCGTCGCCCCTCCCTCTATTCCAAGCCAAGAGATAACCTTCTTCTGCCCCCGCCTCATTTATGAGGTTGCTCATAAAAACATTAAAAGATGAAAATTTAAAGAAAGTGCAAAAAACCGCACCTCAATACGTCACTATACGAACAGCACCACAAACACTTAACAAAGCATTTTTAAGAAATTTAAACATTCCCTCTGCTTCAAGATGGAACCACTTGGGCGACGACGCGCTTTTCTCCGTCTCCCCTCCCTCTATTCCAAGCCAAGAGATAACCTTCTTCTGCCCCCGCCTCATTTATGAGGTTGCTCATAAAAACATTAAAGGATGAAAATTTAAAGAAAGTGCAAAAAAACGCACCTCAATACGTCACTATACGAACAGCACCACAAACACTTAACAAAGCA
The DNA here is from genome assembly GCF_900185775.1 of Bartonella mastomydis. Taxonomy (NCBI): domain Bacteria; kingdom Pseudomonadati; phylum Pseudomonadota; class Alphaproteobacteria; order Hyphomicrobiales; family Bartonellaceae; genus Bartonella; species Bartonella mastomydis. The sequence continues at coordinate 19,476 of NZ_LT883137.1, forward strand.
TTTTTAAGAAATTTAAACATTCCCTCTGCTTCAAGATGAAACCACTTGGACGAGGGCGTTTTTTTCTCCGTCTCCCCGCACCTCATCGAGATAAAGGGACAACCTTTCAAGTCAATGTATTTCCATTCTTAAGAAAACGGATATCGCCTGCAAAAACTCAAATGAAAGTGTAAGAAATATACCTTCTTGAAGACGAAAATTCAACCTATTGATTTATAATGACCCTTTTTTCTATGCCCAACGAACGCTTCAAACACCGTAACATTCTCCCGTTACAAATCTCTTCATGATGAAATTCATCAAAATCATTTTCTCACACATCACAGCAGAGAGGTCTATGAATAAAGAGACCTCTTTATGAACTGATTTCAAAAGCCAAAGGAAAAGCTGTTACAACATTGATAATGAAAGCAAGAATGCCCAAGTTTGCACCTTTTATTTAGCAAAAGCAATTGATGGCTTTCACGGTATAGCCTTCCCGTAAGTAAAATGGACTTGAGTAAATTGAGAAAGATTAAACACTACACGCGCCTCAACAAAGCAATCTATTCTTTATAAAAGAACCGCTTCTTAAAATACACAAAAGGCGGATTTTCTCCATCCCCCACATCTCTTCCAAGCCGCCCGACTTAAAGCCAAGAGATAATCTTCTCGGCGGCGTCTCCCCTATTGGCGAATGTTATTCATAAAAACGTAAAGAATGAAAACTCAAAGAAAGTGCAAAAAACCGCACCTGTACAGATTCTTACACCAAAAGCCCTATTAAACACTTAACATAGCTTACTTGAAGGATTTAAACATTTTCCTCTGCTTCAAGATTGACCACACGGCGACGACGCGTTTTTCTCTGTATCCCTTCACTTAATCCTGGCAAAGGAGAAACCTCTTCTGTTGATGGTGATGCATCCCCATTTTTTGAATTTTCTGCTGTAGTCAGTGAAAGCTCAAGAGATGATTGCTCTTTAGTCCGTACCGTACGCCGGCGCGGAGAACGACGTGTTTTTTTAACCGGTTCACCATTTTCCTCAGAGCAACCATTCTCCTGACCTGTTTTCTCATCCGATAGAGCCTCGACAACACTTTCACGCGCATTACCATTTTGTGCTTCGACATATGAATCATGACCATTTTTTTGCGACTTTTTCTGCAATCCATCTGTGTCCTGTAATCCATCTGCGTCACACGCGATAGCCTCTGTTTTTTGCCCTTCAGGATCACTTTCATTGCATTCTTGTCCGTTGTTTTCATCCCCACGCGTTTCATCACGTCGAGCTGATTGAGCCATTTGCCCAGCTGCGGCTAAAATAATCCGCAAATAGTGCTCGGCATGCTGTAAATAATTCTCGGACATCACGCGATCACCTGCCCCTTGTGCATCCCGCGCAAGACTGATGTATTTATCGGCAATTTGCTGAGCGTTTCCGCGAATTTTAACATCCGGACCGCTGCTTTCATAATTGCGAGACAACGGATTAGGACCGCGACGATTATTATTGTTATTACCATTATTGTTATTATTGCGACCGCGTACCCGTCTATTTTGTTGTGGCCTCATCTTTATCCCTTTATTGGAGTGTGTGTCTTAATTGACTCTTCTTCATTGCATTATTTTATTGCATTATTTTTTGATCATGCTGCTCATGTTTAACATACGGTTATCAAGCTATCCGCGTTTTATTTCACTCAAACGAACCCTACTGATATTGATAAAAGCATATATTTTCTTGAAAATCACAAAACAGCAGGGAAATTGTAAATCAAAAATTCCCCATTTCTCTGTCAACCAGCAGAAACCTAGTGATGTTCACATAAAATGCCAAGTGTTTTTTTTAAAATATACCATATTTCACTAAAAAAAATAATTACCTTGTGGAAAACAAAAAGGAGAACACACATAGAACATACCTGACAAAGAAAAAATTCCTGCCAGAGAACATGGGAAGCTTCCCTTTTTCTGTTCTAAAACGACCTTTTGCTCTAAAACCACCGCTCCTAAAAACGCCGATATTCCTTCCCCCTCGTGCCCTCACAACTCATAAGCACTTCTGCCCTAACGAGTCACTGCGCGAACCTCTTTATTGTATGAATATAGCCTCTCTTCACCGCTAAAGCAACCCCTTGCGAGCGATAATTCACGATCGCTTCACAAAATCTCTTAAGACTCTTATAGATAGATTAATATGAAAGATTATTCAAGCCCTATAATCATCAAAAAACCACTCTTCTTTCTCAACCATGCCAATGATCCTCTCAATTTCTATTTTAACCTCATAGATTTTGAAGTTAATTACCCCTCTTTATTGATAACAAATCGATCCTAAAAAGGAAATAATTAAATACAAAAAATATCAAAATCATTAAAACAACGATCAACACGTTACACTCCTTAAAAATCGGATTCTTCTCAAAAAAATGCTTCCCCTCACAGTTTATCAATAGGAATAGCATAATATGCATTTCTTCTCTTATCCCTTGTCTTATCAAGAAAACTGGGAAGAATAAAATAACCCATTTCCCCCCAATAAAGCGCTTTACGCAAAAATAACCTTGATGTTTATCCCCTTTTAAAGAAAGAAATGTTTTTTTCTCAGTTTTATCATATCTCAGTTTTATCATATCTATAGCCCCCTTTGTCATCCCTGTTGGCTTAAGCTCCCTCAAAGGAGGCAGATTCTTTCTCCACATTGGTCTGTCAAAAATCCGAACTTTTTTCAAATTTGTACAACAAATTGATTTCTAAAGATCATTCATCTTTTTTGTCTTAAATTTTTGTATTGAGTAAAAAAACTTCAGAGCATAAGATTTTTTCATCCTCAATCTGTTCCCTATTCAATCAATCCAGATCCATTGACTTGCACATTACATGCAAAGGAGAGCCTACGCAGAATAAAAACGGCAAAAGGCAAGACTAAAAATACCTCTTATAAGTCATTTCAAAGGCCAAGCAAAAGCTGTCCGTAAATTAGAGAGCCAAATATATGAGAACGCCGCCAGTTTGCACTTTTATGAAACGTGAAAGAAGAGAATGTTTGATAAATTTTATACACTTCATGAGCACCTACCCCATTGACCAAAGCACCGTCACAAAATGAGCGTCCCATACCTAATTATTTCCCTTATATGAAACGCGCACAAAAACTCCCCTGAAAACGCACCATACCCCTTAAAATACTTCAAAGAGGCATCCATAACTTATACGATCACACCTTAAATGGATCAGAGCTTGTACAAAATAAATACATTTTAGTGGTATAAAGGTTATGGGTAATAAAGGCAGAGAATAATGAGGCGTTTTTTATCTTTTCATCAAAATTCGCATTCTTTTAACTTTCCGTATAACATCTTAAAAGTAATTGCGTTTTCTGCCTTTTTCACTTTCTTTTTCATTTAGAAAACAATCTCGTAAGAGAAAATAATTTCCATCCCCCGGTCGAACCCTTGTCAAACATTGTTTTTTTGCCGTATCAGAAAGCTTATCCCACATTTCACGAATAGCAAAATAAGCCTCACTTTCCAAATTAAGGCAATGCTGATAAACTTCTCTTTTCATATCAGGCATCACGGAAGCAGAAATTTCCTTGCAATACACACGCAGATCAAAAACAGGAATAGTTAATTCAACAGGCGCTTGTTGTGCTATTTTTTTGTGAGAAGAAAAGTAACTGATCGCCTTTGCAAAAACAAAACACAAAATCACGATACAAAAGAGTATCACGCAAACAAAAGCAATCTTGCGATATAATCTTTTGAAATAAGCCTTTTGTCTTGCGCGGATTCTTTTTTCCATAAAGACTATACCCTTTAAACATCCCAAGAAAAGCTTTTTACAACCCAAAATGATAGAAGTATCTCTTCTACATAATACAGGGTATAACAGCAAACGATCAATATGCTTGAAGGACTCTTTTTTCTCTGTAGCATTAATATTTTTACTGTTTTTATCATATAAAACTCTTATGAAAAACCTTCTCTCATTATGGAAAGAACAGGTTATAATTTTCTCCCACCAGCTTAAAAGACAAAGATTCTTTATGCATCTCAATCTGTAAACAATTCATCTTCATTAAGATACATTCTATTTATTGATAAAGAATATTTATTATTTGCATGTTGAATAAGAAATCCGCATATCATAGGATTCTCTTATTTCAAATCTGTTTTCCCTATTACATCGGTCAAAGTCACTTGGTTTAACCTTACAAGCGAAGCTGTCCCATTTATCAAGACTGTCCAAGAAAGGCATGCGCCTTTACCCGTCTCAAATTCTAAGAGCTTATCGCAACATTATAGGCTGGAAAAGTAGATAAAAACGCCAGCACGCTCTTTTATGAAACATCAAGAAGAGAAGGACCCTATCCATTTTATACACGTCAGGGATTATACACGGCATGGGAAGATAATACCATTCCATAGTCCCCCTCGCGAAATGAGCTTAAGAGTAGGATAGCTCTTTAAAGCTTATCACAACATTGAACGCTGGAGAAATATATTAAGGGCCTCTGTTTTCCCAGAGGAGTATGATTCCCCAAAGACATGTAAGAAATAAAAATGTAAAACATGATCGTTATTATTTAAAAGATAGGGATCATTTTGAAAGTCGTAAAGCAAAAAGGTACGGACCAGAAGCATAATTGTCCGCCTTTACATTTGCAATGAAACTCTCTCCCCATTTTTAGGAATGAGCCCAAACAGAGAGCCTCATCGAACGTACAAAAGGTGCAGTCACGGATAGAGTTGCGTCCGTCTTAATCTGAGAACTCTTAGTTCGTCTTATTCTCTCTCAAACATACTGCAGCGTTAGGATTTGATATTGATTAACAAACAACAGAAAAAGCCATGCATTATCTTAAGAAAACAACGCGTTAAGGTTACAAACAGCAATGGATTAAAACAATGAACCAGCTTTTGTTCAAACACGCTGTAAAACAACAATCATAACACCATTAGCTTTACTGATTGAAATATTTCATACCCATCTCTTGCCTTTATCCCCTTCCGTCTAGATTCCTGATATCGCTTCCCTTGATATCCCTCCTCTTATATTCACCCTCTTGTGTCCAGCCCTTTTATATCCGATTTTTGTCTCCACCCCCCTTGTCTCCTTTGCATAAAGATCAAAGAAATAACAATCCTGAGCTTGCAAAGATGAAAGCAAAGCGTAACAGCGTTTTGCGAGATTTTCTCATCCAAAGCATGAGAGGTTCTGAAATAAAGATCTCTGCTGTCGCGTAATGTTTTTATTTGTTGCCGATAAAAATTCTCTTAAACTTCCCGAATTTCCTATCACAAGTTATGCAACAAACAGCGCTTGATGTAGTATGGTTCACATGAGTTTTGTTCCCGTTTGCGTGATCGGCGCACAGAATCCACTTAACTTTCCCCTTCGGCTTTCTTCTCTCATGAGATCTCTAGCATCATAACTCAAAAAGTGTTATAGACAAAAGATGCTCGCAAAATTCATTACATGACGAAAAAACCTCATTTACATGAAGTACGACAGAAAAAAAACTCCCTCATGCTTTAACACGCACAAACTCTCATGTGTAAAATCTCACACACCTCCTCCTCAAAGGAGCGTCACAACAAGGGCAGAAGAGATTATTGGTGTAAAATTCCTCACTAAGATTTCCATACAAAGGCTTCCCACATAAAGAAAAAGAATAGATTTTCTGATCGAAATCAACAAACTCTCTTAAAAACATATTGGCATTGTTGGTCATGCTGGCATTTATGAGAATGTCCCTTTGAACGCACTCCCCATTTTACGTTTTCCCCCCATGCTATTCCCTATTTCATTTCCCCCCACGTCATTTCCTTCATGTAATTTTCCCTTATATCACTCTCGGTCAAAAAGGAACAAAGATCCCCTCCTCTTCAGCAACCTTGAAGACAATCAATGCAAAAAACAAACACCTGCGTTTTTACTTTAAATACCCCTATTAGGATAAAAAAATACCTAAGAATTGAGCAATTTCATTGCAAAAGGACATCACAAAATACAATGATGAGAATAATGAATAAAGAATCCAAAGTCATCTCAAAAACAGAGATCAAGCGCTCCACCTGTGAGGCAATAAAAAAAAGCCGCACCATTTACATGGTGCGGCTTATGAATAGAGATATAATTTAAATAACATAAAAAAGAAATCAATAACCAGTACTTATACACAAAATGTATAGTATTGCAAGATTTTTAATTATATTTATAAAGTTTATCCAAAGATAAGTATAAAAAATGAGCGATAAAAGGACTTTTTATTTCATTCATTTGGATAAAAAAGCTTGTTGTCTTTTTTCTAGCTCTAACCATATGAAGAATAATATCTTTTTATTGAAGGGGGCCGTTTGCAGTAAAGCACATGTTAAAAACAAAATAGATTTAATAAATCAATTTTTTAAGGATGGTATTTTACGACATCAGCAAGATAAGACAAACAAACAACTGCTTCCCTATAAGTATACCCCTTGTTTTGTACAGCACTGTCTGATAGGGAAACAAGAGAAACGCAAGCCTGCTCCCATCACCCACCGTTTCTCTCCCCGATACGAAAAGACACAATACCAAGCATTTTTTCTTATTGATAATTTTCTCTGCTTTGATCTTTTTGGCAATTTAAAATTTCTTTTCATAGGATTTTCAACCAACTAAAATTGCCACAAATTGATATTTTTTGAAAAGAGTATAAAAACGGCAAATTTTTATAGATGTAAAATCATGGCATGCTTTATGCACAAGATTTTTCAAATGACTGCAAGAGTTTTTTTTTGCCAACTTCTTTTGCCATTGATTTCTGTTTGGGTAAGGCTTTTTGCTCTGTGGGCTTCAAAATTGATCTATAAGACTTGCCTATGTACCCTCATCACACACTCTCACCTTTTCAAAAACATCATGATAAACCTTCCTAAAACAAAGCTTTTCTTTTTGAAGAAGCACACTCTATCAATTTTGACATTTAAAAAAATATTTCAAACGCGTAGAAATTCCATGTCGCAGCGAAAATAGAACCAAGGTTTTTCTTTATCGATACCTTCAACGCAGGCATATCATTATCATCACTCTTTTCTATTTTTGCTTTTTGCAAAAAAGAAGGAATACCCTATAAGCTTCAGAAGAAGTCCTTCTAGAACCCAATAGGGATGTTTTAATCAATACGCCTGTGTATTTCTCGCGGCTTATGTGTTGTAATTTCTGAAACAAAAGAGCTGTAATCTTTTGACGTCTTCGGTATTGTCAATTGAGAAACAAAACGGCTTTTATCACCAGATGGTTCTAATTTAATTTCTGCTGCATTTATTTTAGTCTCTGGTAAGGTTATTCCACCGCCTACAATCCTGTTCATAATGCTTTGATCATTTTCTTTCACATTTCATTTCTATTTGACACCGATAAGATCAAGTATATCTATCCTGTCTTCTAAAGCATCCATACGCTCTGAAATTTTTGTCATATCTTCATATGCTTTTTTCAACAATGCGTTCAAAGGAGCATGGCCCATTCTCCCGCTGGCATAAAGCACCACACGAATACATTCAGGATCATCAATATCCGCAATAGAAAATGGAAAAAGTGCCATTATATCCCCCTTTTTGAACAGCTCCATGGAGCCTTTGAGTCTCTTTTTCTTTGTCCGACTCTTTTATTTTTCGTGCAACCGTGTGCAACCGTGTGCAACCGTGTGCAACCGTGTGCAACCGTGTGCAACCGTGTGCAACCGTGTGCAACCGTGTGCAACCGTGTGCAACCGTGTGCAACCGTGTGCAACCGTGTGCAACCGTGTGCAACCGTGTGCAACCGTGTGCAACCGTGTGCAACCGTGTGCAACCGTGTGCAACCGTGTGCAACCGTGTGCAACCGTGTGCAACACCATTAAAAGCTTTTGAAAAAAATTCCTTTATCGAAAATTTTTACAAGACATTTTTTTTAAATTATTTCTGTTTTCCACCTAACATAGTGATTTTCCCCCTCCCCCAAAAAATGCATAACGACATGGCATACTTTGTTGACTTCTTCCAACAGGACAAAGCAAACCTCAACCGCTCTTTAAACAATACCCATCGATAAACAAAAATCTGAAAACAATCCGGCTTTTTGGTCTAGTGAGATTCCACTTGCATTTCCCCTTTAAATACTTTCTATCGCCACAGCCCAAAGGGAGGCAAGAAAACTCTACAAGCAAACCCTCAATATTCACCCCGCACATAAAAAACACTTCAATTTTAACCACCTCTCAAACAAGGTATTTTATGGCACAACGGGATAAACAATTATCTGACAGATTTTCTCGTTGCATGCTCATCCTGTTTCAAGAAATTGCCTGACAAATACAAAATGGCCTCTTTCAGAGGACCGTTCAATTTCTCAGCAAGTGTTACAATAAATCACAAACTTGCTCTGACAAACAGGTCACCCATCTTGAAAGCAAAGAGCGCTTTTTTCATACACTGCCAAGGAAGCCGCTCCATTTCACCTGCCTCCGCCTTAATAAACCATATTCGTTGATCACCTCCCAACATCTCAAAGGACGAAGATTTTTTACCCCACATCGGGTTTGTTAACAATCCAACGACTCTAAAAGGATTTTATCTGCTAACCACTTATATGATTCACTTACCATAAAGCTCTATGAGTTCTAAGCTCTACAAACAAATCCCGCTTTGAAGATTTACTCATATTTTCAATACTGAATAGATCAAGCGATCTGACGAGATATCATCACCTTAAATGATAGTGTTTTAATGATCATCTTTTATGAGGTCATAAAAAAAATTATCTCTGCGCTTTTTGTCATCGCCCTTCAAAAACGCTAAATCCAATACTCTAAATGGATGTATCACGAACCAACAAGAGAAAGGCATACAAGAAAGAGAAAGTGGATAAAACCTTTGATTTTTTAGATGAAAACTCTATAAACGAAAGAGGATTTTCTTCTCTTTTTTAGCCCCTCATCTTAATGATCCCCTCACCTTAATAATTATTGTCTTGATCCTCTAAAGAACAAAAGGCAAAAAGACCTTTCTCTCCAATAAAGGTGCAACAAAAAGTAAAATCATCAAGAGGATTTAAGGAAGCATTTTTTTCAGGAGCACCTCAAAACTTTCTGCACGATAGATTCGAGAAGGCTTTTTTTCATCATAAAGATTTTGCAACCATTTTGCTCTCTCTTTTATCTCTCAGCTTTCATTTTCAGGCTTTGATCGCATAAACCACCGCCATATTGACGGGGCGTGTTTCATCCCCCCCTGTTTTTTGCAATAAGATCTTATGTTCATGCTCTCCCGCAGGATCTGTCAACATTGTTTTAATGAGGGTGAGAGCTGCATACCTTTTAAGTTCACCCCAATTCGCCTCGAAAATTCTGTTTTCAGTCTCTGACAAACTATGCTGGTGTTTACCTGCTGAATCTGTTTTTCCTTCATGGGTATGGGCTTTAAAAGACTCCTCTTGTCGACTTCCCAAGAGGCGTCCTTTATCAATGTTTTTTCCACTATCGAGCCCCCGTAAAAACATTCCCCGCAAATCGGGAACATTAAATGTTGTTTTTCCATCTCCTTTTCCCCATGTTTCCCCCAGAACAGCAAAAAGGTTGGCATAGCTCTTTCGCGAATATTCTTTCCCATCACACAACAGCCACCCAGAGGGTATTTTTTCACTCGCAAAAGTTCCAATAAACCCAGGTGAAAAAGATTCCGGCAAAGGAGGAAAGGGCGGAATTTCAGGAGGTTTTATAGTCGGATTGGTTAAAAACCAGCCATCAGCATTTTTCCCAGCAATATCATGCGTATAGACGATTTCATAAAGCCCTCCCTTTTGGATTTCTCCCCCCTTTAAAGGCATAATCCCCTCTGGCGTTGCCATATAGGTTGGTCTTGGGGGCAATTGATTTAAAGAAACATTTGTTATTCCTCTATTGACGCCTTGTGCTTTAAAGCGCACCACAATGCCATCGATATAGGTCTCAAAAAAAGACTTTGTCGCCAAACGAAGGGATGTTCTCTCATTCTCGTTATCAACCGTAAACTGTGTTTCAATCACGCCCCCATTATCCAACAAATATTCTTTGATACGTTGCATCATCGCGCGTGCACTATCATTGACTGAACTTGGCGGTTGCCCTTCAGCCCAGTTTATACTCTCATCGACATAAGCATTTTCTGATGCGATGATTGACCAATCATAAATCGAACTCATAGGAGACACTCTTTTTGCAAAAAGGAAAGACGCGCAAAAACGGAAGAAAAGAAAGCCAGAATTTTATTTTTAGAAGCTGGTGTTTCCTTCATTTTCTTCATTTTCAGCCCTATTTTGTCATAATCCACATGCAGTAATTTTGTTTTCGCATTGACAAAGACAGCTTCTGGCTTCACACGCAATACTTCTTGTGCCAGAACGCCCTGATACCGTTGTGGATTTCCTTTATAATTAAAGCTATAAAGAGAATATCCTTTTTTCTTTCCCACAAGGGTAATATTTTCTTTTGCTCTCACATCACAAAGCCCTAGAATTCCTCCAACCAATCCCAGCACTTGCTGGGCATCACGCAATGGATCTTTTGTCACAGAAGGGATTGTTGTAGATTTTCCGGAAGTTGTTCCGTAATTTCCAGCCGCCTGTGTTCCGACCTGTAACAAGCGTTCCAACCGGTTCCAATCTTGATTATCTTTTTCTGACCATTTTTGGCGCTCCGCATCTAAGATATTTTGTCGATTGAGATCTTGAATCATCCCCCCTTTGAGAGCATTTCCTTGCACATTACTCTGCCCTTGATAATAGGCGTTTGCCGCATTCACTTGATCATGCTGCGCGCGATCAATCATCTGGTTTGCATTCATCATATTGTTAATATCTTGATTATACTGCTGAGCTGCCGCATTTGTAGCCAAGGCGCCTAGTTCATCAGCAAGCACGCCGGTATGGGCTCCAGAGCCATAACGCCCCGCCCCAGACATCGATTGATTAATAGCATCAGAAGTTTTATTGAGAGCATTTTGCAATGCCATATTAAATTTACTATTATTTCCAATCCAATTTCCCTTCGCCATACCGGCAAGATTTGTTGCACTGTTGGTTGGTGCATTTAACCACTGTGTGAGTGTAGGATTGTTATAAAGCCCTGCAGCTTGTTGTAAACCGGCCAGCGCATTTTGTGTCATATCGCTAAGACCGGCAACGCGCTCTCCTTGATAAACATTTCCACCAATTCCCTTTTTATAAAGCCCCTGTGCGTCGCTACTGGCTTGTTTAAGAATATCCGCTGCCCAAGCGGGGGGTGCATTTGTTTGTGTAGTCGTTTGCACTTGAGGTGTTTTTTTTCTACTCATGGACCCAGAACCTTTCTATATTGAATAAGATTACGAGAATATCCGTGATGCGCGAGTCTTTTCGCCCATCCAGTTCTTCCAAACATATGTATTTCTTCAGCTTTGATTGTTCGCGCCCATTTTTCGACCTCATCAATCAATTTGACCAATTTCAGCCCTCCCTCTCCAGCCAAATCTGAGAGAATGACGCATTTTTTCCCCGTATGGGTACTTTCAACTTTGGTAATTGCAAAAGCACTAAATTGGATTTTATTTTTTAAGACCAGCCACAATTGAGCTTGTCCTGTAGCGATTTCTTCCGCAATTTTTTCCAGACAAACATCATCTGGAAAGCGCTGAGCATATTTTTTCAATGCCGCATTAAGTCCCTCTTGATAGGGCGCTATTTTTTCCCATGACCAGTGCTGTGTTAGGTGAGCAGAATAGGCATCTTGATGCTCTTTCATCATGATTTTAGCTTTCTTAATTTTTTTACGCACACCGAACATCCCCCTTGCACCCTCCACGCATTCCCTGCTTGAGCGCACTCCTTTCAAAAGGAATCCCCCACTATCCCTTGTGTCATAAGATTAAGAGAGCTACTTTTGTATCAAAAGCCATGGTGCAAACTTTTTCCGATCATAAAGAAACATCAGCCCCACCTTTTTCTTTAATGATAAGGACATCCCCCTCTGTCCTTTGATGATCATAGCTTAGCTATCGCCTATCTTCTTTAATAATAGAGGCTTAGCTATCGCATGCATTTTTGATCATAAAGACATGCCTATCGCATGGTTCTTTTATTGTTATGGCATGCCTATCGCATGAATCTTTTATTATAGAGGCATGCTATCGCATAAAACTTTTATTATAGAGGCATGCTATCGCATGCCGGCTGGCATCAATTCCACATCAAATCCCGTGACATGCGTCCAATTCATCCCCTCAGGGATACGCAATTTAAAGCGATAAAATCGTGCCCTTGCGCGACAATGAATTTGACCCGTATTATGAGAAGGCTGTTTTTCTGGCAACCAAACGGTTTCCTCTTCAAGAGATTGTCGAAAGCGCATTCCCACAGACAAATAAAACTTTCCACTATTGACTTGAGGCATAATATTTTTCACCCGTGTTATCATGCCATTTGTCTGCCCCATTTCTTGTGAAGTGACCACACACCCCATAGGAGACCCAGAAAACGACCCCAATCTTCCCTTTTGATCAAATGCGCCCAGAATAGGTGATTCATTTTTCCAAGCTTTACTATCAAGAGAAAAGGACAAATCATCAATATTCTTAGCCACAAAATCAAGACCTTCTAGCGTTGTTCCGGTCAAGAAAATGGGGAGGATCATTTTGATATCCACCAGAGCTTTTGTCCATTTTTGCAACCCCCAATCATAAATGAGCAAGATCCGTTTATGAAGGTTTTCATCGCTATCAACCATCCAATAAACACGATTATACACGCCATCAATCGCCGCCGACATGGTATACAGATTACTCTGTCTTGATTTTGCGGTCATGGTGCGATCAACTTTTTCAAAGCCAATAGGGATAATCTGTCCGTCATTTGTTATTTGATAAAAACCGCCCTCATCGGCAAAGAAAGCCAAGTCACCGCGACAAACAATTGATTCAGCATTTTTAGCACCCCTTTTATCGTGGATTTTTTGGAAACTAAAAATAATTTTAGAGCCTGGAATAAAAGAACCGGAATAGATTGCGGAGCGCATAAAGATAATGGGATTTGTTGTCTCCGTTGCCCCTTGCACAAAACCGCCATCAGGAAAATCTTGATAATCGCAGCTTTTTTTCCCCACGGTCCAAAATTCTGCATCATTCAATCCCGACCAATGCACCCGTCTTGGATGCTCGGTTAATTTCATCAAACAAACAAAATCTCCCCAGACGCGAACAATCCCTGCTTGTGGTGGATTTCCCCCTAAATCTCTAAATGTTTTATCATGAATAATATCGATCACTTGTGGTTTATCATTAGCATTTACCGCAATAATAAAATCACCAAACAAAGCAAAAGACCACGGCGCATCGATATTGGCCATATAAGCCTTTCCTTTTTGGCTAATATCTTTCCACTTCATTGTTGTATTATCAAGCAAGAAGATTTTTTCTCTTGTCCCGACAAGAATAGAAACGCCATTTTTTGTTTTAACCGCAAGAGCGCCTAAAATGGGCTCCGGACATGGCTCTGACAAAGCTTCAAAATTTGGCATAGGGATATAAGAGCCATCTGCTGGGAGCACATTGACAAGTTCATCGGTAAAAATTCCATTGATATCCGCCACATCGGGTCGATAATCAGCGATTGGGAAAAAAGCCATCAAGCCCCCCTAAAATGTTTCAAGCACCCAGTGCCAAAACACCAAGGCTTGCTCATTGAAACCAAAAAAAGCCCCTAGAATAAAGCTCTAAGGACATAAAATTGCATAAAGACACAACTATAAGTTGCTAAACCCTCGAGAAAAATGATCCCCTCATCATGGCAAACCCAGTGCCGCTACTTGCGGGTCCAGCAAAATCACCCGCCAGCACTCAGTCAATTCCAGCCGCCTCAACACCAGCCACCCCAATACCAGCACCTCCTCAGTATTGAGAAAAAAACCTTCATAAAATCTTTGAAGAACCCAATGCCAAGAGATCAGTCCCCTTCAAGAAACACCAAAGTTGATGAGGTTAAAACCACAAGAGCCCTTAAAACGAGAACAAAAAAAACCTCAAAAGACAATCTACAGTTGATTTTATTTCCAAAAATATTCACACGTCCACAAGTCCCCCAACAGCGGCTTAACCTCAACCCTCAAAGCCAATCTAGACTTCAACGCCAATCCAGTCTCCAACACGCATGAAAGCCCGATTAAAGCTCCAAAGCGACTCTTAAACATAAGCCCTGCTCTAGTCCTCAAGCGCAATCTTAAGCATAAAAATTGGAAAGACGTTTTTTTAAAAACACATTGGCTGAATCTTTGAAGAACCTTTTCTGCGTGATGTTTCAATGCGTAAAGCTTGAAGCTGTTCTTGAAAATCTCTAAAAGAAACGGCAGCATATTCAGGATCTTTAAGGATATTTTTATAAAGTTCATATTTTGCCCGATCTTTAATGAGATCAAAAGCATAAATCAACCAAGGATTATTGTCCTCTTTAAGCTGTTCATCGGCTAAATGAAGAGGCGTATAAGAAAGCTGTACGGTTTCGACATTTTCTGGCGTTGGAAAGAGTCCTATTTTTTGCTCAAGGCACGTATAAAAGAATGGCGTTCCCAACTCAGGATGCATACCATATTGTTGATGGAGTGCTTCCAAAGGCTTAAAGAATAACTTTGTTGGTGTTGCGTTCTTTGTTGCTAAAAAGACCTCAGCCAAGCTTTTGTCTGATTCAATAACAACCCCTTCTTCTCGTCCATACCATGTTTTTCCACTTTGTGTGTTAAACGTGCTTTTTCTCCTTTCATTAAAGAAAAAGGGTTCGCGTTCACACAAACGCAAAGCTGTAACAATTGAATCTTGAATTTGCTGTGAATATTCCGCTGTTGTATCGTCAATTTCATCTTGAATAAGCGCGACCATAGAAGCAAAAGTTTTCAAGCGATCTGAATGTGTAAAATCGCGATTGTTAGGATCATCGGGTAGAGTGGTCATAAGCCTGTCCTTTTTTTGGGGAGTATTTTAAATTTTTCCCCCAACAGAACCCTCTTGTTGGGGGAAAAGAAGCAAGCATTTGCTTTAAGCAGGAGCCCCATAAGTTGGGATGACGATTGTTCCAAAATCTTGAGCCCCTTGCGTACTTCCTGGCAAGGTAAAGCAGGTTTTTTTCATGCCGATAATGGTTTTTGCTGCGACCCCGAATTCTCTTTCATAGTCGAAGAGTTCTTCCACCAATTTATAGCGTGTAGCGCCTCGATCTTTTCCAAAAGCGATCACAGCACTTTGTGCCCCAAGCAGCACCGCACGACGCACATTAGGGACAGCTTTATTTGTTGTTCCCGACTCAACTCCTTCGGTAACATGTTCAGCTTCGCGTAAAACGACACCATTATACATGCCCAAAGATCCATCATAGAGTGGATTTTTAATACGGCTTCCACTATAGATTGCCTTGGTAATGTCGAGCCATTGCCCAGCATCGGTATTGGTTCGCAATTGCGTCACTTGAGTTGGATGAAGATAAAGCACATAGACATTTTCCCCATCAATCCGTACGGGACGAATTTTAGGATTGGCTAATTTAGCGCGTTCAACCGCTTTATCGATTAGTTTAAGATTAAACACATCGTTTTCTTTTAAATCTTCATCTTTTGTTTTATCATTCGGACGCACCACGCGTTTATTGGTTGGCGCCGTTGGAGTATTAAAACCATAATGAACGGGTTTAAGTGTAATAGATCGTCCTTCAAAGTTAATGGATTTTGCGGTATATCCGCACACTTGAATGAAGAACATCATACTCAGACGATCCGCATACCAATCGACCAAACCATTTTTTGCTTCTGTGCGCAAATCGTGGAGAATACGTTGCTGATCAATGGTGCCTTCATTTTTGACCCGCACCGCATGAACGAGTTCATTAATCGCCAAGCGATCATTGAGAAACTGTAGAGCTTCTTCATTGCCTTCCAATGTTTGCCCTTCACTAACCCCATCACCGAGCAACTGCACACGCAAATTAAAGCTAATGGCATCGCCACTTGCTTTTGTGGTTTCATCCTTTAACTGTACGATACTGTTTGAATCATTTCCAATTAACGGTGCAATTGGGATTGCTTTTGAGACTTCTTGATTTAAGAGTTTAGACCATGTGCGCACTGCCATTGGGTCATTGAGTCCGATATAAGTTACAGTCATTTTGTCCTCTAAAAGTTTATTGACATAAAAAAACCCGGCAAAACGCCGAGCGCTCAAAACACCACATTTCATTTCAAATGGTGGCTTAAGTTGTTCTTGTGTGTTTTGTTTCTGTTAGCCTCTCGCCTCCCCCTGATAAGAGCACTTCTCACCCGCATCCCTACTTTGAGAACGTCCCTCCCACGCGGGAGCCTCAAGCCCACGCGTATCCCGCCGCATTTCATGCGCGAAAAAGCCTCTCACGTATTCAGAAAAAAAATAGCCCCCGCATTTCCAGCCTCACAACCCCCACGCACGTGTCCAGCTAAAAATCCCCCCCGCATTTCACGCACCAGAAACCCTCTCATGGGGACCACAAAAGAACTTCTCCCTCATCCCTGCTGCACCAAAAGCTTCCTCACATTTTCGCATAAACACTATTCTTGTGATTAAAATTCTCTTCCCCCCATTAAACGATTAAAAGCAGCTTTATTTTTAGGATCAGCAACCCAAGTGCTAAATTCTGCTTCTGACATTTTATCCAGCATATCCAAAGAAATCGGCTCACTGGGTGTCAAGCCGTTATAAGCAGCAAGAGTCCGTGCAGAATTGTGTCTTTCCTGCAAATTTTCCCCCATGTTACCCAGAACATTGGTATAGCCAAATTTTTGTGCAATCGTGTAAATCACTTCAGCTGGATTTTGATTTTTTTGCGCACAATCGCGCAAGATCTGCTTCAATTCATCACCAATCCTTGCATCAATATTTTGGGGATCGGCCAGCTCAGGATAGAGCGAAGCAAAAGCTGCCAACTGTTTCGCGCGTGTTTCATAAATAAAATCGGCGGCTTGATCAAAATCATGGTGCTTTTGTTTAACACTTGCCACAGACTGCTGATAAAACGCCTGCAGCTGTTCTGCTTCGGAAACAGAGGAAGGTTGTTGTTTTTCCTGTAACAGCCCTTGTTTTTGCAGTGTTTTTCCCAACCATTGCATATAGCCCATAAAGTCCTTTTGCGGATCGGGTGGTGTATTTTCTTCCCCCCGCACCTCTTTTCCGCCTTCTTGAGAAGAAGGCTGTTGTTGAAGTGCTTGTCCTTGAAAATTTTCTTCCAAAGTTTTTTCTTCTCTTCCACTTTCACCCTCTTCTCCCACTTGTGTTGAGGCAAGAAAATCTTGTTTCAAATGGTTTTGTTCTGCCGGCGTTAAGTGTTCTTGATCCATGACATTAGCCTTTTCTTTTTTAAAAACAATACAATGAAATTTTTCCGATAAAACAGCCTGCGAGCCACGCTTCCCGCGAACCTTGACCCCTAAAGGCTCTCTAAGCACTTAGGCTCCAGCCTATCGACATCTTGTCCCCTCAACCCAAGACGGCCAGATACCTCCCACCCTGCTGCCCACCATGAACAACGAGGCTCTATCAAACGTTTTCCCCAACCCGCCTTATCCCACAAAACAACGCTTCCCAAAGATAAAGAGAGGCGCCATTGCGCGGTATCAGCAACACTAAAGATGAAAGTTTATGGAGACCCTTTACTTGATCAAATGTATTCCAACATTGCGCATTATAAAGTGTCCTATTGTTGTGCATTTGCGCTTTGCAACATCTGCATGATCTGCTCTGCTCCGACATTACGCCCCATTTGCGCAGAAGCATTTTGCTCTTCTTGCAGAGCATTTTGCGCCTTTATGGCAATTTTATGAATCAGTGAGGCTGGTAAAGGCGAATAGCGTAAGAGATCGAGCATAATCTCTGGTGTTGCAAAATTTTGCATCAAAGGCAGCAATTGCATGATGAGAGCAAAAGTCCGCTCTTTTTCATTAAGACTTGTTGGCGCATCATCGACGACAATATCATATTCCAAACTGGTCACCATTTCGCGTGTGAGGGGAACATACTGGGCATTTTCATCCCCAGCAATACGCACCAACCGCCCATCGGAGAGATAATTTTGAATAAGATAGAGGATAATTTTTCCCTGTCGTTGCCGATATCGACGCAAAGCATCAAAAAAGGAAGCCAAAAGATTAAGGGAGGATTGTCGGCGTTGTTGTTCCAGAATACCCGGCTGATTAACCGCCCTTGTTCCAATAAATTCAGAAGACAAGCCCGTCACCTGTTCGAGAGCGCTCTTTGCTTCATTAAACAATTGGAAAAAACCTTGGGGGAATTGCGCCACCGGTTTAGGCTGGATTCTGCCCCCAGAGACAGCCCCACTTTTCAACCAAGTAATACTATCGGCTCTAGCCCAGCTCTCGAGAGCTTGTCGATCATCATCAAAAGCATCCCGTTCAGCCATAATGCCGCCTTTTGATTGGCTATTGAGCAAATGCATCACTTGACTAAAATATTTATTTGCCCAGCGTTGCGGATCTTTTGTAGGGCGCACAAGACCGTAAAAGTGCCGGCTTAATTTATCAAAAGTACCGGTAATACACTCCCACCCCAATTGACCTGCTGGAACCAAAGGTCTATCCGGTGCTTCGAGCAATTTTCTCCCCAAAAATGCCCGTTTGACAATTTTTCTGGTCAACCTTGTTGCTTGAAGATCCGGAAATTCTTGCTTTAAATTTTGGAAATCCTGCTCTAAATAATCGATAAACTGTCCACTTTGTGGCTCGAGTACTTTATAGACCACCTCACGCTCAAACCAGCGACATTCAACCAATGTCACCATTTTAGGTCGTTGAGAACCGCCAGCCTCTACCCCCTCTTCCAGATAGGCTTCTTCTCCCTGATAGCTTTTCGTTATCCCATTGCTGGTTGAGTGTAAAAACCCTTGATGTTTCACCCAATCGGCATGAAGATCACTCCAATGCACATGAGGAAACATTTCTTGCGCCACCGCCAGAGGTTTTTCATCAATATACCATAAGCGTTGTGCATCAATAAGATTAGGCTTAACAGCACTGGCATCCCAGACCATTTTCATAGGGTCAAGCCGCGAAATGACGGGTTTTCCTTGTGGATCTTCTTCATAATCAAGGCGGGTATCTGTCCACCCCATACCGCAAATAATGGCATCTTGAAAAGCATCGGAATCTTCATATTCCCCATCAGCTTCATCGCGAAACCATTCGGCCGCCCCTGTCAAGATCTGGTTAGCAAAGGCAGCACCTTCTTGTCGTGGAATAAATTGCACTTGTCGTTTATTATTGCGCTCTGCCCCAATGACAGCATTAATCAGCGGGGCAATACGGTTAAAAGTCATCACTGGTCTATTTTGTTCGTTCAAAACAGCCAAGTCTTGTTCATTCCACTGCCGCCCATTATAAAAATCGTAGTCTTCTTGGGCATTTTTTCGCCATTTTTCGACATGCGCGATATCATCTTGATACCACCGCACGAGTTTTTTAAAAAGCGCTTGCTGTTCAAGTGTTTCGATTTGATCGAAAGAAGAAAAAGAAGAATCTGTAGACATATTCATTAAAAAGCCATCCATGAAGTTTGAGAATGGAGAGAAGAGCGATAAGTTTTTTTTCGTGGTCTGGCATGGGGCTGTTCATAAGCCACACACATCAGTCCAAAGGCATCAGCGCCATGGCTTGCCCAATCATGTTCAGCGCCAAGACCAATATTGCGCTGTTCATCGCGCTTTTCATGATACCAAGCGAGCGCTTTTCTCCCCTCAGCTGTTGTGTCACGATTAAACCATAGAGCAGGAAACAAACGCCTGACGGCTTCGATACGCATTTTCACCGCGCCTGCTCCCTGATTAGGAATGATTTTGGTTTGAAAACCAGCTTGTTGGAGGGCGCTTTCAAAACTGACATTATAAACACGATCTTTTGTTGCGCCATCATGGGGCAAGACCATCAACGCCTTTTCATATCCCCTTTGAAAAACCCACCCCACATGTTCAGAGAGCGGTTGACCTTGAGCTTCATAATAATCGAGCACACGAATTTCGCGTCCGACAAATTGCGCGACCCACAAGGCAGTTGCATCGGCTTTTGCACCGGTTCCCCCGATATCCCAAAAGATTTTCACCTGCATCAAAGGATCCCGTGGAACGGTAGTAATCCGCCCTTCCATTTCGGCTTCCAAAAGACACCTTTGATAATAAGCCCCTTGCACAGCTTGGAGATATTCACCTTCCCAAATATGGTTATATTGCTCTGGTCTTTGCTGCAAATCATCCAATCGATCTCGATTAAGCTTTTCGGGAAATTGCGGATTATCGCGCCAATTAATTTGTGCGCCTTTGATATTGGGATTATCGACATTTCGAAAACGTTTTTCTACCGGTGCATTTTCATGATATGGGTTCCAAGTGACCCATAATTCTGCATTCCAATCGTCTCCCTCTTCGCGCAAAGTTGGGATAAGGGTTTGCCAAGCGGTTTCAGTGACCGGCTCTGCCTCATCAACCCAGCAAAGGAACACCCGCCCCATAGACTTAATACTGGCGATATTTCGATCAAGCCCCGCAAACACATAAGAAATGCGTCCATCTTTTGATTTAATATATTTATCGCCGATTTCATAATAATCTTGCAGAAAAGGGTAAGCTTCAATTGCGCGTTTAATTTCTTCTAAAGAGCTCTCATTGAGAGAATTTTGAAACTGGCGCGCACAAAGGATAATCCCGCGTTCTCCTGCCATTCCATGGCGATATCCCACCACCGCTGTCATCAAAGCAAAAGAGCGTGTTTTTCCAGAGCCCCGTCCGCCCCAAGCAGCTCGGACATCTGCTTTTCCAGTAAAGACAGGAATAAGCTTTGGAATAAGAGCCACTTGCGCCGTTTTCTGCCCTATTTTTTGAGAAATTTTCTGAACCGTTGTCATGATAAATTTTTATACTTTAGCAACAATTGCGCTCCACATTTTTGATGATGCCAATTTGATGATGCCAAGTTTCATTATTCCAGAACCATTGAAGGAAAAACGCTTATGTCAAAAGCGCTCTGTTCATCCTGATACGCGATACGTCCGGCTTTTTGGGCACACTCCTTTTTTGCATGCGCCCCTTTTGACGCCCCAACACCCCCACTCCCTCGAAGCGCGCGAAAAGCCCCGCCCCTTAAAACACCGCACCCCTGTCCCCCACAAAAGCGCAGTATTTTCCCCCCGAATTTCACCAATCCTTCACAAAAGTCCCTAAAAGCTCAACATCATGCCACGCCCCCACATCCCCAAGCCTTAAGACGTGATCAATCCCTCAAAATAGCCCTAAAGCACAACCAGCCACCCAACATAAGATCGAAAGCGTCACACTCCCTCATCCATCAAAACACTGCTCCCTAACCACCCCAAGATACCCAAACATCCAAAGCCTCTGTGCCCCACGACACCTATGGCATCATCCACCAAAGCCCCTCCAGCACACACCCTTGACGCCTCATCGCTCTCCACTGAACACCTTCCAGTATCACAAGCACCCACCAGCCTGATAACCTCTAAACGCCCTTGCCCCATCGTCTCTCAAAACAGCGCGCCCTTCCAAGACGGCACCTTCTCTGATCCGCCTCATATTTTCCGACATCACACGCTTGCATTTCCTTAAGGTCACGCTTCAAGATCACGCTTTTCCGATTGGGGCTCTTTTGACTTCACGGGAACAATCTCAATCCGCGAACATGCCACGCCCCCACCCCCAAGCCTTAACACGTGATCGATCCCTCAAAATAGCCCTAAAGCACGACCAGCCGCCCAGCCTAAGATCGAAAGCATCACACTCCTTCATCCATCAAAACACTGCTCCCTAACCACCCCAAGATACCCAAACATCCAAAGCCTCTGTTCCCCACGACACCTATGGCATCATCCACCAAAGCCCCTCCAGCACATACCCTTGACGCCTCATCGCTCTCCACTGAACACCTTCCAGTATCACAAGCACCCACCAGCCTGATAACCTCTAAACGCCCTTGCCCCATCGTCTCTCAAAACAGCGCGCCCTTCCAAGACGGCACCTTCTCTGATCCGCCTCATAATTTTCCGACATCACACGCTTGCATTTCCTTAAGGTCACGCTTCAAGATCACGCTTTTCCGATTGGGGCTCTTTTGACTTCACGGGAACAATCTCAACCCGCGAAATTGTTTTGACATTTCCTTCTCCGGTCACCTGCAGAGGCAAAACTTTTGCCAGCAGTGAGAAAAAAGCGCACCCTTCCAAGACAGAAAACTTCTCTCACCTGCCTCATATTTTCCGATATCACACGCTTGCATTTCCTTAAGGTCACGCTTCAAGATAACGCTTTTCCGATTGGGG
Source organism: Bartonella mastomydis (assembly GCF_900185775.1). NCBI lineage: Bacteria > Pseudomonadati > Pseudomonadota > Alphaproteobacteria > Hyphomicrobiales > Bartonellaceae > Bartonella > Bartonella mastomydis. The sequence goes on from NZ_LT883137.1 coordinate 41,835, forward strand.
CTCTTTTGACTTCACGGGAACAATCTCAACCCGCGAAATTGTTTTGACATTTCCTTCTCCGGTCACCTGCAGAGGCAAAACTTTTGCTAACAGCGAAAAAAGCGCCCCCTTCCAAGACGGCATCTTCTCTGATCCGCCTCATATTTTCCGACATCACACGCTTGCATTTCCTTAAGGTCACGCTTCAAGATCACGCTTTTCGGATTGGGTCTCTTTTGACTTCACGGGAACAATCTCAATCCGCGAAATTGTTTTGACATTTCCTTCTCCGGTCACCTGCAGAGGCAAAACTTTTGCCAGCAGTGAGAAAAAAGGCACAGGATTATTCAGGGCATGATATTGCAGATAAGACACGAGCCCATCTTCTCCATACTGAGATCCAGCCTGCTCAGCGGCTGTAAGTAAGGCTTCATTAAACCGCTTTGTTATTTTATTCAAAGTCCCTTTTTTGCGTCCTCTTCGACGTAAGGGAAGACAATTTTTCTCAGCCATCATCATGTTCCTTTCAATCAAGAAAAACCCATTCCATGCCATGAAACAATGCCATGAAAATCAGCAACGAACCTTTAAAAGCACTCCACAATGAAAAAAGGAAAACCACCCCCACAAGCCAAAAGCCCCAAGCAAAAAGCCAAAAGCTGCCATAATGCTGAAACCCTCACCCCTAAACCTCTCATCCCATTCCATGCCCTCACAAAAGGGCAACACGCCCTAAAAGCTCACACAACGTGTAAATTCTCCAGCTCCTTGAGTTTTCTCTTCCTTTTTTACAGATCCACGCCTTTACGCTTTTAAATCTTTACAGAAAAATTCTCCAAACCAACACCCCACACCACCTTAGTCAACACTGGTCCATTAACAACACAACCTCTGGTTCTAGCAAAATATCCCCTACGGACTTCAGATCATCACCCTTCAAACGGATAGAACTTCATAAAGCACGCCTTATCCTAAATATTCCTGCTCTCTTCACCACTCTTTTACGACTGTGCAGCATAGACAATATTTTCATTTTTCTTGCCAATCTTTTGAAATCACTTTATCACTCAAAAGATGCTTTAATCGTCCACACACCCCACACAACGGTCAATGAGGGATAGCAAAGCCCTAAGTTCTAAAAAATTAGCTTACTATGTGAGGCTTCTCGGATTCCGGGAGCTTTTGCTCTGTCCAAGTGCTCTCTAGCACTAAAAGCAAAAGGCTGATTAGGCTCAGTACCTTCAACCTCCCGGAATACTCATGCGAGGGCGCTCGCGACCGACGGGGACTTGAAGTGCAAACCAAAAGTTCACATTTTAACGATATTTCTTATCAAGCAAAAGAATTCGTCATAGAAGAATTTCAATGCGGCTTGGAATTAGGAAGGCACTTAGATGCCAGTTTTCAACAAATGCAAAAATACGAAAAAGCCTTCTAACCAACACTCCACACCACTTTAGTCAACACTGGTCCATTAACAACACAACCTCTGGTTCTAACAAAATATCCCCTACGAACTTCAGATCATCACCCTTCAAACGGATAGAACTTCATAAAGCACGCCTTATCCTGAATATTTCTGCTCTCTTCACCACACCTCAGAACACCACTCTTTTATGAGTGTGCAGCATAGACAATATTTTCATTTTTCTTGCCAATCTTTTGAAATCACTTTATCACTCAAAAGGTGCTTTAATCGTCTACGCAACGGTCAATAAGGGAGTTGAAGCCCTAAGTTCTAAAAAAATTAGCTCACTATGTGAAGCTTCTCGGATTCCGGGAGATTTTGCTCTGTCCAAGTGCAATAGCACTAAAAGCAAAAGGCTGATTAGGCTCAGTACTTTCAACCTCCCGGAATACCCATGCGAGGGCGCTCGCAACCGGAGGGGGCTTGAAGTGCAAACCAAAAGTTCACATTTTAACGATATTTCTTATCAAGCAAAAGAATTCGTCATAGAAGAATTTCAATGCGGCTTGGAATTAGGAAGGCACTTAGATGCCAGTTTTCAACAAATCCAAAAATACGAAAAAGCCTTCTAACCAACACCCCACACCACTTTAGTCAACACTGGTCCATTAACAATCGGGCTTCTTATGGAGTAAAATATCCCCTACGAACTTCAGATCATCACCCTTCAAACGGATAGAACTTCATAAAGCACGCCTTATCCTGAATATTCCTGCTCTCTTCACCACTCTTTTATGCGTGTGCAGCATAGCCAATGTTTTAATTTTTCTTGCCAATCTTTTGAAATTACTTTATCACTCAAAAGGTGCTTTGATCGTCCACGCAACGGTCAAATAGGGAGTTGAAGCCCGAAAACTCAATAATTTACCCCACTGTTGTGGGTGTCCCGGGATTCCGGGAGATTTTGCTATGTCCAGGTGTGTCTTACGCACTAAAAGCAAAATGCTGATTTGAGTTCAGTGCTTTCAACCTCCCGGAATACTCATGCGAGGGCGCTCGCAACCGGAGGGGGCTTGAAGTGCAAACCAAAAATTCACATTTTAATGATATTTCTATTGGCAAAAGAATTCGTCATAGAAGAATTTCAATGCGGCTTTCTCAAAAGGAATTAGGAAGCCATTTAGGTGTCAGTTTTCAACAAATCCAAAAATACGAAAAAGGCTTCAATCGTGTAAGCGCAGGGCGGCTACAAGAAATTGCCAAGCTACTGAAGGTTCCCATTACCTTTTTTTATGCGGATATTTCAAAAGAAGATATTCCAGAAAATCTCTCACACAATGATCAAGAAATCTATAGTGAAAAGGAACAAACCCTTGTGAAAACTTTTAGAGAACTCCACCCTAAAAAACAAAAAGCAATTTGGTGGTTAATTTCCGATTAGATAAAAACGCCCACAAAGCTCCAATCCTTTACTTCATACAGATCCACGCCTTTACGCTTTTGCATTTTTACGAAAAATGACCTCCACCCTTCTCACTAAACGATAACCAAAATCTTGCCCATCCCCCTTGGCTTCCCACTTCATGTGCTTCAAATTACCACCCCTCAAACAACGCTGTTTGATAGTAAAATTTTAAAGCAGAAAAACGCTCATCATCTAAAAAATGATGAAGCAGTGCGTTTTACATATCCTCTATCTTTGCTTAAACAGCAAAGGAAAACACCCAATCAATTTTTAAATACCCCCCCGCCTAAAGTTTCCCATGCCTGATATCACCGCCCTAAACGACGGTGTTTTACGGCATGATGGGATAATACAAGACAAGAGCTCGTTGACCTCCACCCCGCCCTAAAGGACGAGGATTCCTACCAGCGCCGATCTTTGAACAGTCCGGCTTCTCTCAGCGGGTTCCTACTGCTGACCACTCATGCGGTTCACTTCATAGGCTCTACGGGCAAGCCCTGCCCTGAATATTCATATTGTTTCAGAGAGCGTTTGCCCACGTGACAATATATTCAATGCACCAACAAGATCGGCATTATTACTATAGCCACACTCTACACATGTAAAAGTAGCCTGTGTTTTCCGGTTTTCTTTAGAAATATGACCACAACAAGGACAAATCCGACTTGTATTATGCGGCGGCACAGACATTAACATACCACCTTTCCATTGGCTTTTGTAATCAAGTTGTCTTCTAAATTCAAACCAAGATTGATCTAAAATCGAGCGATTCAAACCTGATTTCTGTTTCACATTGCGGCCCGGTTCTTCTACTGTACCTTTTGCCGATTTAGACATATTGCATACTTGTAAATCTTCAATGTAAATCCTTGCGTGGCTTTTGCTGATTTGACTTGAAATTTGATGCAAAAAATCTTTACGACAATGAGCAATCTTGTAATGCAAATGAGCGATTTTCGCTTTTACTTTCCTCCAATTTTGACTAAATTTCACTTTATTTTTAAGTTGTTTTTGCAGACGAGCTAATTTGTCTTTTTGCGTTTTAAAAGCATTACGAGGTTTAAAAAAATGACCATCAGAAAGTGTTGCAAAACGCACAACCCCCATATCAATACCAATTTCTCCACCGGTGTGGAACGGAATCTCAACCTCACATTCGGTTTGAATACTCACAAAAAAGTGACCACATTTTTGACTAACCGTGATATTTTTGACTTTTCCTGTAATCACACGACTGTTGCGATAGCGAATCCAACCAATTTTCGGTAAATACAAACGATTATTGTCCTGCTCAACCTTAAAACCTTGTGGAAAACGGATGCTTTCTTTCACGCCTTTTTTCTTAAACTTTGGAAAATCTGCCCGTTTTTGAAAGAAATTTTTAAACGCACTCTCAAGATCTTTTAAAGATTGCTGTAAAACTTGTGAATGGCATTCTGTAAGCCAATGCAGCTCTTGTTTCCATTGTGGTAACAGATTTGCAATTTGCGTATAGCGGAATTTAAAGTCATTATCCTGTTTATATTGCTCATTTTGCCATGCTAAAGCTCGATTATACACTACACGTGCACACCCACAAAACTTCTTAATTTTGCTAATCTGTTCACCATTGGGCAAAATCTCAAATTTAAAGGCTTTACGTAATTGCATAGAATTTGTTAAATATCGACTCTTTTTATTACTTCACTTTTAACACCTTATACTTAATTTATGAAAAAAGAAACGAAATTAAAACGCAAACGACACTGTGTTTTTAATCTACATGTCCATTTAGTCTTCGTAACCAAGTATCGTAGAAAAATTTTTACTAAAGAAATGTTAGAAGATTTACATGTTATTTTTAAAAATGTTTGTCTTAACTTTGAAGCAGAATGTATCGAATTTGATGGAGAAAGTGATCACATTCACCTGCTTATCAATTATCCCCCGAAGGTTTCTATCTCCACACTCGTTAATAGCTTAAAAGGTGTTTCCAGCAGAATGTTAAAGCAAAAAAAGTCACTCATGAGACAAAGAAAACTATGGAGCAATAGCCTTTGGTCACCATCTTATTTTGCCAGTAGCTGTGGTGGTGCACCAATTAACATTATTCGTCAATATATCCAACAACAAAACACCCCTACCTAGCTCTTAATCCGTCAACACTCCAGCTTTCCTTAAAGCGCGTTCCCTCTATTGGCTTCAGGTCACGCCCCTTCACAGAGCAGTGTTTGACGGCATGATGGGATAAATAAAACACTCCGCAAACGGAAGTTTCACAATCTCTTGTTGAAATATCCTCTATAGAGGTATACCGTGGTAGGAAACCGCTATGAATGGAGAATTTATGAGCACGATCCCCTCTTATCCTGTTACCCCGAACCTACAGTTGATATACGTATCAAACATCGAGTATTCTACCACTTTTTACAAATTCATCTTCAAAAAAGAGCCTATTTTCATCTCGCCACGCTATGTTGCATTTACTTCTTCGGGTGATGCCCTCTTTGCTCTCTGGTCTGGAGGCGATACGCCGGAGGAAAATGTGCCTCGTTTTTCAGAAATCGGCATTATGTTGCCTCACGGAGAGGACGTAGATAAACTCTATGCAGAATGGCAAGAACAAACCACCGTTGAGATAAATGTCTTGAAAGAACCCTATACGGACGTATTTGGACGAACCTTCCTCATCAAAGATCCCGACGGTCATCTTATTCGTGTTTGTCCACTGGATTAAAAAACTTTAAGACCTAATTTTTAATCGCCTGAATTTTGACGTCCACTCCCCTCGCCTTAAAGGACGAAGACTTCATCCAGCGCCATTTTTTTGAATAGTCTAGCTTCTTCTAAAGAAGAAGCCGGATTTTTCACTTCGAGATCCCTCCTCAAAGCAGAGTGTTTTATCAAGCTTGTCCAGCCAGCCCTAAAATATTTTTTCTCTCGTCATCCCTCTTCATCTAAGCCCCCTGCTCCATACACAGACTCCTTGCCCCTCAAACCTCTCATCCCATTCCACGCCATAACAAAAGAACAACACGCCCTAAAAAACCCCACACAACGTGTAAATTCTCCAGCTCCTTGAACCTTCTCTTCCTTTTTTACAGATTCACGCCTTTACGCTTTGCTTTCCCCCTGCACCTAAAGCTTTTGATATCGGATATCACCCACCTCCAATAATGTACAGCAGCCTCCCAATGGAGAAGGACATCCCCCCACTTCAAACAACATCCCCTTGTTCATCCCTCCTTTGACAGCATCAGAGAGCAACAAGCAACAAAATCTTGGAAAAAACCTTGAGCACCCTCATCCCGCTATCTTCTCACCCATCATCTTGCCGATGGCTCTTATGGGGGGCTCTTATCTTCTCTGGTTTAAAGATACAATTCCGATTGTGTCATTATGATACCTTTTTACATTAACCTTGTCAAGTTTTTATATTGTTCTTTTAATATTTCGTGTCATTCTTTCTCATAATCATCTCTCTCATGCAACCAGAATGCCCAAAACATAAAGCACAAAATACAACATCATTATGTTGCTCATTCACGCATTTTTGACAAAATTTGAAAAAACATGCCTACTGCTTTTGCCATTTCACGACAGTGCACTAAAAAATAACGCTCCATACCTTATGATCATAAAAACCAACCTTTCCCCCTTCACTTTCTCCTCCCTCTCTTATAATGACCACACCCCCTTCATCCCATTCTCTCCCATTTCGACACTCTCTCCTCCCTCTCTCTGCTTCCTCTCCCATCAACACACCCATACGCCCCTCTTCATCTCAACGTGTTCCTCCATTGACAAACGCTACCTCTTCGCCCTCCAATCCTCTCCATCCCTCAACACATCACACAAAAAACCCAATACGCCCCCAAAGGCTATACAACGCCTAAATCCCCCCAAGCTCTTGAACACCCGCTTCACTTTCACAGATTCACATTTTTACGCTTTTACAGCTTTACAGAAAAAAGCTAAATGAAGTGTCCACCCAGCCCCCCAAAAGACAAAACCAATCACCACACACCGCTCTATAAACAACAGTGTGTGCGTAAATAATCCAAATGCTTTCCTAGCAGATTTTCACCATTGACCACTCAAACAGAGCAGCACACCGTAAGCGCTCCTAACCACAACGGTGTTATAGCATAAGAGGATTATCGCCCCTCCTCTTCGCCCTCCAATCCTCTCCATCCTCAACACATCACACAAAAACCCCAATACACCTCCAAAGGCTATACAACGCCTAAATCCCCCCACGCTCTTGAACGTTCACTTCATTTTCACAGAACCACATTTTTACGCTTTTACAGCTTTACAGAAAGCAGCCAAATAAAACGTCCACCCAGCCACTGAACAATCCCCCCCAAAAGACAAAACCAACCACCACACACCGCTCTATAAATAACAGTGTGTGCGTAAATAATCCAAATGCTTTCCTAGCAGATTTTCACCATTGTCCACTCAAGCAGAGCAGCACAGCGTAAGCGCCCCTAACAACAACGGTGTTATGGCATAAGAGAATTGTCGCCCCTCCTCTTCGCCCTCCAATCCTCTCCATCCTCAACACATCACACAAAAACCCCAATACGCCTCCAAAGGCTATACAACGCCTAAATCCCCCCACGCTCTTGAACGTTCACTTCATTTTCACAGAACCACATTTTTACGCTTTTACAGCTTTACAGAAAGCAGCCAAATAAAACGTCCACCCAGCCACTGAACAATCCCCCCCAAAAGACAAAACCAACCACCACACACCGCTCTATAAATAACAGTGTGTGCGTAAATAATCCAAATGCTTTCCTAGCAGATTTTCACCATTGTCCACTCAAGCAGAGCAGCACAGCGTAAGCGCCCCTAACAACAACGGTGTTATGGCATAAGAGAATTGTCGCCCCTTCTCTCCCGTGGAATTTCCCCCCACTTATGTTTCAGGCAAAAATTCCAAGCGATCCCCTTGTTTTGTAACTGTCACCGCCGTCTCGTCATGAATTTCTCCAAATAAGATTTTTTCTGCAAGCGGATCTTGAATTTCTTTTTGGATAATCCGTTTAAGGGGGCGTGCCCCATAAAGGGGATCATAGCCTTTATCGGCAAGGAATTGTCGAACTTCTGGTTTGATATGCAAGGTTATGTTGCGTTCATTGAGCAAATTTTGCAAATGTTGTATCTGAATATCAACAATCGCCTCCATATCTTTGCGTTGCAACCGCTGAAAAAGAATAATCTCATCAATACGGTTTAAAAACTCCGGACGGAAAGCGGCTTTGACAACATTCATCACATCGTCTTTTGCTTGATCAACCGTTTGTCCTTCCGGCAAAGCGGTTAAAAATTCAGCACCAAGATTGGAAGTCATAATCAACAAAGTATTACGAAAATCGACCGTTCTGCCCTGACTATCGGTCAAGCGTCCTTCATCCAACACTTGCAGCAGCAGATTAAAGATATCTGGATGCGCCTTTTCAATTTCATCAAAGAGAATAACTTGATAAGGTCTTCTCCGTACAGCCTCGGTCAGCACACCCCCTTCTTCATATCCGACATATCCGGGTGGCGCCCCAATGAGCCGCGCACCCGCATGCTTTTCCATATATTCCGACATATCAATCCGCAACATGGCATTGGGATCTTGAAAAAGAAACGCTGCCAAAGCTTTGGTGAGTTCTGTTTTTCCCACACCGGTAGGTCCCAAAAACATGAAAGAACCCAGAGGACGATTGGGGTCTTGCAAGCCAGCCCGCGCCCGCCGTACAGCCCGCGCAACAGCTTGAACCGCTTCACCCTGTCCCACAACACGGGTAGCAATTTCATCTTCCATGCGCAAGAGCGCTTCGCGTTCTGCTTCCAACATCCGATCAACAGGAATACCGGTCCAGCGAGAAACAATCCGCGCAACATGTTCAGCGGTCACCGTTTCTTCAACGAGATGATTTTGTTGGTCATCATTTTCGGCTAAAGTCAATTGTTTTTCGAGTTCCGGAATAACACTATAAGCCAGTTCGCCCGCGCGTTGGAATTGTCCATCCCGCTGTGCAATTGCCAAAGCATTGCGCGCTTCTTCGAGTTGTTTTTTCAAATCGGCTGCATGCCCTAATTTTTGTTTTTCAGCTTGCCAAGCGGTTGTCATCTCGGCGGACTGTTGTTCTAATGTTTTGAGTTCTTCCTGCACATTTTTCAAACGTTCTTTTGCTGTAGGTTCAACATCTGTTTTCAAAGCTTCCCGTTCGATTTTCAACTGTAAAATGCGCCGATCAAGCGCATCGAGTTCTTCGGGCTTTGAATCGACCTGCATACGCAAGCGTGCAGCGGCTTCATCGATCAGATCAATAGCTTTATCGGGCAAGAAACGATCAGTAATATAACGGGAAGAAAGTCGTGCAGCGGCAATTAAAGCACTGTCTGCCAAGCGCACTTTATGGTGCTGTTCATATTTTTCTTTAATCCCACGCAAGATAGAAATCGTATCCTCCAAAGAGGGCTCAGGGACGAAGACCGGTTGGAAACGTCTAGCAAGAGCAGCATCTTTTTCGACATATTTTCGATATTCATCGAGGGTTGTTGCCCCCACACAATGGAGCTCTCCACGGGCAAGAGCCGGCTTTAACAAGTTGGAAGCATCCATTGGACCATCAGATTTTCCAGCGCCCACGAGGTTATGCAATTCATCAATAAAGAGAATAATCTGCCCATTTTCGGCTTGCACTTCCGCCAGAACGGCTTTAAGGCGTTCTTCAAATTCCCCGCGATATTTTGCGCCCGCAATAAGCGCGCCCATATCGAGTGCATAGAGTTGTTTATCGCGCAAAGTTTCTGGAACATCGCCATTGATAATACGCAGCGCCAACCCTTCGACAATAGCGGTTTTTCCCACACCGGGTTCACCGATCAGCACAGGATTATTTTTTGTGCGCCGTGAGAGCACCTGAATGGTGCGTCGAATTTCTTCTTCCCGCCCGATGACTGGGTCGAGTTTTCCTTCGCGGGCATCTTTTGTGAGATCACGGGCATATTTTTGCAAGGCATCATATTGGCCCTCTGCATGGGGACTTGTCGCTGTTTTACCTTTGCGCAGATCATTAATTGCCTGATTAAGCGCCTGCGGGGTCAAGCCCGCCTTTGTCAGAATATCGGCTGTTTTTGCAGACTTTTCCATCAACAGCGCTTGCAACATGCGCTCCACAGTGACAAATTGATCACCGGCTTTTTGTGCGATCTCCTCCGCGGTTGCGAAGACTTTTGCCACCGGCTGCGAGAGATAGAGCTGTCCATTTCCCCCTTGCACTTTTGGCAAAGCCTCAAGCGCTTCTTTAAGCGCCTTTTGAATAAGCTTGAGATCTCCCCCTGCTTTTTGGATCAGCGATGCAGCCAATCCTTGCGGATCATCTAACAAGACTTTCAAGAAATGCTCTGGCATAAACTGCTGATGATCAGAAGCCAGAGCGTTATTTTGTGCTGATTGTAAAAAGCCCTGCACGCGTTCGCTATATTTTTCCAAGTGCATTTTTTTCCTTTCTTGCGGCAACTCTTAGGCATTCTTTTTTAGTCATCGCCCCAGCCCTTTTGTTTTCTCAAAACACTAAACCAAAAGCTCTCCCCAGCATGTCATAAAGACCGGCCCACCACACGAACACCAGAAACGTTGAAGCATGAAGAACTGTCGTGTTAAAATGAATATGGGTTATGATCTAAACGAGTGCAAGAGCAAAACATGAAAGAAAAAACAAAGTGAAGAAACGCGTGCAAAAAAGCATCATAAAACCAGAAGATAAAAGGTTTTGCAAAACAGCGCCCCCCAAAAATGATCTCGTCCCTTGCGACAAATTGCCCATCGCCCAAAACACACAGAAGAGCGCCTTTAAGAAGAACATGAAAGCACCCCTCTCAAAAATTGACTTTACCCCGCCCGACGCACGCCTCTTCAATACACACCCAACATTTAATCGTTCTCACCCCTCCCTCCATCAACACCCCAATACGTACGCGCCCTTCTCCATCTCAACTTATCCTCCATTGACAAACTCTCTCCTCCAGTCATACTCCCTTCATCCCATTTTCTCCTTCCTTTCTCTGGTTCCTCTTCTCTCCCATCAACACCCCAATACGTGCGCGCCCTCTCTCTGCCAACTTATTGCTCCATTCACAAGATTTTCACCCCCAAGCTTCTCTCCCCATTTCATACCATGCCACAAGCCCAACCACGCCCCCAAGCCTCCACAACACATAAACAAAGCATAAAAATTTTCACGTCCTTGAACTTCCACTCCTCCTTTTACGGCTCCACGTTTTCACGATTTTACGATTTTACTCAAAAGCAGCCAATGAAACTCCCCACCACCAGCGAACAATCTCCCTTCAAAAAGCAAATTCCCCAAAAGGACAAAGCTTGCCAGACCACTCTTGTAAACAGAGATCTGTAAACCAACAATCCAACTTCTCACCCCACGCCCCTCTCTCAAATCACGCCCCCAACAGAACACGGATCAGACAGAACCAACCAAGCCCTATCCCCTCAAACCTTGCCTCAATAGATAAAACGCATGCAATCTCCACTATAGCCCCTTTATTCTCTCCACTATAGCCCCTTTATTCTTCTTCATCACTAACCTGCGGAGGTGGAGGAAGGATATAAGCCCCCGAAAGCCAACGATTAAGGTCAATGGCGCGGCAGCGGGTGGAACAAAAAGGATAAGCAGATTTTGGGGATATTGGACCACAACTTAGAAAATAACTGGAATCCCCCCAAGCCTTACCTGACTACACAAAACGCACGCAATCTCTACCCTCTAGCTCCTTTATTCTTCTTCATCACTAACCTGCGGAGGTGGAGGAAGGATATAAGCTCCCGAAAGCCAACGATTAAGATCAATGGCGCGGCAGCGGGGAGAACAAAAAGGATAAGCAGATTTTGGGGATATTGGACCACAACTTAGAAAATAACTGGAATCCCCCCAAGCCTTACCTCACTACACAAAACGCACGCAATCTCTACCCTCTAGCTCCTTTATTCTTCTTCATCACTAACCTGCGGAGGTGGAGGAAGGATATAAGCCCCCGAAAGCCAACGATTAAGGTCAATGGCGCGGCAGCGGGATAAGCAAAAAGGATAAGCAGATTTTGGGGATATTGGACCACAACTTAGAAAATAACTGGAATCCCCCCAAGCCTTACCTCACTACACAAAACGCACGCAATCTCTACCCTCTAGCCCCTTTATTCTTCTTCATCGCTAACCTGCGGAGGTGGAGGAAGGATATAAGCTCCCGAAAGCCAACGATTAAGGTCAATGGCGCGGCAGCGGGTGGAACAAAAAGGATAAGCAGATTTTTGTGACATTTGACCACAAATAGGACAAGGATGTGGCGGACGAGTGTCTTTTGGCAAAGGGGGCTCTTGTTGCTCAGAGCATTCTTTTTGGCTATGCAGCTTCTTTTGACTTTGAGACGTTTGTGTTCTTTCCTCTTTCATTAAATTTTCTTCTGTTTCTTTTTTTTCATTTTTGCTTTGCACTTTTTGCTGCTCTTTTTGGCACTCTTTTTGCTGCCTTTCACCCTGCATAGCTCTTACCTTCAAATTTTTCTACGGCATCTCTTCAGTCCACTGAGCGTAAAGTGGATAGTGATAAGCAGTCAACAGATCAGCGGTTTCCGCCAAAGACAATCCCACGACATTTGAATAAGAGCCTGCGATATAGACCACAAAAGACCCTGCTTTTCCTTGGATAGCGTAGCCACCCGCTTTCCCTTGCCATTCTCCAGAAGCAAGGTAAGCCTTCATCATAGAAGAGGTTAAACGTCTAAAACGGACACGCGTTTCAACCAATTTTACGGTTATTTTTCCCTGTTCATTCAAGGCACAAATGGCGCCATAAACCTTGTGCGCTCTTCCAGAAAGGAAGCGTAAACATTCATAAGCCTCATCCTCTTCTTCTGGTTTGGGAAGAATGGTGCGCCCCACCGCCACCACCGTATCAGCCGCCAAGATAATCGTTTTCTGCCCAGATAATTTTTTTGGGACGTTTTGCACTTTTTCTTGGAGGTTTTGATTTTCTTGGGATTTTTGAGCGTACCAGCGCAAGCTCTCTTGCGCTTTGAGTGCTTTTTCTTTTGCCAAACGTTTGGCAAGGTTTGCAGGATGTTCTTTTAATTTTGGCGTTTCATCAATATCGCTTGCATAAACCTGTTGGGGCTCAATGCCCATTTGCGCTAAGAGCATTAAACGCCGTGGCGAAGCGGAGGCAAGCACCAAATGAATTTCTTCTCCCAAATGCATTTTCCCCCCAAGCTTTTCTGCCCAACGCTTTTCCCCCCACTCTTTTATAATTTTCATTTCCACCCCTTTTACAATCGGCTTATTTCTTCCCCCATTTTAAGCGCCATGGAACTCCTTATTTTTTATTGTGCACTACCCTTACTTGTATACTTTGCGCACTGATTTTACACTTTTTCAAGGTCACTCATTGCTCTTTTCTCATGCAGAGAAAACCCCTTCAAGGACTGTTAAAAATAACAGAAAAAATATTGTGACTTTTACAAAAAAGCGCGGGGCATCCACGAGATTACTTATAACGGTATGTAATGCGTCCTTTTGTTAAATCATAAGGGGTCATTTCGACCATGATTTTATCACCGGCTAACACGCGAATGCGATTTTTTCGCATTCTTCCAGCGGTATGAGCAATAATTTCATGATCATTTTCGAGTTTCACACGAAACATCGCATTCGGTAAGAGTTCGGTAACGATACCCGAAAATTCTAAAACTTCTTCTTTTGACATAAACAATCATTTCCTTTACAATGCGCATATTTTATTAAGCTAGCGTTATTTTCCAGCGTTCATACCCTATTTTCTCAAATTTGTGAATAAAAATTCCACAAAAGGGAAAGGTTTTTCCAGTTTTCTCTCTTCTGTTCTCAAAAAACCGCACCCTTCATTTTGAGCATTTTCATTCTCTCAAATTTTACCGTCCAATTTTTTCAATTTTTAAGATAATCTTGTTTTCCGCATGACGCGAAATGAAGCTCCACCCCCAAAAAAATTTTTCTCCCTCTCTCTTGCCCCTCCTCCCTTCCAGCCTCTCGTCCCCCCCACACCTCTCTCTCCTTCCCATCTTGCCCCCTTCACAAGATGCTCTTCCCAATCCCCCCATTCCACACTATGGCCCCCCCCAAAGCTTGCACCACGCATAAAATCCTCCACGGCTTAAACGCCCCTTTCTTTTTCACAGATACACGCCTTTACGCTTTCCCCATTTTCACTCAAAAGCAGCCAACCAAAGGGTCACACTTCTGCACTCCTCAATACACAGCCACTTTGTAAACAACACAAACAGTTTAGCAACGCTCCTATCTTGAGATCACCGCCCTTTTGGGGGGGGAGTGGTGCGACAAAAGGTGCAACAAGCAAGCTCCACAATCCACGCAGACAAAAAAGCACCTTAAATGTATAAAGCGATAGAACTGATATCACTACACTTCAAAGCTTAGTGTTTTACACTATAGTAGGATCATGAGCGCACTGTCTTTTTTAAAAAAAGAAACGGCATGGAGATCTCAAATCGCTTAATGATCATTCTCGACTGTCGTGTGAAGGGGGTGTTAACATTTTACTTTTTTTAATTTTTATAACACCAGTCATTCCAGTAAGAATAATAAAGGCAGACATCGCTAAAAAAGAGCTCATTAATCCGACGAGTGCAAAAAGTCCAGCAATAAGGCCAGACACGGCTTCCGCAGAGTTCGCTAGGGTTGAAAAGGTTCCAAAACTCTTTCCAAAATCTTCACGACGAGAATATAATTGAAGGGCTGAGACTAAACTAATATCCACAAATGCACCGGTAAAGCCTAAAACAAAAGCGAACACGAGAAGGAATTTTAAAGAAAGGATTGCCGCTAAAGGCATAACAAATAAAATGCTCCCATAAAGAAGCCAAAAGATCATAAGCTTTAATGATGTAACATTGACGATCATTTTATGATAGAACAAACCGCCGACAATTGTTCCCACAGCCATGAGAGAAAAAAGTGAACTCACAAAGCTTTCCTCTGCCCCTATAGAGAGAACAAAAGCTGGAATTAAAAATCTTAAAATTGCCCCCGTAAAGAGAATAGCAAACGCCGATCCAATAAGCGTAATCAATAAGTTATTATTTTCAGTAGAAATAGTTTTAAGATAAGAAGCTGTTTCGCGATAAATTTTTATAAAATTGAATGATTGAGTCTCACTTGCATTTAAATTCATGAGATTCAATAACAGGATAATAGAGATAAAATAGGTCAAGAAATCAAAAATAAGGACGGTGGATTTATTGGCAAAAAGAAGCAGGAGGGAACAAACTAAAGGACCAATGACAGCGGCAATTTCATTGATAATTTGTGCAAGACTATTTGCCTTTGTCAGATCCTTGGTTGCAAACATTTTCAGGATAGCAGCTTGAAAGCTTGGTTGAAAAATACTTCTTCCGATTGTTGTACCTATTGCTGCCAAAATAAGCACAATAATATGGTCAGTCCCTGTTATAGTGGTTATGAACACGAAGAATGCGGCGAATAATCTCACCACTTCACTGCAGATCATATTTTTCTTCAAAGAAAAATTATCTGCGAACCAACCACCTATAGGTCCAAAAAAGAGAAAAGGGATAAATCGAAAAAAATACACAAGACCGATCAAAAAGGCATTATCTGTGACTTCTAAGACCAGTAAAACGAAAACGACTTCATAAGCATAATCACCAACTTTAGAAATAAACAGAGAAGAAAAAAGAGCGAAGGGACTCTTTTTCAAAAATAACTTCATATCACCCACCCGATATTCAACTTTTTTACAGTTAAAGCTCCCCGCCCTTTCATAGAATTGATGATATGAACTTCAAAGGAACGCCCAATTCCTTGTCAAAATATCCCCGCTAAGTATTCCATACCCTAATATCGATCTTAAAGAACATTTTTTAACAAAAAAAGAGGATAATTCTTGAGCTTCAAAAAATATTTTCACCTTTCCAATATCTTCATTTTTCTTGCCAATTTTTTGAAATTGCCTTATGAATGAATACTGTAATTTTGATCGTCCACGCACCGATCAAGAGGGAACTAAAAGCCCTAAACCCTAGCGTATAGTCATGCCTACTCTTGTGGGTGTCTTGGGATTCCGGGAGATTTTGCACTGTCCAGGTGCTCGAGCGCACTAAAAGCAAAAAGCTGACTAGGGTTCAGTACTTGTTACTCCCGGAATACCAATGCGAGGGCGTTCGTATGCGATGAGGGGTGCAAAATGCAAACCAAAAATCCACATTTTATTGATATTTCTAATGAGACAAAAGCACCCTCAAACATTATCCGTTAATCCCCCTAAAATACAAGATTCAGATCACGCCCCCTCAAAGGACAAAGGACCGTATTTCAAAAAAAGCTCCCCTTAAATATTCAACACGCACAAAAACACCTAAATTGTAAATCTATTATCCAATATACCAACCTCACAGAACGGTGTTTTAGGGCATGATAGGATACTTGTTTCATTGATGAGTAAATCATTTAGAAGAAACAATTGATAAAGAACTGTTTACCAATATTCTGATCCCCAATAAACAGAATAATCCCATCATTCCAGAAAGAAGGAATAACTTCCCCGAAGAAGTGTGATCTAAAACAAAGGCTCCAATAAACGGCGCCACCAACATCGCTAAATTTTGTATAGACTGCACCCATCCAGAAGCGCCCCCAATTTGTTCATTAAAATTGGTTACCAGATAAACGTTAGAAGATATGGAAAAGTAAGCACTGACCATTCCAATGAGGAAAAAACAGAGCAACAAAGTCTCAATATGGAGTAAGTCTAAGTAAAAAAAGCACACTGAGATCATGACAAAACAAACCATTGTTAACATCGCTGGCATTAACAACTCCGATATTTTGCCTGTAAGGGGTCTATGTTTTGATTTTTTCACACTCCAAAACCCATATAGAAAATTACCAATCGCCGAAGCAGATACTAGCATCCCAAGTGCCTGTTTATTCATCTTCATTGCCTTAAGAATAACCGGCAACTGATTATTCACCATAAAAACCATAGCAAAATAAATGAACAACACCCCCACATAGGCATACCAAGTTGTCCCACAAAGCCTCTGCTGTGATTTATTGCTGTCCGCTTTTTTTATCATTGACATTGAGACAGGCTGCGAGCCAATACCACAAAACACCATAAAGCCTAGCAATGTTAAAAATCCAGAAAACAATAAAGTATAGGTATCTGACCAAAGTGCAGAGAGCGTACTGCCCAAAGCAGGTCCGATCATTTTTGCCGCGCTATTGATCATGTTCAAAACAGAATAGTAACGGCTCCGTTCGCATTCAGGGACAGAATTTGCACTGAGAACGGAAATTGCAGGCATGGCGACACTATTGAATGTCGCTCGAATGACTGCCAATACAATAAATCCTTGCAGACTAGTCGCCATCAATAAAGCGACAGTACACAGCGCGCGCAACAGCAGTGACGCCCGCAACCAATGTATCATATACTTGCTACTAACAAGCATTCCAATGGGCTTAGACAGAATAATTCCAGGGAATAATGTTGCTGCTCCAATAAAAGCGACATCATATTGATCTGCTTTCCAATAGAACACGGAGACGGTCAAAATTACAATGTAATCAATCCATCCCCCAAATGACACGATGCCATCTCCCAGCAAAATCACCCGCAAGCGATTTTTTGTTGCCGCATTTACTTGCACCAAAATACGACTCCTGCTTTTTCATCAGCAAAGTTGATCGGATTTTTGCTTCTTTCTTGCGCCCTAAAAGCATCAATGACTGTCCTGCAACCCGGCAATTTATAATCGTCAATAATAACAAAACCAGCAGCAACCATTGCAGAGCAAAGCAGTAATGCAATTATCATGATGTTGCTCATAGATTTCCCCCATTTGTCTTTCAGTTTGACGAGGTTTAAGCACAATTTAAAAATTCTGCCATACTACAAATTCTTCACAACCAATGATGCCAAGATATCATGGTGCCATAAATACAATGAACCTTAGATTACCATACCAAAGTGGATAGATTCCGCTGTAACTATTTGAATGGTTTAAGACATTTCCGATGAAAATTCCCCGCTCTTTTAGTGTCTATTGTAGTCAGTAGGCATCTATTATATCTTCCCTACCTCTTTAGCAAGAGATGGTTGTGGAATGATACACTCCCTTGAAGTTTTATAGTAATTTTTTCATTTTCCTTGCCAACCTTCTGAGATTCCTTTACTGATAAGCACGTGTTTTTAATCATCTACGCCTCGGTCAAATAGGGATTTGAAAGCCCGAAGACTTGACGTATAGATTTGTCCTACTCTTGTGGGTGTCTTGGGATTCCGGGAGATTTTGCACTGTCCAGGTGCTCGAGCGCACTAAAAGCAAAATGCTGACTCGGATTCAGTACTTGTTACTCCCGGAATACCAATGCGAGGGCGCTCGCATGCGATGAGGGGTGCAAAATGCAAACCAAAAATTCACAGTTTCAAACCAAAAATCCACATTTTATTGATATTTCTAATGAGACAAAAGCACCCTCAAACATTCTTCGCGCATATCCCCCTAAAATACAAGATTCAGATCACGCCCCCTCAAAGGACAAAGGACTGTATTTCAAAAAGCTTACCAAACAAGCCGTCCCTTAAATATTCAACATGACACGCGCACAAAAACACCTAAATTGTAAATTTATATACCCAATATCGAATCTTAAAGAGTGTTTTTTACAGCATAATACAGTATAAGAGCATAATGAGATAATTCTTGAGCTTCAAAAAATATTTTCACCTTCCCAATATCTTCATTTTTCTTGCCAATCTTTTGAAATTCCTTTATTAATGAGCACGTGTTTTTGATTGTCTACGCAACGATCAAATAGGGATTTGAAAGCCCGAACGCTCAGTACATAAAAATCGATACCACTTTGCTGGTATTTCCCGGGTTTCCGGGAGCTTTTGCTATGTCCAGGTGCTCGACCGCACTAAAAGCAAAAGGCTGGCTGAGCTCAGTGCTTTCAAACTCCCGGAATACCAATGCGAGGGCGCTCGCAACCGGTGAGGGGCTTAACATGCAGACCAAAAATCCACATTTTATTGATATTTCAATCGGCAAAAGAATTCGTCAAAGACGCATTGCCATGGGGCTTACTCAAAAGGCTTTAGGAGATTCTTTAGGGGTGAGTTTCCAACAAATTCAAAAATATGAAAAAGGTTTAAACCGCGTAAGCGCCAAATGTTTACTAGAAATCGCTATAAAACTGGAAGTCCCTATAAGCTTTTTTTATGCGGATATTGCGACAGCAGATATTGTTACAAAAGACCATCACGCACATGATGATCAATATACCTATAGCGCAAAAGAACACGCCCTTTTAAAAAACTTTAGAGAGCAGCCCCACAAAAAACAACAGGCGATTTGGTGTCTAATCTCTGATTAGACCAAAGCGCACGCAAACATTCTTCGCTCATCTCCCCCTAAAATACAAGATTCAGATCACGCCCCCTCAAAGGACAAAGGACTGTATTTCAAAAAGCTTACCAAACAAGCCGTCCCTTAAATATTCAACATGACACGCGCACAAAAACACCTAAATTGTAAATTTATATACCCAATATCGAATCTTAAAGAGTGTTTTTTACAGCATAATACAGTATAAGAGCATAATGAGATAATTCTTGAGCTCCAAAAAATATTTTCACCTTTCCAATATCTTCATTTTTCTTGCCAATCTTTTGAAATTCCTTTATTAATGAGCACGTGTTTTTGATCGTCCACGCAACGGTCAAATAGGGAGCTAAAGGCCCGAACGCTCAGTACATGAATTTATCCCGCTTTGCGGGTATCCCGGGATTCCGGGAGATTTTGCTATGTCCAGGTGCTTAACAGCACTAAAAGCAAAAAGCTGACTGAGCTCAGTACTTTTAGCCTCCCGGAATACCAATGCGAGGGCGCTCGCACTAGGCGGGGAAACAAAGTGCAAGCTAAAAATCCACAGTTTCAAACCAAAAACCCGCATTTTATTGATATTGCGATTGGCAAAAGAATTCGTCAAAGACGCATTGCCATGGGGCTTACTCAAAAGGCTTTAGGGAATTCTTTAGGGGTGAGTTTCCAACAAATTCAAAAATATGAAAAAGGTTTAAACCGCGTAAGCGCCAAATGTTTACTAGAAATCGCTATAAAACTGGAAGTCCCTATAAGCTTTTTTTATGCGGATATTGTCACAAAAGATATTGTTACAAAAGACCATCACGCACATGATGATCAATATACCTATAGCGCAAAAGAACACGCCCTTTTAAAAAACTTTAGAGAGCAGCCCTACAAAAAACAACAGGCGATTTGGTGTCTAATCTCTGATTAGACCAAAGCGTACAGCAACATTCCTCGCGCATCTCCCTCCCCCAGCTTAAAATTCCCATCCCCCACAAAGAGCAGTGTTTTAGGGCAAAATTTATCATAGAAGAGAAAAATGCGCTAAGCTTAAAAAAGTAAGCCCCATTATTCCTATAACAATGACACCATCACGATCTTAACTGACAAGGTTAAGAAAGGAGTCTTGCTGAGAGCCCATTTTGCGTTAACAGATCTATTGCTAATTTATCAAATGAAACAAAGGTTTCACCACCTAGCCAATGTCCCTCATAAGATATAATTCCATCAGCAAAATCTCCACCAGCCTCAAGCATAGCAAGCCCTGCTTCAACAGCTGGTCGATTCATGACGACATTACGCGTTGCCAGAAGATCACGAACCATCAAAGCAATCTCTTCTTTTGATAATTTTGCCCCGCGGCGGAGTATCCAAATAAGTTCGCAAAGACAAGGCAAAGAAATAGCGATGAGAGAAGCTTCTCTTAAAATCTTACTTGCTATTTCACCTTGCTTTTTATCATCTTGTAAAACAGCGCGGGCTAAAACATTTGTATCTACAGAAATCTTCACTTTTTCCCCGCCCAACCAGAGGCAGCAATTTCGTTCATTTCTTCCACAGTCAGTGTTTTTTTAACTTTTCCGGCAAATCGTCCGATAAAGCGATCAATTGTGCTTGTAGGCTGTGCTGCTTTTATACGAAGTTCACCACCTGGTAACTTATCAAAGTTGATGCGCTCGCCTGGTTTAACACCAAGGTGCTGGAGTAAATCCCGCTTCAGCGTCACTTGTCCTTTTGCTGTAACAGTTAGTGAAGGCATAGAAAAATCCTCTTAATATAGATATCGTTATGAAGTATATATAAAAAATAATGAAAAATTCAATTACTTTTTAAAAATTGCCAAAGCGCTATAGGGCAGATCCTGAACATAAGGAATTGTAAGATATATGCGTTTTCATACCGGCAATATCTGATTACCCCCGATAAAAAGACCGATTGGCTTGCCCCCACAAGACAAAACCTCCACCCCACACCACTGTGCAAACAAAAGTTTTCAAACGACAAGCCAGCCTCTTAACCCCGCGCGCTATTCCAAATCACCTCTTCAAAAACATGGAGCAGACAAGACCAAACAATCCCTATCCTCCGCGCTTTTTCATGCATCCCTTCACACCACCACTTTTTTGTACAGGACCATACTAACCTACCCATACACACTTTCCCTCTCCTCCCTTCCATCCTCTCATCCCCCCTTACCTCTTTCTCTCCTTACCAACTTCTCCTTCCTCCAATCATGCCACCCCTCCATTCCAATTTGCCCTTCCACGCACACGAGGCTCTCCCCCAGTCACATCTCCCTTTTCACCCCCACTTCCCCCCATTCACAAACGCTTCCACCCCAATCCTCTCTCCCCATTCCACACTATGGCACCCCTCCCCAAAAGCTTGCACAACAGATCAATCCCCCATTCTTTTTTGCGTTTTTCTATTTTCACGCTTTTAAAGATTTACAGAAATATCTGTACAAAATGATGATACGGCCACGCTTTTTAAAAACCGCCTTAAAAATCTTGTGTCCATTTTCACGTCAATCCCCCACTTTAATTTCGATTCCCCACTTTAATTTCAATCATAGAGATAAATCGGTCTATTATTTTATTGACCAGCACAAAATTTCACGCTCCCATTTTGGTGATCAAAAGGGGTCATAAAAAGCATTTTTACAATTTTTTAGAGAATCTTGCCCCACAAGCGGTGCTTTTTATAATGAACAAAGATCTATTGAATGGATTCACCCTCAAAAAGTGAGACATGAGAAAACTTTTTTGCTTTTCGCCTTCAACATCCACAATGATAAATTGTTTTTCTACGTCAATGTTTTTTCGTAAGAAGAAACATCATCAAAATGCTCATGCTTTTCTAAAACAAAAGCTTCACAGAAAAAAACATCGACAAGGAAGATTAAAAAAAAAGGTTCGTCTCTTATAAACAAACCTCAGAGAAAATTATTGGAATAATTTTCAAAATCTTAAACTACTCCCTCTAAAAGTACCTAAAATACTTTAGAAGCACCAAAATGAATACAAAGAGTTATCTAGCACAAAGTTAAAAAAAATCAAGAATAAAAATTTTTATCGTTAATGTACTCTTAACAAACGTGGGCTTTTTTTATCCCCACCACCGCTCGACAATCCAACGGCTCAAGACAAGTCCCCTCGAACGAATCGTCCAACACCGCTCAACGATAACACGGTTTTTTTTAAAAAAAATTACAAACCCCAAAAGACGATAAACCAAGTCTTTTTTACAGATTAATCGCAAATAAGCGTAAAAGCCAATCTCTTGGATAAAGGATCCCTTTGAGAAGATCAAAAATTTTGATGAATCATCGCCCAAATAAAAAAGAAGCGGATTTTTTAACATCTCCGCCTCTTTAATCGTAAAGTTATGATGAGGGATATTTTAAAAAATTCAAGACTATGAAGGGAACCAATTTGTTAACAATTCGTACCTTACAGGATCATCGGCGCATTGTCCACCACCACATTCCAATATGGTCGAAATCAAATTTGCCGCGATTAAAAATACAAATAAGAAACTTGCTGTTTTACTTAAGATTGGAAAAGAAGAAAACTCTTTAAACTTGTGTGCCAATTCACCTAAAATCATGACGAATGCAACAGCAAAGATACAAAGGACAGAAATAATGAAAGCCCAAGTATAAAAATGCAATCCAAAGAACGTTGAACCATATCCCAGATCATCAGGTGTGATATGCAAAAATACCTGCCGAGCAGCAACAGCACTGGTGACCATACAACCGATAATAACCATCCCATAATGGGTATTTTTCACCCTATGGTGAATATTGAGCAAGAACCCACATCCAGCCAGCATCAATCCAACGCGTTGCAGTAGACAAAGGGGACAAGGTAACTCAAATTTTACCAATTGATAATAAAAAGCAACCACCAAGACAATGGACAATCCAATCAGTCCTAGTGTATTCATAAAAATGACGAAATGAGGATTTTTTTGTTCAACATTTTCCATGGCTATTCTCTCAAAAAGATAAATTCAAAGTAGAAGTTGCGTGATGATTAAAGGTTAGAAGAATAACAACGAACAAAATAGCCCACAAAACATAACTTATATTTTTTTTGCCATACACCGTTGTTATTGCAGTGCCTAAAGCGATTAAAAATGGAAAAAACATAACTTTTAAATCTCCTTTCTTACTATCCGGTGTTTAATTGTTCTTTCTTATTATGAGCGTTCAACATATTAAAAAATTGGGCGAAAAAGAGACCATGGATTTATTATTCACAATTCATCCTTCACTTTATATTGTCGTTATCTTTATGGTCTTGTCGTTACATTTATATGAAGGAAAGATGAAGAGATCATCGCCTAAAAGCGCCTCTTAACAAAAATTAAAGCATTGATTATTTGCGTTCTTTGATCTCAACAATGATTGAAAAAGCCCCTTCCCCCCTACTTAAACAGCAAAATAAAAAGCCTTTGCAAGACAAGATATCCCTTTGTACTTTTTCTGGAAAAATATCCTTATTTACAACGCAGTTTTGCCATAAAAATCTCTTTTTATCATAAACAGTGTTTCAAATTGCACCATATTGTAAAGTATATGGGAACGGTATTCATTTTAGCAACAAAAAATGAGACATTTTCTAAAAACCTTGTAGTCTTCAAAGATTTTTCCAGAATATATTTTTAGCCTGTATTTTTTGCTTTTTGCTTCAAAGTAGATTTTCTTTAAAGTACAAAAGCATTCTTAAAAGTAAAAGACACTCTGGCTGTTTAAGCACTTTCCCTCCAACATATTGAATAGCAAAAAGCTCAAAAGACAGTATTTTATGAGCTTCAAGAGGGTATTTTTGAACTTCTGTCCTTGCCCTTTAAATTTTGACCTTTCAATCTTATTTAAAAAAAACTGTTTCTCTGCCATCAATTAGCTTTGCAAAGAGATTATAAAACTCTTACAAAACGAATGATGAAAGAATCGCCTTGGATCTTTGAAAAGGATAGAGAATGATGAAGAAATCATGTGATATCGGGATTTTAATGGGGAGCCAATCGGATTGGCAAACGATGTGCCATAGCGCCGATATTTTGACGGCTCTTGGCATTTCTCATAGTTCGCATATTGTCTCAGCCCACCGCACTCCTGAACGCCTTTATCAATTTGCTAAAGAAGCAAAATCGGCAGGTTTTAAAGTTTTAATTGCTGGTGCTGGGGGTGCAGCCCATCTTCCTGGAATGCTCGCAGCGCTTACGCCGCTTCCTGTTTTTGGCGTTCCAGTTCACTCACAATCTCTCTCTGGTCAAGACTCTTTACTTTCAATCGTGCAAATGCCAGCAGGCATACCGGTTGGCACGTTAGCCATTGGCAAAGCAGGGGCAATTAATGCCGCCCTTTTAGCCGCCGCTGTCATGGCGGTTTATGATCCTGATCTTGCCCAACGCTTAGAAGATTGGCGTCAGCAACAAACCGCCAATGTCGCCCTAACGCCTGTCAGGGAGGTTTAAAATGACACTGCCTTCCAACACACCCTCCAATACCGCGCCCTCCAGCACCACCCTATCCAACACCACACCCTGCAGCACCACCCTATCCAACACCACACCCTCCAACACCGCGCCCTCCAACACCGCGCCCTTCAGCACCGCGCCCTTCAATACCACCCCCTCCAACGCCACACCCTCCAGCACTGCGCCCTCCAGCACCGCGCCCTTCAATACCCCCCCCTCCAACGCCACACCCTCCAACACCACGCCCTCCAACACCACACCCTCCAGCACCGCGCCCTTCACTACCACCCCCTCCAACACCACACCCTCCAGCACCGCGCCCTTCACTACCACCCCCTCCAACGCCACACCCTCCAATACCGCGCCCTCCAGCATCACACCCTCCAGCACCTCTGCTACTTCCAATACGCCTACTTCATCGAGTGCCGCCTCTTCTAACATGCTCCCTCCAGGTAGTGTCATTGGTTTAATCGGCGGTGGACAATTAGCACGCATGCTCGCCATAGCGGCCGCAGAATTAGGATTTCGAACGGTTATTTTTTGCCCTGAATCTGATTGCCCAGCCGCTCAAACAGCCAATAAGCATATTGTTTCCTCCTATGATGATCTATCCGCCTTAGATGAATTGATTGCGCAGTGTGATGTTGTCAGTTATGAATTTGAAAATCTTTCGCTTGAAACGATTCAATATGTAGAGAAAAGCAAGCCTGTTTATCCTTCTTCCAACGCCTTAGAGATCGCACAAGACCGACTTTTTGAGAAACAATTTTTACGGGATCAAGGGATTAGCACCGCCTCATGGCATGCTGTTGATGATTTTTCTTCTCTTATTTCTGCTCTTGATACCTTAGGTGGCCGTGGTCTTTTAAAGACACGTCGTTTTGGGTATGATGGAAAAAATCAGATCAAGCTTGATCATCCCGATGAACAAACCTGTCAAGAAGCCTTAAAAACTTTTCAAGGACAGCCTTGTATTTTGGAAGAGATCGTTCCTTTTTTATCGGAAATTTCGGTTCTCTCGGCGCGGACAAAAGAAGGGACGCATATTTTTTATGATTGTCCTGAAAACCAACATCAAAACGGCATTCTTCATAAATCGTTTGTTCCCTCTCATATTCCCCTTGAAGTGCAAAAAGCCGCGCAAGATATCAGCGTCACAGTGATGGATTCTCTTCATTATGTCGGTGTTCTTTGCATTGAATTTTTTGTCTTAACGGATGGTCGTCTTTTAGTGAATGAATTAGCCCCACGTGTGCATAATTCTGGTCACTGGACTCAAAAAGCCTGCATCACCTCCCAATTTGAGCAGCATATACGTGCGATTTGTGGTCTGCCCTTAGGCAGCCCCTATCGCCATAGTGATTGCCAAATGACCAATCTTCTTGGGAACAATTTGAACACTTTAAAATATTTTCTCACGCAAGAGCGCACTTCGATCCATTTATATGGCAAAAGCATAGCCCAGCCCTACCGCAAAATGGGCCATGTCATTCAATTAACGGGACCAGCGAATAAATCTTAACCCCCATACAAACGTTTTTTCCCATTTTCCCCGAAGTAAAAAAACAAAAACCTCCGCGCGCACCGCTATCCAACGGCTCGGCCAACCACGCCTCTAACCCTTGCCCCTCCTCACGGCTTTCTCTCCTGCCAATTCCCTTCTCCTCCATGCCTCCCTCTGAAAAAAACAAAAAAACGCGCCATTCAACAATCCAACAGTGCCTTCCCTTTTCAAAAATCTCCCTCCACGACTTAAAACCATCCACTGCCCCACTCGGTTTTGCCTTTTCTCCACCTTTCTGAGCATCATTCTTCCCCCATTCATACCCTTTTCATTCCAACCTTTAAGGAATAGACTTGCCGCTTGCGCCCATAGCAAAAGCACTCTCACAGTGCGCTCTTCTTGTCTCACGCTCCCTGCTTTTTTTAGTATTTTTCCCTCTTTTCTTTAAGTTTGTTCAGACAATGAATGATCATGAAATGATAAGATGCCTCAGGAACCGAGAATATCCATTGATTTTATGCCCTATTTTATGGTATTTTGTATAAAGCCTCCCCTTATCGTAAGCCTCCTTGTGTTTTGCAATAGGCTTGTCACACATAAGAAACTGTTTTCTCTCTCTTATCTCAGCAATATCATTCATCAAGACCATCAAAACAGCACTTTACAAAGCGGCAAATTTTCCCACGCTTCAAGCATCTTGCAAGAGCCACGAACAAGCGCCGCGCCCTTTAGCTCTCCTTGTCTGATAGGATTCATAGCCCTGCTCTTTTAAAAACATCACCACGTCTTTAAAAGCCCCCCACCATGGAACAATCCAATGGCGCAACAATGCCGGCCCGAACTCTTCAACGCCCCCCTGACAGAGCTTATTTGTTCAAAGCTGAGAAGCTTTGAGCTTATTTTCACACCTTATCCGTCTTTTGCTCAAATATTTTGTCCTTCAAAGCAACCATAAAGCCCCCTTTTTTGTCACAGAAGAGACCCTTGACAAAAGTAAGTCTTCTTGTTAGATTCCCCTCACTTTTTTGCAATTTTCACTTATTCGTTGTGCTAATGAAGTGTATTGATGCGTGCCTTAAGGGTGCGTTTTTATTTTTGTGATCACAGTGAAAAAGTGTATGGTGTTGTATTATGATGCAATGATACGATCATAGGGCAATGTTTGTATGCCGTGTATTGTTTTATTGTTGTTATGATATTGTATTATGTAAACTGTTTAAACGGTGAATAGGATGAAAATTAAAAATTCGCTTAAAGCACTCAAGGAACGCCATCGGAACAATCGTTTGGTGCGCCGTAAAGGACGTGTTTATATCCTCAATAAAACGAACCCGCGTTTTAGAGCACGTCAGGGCTGATTTTTTCAGAGTGAATGTTTTTATGCCTACTTTTTGTAGGCATTTAAAATTTTCTCTTGAGATTTTGGGGGGTAAGTTTGTTGGTGACGAGTCCACTGTTTGATAATATTTGGTGATTTATCTTTTGAGGGCTTGTTTTTATGGATTTTTCTATTTTAAAAGCTTTTCAATTTTTTCCGCGGTGTTTTTTTTGTCTTTTCCAGCGCGCTTTTGTTCTTTTTTTGATGGGTATTTTTTGTTTCATTTCTTCTAGCTATGGACAAAACCCCCCTTCACTTCCTGAAGATCGTCCTTCTCCACAGTCGCTTTTACCCTTAGATGATCTCATCCCCAATTCTCCTCCTCCCTCTGCAACGTCCTCTGATTCTGATTCATCAGCGATGATTCTTGAAGATTTCGACTCAGAGCAGCTTTCCTCTGTTGATAGAGTCAAGCAACGCAAAGAGGCAGAAATTTTACGTTTATTGAAAGAATTAAAATATTGTGCTGATGTTGCAAAAGCAAAAAAGATCAGTCAACAACTTCAACTTTTATGGTCCCAATCGGGGAGTGAGACGATTGATCTTTTAATGTCATGGGCAGAAAATGCGATCAATAATGATGATTATGGGCTTGCGCTTGATTATATTGATAATGTTCTTGCCCTTTTACCTCAGCACGCTGAAGCTTGGATAAGACGTGCTTGGATTCACATTCAACTGAGTGATTTCAAACTTGCCATGCTTGATCTCAATCATGCTCTTGAACTTGAGCCGCGTAACTACATTGCCTTTTTTGAACTTGGGGTTACCATGGAAGCGACAGAGCGCCCAAAACTTGCTCTTAAAGCTTATGAAAAGGCATTAAGCATTTACCCACAAATGCAAAGGATTCAAAAGCGCATTGAGACTCTCTTAGACGAACAATCACCGCAAGCTCTTTGAACGGATCATACGGTCCCCCTTACGCCTCTTGCAAGTTTGCACAAAACGCGCGGGCCCCTCTCAAGCTGAATAAATGCGCCCTGCTCCCTACCACAAACAAACCCTTCACGCCCCCTCTAGCACATACCCTCCAACATCACACCCTCCAGCACCGCACCCTCTAGCACACGCCCTCCAACGTCACGCCCTCCAACGCCACACCCTCCTGCACCGCGCCCTCCGGCACCGCACCCTCCGACACCACACCCTCCAACATCACACCCTCCACGCACCGCGCCCTCCAGCACCGCACCCTCCAGCACCGCGCCCTCCAACACCTCCCCCTCCGGCACCGCACCCTCCAACGCCACACCCTCCAACACCGCGCCCTCCAACGCCACGCCCTCCAGCACCGCACCCTCCAACGCCACACCCTCCAACGCCACACCCTCCAACACCGCGCCCTCCGGCACACGCCCTCCAATGCCACACCCTCTAGCACACACCCTCCAACGCCACACCCTCCAACGCCGCACCCTCCAACATCACACCCTCCAGCACCGCGCCTTCCAACACCACACCCTCCAGCATCGCACCCTCCACGCACCGCGCCCTCCAGCACCGCACCCTCCAGCACCGCGCCCTCCGGCACCGCCCCCTCCAGCACACGCCCTCCAATGCCACACCCTCTAGCACACACCCTCCAACGCCGCACCCTCCAACATCACACCCTCCAGCACCGCGCCTTCCAACACCACACCCTCCAGCATCACACCCTCCAGCACCGCGCCTTCCAACGCCACGCCCTCTAGCACACACCCTCCACGCACCACGCCCTCCAACGCCACGCCCTCCAGCACCAGGCCCTCCACGCACCGCCCCCTCCGGCACCGCACCTCCAACACCGCGCCCTCCAACACCGCACCCTCCAACGCCACGCCCTCCAGCACCAGGCCCTCCACGCACCGCCCCCTCCGGCACCGCACCTCCAACACCGCGCCCTCCAACACCGCACCCTCCAACGCCACGCCCTCCAGCACCGCGCCCTCCAGCACTATGCCATTAGCAATGCTTTTTTTTACAACCTTAGAAAATGATCAAAACGAAAAGCATCCCCTGCGTGCCCTCATAATTGATAAAACAGCCTTAAAATACACTTCATAAGACAAAAAACGTTAAAGAAGATCGGTTCAGTTCAACAAACATCCTTGAATAAGAAATTTTCCCCTTCAAGCTTTGCCGGCAAACATTTCCATAAAACATTAAAGTCAAGCCTGACTTAGAAAGTGCCAATCAAGCTTTCCCCCGAAAAAGCAATCAAACATTGCTCGAAAAAGCAAAACGCCCATCAAGCATTGCCAATGAAAAAAGTTGTTTCACTCACACTCTTCTATCCAGATTTTTATACTTTGAATAAGCCATCCATCCATTCTTCAGCGCTTCCCCGTCATCACTAGTGAGAGTGCAAAAAATCTCTTGTAAAACTTTATAAAAAATAAAACATTTGCGGTTATTTTCTCTCTAGCAGAAGCTGTGAAATTGTTTTATATTAAAGGGGGTGTTCTGCGCTTCTCGACAGGAAATAACGTATTCCTGAGACCTTAGTGATCTCCAAGGGAGCTGTCCCTGATGAAGCCCGTGGGCTTTTTCATATGGCGCCCACCTATTTGTATAGGTTCCCGGGGTCAACTTTTTCCATCGGCTGTTGTGGATCACCCTTTTTTGCATCATTTTTTCCCCCTAAAACTTTTTTCCCACAATGGATCGTGCCCTTTTTTTATGAGGCACCTTTTTCTCTTGAAAGAAAGAGCTATAGGCTGTTTTTAGGAGATCAGAATCTCTGATAGGCTTTAACTTCATGAGATTTGCAACAGCTAATAAAAATAATCCCCGCAGGTAAAAATAATCTCCCTTGTCGACAAGGTATCCCTTCGTTTGAGAGCAGCGCTAAGAGCGGTCTATCGCATCATGCGGCTCTTTCACAAGAAGAGCGCGCTCTTGTTTTCACAAGGGCTGGGGCTTTTTCTGAGCAGCGGTTTACAAAAGAGCAGCCATGGCTACAATAGGGACAAGACCAACCGCTAAACAAGTGACGAAATCATGACAAAAGTTCCCCTTTGTGAGACAGCTTCATCGCTTCGCGCGTGCGCACGCAAGAACGCGTTTATCGCGTCGTGATGCTTTTTAACAAGAAGAATGCACTCTTGTTTTCACAAGGGCTGGAGCTTATTTTGAGCAGCAGTTTACAAAAGAGCAACCATGGCTACAATGGGGACAAGACCAACCGCTAAACAAGTGACGAAATCATGACAAAAGTTCCTCTCTGTGAAACAGCTTCATCGCTTCGCGCGTGCGCACGCAAGAATGCGTTTATCGCGTCGTGATGCTTTTTAACAAGAAGAATGCACTCTTGTTTTCACAAGGGCTGGGGCTTTTTCTGAGCAGCGGTTTACAAAAGAGCAACCATGGCTACAATGGGGACAAGACCAACCGCTAAACAAGTGACGAAATCATGACAAAAGTTCCTCTCTGTGAAACAGCTTCATCGCTTCGCGCGTGCGCACACAAGAGCGGTCTATCGCATCGTGCGGCTCTTTCACAAGAAGAGCGCGCTCTTGTTTTCACAAGGGCTGGAGCTTATTTTGAGCAGCAGTTTACAAAAGAGCAACCATGGCTACAATGGGGACAAGACCAACCGCTAAACAAGTGACGAAATCATGACAAAAGTTCCTCTCTGTGAGACAGCTTCATCGCTTCGCGCGTGCGCACGCAAGAATGGTTTATCGCGTCGTGATGCCCTTTCAAAAGAAGAGCGCGCCCTGTTTTCACAGCATGCTTGTCAGCACTTTCTTGAAGTTCTTGAAAAAAAAGGGACAGATTTTTCACGCCTTATTTTAGCAGGTTATTGGCCTATTAAATCGGAAATTGACCCGCGCCCTCTCCTTGAGGCGATAGCCTCACGCGGGGGACGTTTAGCCTTACCCGCAGTGCTTGATTCCACCACCATGATTTTTCGAGCATTTTCATCACACACGCAGCTTAAGCCCATGCGTTTTGGCACATTAGGTCCCGGTGCAGACAATGCCACGGTTATCCCCAATAATGTTCTTGTTCCACTTTCTGCGTTTGATCATCACTGTCACCGTCTTGGCTATGGAGGTGGCTATTATGACCGAGCCGTTGAAGCCCTTGAAAAACAAGGCCATAAAATGGCATTATGGGGCATAGGCTTTTCGTGTCAGGAGGTTTTCTCGATTCCCGTAGCCGAACATGATTTACAGCTTCAAGGAATTTTTACAGAAAAAGGTTTCTTAAAATGTTAAAATGTGATTAAAGCGCCTATGCGGTTTTTATTTTTGGGTGACATTGTTGGTAACACAGGTTGTCAGGTCGTTTTTGAGCATCTTCCTCAACTGATTGAGAAATGGCAGCTTGATTTTGTTGTGGTCAATGGAGAAAATGCCTCTGATGGTTTTGGTCTCGCCCAAGAGACATATCAAGATCTTTTAATGGCGGGGGTTGATGTTGTGACCACCGGCAACCATGCTTTTTCCCACAAAGAAGCGTTCCAGTATGCGCATGAGAGTGATCGTTTTTTACGTCCTGCCAATTTCTCGAAAGAGACTCCTGGCAAAGGAGCAGGTGTTTTTACAGCAAAGAATGGTGCGCGTGTACTTGTTGCCAATCTATTGGGGCGTGTTTTTATGCCCTATAATAAAGTCACCGATCCCTTTGAGATAGCGGAAAATATTTTACTTGCTTGTTCTTTGATGGAACAAGCCGATGCGATTATTTTTGACTTTCACGCAGAGACGACGAGCGAGAAGCAATGTTTTGGACATTTTCTTGATGGTCGTGTGAGTGTTATCGTTGGCACGCATACGCATATTCCCACCGCTGATGCACAGATTTTAGAAGGTGGCAGTGCGTATTTAACAGATGCGGGCATGTGTGGCGATTACAACTCCTCTCTTGGCATGGATAAAGAAGAACCGTTACACCGTTTTCTTTACCAAACGAAGCAAGATCGTTTTGAACCGGCACGTGGTCCTGCCACCCTTTGTGGTTTTGCAGTTGAGATTTCAGACCGCACCGGCTTAGCAGAAAAGGTCTCAGCGGTGCGCATTGGTCCGCATTTAAAGCCTGAAGTTCCAGATTTTTGGTAGGCAAGCGCCCCTTCCTTCAAGCCACTGCCCCTTTCTTTAAACCGCGCGCCCTCTAAGTCTCTCCAACTTTAGCCCCGCCGCCCCCTCTTTATCCGCACCTTTTGATGGATTACGCACCATTTTTCCCTTTTGAAAACTCAGAAAGAGGCGATTCTGCACCTCCCAATCAATGAGAGATCTCTCAATTATTTTCAGGCATTTTTATGAGCGGACATTCATCAAAACAGAGAACAAAAAACTCATGATCGAAAGCCGATAACGTATAAAGCGACCTTTTTTCCTGTAGACAACGCTAAAGGATGAAAAAATGTTTCTATATTTATAAGGATAAATTATCTTTATTAAGTATAAATTATTTTATTGACTTTAAAATTCTTATATTTTGAAAAGTATTTGTTTGTGAAAAATAAGCCTTCTTTATTATTTATAATCTCTATTGTGTGTTTATCTATCGGTGGTTTAATTTCTACGGATATTTTTCTCCCCGCTCTTGGAGATATGCGTCAATATTATCAGGTGAGTGAATCTGAAATTCAGAGTGCGGTGGCCATTTTTTTATTCGCCTTAGCTGTTGGACAACTGATTTATGGACCACTCAGCGATAATTTTGGACGTAAAAAGACGCTTTTGTTTGGCTTATTTTTGTGGTTTTTTACCACATTGAGTATAATTTACACCGTTCATATTCAAACTTTTTTTGCACTGCGTTTTTTACAAGGTCTTGGCGCCTGTTCTGGGATTGTTTTAAGTCGCGCTATTATAAATGATTTAATGGATAAAAAGGCCGCAGGAAGGCTTTATTTGGTTATTTTTCCTTTTGTTGGAACATCACCGGCGCTTGCACCGTTAATTGGGGGAGTGTTATTGCAATTTTTTCATTGGCAAGCTACTTTTATCTTTTTAAGCCTTTTTATCCTTTCCACTATTTGTTTGTGTTATTTTGTCCTCACAGAGACTTTACCTCCTAACAAACGTCACTCTTTCACGGCTGTGGGGATCATTAAGGGCAGTTTAGGCGTCCTTAGAAATAAGCAATTTATTTTTTACGCATTGATCCCATGTTTTGCCTATGCAACCTATTTTGCTTACATTGTTGAGTCGCCTTTTTTTCTTACAGCTTTGGGCTTACCTAGTAACGATATTGGATATAGTTACATTGGTGTTTCTTGTACCTATGTCTTAGGCAACTTGGTTGCACGAAGATTTTTGAAGCAAGAATCTATGGAACGGACCATTCGACGTGGATATCTTATTTTTGTTCTAGGAGGGATATTGTTTGCTCTCCAAATCTATGTAAGTCCGTGGCCTCTTGTTACGAGTTTAAGTGCCATTTCACTTCTAACTTTTGGCAATGGCTTTTTGTTACCATTAGGGACAGCCTTGGCGATTTCCTCACATCCGCAAGCAGCTGGAGCAGCATCTGGTGTGATGGGCTCTTTACAATTAGGAAGTGCAGCATTAAGCGCAGCAATTATTGGAAAGATATCCGGCCATAACCCTCAAGCTTTTGCCCTTTTATTGGCAATATGCAGTCTTGTAGGTTTTATCATTTATATTCTAAAAGCCAATTATTTTATCAGCATAAATCAAGTCAAATAACCAAATTGGGGGGTGAGTAATGCTTAAAAATCTTGATGTCCCTTTGCGTGATGGGGGAATTTTCTTTTTCACGAGATGATATTGTTGAACCTCTTAAAAATCTGATAGCACCTCAAGGGGACTCTATTGAAATCGGCGCCCCTAAAGGGTCGTTTAAACCCATGGACAACGTGGGTCAAAAGCATTTATAAATTAAGCGTTGCAAGAGAGTAAAATATCTTTAGAGTTAACTAAAATATTTTTAACGTGAGAAGAAGGATTCGTCACTCTTCAAACTTTACAATAAAAAGTGCGGGGCATTTAAACGATATGGGCATCGTGTTATTCTTACACTTAGAAGACCAATGGGGAAGATGGGAAAGTTTTGGCTCTTCTCTTTTAAAAATCTCTTTTTTAAAAAAAGAGAGAGGTGAAGGGGATAGGCTTTATCCGTGAAGCTTGAAGGCATATGTGGGAGGCTTATTCTGTTATGATGAATAAAATCATCAACAAATAGGCGTCAATAAATAGAGGGAGGGATTTCATGAAAAAGAAAGTTCTTGTGCTAGCGGGTGATGGTGTGGGACCAGAGCTCTGTGATGCAGCGCTGAGGGTCTTGGAAGCATTTCACTTACCGATTGAATTCATGTATGGCGATATTGGTTGGGAATGCTGGAAACAGGCAGGAGATGCTATTCCACAAGCGACTTGGCAAAAGATCGCGGACAGTGATGCACTTTTACTTGGAACTGTGACAGACAAAGGAAAAGAAGCGGCTTTAGAAAAAGGGACACCGCCTTTAAAAGAGCAAAATCTTTCCTATGTTTCTCCCCTTCTTCAACTTCGCCAAAAGTTAAACTTATTTGCCACGATCTGTCCGATAAGATACATCATTGGTCAAAGAAAGCCTTTTCAGTTTTGTGTAATCAGCGAAAAGAGTGAAGGTCTTTCTTCCGGTTTAGATTTTCGGGGGATTACGCCGGAAACATCCGCTTGGTTAACACATCAAAATTTAGCAAAATATGGTCGAAAAGAAGCAGCGTGGTCCGTTTGTTTACAAACACGCTTTGGTTTAGAGCGATTATTTGAATACGCTTTTTCTTATGCACGTGGCCATGGATTTAAGCGGGTTACCTTTGCGGATAAACTGAATGTGATGCGAGAGAGTGGACAATTTGCTCAGGAAATTTTTGAAAAAATCGCACAAAACTATCCAGAAATTGAAACCGATATTCATGATGTTGATGCGGTAGCGATGTGGATTGCAACAAAGCCAGAGCAATTTGGTGTGATTATTGCGAACAACATGTTTGGCGCCATTCTCTCAAATCTTGCTGCCGGCGTGATGGGTGGCTTGGGGCTTGCAGCTCAAGCCCATGTGGGGGATAAGATTGCCTGTTTTCAACCAGCCCATGGAAGCGCACCGCATATTGCGGAGCAGAATAAAGCCAATCCTTCTGCGATGTTGTATAGTGTGTCTTTACTCTTAGAGCATTTAGGCTTTTACGAAGAAGCACACCAATTATCTCAAAGTGTTGATCACGTTATTCGTAGCGGAAAAATGGTCCCCCATGATCTAGGAGGGAGCGCCTCACCGCGTCAAATGGTACAAGCTGTTAGCAATTGTCTTGCAAATCCTGTTTCTTCCTATCGAGCAGCCATTATCACCGTTGGTGATGAACTTCTCTCAGGACAATATTTGAATACGAATTTACAAGATTTAAGCCAAAGTTTGGAAAAAAGAAATATTCAAGTCACGCGTCATTTTGTTTGTGCGGATCAATTACAGCAAATCAGTGAGACGATTGTTTCTTGTCTTGGACAAGAAGATTTAATTATCATCAGTGGGGGCTTGGGACCAACCTCTGATGATAAAACCCGCGATAGCGTTGCTCAAGCGGTTAGGCAACCTTTGGTACATCATGAAGATGTTTGGCAAACAATCAAAGGTCAATTGGAGCGGTTAAAGATTGCGCCAGATAAGAATAATGCGCGTCAAGCCTTATTTCCACAAACAGCAACAGTGCTTGACAATCCGACAGGCACCGCGCCAGGTTTTTTTCTTACTTGTGATGGTAGCGCCCTTGTTGTTTTGCCTGGTCCCCCCTCCCAAGCTCTTGCCCTTTTAGAAGATTATTTACAGCAAAATGAGAAGAAATATTCTTCTCAATCGCGTGCAGAATATGCGTGGACTTTAATTGGAATTGATGAAAGCACCCTTGCGCATTGGGTTGATCGTCATTTTGCGCATGCGCCCTTTGAACGCCATTTTTTATGGAAAAGCCCCTATGTTTTGGTGCAATTGGTTGGTCAATCATCCACTCCCTTGGCACAATCTTTAATCGAAGAATTTGAACATCATTTTCGCTCCCATTTGGTAGGCAGAGAAGTGACCACAGCATGTCAACAACTCGCAAAATACGCACAGGTCCATTGGTTGATCGATGATCCACATCTTTTAAAATATTTTCAGACGCCAGAAAAAAGTGCAAAAGATATTCCGCAAATTGAGGTTGCAGTGCACCTCTCCCCTTCCATTGAAACATTAGAAAAGCAGCCAGAAAGCCTTGGACATGCGACAATAACAGTACAGATGAAAGGTTATGACGATGATCATATCACTTTTCCCTATACACGACCGCTTTTAGGTGTTGTTTTACAAGAATATGCTGCGTGGTCGACTTTAAAAAGAGTTTTGCGAAGGGAAAATAGCCAATGAGTCAATCACACTGTTGAAACATTGAAAAAACGCTTGGAGAGAGAGCGCCTTCGAATACAGAAACCACGACGAGAGCGCCCTTTGTTTGATGGAATGCGTTACTCCTCTCACCCAAAGCGCGTTATCTCAAGCCGCTTTTAAGAATAAAGGATAAGAACTTTATGATTTTTTAAATGAAACGGAAGAGATTTTCTTGGGATATTTCTGCGCGGAAAAGGTCAACACCCGCCACCATAGCACCCACCACACAGTACCTGCCGCCACAGCACCCGCCTCCACAACACCCGCACCACAACACCCGCCACCACAGCACCCGCCACCACTACACCTGCCACCACAACACCCCGCCACAGAACCCGCCTCCACAACACCTGCCACCACAGCACCCGCCGCCACAGCACCCTCCAAAATCACACCCTCCAC
>NZ_LT883137.1:79576-646707 GCF_900185775.1 Bartonella mastomydis
CCCCATTGCAAGCGGCTTTTTCATGTGTATTCCGGGAGTCTGAAAGAGCTGAAACTTAACTCAGCCTTTTGCTTTTAGTGCGCGGGGACACACCTGGACATGGCAAAAGCTCCCGGAATTTCGTGCTCCTTATAAAGGAGGCTCATATTTCAATTTAGATTTTTAGGCTTTGGATTCCCCCTTAAAACTGCATTGTACAACGAGAGCCCGTGTATACTTATTGGATGTACTTATTCATAAAATCATTTCAAAAGAGCAGTAATAAAATTTAAAGGTGTGATTTTTATCGCTCACAAATCAAACTCAAAATTGCTTTTTGTTGCTTAGGCTTGAGTTCTCTAAAACTTTTCAAAAGGGTATGCTCTTCTTTATTAGCAATTTCATCATAGGATGTATTTTTTTCTTTCAACGAAATATCGGCATAAAAAAAGAAAATAGAGATATCCAAGATATCAGCAATTTCTTGTAGGCGCCCTGCGCCAACGCGATTGATCGCTTTTTCATATTTTTGGATTTGTTGAAAGGTGACCCCTAAACGATGCCCTAATTCTTTTTGAGAAATTTTCAACATTTCTCGTCTCAAACGAATTCTCTTGCCTATCAAAATATCGTTAGAATGTGGATTTTTCGCTTTCACTTCAGGTTCCCCTCCGGTTGCGAGCGCCCTCGCATAAGTATTCCGGGAGTCTGAAAGTACTGACCTCGAATCAGCTTTTTTGCTTTTAGTGCGCGGACACACCTGGACATAGCAAAAACTCCCGGAATCCCGGGACACCCACAAGAGTAGGTTAATTTTATGTATCGAGGTTTCGGGCTTTCAGTTCCCTATTGGTTGTCGCGTATACAACCAAACTCACAAGGTCTATTGATAAAGGAATTTCGGAAAATTTACAATAAAATTTAAAGGAGTGTTTTTTCTCACTCAAGAAATCAAACACAAAATTGCCTTCAGTTGTTTAAGAGAGATCTGTCAAACTCTCCGGTTTCAAGTGACTTCTTTATGCGTATTCCGGGAGTCTGAAAGTACTGAGTTCGCATCAGCTTTTTTTGCTTTTAGTGTATGGACACACCTGGACATGACAAAAACTCCCGGAATCTCATGCTCCTTATAGACGAACAGATCACTCCCCTTAGCCCATTGCAAGTGGCTTTTTCATGCGTATTCCGGGAGTCTGAAAGTACTGAACCCTAGTCAGCTTTTTTGCTTTTAGTGTATGGACACACCTGGACATGGCAAAAACTCCCGGAATCTCATGTTCCTTATAGATTAACAGATCACGCCCCTTAGCCCATTGCAAGCGGCTTTTTCATGTGTATTCCGGGAGTCAAAACACTGAGTTCAGTCAGCTTTTTTGCTTTTAGTGTGTGGANCCCCATTGCGAGCGGCTTTTTCATGCGTATTCCGGGAGTCTGAAAGTACTGAATCCGAGTCAGTTTTTTTGCTTTTAGTGTGTGGACACACCTGGACATGGCAAAAACTCCCGGAATCTCATGTTCCTTATAGACGAACAGATCACTCCCCTTAGCCCATTGCAAGCGGCTTTTTTATGTGTATTCCGGGAGTCTGAAAGTACTGAACCCTAGTCAGCTTTTTTTGCTTTTAGTGTGTGGACACACCTGGACATGGCAAAAACTCCCGGAATCTCATGTTCCTTATAGACGAACAGATCACTCCTTCTGCCCCATTGCAAGCGGCTTTTTCATGTGTATTCCGGGAGTCTGAAAGAGCTGAAACTTAACTCAGCCTTTTGCTTTTAGTGCGCGGGGACACACCTGGACATGGCAAAAGCTCCCGGAATTTCGTGCTCCTTATAAAGGAGGCTCATATTTCAATTTAGATTTTTAGGCTTTGGATTCCCCCTTAAAACTGCATTGTACAACGAGAGCCCGTGTATACTTATTGGATGTACTTATTCATAAAATCATTTCAAAAGAGCAGTAATAAAATTTAAAGGTGTGATTTTTATCGCTCACAAATCAAACTCAAAATTGCTTTTTGTTGCTTAGGCTTGAGTTCTCTAAAACTTTTCAAAAGGGTATGCTCTTCTTTATTAGCAATTTCATCATAGGATGTATTTTTTTCTTTCAACGAAATATCGGCATAAAAAAAGAAAATAGAGATATCCAAGATATCAGCAATTTCTTGTAGGCGCCCTGCACCAACGCGATTGATCGCTTTTTCATATTTTTGGATTTGTTGAAAGGTAACCCCTAAACGATGCCCTAATTCTTTTTGAGAAATTTTCAACATTTCTCGTCTCAAACGAATTCTTTTGCCTATCAAAATATCGTTAGAATGTGGATTTTTCGCTTTCACTTCAGGTTCCCCTCCGGTTGCGAGCGCCCTCGCATAAGTATTCCGGGAGTCAAAAACACTGAATCCGAGTCAGCTTTTTTGCTTTTAGTGTGTGGACACACCTGGACATAGCAAAATCTCCCGGAATTCCGGGACACCCACAAGAGTAGGTTCATTTTTACGCTCGGATTTTAGGGGTTTTTGAATCCCTCTTGGTCGTTGCGTCTACGACCAAAGTTACCTTTTAAGGTATAAAGGAATTGAAGAAAATTTACAATAAAAATTAAAGGAGTGTTTTTTCTCACTCAAGCAATCAAACACAAAATTGCCTTCAGTTGTTTAAGAGAGATCTGTCAAACTCTCCGGTTTCAAGTGACTTCTTTATGCGTATTCCGGGAGTCAAAAACACTGAGTTCAGACCAGCTTTTTTTGCTTTTAGTGCGCAGACACACTTGGACATGGCAAAAACTCCCGGAATCTCATGTTCCTTATAGACTAACAGATCACTCCCCCAGCCCCATTGCAAGTGGCTTTTTTATGTGTATTCCGGGAGTCTGAAAGTACTGAGTTTGGACCAGCTTTTTTGCTTTTAGTGCGCGGACACACCTGGACATGGCAAAAACTCCCGGAATCTCGTGTTCCTTATAAAGGTGGCTCATATCTCAATTTGGATTTTCAGGCTTTGAATTCCCCCCATAAAACTGCATTGTACAACGAGAGCCCGTGTATACTTATTAGATGTACTTATTAATAAGATAATTTCAAAAGAGCAGCAATAAAATTTAAAGGAATGTTTTTTCTCGGCTCAAGAAATCAAACATAAAATTTCCTCCAGTTGTTTAAGAGAGATCTGTCAAATGCTTATGCACACTCTCCAAAACCATAAGGGAAAACCAGCAATTTATTGAGAAGACGAATAATCCTTAAAGATCAGCCCCACAAAAATACACCTAAAAACATGCGTCACACCTTAACGCATGCCCCACCCCCCCGTACGAGATTTGCCATGCTCTTGGGATAAGATCACGCCGTTATCCGTTGAATTGTCGCACCACATCGGGTTCATTTTTCTTCCAACCGCTCAAAGCCACGATCAAGATGATAAACACGATTAACGATTGTTTCGCCCTTTGCAGCCCCTATAATAAGATAAGAAGGCCGCAATCACCAGAGAGACAAAAAGCCCGCAAATCGGTTGCCATTACAGGGGCGCCTTGCAACTTCTCTGTTCCATGAGATGCGTTGCTCTCTCACCATCGCGTTTTATCTCTGCCTCAAACGATTAAGTCCTTAAAAGATGCATAAAACGATTTTCAAAAACCGTCTCCGTGATATGGGAAATGCCTGAATACCCCCTCCAAACAACAGACATTCAAGCCATGTTCTTGGGATAAGATCACGCCGTTATCCGTTGAATTTTCGCACCACATCGGGTTCATTTTTCTTCCAACCGCTCAAAGCCACGATCAAGATGATAAACACGATTAACAATTGTTTCGCCCTTTGCAGCCCCTATAACAAAATAAGAGGGCTGCAATCACCAGAGAGACAAAAAGCCCGCAAATCGGTTGCCATTACAGGGGCGCCTTGCAACTTCTCATGTTCCATGAGATGCGTTGCTCTCTCACCATCGCGTTTTATCTCTGCCTCAAACGATTAAGTCCTTAAAAGATGCATAAAACGATTTTCAAAAACCGTCTCCGTGATATGGGAAATGCCTGAATACCCCCTCCAAACAACAGACATTCAAGCCATGTTCTTGGGATAAGATCACGCCGTTATCCGTTGAATTTTCGCACCACATCGGGCTAATTTTTCTTCCAACCGCTCAAAGCCACGATCAAGATGATAAACACGATTAACGATTGTTTCACCCTTTGCAGCCAATGCCGCAATCACCAGAGAGACAGAAGCCCGCAAATCGGTTGCCATTACAGGGGCGCCTTGCAACTTCTCTGTTCCATAGACAGTTGCTCTCTCACCATCGAGTTTTATCTCTGCCCCTAAACGATTAAGTTCTTGAACATGCATAAAACGATTTTCAAAAACCGTCTCCGTAATATGGGAAATGCCTTCAGCCCGTGTCATCAACGCCATAAACTGCGCTTGAAGATCCGTTGGAAAAGCAGGGTATGGTCCTGTTTTAATATCAACAGGCATAATTTTTGTGATTGCTGGATTTCGCTTCACGTGAATTCCTTGCGGCTCTATTTGAATCTCAAGCCCTGTTTTTTGCAGCACTTTGAGCACTGTTGTCAGATGATTAGGGTTGGCATTTTTCAAAAAGACATCTCCCCCCGCCATTGCCACAGCCATTGCATATGTCCCCGCCTCAATTCGATCGGCAATGACGCGTATTCTTGTTCCTTTGAGTTTTTTCACCCCCTCAATAGTAAGCGTCGTTGTTCCTTCACCCGTTATTTGAGCCCCCATGGCATTCAAGGTTCGAATAAGATTTGTGACTTCTGGTTCACACGCCGCATTCTCAAGCGTGGTTGTTCCCTTTGCCATTGTCGCCGCCATCAGCAACACATGGGTTCCCCCAACCGTGACTTTAGGAAAACGGTAATGTGCTCCTTTTAATCCCTTTGGGGCTTTTGCATGAACATATCCATTCTCAATGGTAATATGAGCGCCTAATGTTTTTAGTCCTTCGAGAATAAAATCCACGGGTCTTGTTCCAATAGCACACCCTCCAGGCAGGGAAACATAAGCCTCCAAGCATCGCGCAAGCAGGGGTCCAATCACCCAAAAGCTTGCACGCATTTTTTTCACCAATTCATAAGGCGCTCGTGTTGTGGCTATTTTTTGAGCGGTAAAATGAATGGTTCTTGAATTGGTCCCATCATCATGAAACTCTTGTCCATCAACGGCATATCCCACCCCATGATTATTAAGAATACGAATAAGCAACTCAACATCAGCAAGATGCGGAATATTTTCTAGCGTAAGCGTTTCTTCTGTCAACAGTGACGCAATCATAAGAGGCAATGCAGCATTTTTTGCCCCTGAAATCGGAATTGTCCCTTTAAGTTTTTCCCCACCAACAATTTGAATAGCATCCATCGTGTTTTCCCTCTTTTCCTTTGCGCCACCCCTTCCAAAGGTTTTTCTCCTTTTGAAAAGTTATGCTTTATTGATCGTTTTTTTAAAAACGCCTTCTAACGATGAGAACAAATAATTGAGACGTTTGGTTGCAAAGATGCCTTAAAAAAAACATTTTTTTTGCATTCTAAAGCTCTTCTTGGGCTCTTTTTCGACTTTGCTCTTTTCGACGTTTTAAGTTTTGACGCAATTGCTGCGCCAATCTTTCTTGGCGTCGTTTTGCTTTTTCCTCTTGATGATTTATTTCATCGTGCTTTTGTTTTTGATGCATCTGTGTCATTGCGCAACCTTTTTAACAGTGTTGAGCTTCTATCCAATCAACTCACGGCTTTTTAAAAAATGTTTAAGAGTATAAGAACACACTTGTCATGACATAAGATACGTTTTCTTGCAAGAATATACAAATGTTCTCTTGCCTATTTTATGACAATATGGCACAAGACAGCGCAACGATTGAAAACGGCTGCGGTAGCTCAGTGGTAGAGCACTCCCTTGGTAAGGGAGAGGTCGAGAGTTCAATCCTCTCTCGCAGCACCATTTTATTCCTCTTTTGTCCCTCCCCTCTTTCCTCTATAAACCTTCTCTTATCAGCTCAAAAATCCCCACCAACACAGCTCTCCCCCAATACAGTTCTCCACAATACACGAAACGAAAACACAACACCTTCTCTTCCCTCCGTGAAAAAAAACGTGAACCATCAATTATCCGTCAACTTGAAGCTTCACGAGACAGCCCTCTCATGCCCCTCAAACCCGCAACACAAAAACAGCCAGCCCCCCATCTCCTCTCTCACTGCTCCAATATCTTGCCTCCAAAGTACATCCCCCACTTAAAACTTCTCCCAAACATCGCCCCACTTCCCCAAGCAACACTTCTCGCACTAAATCTCTCAAGCTCCCCACCAACTCTCCCCCAATACAGTTCTCCACAATAAACGAAACGAAAACACAACACCTTCTCTTCCCTCCGTGAAAAAACACATGAACCATCAATTATCCGTCAACTTGAAGCTTCACGAGACAGCCCTCTCATGCCCCTCAAACCCGCAACACAAAAACAGCCAGCCCCCCATCTCCTCTCTCACTGCTCCAATATCTTGCCTCCAAAGTACATCCCCCACTTAAAACTTCTCCCAAACACCGCCCCCACTTCCCCAAGCAACACTTCTCGCACTAAATCTCTCAAGCCCCCCCACCAACACTCAGGTCCCTCTTAAAACTTACCTTTTTATAGAATTTTCTCCCCAATCAACGCTGCACAAGATCCCTTTCTTCCCCGCTTTACCCTTGTTTTTCCTCTCAACAGACGCTTTGTCTTCAACTTTTTGCCTTCCCCCTCCCTCAAAGCCCTGTCTGTTCTTATGCTAAAGCCTGTCTCGAAACATTTAATGTGCTGGACCATCTTCTCCAAAGCCTCATTAAAACGGCTAATTTCAACTTCAAGCTTGCTGATATAGGCTTCATCACGATAAGCCCGTTTAATTAAAGGAGGCATATCTGGCCAATAGAGCATCAAATCCACCCATTCGCGTTGCGAAATCCATAAGCCTCCTTGACATTGTGCTTTATGTTCTGCTGGAAAATTTTTTTGCGCAAAATGAGGAATTAAAATTTCAGGTTTTTTTGTTTTAATTTCCAACAATCCATTTTTTCCCACAAAAGCATCCGGAGAAAATCCTTTTCTGCGATCATCGGCTAAAACAAAGCCAATACATTCGGGTTCTGTCTGTGTTAATTTTCCATAAAGCTGTCGCGCGCTTGGTTCTAATTCTGTCCCCCGTCGCTGAGAAAATGTTGTTCCTTCCTCAACGGTTTTTCCGGTTATTCTTTCTCCTGCCAATTTCATCATGACACTATGATAGCGTGATGTTTTTTGTCCCTGTTTTTTTTCTGCCATAACCATCTCAAACAGAGAAGCTGTAATCAAACCATTGCGCGCTTTTTGCCATTCCTCTGTTCCCTGAATACAATCGATAATAATTGGCATGTTTTTCCCCCTTTATCTGGCTCTTTTTTTGACACTCTATCCTCTTTGCAAGATGCTCTTTAAAACATCACACTTCCCCCCCCACGCACAACAGACTCCTCCGCCTTCCCTCCAACGGCACAAACGCTTCACACACCCTCTTGTCTCTCTCTCCCTATTAGCCCCCCTATCG
Source organism: Bartonella mastomydis (assembly GCF_900185775.1). Lineage (NCBI taxonomy): Bacteria > Pseudomonadati > Pseudomonadota > Alphaproteobacteria > Hyphomicrobiales > Bartonellaceae > Bartonella > Bartonella mastomydis. The sequence continues at coordinate 87,136 of NZ_LT883137.1, forward strand.
CCTCCCCCCCAACAAAACAGCGCCTCCCCCAAAAAGCTCCTAGAAATAAATGAAAGGAAAGCCCCTCCTTTCCCCCGTGAAAAAACACCTATCCCGTCAATTATCCGTCAACTGATTGACCATGGGGTAAACCTCTCACTTCCCCTCACACACACAACACGAAAGCGGACAAAACCGCCCCCGTTTCCTCTCTCACATCCCTAACATCTTCCCCCAAGTGACTTATCTCTTGCTTGGCTGCCCCCTGAAAAATCTTCCGCCATCTCCCTCAAGCAACATTTGCAACGGCTCAGCCTCTGATGCCCCTTTCAACACCCCCTTAAAACTACCTTTTTATGGAATTTTCCTCCCTTATCAACGCTGTACAAAACTCCCTTCCTCCCCCGCTCCTACGTCCTTAGCTTCCCCTCAACACCGCCCACTATCTTCCCCACGCAACACTTCTCACGCTAAGTCTCTGATGCTCCTCTCAACACCCACATTCCGCCTTGAACTGACCTTTTATAGAATTTTCGCCCTCATCCACTCTGTACAAAACTCCCTTCCTCCCCCGCTCCTACGTCCTTAGCTTCCCCTCAACACCGCCCACTATCTTCCCCACGCAACACTTCTCACGCTAAGTCTCTGATGCTCCTCTCAACACCCACATTCCGCCTTGAACTGATCTTTTATAGAATTTTCGCCCTCATCCACTCTGTACGGCCTCCTCTTCTGCCTCTCTCACCCTTCATTGTCCAGAAGACGCTTTTATCCCCCTAAGCTTTCTGCCTTTTGCGACATCTTTTCCATTTCCTTATTCTCTAAAAATCAAGCAACTGCGCGCCACCCTTTCCCCCTCAGGCACCGCCCCCCTTTCCTCTTTCCTCCATACTGGCGCCTCCTATCGGCTCCCCCAACAAAACAGCGCCTCCCCCAAACAGCCCCTAGAAATGAATGAAAGGAAAACACAACAAAGCCCCCTTTTCCCCCGTGAGAATAACACTGGAGACCTTTACCTTGATCATCAATGGTCTATCTCATGGGAGGAAAGAGCTTTTTTCCATGCTGTTATTGCACGACAGAAAAATCATGGTGGCAATATTCTTCCGCCAAGTTGTTTGCCATCGACAGAGCCGCCTCTTGCGATATAAAAAGAACAGCATTGTGTTTTTGTGGTTCGAGTCTGATTAAATTTCGAGTCTTTCCAGCATAATAAAGCGCAAAGCCTCGATAAGATGTCTTGAGATAACTTGGCATAATTACCACCAATAATCTGACAAGACATCACAAGGGCGTAAACGATGCTGTTTTTCATAAGAGCCATAGAGATTATCTTCATAATCGCGAGCCACTCTTTCATCTAAACAGGCATGATAGGCTTCACTATTCAAAATGAAGGGCTGCAAGTGGGTATTTTCTTCGTTTAGTTCATAATTTTCGACATAACAATCAGCGATTTGTTCGCTCACGTCTTCAGCATGATTTGTTGTAAGATCAAATCGTAAAACTTTATAAACAGTTTCAGATTCTTCAATCAGTTCGAGTACTTCTTCGATTTCTTCGATAGGTCCTTCATAGCTATCTGGCTTTTCATCTTCGCAGAGAATGATAATAATTTCATCCTCTTTAACGAATGGAATATTTTTCATGATTTTCCCCCTTTAGACAGTTGATAAAGCAGAGCTTCATCTTGACAAGATCAAATATAGCGTTAGTCTTATATCCTCTATAGGAGAGATGTCAAGCATTTTATCCTTCATAAAAGATATATTTTAAGTCTTTGCGGGGTTCAAATGACATACATAAATAAAGATCTGTTATTCCTTGTTCCCCTCATGTTCTTTTGTTGTTCGCTATTTGTTCTCACTTAATTGCAACGATAAACACACAGGAGAGATAAAATGAGTGATATAATATTAATAGAATACTGGAGTCGTCTTGATTCAAAAGCACAAAAAGAACTTATTTTGAAGCTTCGTCAACGGGTCGCCGCAAAAGAGTTAAAATCGCCTGTCTCTCTTCAGGAGAGAGCTTTGAAATAAGCTCTATAAATTCTTTATCTTCAGGACTAGCCCCCTTACCGTAAAGAATATAATTCATACTGATATCAATTTCGTGACAAATTCGCGAAAGAGATTCGATTGTTGGCTCTTTTCCTTCAGAAAGGATAGAATGAAGGTACCCCGCACCTTTACCGGCAGCGAGGGAGATAGATCTTTTTGAACGCCCACTTTTTTCCAAAGCGGCCCTCAATCTTTTACGCCAACCATCGATATTCATAGTTCCACCATATAGCGCGTCTTTTTAAAAAAACACGTCCTTTTTACAAAACGGGCTTGCAATATCCTTTAAAAAGGATAAAATTAAGGAGACAAATTTTATTTTTTAGGGGGAAATAAAAAATCATTTTTTGCTCATAAAAACACTTCCATACCATGAGAGACAAAAGACAACTTCTCAAAACTGATTCATCAAGATGTGTTGTTCTTTTTATTTTTTCCATCATTGTAATCCCAAGTTTTAAGTTTCCATGCCCTTCCAGCACCCCCACTCATTGATAAACATCATAAAGAAGTCTCTTAATCGTTATTGAGCAAAGCCAAAGGCAACAACAAGCTAAATTTCTGTTTACGCTTTTATTGTCAATGAAACTGTATAAGAAAGAAGAAAGTAGATTGCCGTATGAAACACGTTAATCAACAAGAAACTCCTCACTATGAATCGTCTAGGCTTCCATATGTTTGTTGGTACCAAAATGACTTTCTAGGCGGTGTTCGTGGCATGCGCGCACACGAGATTGGAATTTATACCATTCTACTCAATGAAATGTATGCACGCGGTCGTCCTCTAGAAATATCGGAAGAACGTTTAGCGCGTCTTTGCGGTTGTGACAAGCGAACTTTTGTTAATGTTTTAGGCATGCTGATCCGAGAGGGTAAGATTTTAAATTTAGCCAATGGCTTATGGAATGCGCGTTGCGAAAATGTTTTTCAAGAGCGTGAAAAATTGCTGGAACAAAAATCCTTTGCGGGTCGTTCTTCGGCAAAAAAGCGCAAGAAAATCAATACTGAGATTCAACAACTGCTTCACGCGCGAACAAAAGATGATCAACAAAGCTTAGAAGCTCAAAAGGCAGAAGAAGAAAAGGAAACACCTAACGGTGTTTTTGAAAAGAATAGGGTATTTGATGAGAAAGAAGAGGACCTTTCCAGCCAAGAGAATCTGGAACAAAGTGCACCACCTCCCGCTTTAGCTCTCTCCGCCTCACGAGCCGCCTCCTCACTGGCAGAAACAAAGCATGAAAACGGCACCGCCACCGCTCTCCAAGCAGGGGCGCGAGAAGCCGCTCTCACAGCACTTGTCCCAAAGAAAAATACAAAAAAAACCGCCAATTGTGTGTCCTCGAGCTTTTCAACATCGCCCTCGCCTTGTTCCAACAAAAAAAACACCCCTTCCAGCATTATCAAAGGACACCGTCTTCCTGAAGCTTGGCAAGCAGACATCAAGGCAGCAATTTCAGAAGGCTTAAGTGAGAGCCAAGCCCATTGGCAAGCCAAAAAGTTTCGCGACTACTGGCAAGCCAAGAGTGGCAAAGAAGCCCTCAAAGTAGATTGGCAAGCCACATGGCGCAACTGGTTTCGCCGTGAGATCGAACGGCTAGAACAACAAAAACAGGAAAGCGTCTCACCGCGCCCTTGTGCGAGCGACGAGAACCTTTACCGCAGTCTGATCAACTATAGCGACGATTGTTGACATCACATAAGCCGAACCCTTTTTTCACACAAGCAAACGCGGGAGCACCAATGTTTCAAAACCATAAACAAAACACCATCAGACAAAACAACACCCACCCAAACAACAGGCAAAGCAGCCACCATAAAACGCATCACCATCCCCCATACTGCTCTCATCATAACAGCCCATGCCCCACACGCCTCATCTTTTCCACGCAAAGGAATACAACCGCGCCTCTCTCTCCCTTCTCTTGTCACGCACACGCCTTGCCCCACCGCCCCCTAACCAAGGGTTCTGCTTCCCACACAAGCAAACAAACAGCTGCGTTGCTGTTTTAGAAGGTTTAAGTAAGAGCCAAGCCCATTGGCAAGCCAAGAAGTTTCGCAATGACGAACCAACCAAGACCCGTAAAAAGCCCACAAAACAGATTGGCAAGCGCCATAGCGCAACTGGTTTCGCCGTGAGATCGAACGGCTAGAACAGCAAAAACAGGAAAGCGTCTCACCGCGCCCTTGTGCAAGCGACGAGAACCTTTACCGCAGTCTGATCAACTATAGCGACAATTGTTGACATCACATAAGCCGAACCCTTTTTTCACACAAGCAAACACGGGGGCACCAATGTTTCAAAACCATAAACAAAACACCATCAGACAAAACAACCCTGAACACAACAATAGGCATCCAAACAACAGGCAAAGCGGCCACCATAGAACGCATCACCATCCCCCATACTGCTCTCATCATAACAGCCCATGCCCCACACACTTCATCTTTTCCACGCAAAGGAATACAACCGCGCCTCTCTCCCTTCTCTTGTCACGCACACGCCTTGCCCCACCGCCCCTCGGCAAGGGTTCTGCTTCCCACACAAGCAAACAAACCGCAATGCAACCGCGTGAGAAGGATCAAACAACGCGCCAATCCTTCAAACAACACCCGCAAGCCGCTGCCTCTTCTCTTGTCACACACACACCTTGCCCCACCGCCCCCTAGCCAAGGGTTCTGCTTCCCATACAAGCAAACAAACAGCTGCGTTGCTGTTTTAGAAGGTTTAAGTAAGAGCCAAGCCCATTGGCAAGCCAAGAAGTTTCGCAATGACGAACCAACCAAGACCCGTAAAAAGCCCACAAAACAGATTGGCAAGCGCCATAGCGCTACGGATTTCGCCACGAGATTGAATGACGAGAACCGCAAAATAGAATCCCAAAACGCATAAGATCACACATAATCATGAGCACAATTTTTGAAATCAAACAAAAACTTATCGCCCAAGCTGATCGGATAGCAGAAATGCTTCTTCCCCAAGGGCATAAACGCGGTAACCATTGGATTGTTGGCAACACACGCGGTGAGCCCGGTCAAAGTTTATCGATTTGCTTAAGCGGCAGTAAAGCAGGGCTTTGGTATGATTTTGCAGAAGGGATCGGAGGCGATATTTTAGATCTTTGGTGCGAAGTCAAAGGCATGAGCCTCTCTCAAGCACTCGAAGAAGCACGCGCCGTTCTCAATCTCACACGCCCCAAACCTTTTATGGTTCCCCAACGTTCCTACCGCCGTCCACCGGTGCCTCAAGGGCACCCCCCACAAAATCGCGTAAAAAACTATCTCCACAAAGAACGCCATATCCCTCTAGAGATTATCAAGCGCTACCGCATAGGAGAAGAGGGTGAAAAAATCATTTTCCCCTTTTATAAACCCAATGGCACCCTTGCTTTAGTCAAAGAACGACTTGCACAAGCAGGCGCCAAAACAAAACCCACAGCAGCCCAATGTGAACCGATTTTATTTGGTTGGCAAGCCCTTTACCCTACAGACCACACACACACCTCTGCGCCCACACCCACAGCCCACGCCACCACGCACAGCTCTCAGCCCACACCCACAGCCCACAACACCACGCACCTCTCTGCACCCGCGCCCACAGCCCACGCCACCACGCACAGCTCTCAGCCCACACCCACAGCCCACAACACCACGCACCTCTCTGCACCCGCGCCCACAGCTCACAGCACCACACACACCTCTGCGCCCGCACCCACAGCCCACAGCGCCACACACACTTCTCAGCCCGCACCCACAGCCCACGCCACCACACACACTTCTCAGCCCACACCCACAGCCCACGCCACCACACACACCTCTGCGCCCACCTCCACAGCTCACACCACCACACACACTTCTCAGCCCACACCCACAGCTCACGCGCCCACACACACTTCTCAGCCCGCACCCACAGCCCACGCCACCACGCAAACCTCTGCGCCCGCACCCACAGCCCACAACACCACGCACACCTCTGCGCCCGCTCCCACAGCCCACAACACCACGCACACCTCTGCGCCCGCTCCCACAGCCCACAACACCACGCACACCTCTGCGCCCGCTCCCACAGCCCACAACACCACACACAGCTCTCAGCCCGCACCCACAGCCCACGCCACCACGCACACCTCTGCGCCCGCCCCCACAGCCCACAACACCACGCACACCTCTGCGCCCGCGCCCACAGCCCACGCGCCCACACACACTTCTCAGCCCGCGCCCACAGCCCACAGCGCCACGCACCCCTCTGCGCCCACACCCACAACCCACAGCGCCACACACCCCTCTGAACCCACACCCACAGCCCACGCCACCACGCAGATGCCTCAGCATGCGTCCACAGACCCCACGTTGTTTCCCACGCTTTCTTCAACAAACCGAACACTTTCCTCAACAAACCGAACAATTGTCATCACGGAAGGAGAAATTGATGCGCTATCGCTTGCCGCCTATGGCTATCCAGCAGTCTCTGTCCCCTTTGGGGGTGGAAAGGGAGGCAAACACAATTGGATTGAAAATGAATTTGATCATTTGGAAGCATTTGAAACCATTTTTTTAGCCACCGATATGGACCAGCCCGGAGAAGAAGCCGCCCGTGAAATTGCCAACAGGCTTGGGCGTCACCGTTGCTACCGAGTTCGCTTACCCCGCAAAGATGCCAATGAGTGTTTAACCGCCGGCATTGATGCTGCCACCATAAAAGCGGCTTTTACTTCTGCCAAAAGCTTTGCCCCAGAAGGCTTACGACGCGCCTCAGACTATAAAGATCAAGTGATTGGGCTTTTTTGGCCAGAGCCTGAAAAACATCTTGGCTATACGGTTCCCTATCCTAAACTTAAAGATAAACTCCATTTTCGCCCTGCAGAATTAACGCTGTGGAGCGGCGCCAGTGGTGCAGGCAAAAGCCAATTGTTGTCTGACTGTATTCCCCATTGGATTGCGCAAAACAGTCGCCTTTGCTTAGCCTCGCTAGAGATGAAAGGAGAACAATCACTCCGGCGTTTAACCAAACAAACGGGCGGGTTAGAAAAGCCTACAAAAGAGACCATTGAACGCATTTTGCATTTTTTAGACGATGGGCTTATTCTTTATGAACATGTAGGCAAATCGAGTGTTGATACCTTGCTTGATGTCTTTGACTATTGTCGTGCGCGCTATGGGTGTGATCAATTTATTATCGACAGTCTCATGCGGCTTGGCATTGCCTCTGATGATTATGCTGGGCAAGAACAAGCGGTTTATAAAATGGTGGATTGGGCTGTTTTAAACACTGTACATATTCATCTTGTCGCCCACGCCCGCAAAGGAGGGCTGGATAAAGATATCCCCGGAACAGAAGATATTAAAGGCGCCTCAGAAATTGGAGCGAATGCTTTTAACATCATCACCATTTGGCGCAATCGGTCGTTAGAAGATAAAATTTTTGCCGCCTCGCTCGCAGCAGAAAAAGCCGATTTAGTCAAACGCCCCGGTGTCATTATGAATATTGCCAAACAACGTTCTGGTGATTTTGAAGGCAAAGTCGGTCTCTGGTTTGACCCCCAAACCTACCGCTATCGCTGTTCTTTTGAACAATCTTCTCCTCGGCGTTATCTTTAACACCCCTTCTCACTTTTTTTTAAAAAAACTCCCAACATCACGACGCACATTCTGAATATAGTGATAAATTAAAACAACAAGAAATACCCCTATACTGGGCGTCTCCTTCTCATTTAAAAACCAAAGCCAACTCCAACCCAAACGCTCTGCTCCCCACTGAACAAAATTCAAGACAAGAGACAAAATGCAGATAAACAGCACAAAATTCAAAACACGCAACACCCTCTGCACCAGAGTATCGCTCTGCGCGCGTATAAAGAACCCCAAGAGCAATTTCAACAAGAGTGCCAAGACCAACACCTTCAAGAACATGCCTCTTAGGCTATTCATATCGCTAATGCCTACAGCAAAAAGATACAAGATAACCCCCATCATGCCACAAAAGAGGATCGCCTTCACAAACCTAACCCAAGCCACAGGCAGACTTTTTACGCTGAAGTGCATCACACCAAGGACAGCGGTAAAAATGCAAGAAAATACCACCCCTTTCAACAATAACGCCTCGCTCACTGGGACACTTCTTCTAACACCTGAACAAATAAAACCAAGATAAAGAGCCATCAAGCCATACAAGACCACCCATCTCCAAAAAAGCATCCAGCCTCTCACCCCACGGCGCGCAGCTGCCTTATGAAGAAAAAACAAGCCAACAGCCAAAATGCAAGCAAACACCAACAACAGCAAAAAAAAACAAATCGTTCGACATCAATATCCCCAATACCCTACAGTAAAGTTACAGGTCACGCCCATAAGACAAAAAAACACCACCTACCTCAAGAACCAAGCCCATAGAACACGCGCAGACTTCACTCCCTGATAAATAAAAGGAAAAAGAAATCCCCAAATGAAGATCAATACATCCTGATTCGAGAACCAAAGCCAACTCCAACCCAAACGCTCTGCTCCCCACTGAGCAAAATTAAAGACAAGAGACAAAATGCAGATAAACAGCACAAAATTCAAAACACGCAACACCCTCTGTACCAGAGTATCGCTCTGCGCGCGTATAAAGAACCCCAAGAGCAATTTCAACAAGAGTGCCAAGACCAACACCTTCAAGAACATGCCTTTTACGCTATTCATATCGCTAATGCCTACAGCAAAAAGATACAAGATAACCCCTATCATGCCACAAAAGAGGGTTGCTTTTACAAACCTAACCCAAACCACAGGCAGACTTTTTACGCTGAAGTGCACCAAACCAAGGACAGCAGCAAAACTGCAAGAAAACAGTGCTCCCTTCAACAATAGCTCCCTGCTCACAGCGTTTCTCCCCACGCCTGCACAAATAAAACCAAGGTAAAGAGCAATCACGCCATAAAAGAGCACCCACCTGCCAAAAAACATCCACCTTGTAACCCCGTGGCGCTTGGCCGCCTTATCAAGAAAAACACCAGCCCCAACAAAAAGGCAAAAAAACAGCAATAACAGTAAAAGCACCAAACTCTGCGACATCAACAAGTCTCCCCGCAACCATAAAATTAAAGAAAACGCCCATTCTTTTTAAAAACAAAGCCCAAGTCACCCCAACACACCGCATTCCCTCATGAAAAAAATGCTCATAACACGAACAAGAAGGACACAAATGCAGATTGAACCCCACTCATTCAAGGACCAAATCCAAGGCACACCCCAATATTTGGCTTCGATCAAAGCCAAACCAAGGATAAGACTCAACAGGCAAGTCAACACTAGGCTCTTCAAAAACACCAAACCCCGTGACATCACCCCTCCACTCTCATAAACACAACCCCAACAAGCATGTTGGTAGAGCAAAATCTTAATTCTTTTCAAAGAATGAAAGCCTAAACCCAAAACGTTTTGCCCCTCGAAAAATAAGCCCTAGAACAAGACCAAAGACAAGTCCCCAAAGGACACTAAACACCCACTTATTGGAGAACCAAAGCCAGCTCACACCAAAAGCTTGGGCTTGCTTATAAATAAAATCAGTGACAAGAGCAAAAATGAAGCTACACAACAGCATCTTGAAGAACAAACTCTTCTTTACACCGCGTCGCTGCAGGACTTCATACCCCACCATAAGGAGAATGCCGGGAGTACCATAAAATGCCAAAGCCCGTAAAAATACGCCCCACCTCATCCCCAACGCCTTTATTTCCACATAAACAGCCCCAAAGACAGCAACCACAATGCAGAAAAACACCAGTCTCTTCAAAGACAAAAACCCGCGCAACGCCATGGCACTCCCCCAACAAGTCATTCAAGGAAAATCCACCATGCAGCAAAACATCTCGCTTTTCAAGAAGCAAAATCCAAGGACAATTTCACCCACATACACAGCACAACAATCCAAGCCATCTNTTCTCCCCACGCCTGCACAAATAAAACCAAGGTAAAGAGCAATCACGCCATAAAAGAGCACCCACCTGCCAAAAAACATCCACCTTGTAACCCCGTGGCGCTTGGCCGCCTTATCAAGAAAAACACCAGCCCCAACAAAAAGGCAAAAAAACAGCAATAACAGTAAAAGCACCAAACTCTGCGACATCAACAAGTCTCCCCGCAACCATAAAATTAAAGAAAACGCCCATTCTTTTTAAAAACAAAGCCCAAGTCACCCCAACACACCGCATTCCCTCATGAAAAAAATGCTCATAACACGAACAAGAAGGACACAAATGCAGATTGAACCCCACTCATTCAAGGACCAAATCCAAGGCACACCCCAATATTTGGCTTCGATCAAAGCCAAACCAAGGATAAGACTCAACAGGCAAGTCAACACTAGGCTCTTCAAAAACACCAAACCCCGTGACATCACCCCTCCACTCTCATAAACACAACCCCAACAAGCATGTTGGTAGAGCAAAATCTTAATTCTTTTCAAAGAATGAAAGCCTAAACCCAAAACGTTTTGCCCCTCGAAAAATAAGCCCTAGAACAAGACCAAAGACAAGTCCCCAAAGGACACTAAACACCCACTTATTGGAGAACCAAAGCCAGCTCACACCAAAAGCTTGGGCTTGCTTATAAATAAAATCAGTGACAAGAGCAAAAATGAAGCTACACAACAGCATCTTGAAGAACAAACTCTTCTTTACACCGCGTCGCTGCAGGACTTCATACCCCACCATAAGGAGAATGCCGGGAGTACCATAAAATGCCAAAGCCCGTAAAAATACGCCCCACCTCATCCCCAACGCCTTTATTTCCACATAAACAGCCCCAAAGACAGCAACCACAATGCAGAAAAACACCAGTCTCTTCAAAGACAAAAACCCGCGCAACGCCATGGCACTCCCCCAACAAGTCATTCAAGGAAAATCCACCATGCAGCAAAACATCTCGCTTTTCAAGAAGCAAAATCCAAGGACAATTTCACCCACATACACAGCACAACAATCCAAGCCATCTTCCAAGACCGCATCCCTAGGCACGCCACCCCCATGTCTTCTTTTAGGACTCCTTTCTTTTCCCTAAAGAGCCAGAAACATTTTTAAAAAACGAGAATCAAACGATATTTTATTCAACGATACTTTTTCCAAGGAGATGAAATGAACCATCACGATAAGAAAAAAAACACGCGCCCTCTTGAGCTTCACGAGAAAGGACAGCATATGGGACATTTAAAGACGCAAGAAGTTGCTCTTGAAACGCGCAATCCTTATTTTCAACCCCATCATCCAGAAAGTTCCAGCAATCGGCGTACCATTAAAGTTCTTGTCAATGCACAAAGCCGTCCCATTGCACTTTTATATGCAAAAGGACATATCAGTCCGGCACAATATAAAGCGGCAGAACGTTTTTATTTTTATTGGCGTCACAGTCAGGCAGACCTGCACATGAGCCTTGACTACAGCCGTGAAAAAGTTGCCTGTAGCCAAGGTTATACCCACCCCATTGAACGGCAAATAGAAGCCTCCAATCATTTAAAAATCATCAAAGGACAGCTTGGTATTCTTGGTTATTCACTGCTTGAGCGGGTGATCGGTTATGGACAAGCGATCAAAGAATTAAGTCCTTCAAAACGCAAACAAAACTCCCTTGCCGATCATTTACGGGATTGTTTAGACTTACTTGCCTTTCATTGGGGCTATGCAAACCATAAACATTCAGAATAATCCCCCTCATCATTCAGGGCAACATACCAACAGCTCCCCCCTCCATCCCTCACCACACCTCACAAAACACAAGCCTCACAAAACCCCTTACACGCAACACGCACACCCTAAAAAAAACAAAGCCTCTCCCCCCATGCCGCGCAACAATTCCAGCAAAACCCAACCGCATCCCCACGCACGCCCCCCCATGTCTTCTTTTAGGACTCCTCTCTTTTCCCTAAAGAGCAGGCAGCATTTTTTTAAGCAAGCCCATCATCGTCTGGAATGCCATCCCCAAAACATGAAATCCCCTAACGCCCCCACATCACACAAAAATGCTTCACTATCCCCTCAAGTCACTCAAGGAAAACAGCTAACTCCGCTCTCTTCTCCCTTTCAAGACTCAAAACAAAAAGCCTGCACCCTGCACCAAAACCATGTATCGACACCTCCACACCACGCACACACACACCAACAGCTCCCCCTCCATCCCCTCACCACACCTCACAAAACACAAACCTCACAAAAACCCTTACACGCAACACGCCTCCCCCTTAAAAAAACAAAGCCTCTCCCCCCATGCCGCGCAACAATTCCAGCAAAACCCAACCGCATCCCCACGCACGCCCCCCCATGTCTTCTTTTAGGACTCCTCTCTTTTCCCTAAAGAGCAGGCAGCATTTTTTTTAAGCAAGCCCATCATCGTCTGGAATGCCATCCCCAAAACATGAAATCCCCTAACGCCCCCCACATCACACGAAAATGCTTCACTATCCCCTCAAGTCACTCAAGGAAAACAGCTAACTCCGCTCTCTTCTCCCTTTCAAGACTCAAAACAAAAAGCCTGCACCCTGCACCAAAACCATGTATCTACACGCCTCCACACCACGCACACACACACCAACAGCTCCCCCTCCATCCCCTCACCATACCTAACAAAACACAAGCCTCACAAAAACCCTGACACGCAACACGCCTCCCCCTTTAAAAACAAAGCCGCTCCCCCCACACTGATCTATCGCAGCGGTTTATCGCTCCAATCCATCGCAGCGATTTATTGTGCCGGTCTATTACCATGGAATGCTCTCTTTGTTGGTTTTTTAGTGAAGAATAAATATGGTTGCATACGTCATAATATCTTTAAAGACTTAAGTTGACAGTGAATTGCAAAATAAACATTCAATGAAAGAGAAGTATTCATGACCTTTAAGGCATAAAAAGCAAATTTTTCTTTTTTGTAAAAAGTATTTTTATATTGCTCTCTTTTTAATTTTCTGCTAGTTATAGAAGAGTAGGTTTTTTAAGAGTGAATTTTTGTATTGAATACGTTTTTTAAATTCATTCTTTTTTGATATTTTTACAACCCAATGTTGAAAATCTTCTTATTATTGCCTTCTGTTTGAAGCAGAGGGCTTTTTTTTTGGCTGTATTGTCTTAAAACCCTCTTCTTAAACTTTGGGCTTTTCTTTCATAAGTTCTCCCTGCAAAAAAGATTATTCTTTTTTCAAATGAACTTAAAAATTCCCCTTCAAAGGACAAGGGATGCACGAGAGAAGCTGTTTTACGACATAACAGAATCACCGATCTTTTTCTTTATCGTTGAAACAGCAATAAGGTATTTTAATCCTAGCAATGGGTTGGTGGATTATCGTTTTCTGCTCTTCATCTTAGAAATTTTAGGCATCAAAGAGCCAACTCTCTCAGACTTTTCCTCTTTTAACGGGCTTCTCTTCTTTCAACGCTATTTTATCTTAAAATTCATCAAGCCAACGACTCATTACAAGCAAGCGAGCTCGTGTAGAATAAAACACGTCAAAGATAAAGAATTACCAAAATTGACTCAATTTATTCTGTTTTATGATAAAGCCCCATTCTTTAAGGGACATCTGAATAAAGCCATTGAAATCATTGAAATATTAAACCAAATCCATTGGCAAAACCAAAAGCCAAATTGGAGACAAATGCCTCATAAATTTCATGTAAGCTAATAAAATCAAGAAAAAGACAAAAAAAAAGCACAAAAATATCTTAATTCTCATAGAGATCTCAATATTCATTAGCTAACCTTCATTAGTGAGTCTTACTCTATAACCCTCTCAAATATTGAGGAGACAAAGCAGATATCTATAAAATACACAAACTGATAGAGATAAAATAAAAATAAATCTCTTGGGCTTTCTCTATTTTTATGAGATATGCCTTCCCCTATGGATGCACTCTAGCCCTCAAAAGAGTGCATCCATCCCCCATTGGATGCATCCAACCCTAAATGCATCCAATCTCATAGAGGATGCACTTTGCCTTGCATCAAGAGTGCATCCTTCCCCTCAAGGGATACAGGCCGTGGGCCCTCATGCGGCATGTACCCAATCTCATAGAGGATGCACTCCGCCTTCAAAGAGTGCATCCTTCCCCTCAAGGGATACACGCCTCACCCTCATGTGGCATGTATCCAATCTCATAGAGGATGCACTCTAGCCTTGCATCAAGAGTGCATCCTTCCCCTCAAGGGATACAAGCCTCAACCCTCATGCGGCATGTATCCAATCTCATAGAGGATGCACTCTAACCCTCAAAAGAGTGCATCCTTCCCCTCAAGGGATACACGCCTCAACCCTCATGCGGCATGTACCCAATCTCATAGAGGATGCACTCTGCCTTGCATCAAGAGTGCATCCTTCCCCTCAAGGGATACACGCCTCACCCTCATGCGGCATGTACCCAATCTCATAGAGGATGCACTCTAGCCCTCAAAAGAGTGCATCCTTCCCCTCAAGGGATACACGCCTCAACCCTCACGCGGCATGTACCCAATCTCATAGAGGATGCACTCTGACCTCAAAAGAGTGCATCCTTCCCCTCAAGGGATACACGCCTCAACCCTCACGCGGCATGTACCCAATCTCATAGAGGATGCACTCTGACCTCACAAAGAGTGCATCCTTCCCCTCAAGGGATACACGCCTCAACCCTCATGCGGCATGTATCCAATCTCATAGAGGATGCACTCTAGCCCTCAAAAGAGTGCATCCTTCCCCTCAAGGGATACACGCCTCACCCTCATGCGGCATGTACCCAATCTCATAGAGGATGCACTCTAGCCCTCAAAAGAGTGCATCCTTCCCCTCAAGGGATACACGCCTCAACCCTCATGCGGCATGTACCCAATCTCATAGAGGATGCACTCTAGCCCTCAAAAGAGTGCATCCTTCCCCTCAAGGGATACACGCCTCACCCTCATGCGGCATGTACCCAATCTCATAGAGGATGCACTCCGCCTTCAAAGAGTGCATCCTTCCCCTCAAGGGATACATACCTCAACCCTCATGCGGCATGTACCCAATCTCATAGAGGATGCACTCTGACCTCACAAAGAGTGCATCCTTCCCCTCAAGAGATACACGCCTCACCCTCATGCGGCATGTACCCAATCTCATAGAGGATGCACTCCGCCTTCAAAGAGTGCATCCTTCCCCTCAAGGGATACATACCTCAACCCTCATGCGGCATGTATCCAATCTCATAGAGGATGCACTCTAGCCCTCAAAAGAGTGCATCCTTCCCCTCAAGGGATACAGGCCGTGGGCCCTCATGCGGCATGTACCCAATCTCATAGAGGATGCACTCTGACCTCACAAAGAGTGCATCCTTCCCCTCAAGGGATACACGCCTCACCCTCATGTGGCATGTACCCAATCTCATAAAAGATGCACTTTGACTCTCAAAAGAGTGCACCCTTCCCTTCACGGGGTTGACTCAATTTTCATCACATCTCATTTTAATTTTAATGAACCCTCATTTTTATAAATCTTTAGTCAATGGCACAAAAAGAACTTCTACAGCAGTTCTTTTGCCACCCCTCTTACAGGATTCCACTTCACGGACAGAGCGTTTAAGCTTTTTTAAAATCTCCATAAAATGGAATCATAAAGAATTGATTTAGGCAATTAAGAGTAAATTTTGTCAAAATGTAGACAAAGTTTATTCTTTTTTATGACTGTTGTATTTTTACTATAGTCAGTTAAAGTGAATTTATATATGATACGTATCGATATTTATTTATAGAAATAAATATAGGAGAAAACGATGAATATCAGATATTTTTTTATAGCGGGGGCAATTACAAGCGGTTTAGCTCTTGCGATTCAAAAGTCTGATCGTATAGTCAATCAAGCGCCCTCTCCTATTGTTGCTCCTTATACTGTTGAAAAAACACATTCACAGTTTTTTAAGCAAGTAATGAGCCCATCGGATACATTGAATATACTGAGAACAGCGAATAGAACTGCATCAGAACAAGCATCTATAGATGATATCTATGCAAAAGGAAAAAATTTATTGAATGCTATTGCGAGTTTTTTAGGCTCACTCATGATATATTTTCTGCAGATGATTTCTGCGAGAGTATAAGAAACAAAAGTTCTTAAAATAAAGTTATATACATTTTGTATACTATAAAACAAAAATAAAAAGGCCCTTTTAAAAGGGGGCCTTTGTTTTGTTTTAATTTATCCTTTGTTTTATTTTATTTGTATTGTATTTTATGAACAAAAATCAGCCGCTCAAAAACAGCACTCGATTTCATCTTCCTCCCTCTTAAATGAAGACGGCTCGTGCTCTCAGAGCTCTAAACTCTAGATCCCATACTTTTTTGTCAAAAATATTCCATAATTCTGCCGTTTTCCCAATCAATTCTTCTGCTTTCAAGAAAATGCGCGTGGGTATTCTGGTCTTGCGAAAATTCACTTTTCAGCCTCAATAAACAAAGCACCATATCCCCTAGATTTCACACCCATATCCCCGCACCGGAAACAACAGTGTTTTACGCAGTCCATAATGATATTTTCTCACTTAAACTGAATATTTTCTCATCTCTAGCGCGCTTTTTTTCACATAATAAAGCGGCTTTTCTTAAAACAAATAGACTTTAAAAAACAAAAAAAGAGACAAATTTACCATCACGTAACTTTGCCCCTCATCTTGAGAAAAAATATTTTCAGCGGATTTTTTAAAAGCTGCTGTACTTTTTGATTTTTTCCAGCTCTTCTATTTTTCTCTTGTATTTTGCTTTTATTGTGTATTTTGCCCCTGTATTTTTTGTATTGCTTTGGAGAGAAAACCTTTCAATCATGGTGCTAAGCTTCTTTCAACAAGACTGTCATCAAATCAGAAGACGCTCTCCAATACCTTCAGGAAACTAATCAATTTTTATATCCATAAATGCAGGCTCACCCTCTTTGAGATAAGTAATATCAGGAGCATGTTTTACCCCCTCTGATTCTATGACGCATGGTTCATCACTCACAACATATCCTTGTTGCCTTAATTCTTGTTTTTTCTCCTCGACTATTTTTTGATGCAAATCTCGTTTTTGATGACATAAATAAGGATTTCTTACTCTGAAAATTTGAGTGTCATTCACTTCTATGGAGAAAATCTTTGCAACCTGTTCCAGCAGATCGTAACTGAATTTTCCTGCCTCCTTCACCTCTTGAGCCATCACCATCGCGCGTTCCAGATGGATTTTTTCAATGGTGTCATCAAAGCCAAGTTTATCGCCTACCGCAAAACTTTCATCATAAGAACCTAACGTCTCCACATCTCCCAGCAAGGCAAGAGCAGCAAGATGCAGCAGAGCATAAGGAACAAACTCTACTTCACCCTCTGCCCATACTAAAGAGTCTCTTTCCCAAGGTGGAATACGATATTGAGAGCGAAGCATTTCATGCAAAGAATCATCTTTCATTGCCCATTCTAAAGTTTTATCAAGTTCTTTCTTGAAACGCGAGGCAGTCACTTTCTCTTCATGAATTTCCAATCCATTGGGGACAAAATTTATAAATACCGTTGGCAAAACCCCAGAATTATAAGGATTAATGGTCTGACAAGCCGCCGCAAAAACACCGCTCATCACTAAAAGTCCGCGATCAAAGGGTGAAAATTCTTCTATGTGTTTCTCGTTATAGAGAAACTGCAATTCCCGATCGGGTAAAAAGAAGGTCGCCAAATGATCTCCTTTTCTCAACAATTCTACGGACCACCCCAGACTTTTCAAAAGTTCTGTTGCACTTTCCATGGTGAGAATTTCATCATCATCGATCAAGAACTCTTTTCCCTCTTGTTGCAAACGCCTCTCCAGCACCACAGCTTCGTCTTTCCAAAACTGCTGCGTTGCCAGATCATTTTCTTTCAGCACACGTTTCAGCTCGTCTTTTACTGCGGAATTCATTTTCATCCGTTTGAAGACAGAGATATAAAGAGCCAAAACCAACATGATAATGACCATGGAAATAGCCGTAACCACCCAGAGCTCGGGATCCAAAAGATGTACGACGATAGGATTATTGTTCATTTTCCCCTCTCATTCTTTGCTAAAGCCTATGCGACAGAGAGTTTATTTGCTCTCGTACAGAGAGTGCTTCTTCTAATTTCTGAATATTTTTTTTCAAGGCACCCGTCACGTTGCGACGCACTCGGAACATCACCGGAATCAAGAAAAGAGCACAGCCTTCTATGGCGTCCGTCACCCTAAAAGCAACGAAATGCACCGCATATTGCCAGCCTGTCAGCTGCCAATTTAAGACATTCGGTATTCTTAGAATCATACTCCAAAGGATAATGATCACAGCAAGAGCGAAGATAACTTTATAATCCCTTGGTGAGAGCAACGCTTGCTGGCACGCAAAAGAACGGACACTTTTATGGGTTTGTTGCTCTAATGTCCAATTTTGCTCTTTCATTTTTTCCCTCTCTCTCTTTGACAAAGCCCGCGTAGTAGAGAGCTTATTTTCTCTCATACAGAGAATGCTTCTTCTCATTTCTGGATCTTTTTTTGGCAATTGAGGCATGAGACACGCATGCGAAATCTAAAAATCAAAAAAAGAGCACAGGCGGTTCATGGCTTGCGTCATAATAAAAATCATAAAGTAATAATATCCGAGGGATCTTTTCCCCTCTTGCCTTCCTCAAACAGTGAAGAATTTCAACCCGCGCCTATCTTTAAAAGACATTAGTCACAATTCGAGCTTTTTCTGCCAAAAAATTCCCCTTTTTTCAAGAAAATTTTCTAGCCCTCACACTCTTCTAGATTCATTTCAAAACCTCTATAAACAAGGCGCTTAAAAAGAGGGAACCAGCACAAGAGACCGCGATCACCTACTCCCCAAAACTGCTCTTTTACCTATCTCACATTTCAAATGAATAAAGTCAAGCGCCCCAAACACACTCTAAGCTCTAGGACCCCACACTCTAAATCCCACATTTCTTTAATTCCACGCGGTCTTTAATCCCACACGACCTATTAATGACAGTCTCCAATTCAAGCTTTTTTCCCCAAACATGCCATTCAGCCTCCCTCACCCTTTAGAGCAATGTTGCATGGCCACCCCTCAAGCCCCCAAAAACTTCAAAGGCAAAATGTTATCGAGAGCACTCCCCATCAATGCTCAATTTTTCAGCATTTTTTTAGATTTTTTTCTTTGGCTTATGATTTTTCAAAGGCTGTCTCCTGTTCTTTCAACAGGCTTTTCAGCTCTTTTTTTAAACAACCATATCTTCTCGCCAACTTAAAGACACCACGATAAAGTTGCAAAATCATCATGGGAATAACCGCAAACCACATCACCACGAAGATAAACACAAGACCCAATAGTGTAAGAAGAAGCTCGTCCATTTTTACGCTCACGCCCTCTTTATCGCGCTCTTTTTGCTGAGGGGTTATTTTCCCCCGTTGCTCATTTATTTTGTTCAATATGCGCGCATTTTTAAGCAACAAACGCCACAATATGATGCAGAGGATCGCCAAAATAGGGGTCAAAGCCAAAACACCCACAGCAATAACTGTCCAAAGCACACATACAGCGTGAAAAAAGGAACTCACCTGCCACCCTGTCAAATTCCCTTGTTCCAAGAAGGGTAGAAAGAAAGTGCGGTTTCCAAACTCAAGCATGAATGAGAGGAGACAAATGACAACATACTCTCGCACAGAAGAATACTCTTTCTCAAACAAATTGAGCAGTTCGTTATAAAATGTTGAATTTTTCCCCTTCATTTTCTCTTCCCTTTTTTATATAAGCACATTTCTTTTTTCACGCCCACTCTTTCAAGCCCCACTCTTTCAAGCCCCACTCTTTCAAGCCCACTCTTTCAAGCCCACTCTTTCACGCCCATTCTTTCAAGCCCCACTCTTTCAAGCCCCACTCTTTTAAGCCCCACTCTTTTAAGCCCCGCTCTTTTAAGCCCCACGAAAAGCGCGATGCATGGCTCTTCCCTTGTTTTCGAATAAATCTCCCAGAGATTTTTTAAAAAGAGATTTTTGAACGCTCTTGCTCTCCAAATGATAAGAACACCTCCTCATCCACAAACGACAATGGGCGTCATCACCCTCTTTATCTGATGATTCTTCAACCCTCTCCTCTTCTTGTGTCACGAGAACAGCTGTCCCCCCCTCACGATAACGGCGACAGCGCTCTGTTTGGCTCTTGTCTGACATGTTTTAATGCGCGTTTCACGGTGCAATACAGTCTCACGCGCTTAAAGACAAAAGAATAAAATTCCAAAATTAGTATGACACCCCCTGCCGTAAAAGACACGTCAAACAAAATGATGAAGCAAAGGAATACGATAAAAAAACAGCTTATATTTTCTCTATGTTTTTTTGAAAGATGATTTTGTTGATCGGTTGTTTTCCCCCGTTGCTGAAGAAGCTCATTCAACTGCTGAATGTTTTTTTTCAAAAAATGCGTTAAGATGAGATAAAGCCCCAAGAGAACAGGCATCAAAGCAAACACACAAACCATAATGACTTCACGCAGCACAAAAAAGGCAAAAAGCGTATTCTCTTGAGCAACAGTCAACGGCTTCTTGAATTCTAAGAATATCAAAAAAACCCACCGACACAGCGCCATGATCACAGAAATAAGAAAAATAATGCTATGCTCTTTATAGGAAAGAAAGGACTCTTCCAGAGCAAAAGAGCGCGGTTCTTTATCCCCTGTTGAAATTTCCCCCTTCATTTGCGCTTCCTTGTTTACAAAAATATGTGTTTTTTTCTTTCTTGACACAAATTATCTCTTAAGTAAAACGCATTGTCACCCAAGAGAAGTCCTTAAAGAGAATGCGCCCAAAGTACACGGGATATTCCCAATATTACCCAAAGATATGGATATTCTCAATCTTGAGGGTGTCAATCATTAAATACCGCCCCTTCGCGGTCTTGTGTTAAAGAAGCATGCGCTCAACACTGCCAAACCAAAGCTTATCACCCTCATTTCATAGACCCTCATGAATGGTATAGCGATAACACTCTGATAGTTCTATAAAAATCAAGCGCCCCATTCCATCACCCCCCATGGCTTTAACAGTCTCATCGAGCACCATCATAATACCTCAATCAGCCCCCCCAACCGCCATATCCCACCACCACAGACAGCCATACCCGCACCGCCTTACGACAAGCCTCCCCTGCGTTCACAACAAACCTCCCCCACACCCACAAACCACACCAGTCCCCCCCAAACGCCATATCCCACCACCACAGACAGCCATACCCGCACCGCCTTACGAACAAACCACCCCTGCGCTCACGACAAGCCTCCCCCACACCCATAAACCACACCAGTCCCCCCAACCGCCATATCCCACCGCCACGGACAGCCATAGCCGCACCGCCTTACGACAAGCCTCCCCTGCGTTCACGACAAGCCTCCCCCACACCCACAAACCACACCAGTCCCCCCCAACCGCCATATCCCACCGCCACGGACAACCATACCCCCACCGCCTTACGGACAAACCACCCCTGCGCTCACAACAAGCCTCCCCCACACCCACAAACCACACCAGTCCCCCCAACGGCCATATCCCACCGCCACGGACAACCATACCCGCACCGCCTTACGACAAACCTCCCCTGCGCTCACAATAAGCCTCCATAACGCCCACAAACTCACCCCCAAACGCCATATCCCACCACCACGGACAGCCATAGCCGCACCGCCTTACGGGCAAACCACCCCTGCGCTCACAACAAGCCTCACCCATACCCACAAACCACACCAGCCATACCTGCCACAATTTGTAAAAACCATCGCAGCAGCTCGAGGTGTCTCTTCTCGCCAATCCACCTTTCTCAAGGCTCATATTCGTGTGTTAAAAAAATACGCTTGATCATTTAAGCCTATAATGCCTTTTGAAATAAACCCGTTAAGCTTATCTCTCATGGGAGTGCAACCCAAAAAGCGCACCACCATCTACGCATTGATTGCCGGTCAGTGCGCACACTTTACGGGTTACGCGCGCCAATATCAATTCACCTTTTTTAGATGAAGCTTCTGCCTTAGAGGATAAAGGTTTTCCTTGGCAAATTATAAGGAAAGAGATACAAACACATTGTGAACGACTTTCTGATGAAATGTGTATATTTTAAAGCAATGCGTTTGAAGGAAAAGGGGTGGGGACATGCAAAAAAAGGATGCGCATTATCGTTATTTAGTTGTAGGGGGCACAGGAATGCTCGCTCCTTTTTGTCAATCTCTCAAGCCAAAAGAAGCCATTATCGCCGCCCGCTTTCTTTCCCCAAAAGTCCAGTTTGAAGCATTCCAAAAACAGCAGTTGTGCATACGATTGGATTATGATTGTGCAACATCACGGACACAATTTTTAGAAGCCGTGAAGCAATGGCATGGTTTAAAATATTGCATATTATGGATTCATTCATCCGCCTTTGCCTTTTCTTGCGCATTAATTGAACAATTAGCGCTTTTACCTAATCCCCCATGCATTCTTCATGTTTTTGGTTCCAACGCGTATGATCAAATGCTAACTGAATGCGCACGTAAAAATAAGATTGATTTCATCTCCATTCAATTAGGACCAAAAACAACGTCAAAAGGTTTACGCTGGCTGACCCATAAAGAGATAAGTCAACAGATCTTGGATGCCATAAAAAATCATATGAAGAAACAAAACTTGTAATTCAATCCCTCCTTTTGCTTTTTCTTGAGCAAACAAGCACCCTCCAAACTCTGTGCTCTAAACTTTCTCTTAAACGACACTCTCTCAAAATCATGGACATTGAGAATAAACACACCTCCATGACAATCTTGAGAAGACAATACGATCCCTTTAAAAGCCAAATCTTTTAATAAATTGGGACAAAACATCTCCCCACACTTCCACTCTCTTCCCTCATATCTTCCTCAAACCTCATGCTCCACACAACGGCTTTCCCATTCCCAAACTCTCCACCAATTCCCCACCATTTCAAGCGTTCCTGCCCTATGCCCTTTCGCCCTCTCATACGCCTCTACACCTCCATTCGCCCCTTTTCACCCAATCATCCCCAATGCCTCATGCGCTTGATCAAGCCCCTTTTCCTTTACAGCTCCACGTTTTTACGATTTTGCTTTTTCACAGAAAAACGTAGAGATTCAATACTATCCTAAAACTATTAATCATCTCCCTTTCTAATCAATTCTCCCACGCACCATTCCAACTTATTTACAGCTCTTCCCTAGACGCTCTCTATCGTTTCGCACGCAAACCCTATAGCCCCTTCTCTCAAATACCCTGTCTCCATTCACCTTTACCGCACCATTCATGCCCTCTTCAGCCGACTATCCTTCCCACAACCGTCATACTCTTGACCAAGCGCACTCTTTGCTATTACAGTTCAACGTTTTTACGATTTTAATTATTTACAGAAAACCGTATAAATTCAATATCATCTCAAGACGACTGATTTAATCCCCTTTCAAACAATGGCAAACGTAATACGAAAACCTTCCACCAATTTATATAAAAAGACACCACTCTTCAAATCATACTATTTCCTAAACGATCACCAATGACAATCCTGAGAAAAAAATAAAGACGATACTTTTAAAAGCCAAACCTTTTAATAAAATTTGTACAAAACGCCTTCTCGCATTTCCAATTTCTTCCCCCATTCTCCACACAACTTTCCCATCACTAATGCCATTCCAACTTATTTACAGCTCTTCCCTAGATGCTCTCTATCGTTTCGCACGCAAACCCTATAGCCCCTTCTCTCAAATACCCTGTCTCCAGTCACCTTTACCGCACCATTTATGCCCTCTGCACCCGACTATCCTTCTCACAACCGTCATACTCTTGACCAAGCGCACACACCCTTGGAGTTACATTTACACGCTTTTACGATTTTGCTTATCTGAAGAAAACCGTAGAGAGCCAATATCATTCCAAACCAATTGATTGGCATCAGCTTCCTTCAAACAAAGGCAAATGTAAAACATAGTGCACCATACCCCCTCCATACCTCTCAAAGCCATAAAGCAAGGACATGATCTAAAAAGGTGCCTCCTCACGCCATGAAGACTACATGCACTTTTTCAGCGCTGCATCTCATTACCCTGTGACCTTATGATAAAAAGCATGTGATAAAAGAAGCAGAGAGCACCACCCATGGTCTTCATTCTCCTTACCGGTTGAGCATCCCTCATATCTTCCTCAAATCTCATGCTTCACACAATGGCTTTTCCATTCCCCCTTTCCCCCAAACTCCCCACCATTTCAAGCGTTCCTGCCCTATCCCTTTCGCCCTCTCATACGCCTCCACACCTCCATTCGCCCCCTTTTCACCCAATCATCCCCAATGCCTCATGCGCTTGGTCAAGCACACCCCCTTGGGCTTACAGTTACACGCTTTTACGACTTTGATTATTTACAGAAAACCGTAGAGATTCAATACTATCCTAAAACTATTGATCATCTCCCTTTCTAATCAATTCTCCCACGCACTATTCCAACTTATTTACAGCTCTTCCCTAGACGCTCTCTATCGTTTCGCACGCAAACCCTATAGCCCCTTCTCTCAAATACCCTGTCTCCATTCCACCTTTACCGCACCATTCATGCCCTCTTCAGCCGACTATTCTTCCCACAACCGTCATACTCTTGACCAAGCACACCCACTTGGTCTTACAGATTCACGTTTTTACGATTTTGCTTATCTGAAGAAAACCGTAGAGAGCCAATATCATTCCAAACCAATTGATTGGCTTCAGCTTCCTTCAAACAAAGGCAAATGTAAAACGTAGTGCACCATAGCCCCTCCATGCCTCTCAAAGCCATAAAGCA
Organism: Bartonella mastomydis; assembly: GCF_900185775.1. NCBI lineage: Bacteria > Pseudomonadati > Pseudomonadota > Alphaproteobacteria > Hyphomicrobiales > Bartonellaceae > Bartonella > Bartonella mastomydis. Next base: position 111,953 of record NZ_LT883137.1, read on the forward strand.
AGGGCATGATCTAAAAAGGTGCCTCCTCACGCCATGAAGACTACATGCGCTTTTTCAGTACTGCATTTAATTGCCGCGTGACCTTATAAGAGGATATCAGCCGCTTGATAAAAGAAATATACAGTGCCACAATGGGTAGTGTTAAGAACAAATCCAAAAGCCCCCCAACAGAACCATCAAAACCACCGTGGCATCCAGCATTTCGTAATGCATTTTACCCTCTTCCCCTTTATAAATTGCCCTTCCCCTTTATAAATTGCCCCTCTCCTTTATAATTGCCACTCCCCTTTATAATTGATTGAGAGGGCTTTCGTCACTTCTTTCAATTGCTGAATCTACTTTTTTAGCCGAGAGGTTAAAATTTCACGAAGGATTATAATAACAGGAACCGTTGCCAAAAGACATGCCGAGAAAACAACAAAGTAAAAAAAAGAAAATGTTCATAGAGATAAATCTCTTCTCATCGTTCAAAAAATTCACCTCTGTATAGAACGTCACATAGACATAAACTAACCATAATGATGAAAGAGAGTCATGCGTGGATGACATAATCTTTATTGGAAAAAAGAGCCATTTTTTAAACGCATGGGAACTTATTTTTGTGTCTAAGGCTAAGTTTTGCTGCACGATCTCTTTCAAGCTTTTTTTAGAGAAACAAAAATGCTGCGGCTGTTCTTTCATCAAGCGCCTTTGTTTTTTCACTCTGAAAGTAAGCCTCAACCGCTTGATGAAACACTAATAAGGCACCACAATGATCATCGTAACAAAAAGAGCAAAAACCGTCACAGTTTCGAGAAGAAAACCGCCCAACGGCAGAAAAAAATAAAAAGCGCAACCACCTCATTTCTCATGGCGATCGTCTCACCGATTGATCTTTAGCAGCTTTGTTTCTTCTTCTAATTTTTGCCTTATTTTTTTCAATTTGCGCTCTTTAAAACGATCAACCCCCCAAAGGATTGGAAGAGGGGTGAGAAGACAAAACCAAATCAACACCGGCAAGAGAAAAATAAGAGATCCCATTGCCTCCCATCTTGCCCACTGCTCTGGCTGTACCAGAGACTTTGCACCCGCAGGAACTTCTAAAGCCATCATCATAAGGCCCGTGTAAAAAACCCTGCAAAACCCCGTATAAAATATTGTGCAAAACATGCTGAAAAAGGAGCGCCCAATCATTTTACAGCTTTCCACCCCTTTACAGCTTACCCCTAAAGATACTGTCAATTTTTTGCCTGAAAAGAAAGACTCTTCAAATGTTGCGTTTTTCTCCTGCATTGCTCCCCTCTGTTTTTCTCATTTTGACGCGCCATTTTAAGTTAATTTACCTAAATGCTTTATTTTTCTCAATAATTTTTTTCACCAATCTTAAATTTTACATCCATATATTCTAATTCCCCATCCTTGATATAAAGAATATGGGGACGAGCGGTTTTTCCATCAACCTCACAAATCGTATCCTTTTCGTAAACCGTATATCCCTGTTGCCTTAATTCTTCTCGCTTTTCCTCGAGCAAATTTTCGTAAACAGAACGTCTTCTATTGCAAAAGTTTGGATCTGTAGCTCTGAAACAGTCATAACTCTCCACCTCTATAGAAAAACTCTTTGCCGTCTGTTGAAGCAGATCATAACTGGGCTGTTTTGTCTTTTCTACCGCCTTAGCAATCGCTATCGCGCGTTCTAAATGCTCTTCTGTAATGCTTGTCTCAAAGCCCAGTCTCTCACCTTCCATAAAGCTTTTGTGATAGGAGTCTAAAGTTTCAACATCCCCTATCAAGGCTAAAGCTGCAAGATAACGTAGCGCATAAGATGAAAACTTAGGGTTCACAACTTTGTGTTCCCAAGGAAGAATGTGATATTGAGAGCGGAGCATGTTGCCAAGATCAACCTCGCCCATAGCCTTTTCTAAAGCCTTCTCAAGCGCATGGCGTAAACGCCCCGCGCTGACCTTTTCTTCAAAAATTTCCAATCCCTTCAGATCAAAACTCAATTCAAGAGCAATCAAGCCTCCAGAGTTATAAGGGTCGATTGTTTGGCAAGCTGCCGCATGGATACCAGAGACCACCGCAATGGCACAATCAAATTGCGGATACCCCTTCTCAGCATTATAAAGAAATTGTACTTCACGATCTGGTAAAAAGAAGGTTGCCAAATGATCCCCTTTTTCGTCAATTTCTATCCTTCCCCCCAAACTTTTCAAAAGTTCCGTTGCACTTTCCATCGTGAGAATTTCCTCATCAGCAAAAGAAAATGCTTTGAACTCTTTTTCCTCAAATGATGACTTCATCATCGGTGTTTCCCCACTGGACGGCTCAAAGGCGACCGGTTGTTTAAGCACACGTCTTAATTCTTTCCTCACTTGGCAATATAATCTCACGCGCTTGAAAGCAGAATAATACAATGCCCAAATAAACATCATGCACACAGCAGAAAGCAGTGTAAAAAGCGTCACGCCCACACCCCATGAGAATAGAACAAGGATATCTCTCATTTTCCCCTCCCCTTCACGCACTCGTTTGCCGATATGTAGCCGTTCTCCGCTTGGTCAATTGCTTGCTCCAACTGAGCAATCTTTTTTTTCAACAAATACGTAAAAGTAACACGAACCACAAAAGCAACAGGGATCAATATAAAAATTAAATCTGATATAAACAGCATGATAAACAAAAGAAGAGCCGCGACACTGACTTCCCACTCTGTCAACTTCACCCCAAGCAATGCTGGTAAGAAGAGAGCCGTTCTCAAAGTTGAAACAGTGAGAGTCATGCAAAAGATGACTTTATAATTTTTGCGTGTCAGAAACGCTTCTTCCAAAGAAAAAACCCGTGGGCTCCCATCCAATGCTGCATTTTCATGGTGTTTCATTTTTACCCCTCATTTGTCTAAAAAGCTATTTCCATGAAACGACGCTTTTGTCCTTACAATGAATTCAATTTACCACGATCAACCGCTTATTTTTTCCCCTTGGTCAAACATCACGCCCATAAGAGCGCTCCAACAAAGCATAAAAAGAGAGAAAAATCCGTATATTCATTTTGCCCTCCTCTTTACCCACTCGTTTGCCGATACGAAGCCGCTATGCGCTTTTAGTTAATTGCTTGCTCCAACTGAGCAATCTTTTTTTTCAACAAATGCGTAAAAATAACACGAACCACAAAAGCAACAGGGATCAATAAAAAAAGAAGCAGGGATAGAACAACCAAGATGAACATGAGAATGAAGAGACTATAATTCCACCACCCTGTCAAATCCCACTCAAATACCAGTGCAAGTGCCACTTTAAAAGCCTCAAGAATAAAAGCAAGGCAAAAGATAACTTTATAATTTTTGCGTGTCAGAAATGCTTCTGCCAAAGAAAAAGCCCGTAGTTCCTGAGCTGATCTTGAATTTTTTCCCCTATTCGACATTAAATTCCCCCCATTGCGCTTCATTTTTTCTCCCTCATTTGTCTAAAACATTAAGTTCATGAATCAAAACGTTGTTCCTGATCATGAATGCCATTCATCACCATCCATAGCTTTTAGTTCAATTGCTTGTTTTTTTAAATCCTTGCCTTTTCTTAATCTTTATCTTTTCTCATCTTTTATAAAAACAATATCGGGAGAAGCATTTTTTTTGACTTCAAAGAGCATGTTTTCCCACCGCAGACGGATCTTCTCGTTTGTCTTATCGCCTCGTTGTCTGAATGTCTATTTTGTCTCCTCAACCCACTTTTTTTATAAACGCCACCTCTATTAAACGCCATCTCTATTAAACAATTGTACACTTCCTCCTTTACTCTTGCACACTTGTTCAGTCTCTAGCTCTAAAATTCTGAGAGGCGTTTTTTCTCAAGAGAAGTCCCTTTGACAAGAAAAACAAACCTCGTTCAAGAAAATCATCTGCGCGTTGCTTTATCTTGAAAACAACTTGAGTCATCAAGCTATCACTAAAGCCTAGCCTTAAGCCAACCTCAAAACATGGTGGAAATGGATTTTATGCTTGTTTCAAAACTTAAACCTCTCACCGTCCCTAAAGCTTTTGTGCTCAAAGAGTCTCACCACCGCCCCTTAAAGCGCAAAAACCTCCAAGATGGGCGTAGAATAGAATGCTTTATTTTCTCCTTTTTTTTCACTTGTCCCCCTCATTTTCATGATAGAGGATCATCGGTGTTTTTTTCTGCTCAACCTCTTCTTCCAGTTGTCGGATCATTTTCTCCAATTGACGGGTTACGATAAAAAGCATCATAAAAACAATGGGGAAGAATAAAAAAGCACAAGTGAACATCCATGCCAATGGCTCTAAGAGAACCGCAGAAAAAAATCCTTTCTTCTCCATATTTTAACGATAACAGTGATAACTGTTGGAAGTGTCACCATAACGGTCGAAAGAGTGAATATTTTTTACAGTCAGCCCAAATAAGCGAAAGCTGTTTTTGATCAAACAGGCTGCTGCTTTTCATTTTCTCACTTTTTCATTTTTGGGCGATCTGTTCTAAAGCACTATCGCGCTCATGGAGCACCTCTTTCAGCTCTTTTTTCACACGACAATAGAGCCGCGCACGCTTGATAAACAGGTAATAAATGACAACAATGGGCCCCCATATTAAGGCATTTAAAAGCGCAAATAACAAAATAGAACAGGCTGCTAATGTTATAAGACTACCGGACATTTTGTTCCCCCCTTGCTATTTTTCACTTTGCGCATTTTGCATACGAATTGCCCGATCGCGCTGTTTGATTGCTTCGTCTAACTGTTGAAGCGTTTCTCTTAATTTTCGGGTTAATTTTATGCTCATCATTGCAATGATGGGAGACAAACAAAGAATTCCTATCCATATCAAGTTCAAGATCAGCATGATAAAGACAATGCTATCACTCTTCCACCATAGCAAATTTGTGATAGAGCAAGTAATTTGTAGAAGAAAAATAAGAATAAAGATAAAAAAGATTATTTTCCATTCTTTTGCATAAAGAGGCAGAGACTCTTTAAAGTTGAGAAAGCGCATTTTTGCCTCAAGGGTCTTATGCGTGAGATTCTGTCTTCTCATTTCTTCGCAGTCATTACACAACTGTTGTATGGCTTGCTTTTGTTGCGTCGTATTCTTTTTCAATTCTTGGGAGAGTTTAAAAGACACCCTCATATACTTGATCAACAGGTAAGGAAGCCTGACCATGACCATAAACATTAAAATGGTAATGATGATGATCCCTAAAAAAGCCAAATATTTTATCATAATGCTCCCTTTTTTTCTCTATTGCCCTTTTTCTCTATTGCCTTGAGATGAAATGATCATTTTTATTCTCTGCTCAAGCAAATATTTCTCATTTCTTCACTGTTTTTTTCACGCCATAATAAAAGGAGATTATGGAGAATTAAAACGATAGGCAAAGTGATAACAATACACGCCCAGACCCACAACAGCAGCTTCATCATAAAGTCAATAACGTAAAGCAATAGAGGCGCATGATTATGCAAAAAAATCGCAGATTTTGGGAGAAACGCTGCAAAAGCAATAAAACCTACGAAAAGCACCAACATAACGAAAGTGATCAAAAAGAGTATCGAATAATCTTTTTTTGAGAGTTCCAAAGATTCTTTAAAAGAAAGAACACTGTATTGCGTTGCAAGGGCTGTATTCTGTCCCCTGCCTTCTATCTGATCATACCTCAAATTCTGCGCTGGACTCTTTTTGAGTTTCCGCCACATGGCCCATAACAAGACTGTCCGTTTTATCAAAGAATAATAAAGTACCAAAATGATCTTCGCGGTAGAAAAGAGTACCGAGAAAAATGCAACACAAATAAAGATAGCGACCCCTAGGACAATCAACCATCCAATGATGAAAGAAACGCTCACGTATTCCCCCTATAGTTTTGTGTTGAGAGATTGGTTATCGAAAGGTTGCTGTTCTGGCACTGTTTCCCACAGCTGCATCATTTGTTTCACATCCCGTTTCACCATGGCGAGGAAAATAAAAAAGAGTGGAAAAAACACAAAAAGACTACCAAAAATCATTGACGGGATAAAACATACAAAAGCCCAAACACTCTTCCACCCCCCATCACGCAATTGTTCGATGAGAGGATTTTTAAAAAGGTTTTGCATTTCTTCTTGAAAATTTTGCTGCTTCATTGCTTGCAGCTGTTCTTTAGAAAATTGAAAAAATTCCCAAGGCTTCATAGAGAGAGAAGTGGCAAAAAGCACCAACAAGAGGATAGCTACGCAACAAATGATGACATAATCTTTTGTTGAGAGAGCCATTGCTTTTTTAAAAGCAGCCAATTGATCCAACTCAGATTGCGAGATATAAGCCTTCTCCTCACAGGCTGATGGCTGTTGTGATTGATCTTGAATCATACCGACAATCCCCCCACGTCTAAAATACCCACGCTTTAATATTTGCGAACACACGAACGAGCGTGACGGAGTCGCTTAGCACTCTTCTCATCATGAGGCAAGCACGAATAGTTTTTTTTCAGTCTTTTTTTAAATTCCTTGAACACCTAACAACAGAGCTTCTCTCAATGCTTATAAATGTGCCTTTTTTCCTCTTGATCGATCACACAAGCCCAGAGATCCTTCCCCTAAAGGACACTGTTTTTGAGAATACCCTCCTTAGAACACCCTACTTCTAAAATACCCCACTTCTAGAACATCCTACTGGCGAAAAAACAACCGATGAGCTAAAATGCCCCGACAGCATCTTTTAAATTTTTCCATTCTCATTTTAAAATTTCTTAAATGAAAAAGCCTCTCTTTTAACATAAACAAGAAAGGTTTCTTCTCTCATAAGCCCCCCAGCTTTATAAAAGCCTCTCTTAAATCCCTCTTTTCTCTTAAAGACCCCTTTATCTCCAAGGATCTTTTCATACAGCTTTTTTGGATAAGGGCATCGCACACTTTAAACAACAATCCCCTTCTGATGATGAAGTCCATTAAAACCGCAAAAGAAAATTTAGCCTTTATAAAGGATACATAAAGAACATCGCAAAAACCCAATCGCTTTATTCTTGAGTACTTATTTTGAGCCGATAAATGATTATTTATTTGAAAATAGAGGGCATCTTATGTTATAATGACGCGTGTGAATAAGGTTGTTTTATAGCGTTCTCTGTCCCTTCACCCTCCAGAAAAGCTCCTCTATAGAGGACTATTTTTATAAGAGAACTCTATGAAAGAATAAGGGCTTAAACAGCGTGATGGAGATAAAATGTCTAGGTTCAGCGTTCAAAGATAAAAGCCTCTATATCCCTCAATACGCCCCTTATAATCCCCCAATACACCTATGAGAAGAGACAAAAAACTTATGCGAAAAAATAAGGAAGAGCCCCATGGAACTTTATTTTTTCATTCACATGTGACAAAAATTTCTTTTCACTTGTTCCAGAAAAGTTGAAAAATTTGTAGAAAACAAGTCATCCACGATCGCTGATCAAAAGATCAAATAAACATGATGGGGGGATATCATAAAAATGGGAGAAAACACCTTAGCGATGATTTTTTTGCCCTACAAGGTTGCTGTTCTTTATCCTTAAAGACTTCGTTCTTTTTTGGCTTTGCAATAGCTCCTATCCCTCGGGGGTTTCTCCCCCCTCGCATTTTTCTCTTTTGTATTCCCCTCCCCAATATTTTCTCAAAGTGCTTTTTACAATTCCTGTCCCCCGCAACAGACAGTTTCTTTTTCATTCAAATGGTAAATTCATGAAAATAGGTAAAAAACGCGGTAGACCGAGAATAACCGGCAAACAGAGAGAGCCCAATGGCCGTATTTCACGTGCCAAAGGCCCGAGCAAATTGGCATCTCAATCAGCGCTCCAAGCAGCCATTGAAATGCGTGCAAAACGCTTTGGTTTAAGCCTTGAAGAAGCGAAAAATCCGCTTGTGGGGAGCTATATTGGGCGTCTTTGTTTGCAGAGCTATAAAGGGGATTCATCAGGCATCAGCCAAGAGCAATATGACACGGCGCAACAATACTTGCAAATCAGAAACGACTATTTATGTGCCAAAGGTTTGCCAAACGGCTATTATGACGGCTTTAAGCACAGTGCTTCTGATGAGAAAGCAAAAAAGCAATGGGTTGAAAGAGCAACACAACGCTATGAAGCGATGCAAGAAGCGATAAAAGAAGCACAAAATCTGCATCGTCAACACAACTTTCATGCGGCATTACAATATCTGGTTATCGAAGATCAACCATTGCCAACGCTTGTTGGCTCACTGCGCCTTATTCTTGATGCCCTTGATAAACATTTTGACTGTTCCAACCCAAAGAGCATTCGCTAAAAAACACCACTGTCGTCCCCCTCACACAGGCTAAACGTCTAAAACCCTACGTCTTGTTTGTAAAGCCTCCTCTCAGAAGAGAGCCACTTAAGATCCACAGAGCGCGTACCCTTATCAACGGATTTACGGGACTTAAAGCACACCAAACAAGCCTCAAAAGCGCCTCCACACTTTAAAAAAAACATTACAGCCGCACCCCAAGAAACAGACACTCTCAAAGGACAATATTTTACGCTAAAACAAGACAGTTCCCTCATACTCTTTTGTTGGAACAAGCCGCGTCCCTCCACTCCCAGCGAAGATAACAGCCACGCCGGTCTCAATCGCCCCCACAATCCTCTTCTCTCCAACACCAGCCAATCAAAGGTTCCATTCCCTCCATAAATCACCAGCTGATAGAATTTCCCCTCCCAATATCACCATCAACAAGCTCTCCACCTCACCCTTCTTTTCTTAAAAAAATGTTCTTTGCTTCATCAAAAAGCTTCATCAAAAAAAATTTCTCCATAAAAATTCCCATGGAAGACAACATATTTTGTGAGAGATACCCTATCAATGCGCTTTTTTCTTATCGCTTTTTTTCCACGATAAAAAAGGACAAATCATGGTTTTTCTGTTGACAGAAGATGAAAAATCGTATTTAATGACAGGTGCGGTAGAGGGGTATTTGCGTCTTAATTTCATCATTCAATCACCATGCATCTTTGTGTTGTGAGAAATTGTGAGAGATTATTGTAAAATCTGTTCTAAAACAGTGTATTTTGTAACACTGTATAAAGTTGTATAGAATTTTACTGTTTGGGGGGGTGAGCATTGACTATTTGAAAGGTTTAAAAGCTTACTGTTTGGGAGTACCTTTCACCTTTTTTAATGTCCCTCTTTTTAAATGATCTTTCTTTTGCCGCACCAAAAGCAGGAGAGAGAAAACTGGCTTCACGCCCCCTTCTCATAAAGCACTCGCAACAAAACACTCCCCCCTTAAAACCCCAATGCAAGCGATCACAGCAATGCTGAGCAATAAAATAACACAAGCAGTAATAAAATGAACACAGCGATCTCTATTGATGCACAGTACATTTTGAGCCGCTCCACACTGCAAAGCTCCACACCACAAAAGATGAAGATCATTCCCATTGCTTTGTAAAGAAACGACACCTTTCACGCCAAGGAGTGCACTTGGGATTCACAAACAGTTTCCCTTAAAATTTTTCCATAAAGCACAATAAACAAGCCTCATAGCCCCCAGCGCTCTAAAAACACATCACCACCGACCTCAGAAACATACCCCCTCAAAGGAGAAGTGTTTTAGAGCATAACAAACCAGTCCTCCTCTTCAGTCACCCCCAAAACCACTCCGCGCATAAGCACCTTGCTCCTCCTGTTAGCCCACTGTTGATGATGTGCGACAACCTGAACACTTGAAATTCACAGAACACGCTTACCCTTTCATCCGATTTACGAATCTTAAAAACCCGCCAGCAATAAACAAGCCTCATAGCCCCCAGCGCTCTAAAAACACATCACCACCGATCTCAGAAACATACCCCCTCAAAGGAGAAGTGTTTTAGAGCCGAGCAGGATCATTTGATCGCAGAAAATGAAGACAATCTTTTTGGGGCTTTGGGGGACTTTTTCGAGGAAAAAATCCAAAAGAATGTTTTTTAATAGGCAATACTGGCTAAACGGCTCTTGCGGATAATATCATTTTTTCATACGGAGAAAGGTTGAAAAAAGGCTATCCTCTTTTCATTGAAATAAGCCATGTGATCAAAAGAACTTAAAATAATAAAGATAATGTTGTAAACACCCGCTAATTTCCTCCCATTTTTACAGATTTTACAGCTGTAAAAAACATGTGGTTTTTTTTAAATGAAGAAAGCTTCTGGTTTTAAAAGTCTTCTTATAAAACCATTTCAAAGATGATTTTTTTCCTTAATTTTCAAAAGACAAAAGCTTTTTTTAAAAAACATTATTTTGTCAAAATATAAGAAAATAATATCACCTCTCGCTCCTCAAGAGAAAGGTTAATGGTATGAAACCACAAGCTTCACAAGAGGTCTCCCCTCGTTCTTCACCAACACCAGAAGGGGCAAGCGCACAAGGAGATCCCAGTGCACAAGAGGGTCCGAGTGCAGATGCATCCTTAGAAAATCTTGCGACCCATTTAGAACAGCTTAACATCGCAAAAATACACAATACGCCCTTCAATCGTGCAGAATTAAAAGATATCATTACCGGCTTAGAACAGCATAATGCCGATGGCAGTTGGATCAAGAACTATTATGATATTTTAGATCTTTACATGATGCCCGCCTTAGTTGATCAGGCAAACCGTAAATATCCAGAGATGAATCTTAAACTTGCGATTCCCCCTGACGGCTTTGCCCTTGCCCTCAAAGACACCCTCGAGAGCGGTATAAAATCTTCTAGGTTTATTGTTAATGCGCACGATCAGGGCATCCATTTTGCGGTTGTCGATCATCAAACCATTGATGGTGAAACCTCTTTGATCTTTTTAGAACCAACCTCACTGCGTGACACACTTCCCGCATTATTGGCATTAAGGACACGACAATCCCTTGAACATTCCCAATTTCCTCCTATTCATTTTGCCACGGCGGAAATGGATATTCAACGCAGTTCCTCTGAATGTGGAATGTTCAGTTTGAGCCTTGCCAAAAAGCTTTATCTTGAATCTCAAAAATTAGAAAGGCTGCACAAGGATAATGTTCAAGGTGTGTTATGTGAACCAGATACACCTCTTTCTCCTGAAAAGTTAGATCCCTATCTTCCTGCTCGTTTATACAAACACGTGCAAGGAAAAAGACGTCTTGGAGAATATCTCAAAGCCAACCCAGAAGCTGCCCATGAAAAAGTCAACAAAAAAGGCGAAACGCTTGTCGAAAGGTTTGAGAAAAGCTTAGTGACCACAGAGAGAAAAACGGTCTCAATTTCACAACACAGAAAGAGAGCCACAGAATACAAATCTCTGATGATGTAATTTAAGACTTTTTCCCGATTCCCTCGTGACAACGAACGAAGCACTACTTCTTTATGCTTGACATTGCTCTCAAACAAAATAATTTTTCCGTTTATAAGCAAGAAAGAGGCAAATAAAAAGAAATGTGTCTTTTAAAGACAAACTGGTCATTATTCAGTCCATTTTCAAGCTTTTATTTTAAGACTTTGAAGCAATAAAAACACGCGCGTTTTGAAAAGTCTCACCCCACTTTCTGATAAAAACGGCTGGAAGATGATTTTTTTTCTTCATCATCAAGCGACAAAGTTTTTTTTCAAAACATTGTTTAGCCAAAATGTAAGAAAATAATATTGCCTCTCAATGATAACCACGCAGGTTCATAGAATGAAACCACAAGATTCAAAAGAAGTCTCCCCTCGTTCATCACACATGCAAGAAGATCCGAGCGACAATGAATCGTTAGAAAGCCTTCTTGCGCGTTTAGAGCAACTCAACACTCCTCAAAAAGAAGAGAGCCCATTGAGTCAGGACAAGTTAAAAGCTACTATTACAGGCTTAGAAGATGATCTCGCTGCAGGTCGTTGGATCAATGCTTATTACGCAGATACAGATCTTAAACTGATGCCGGCTCTCGTGGAACAAGCCAATCGCAAATATCCGAACATGAATCTGAAATTAGCTCTTACAGCAGAAGAATTTACCCATACGCTCAAAGAAACAATTGAAAGCGGCGTAAAATCTTCTCGATTTGTCGTCAATACAGGGAGCAGAATCCATTTTGCGGCGATGGATTATAGAATTGTTGATGACAAAATCTCTTTGATCATGTTTGAACCGACAACGTTCAATAATATCGCTGCTGGGAGACTAGGGATAAAAATCAATCAAGCCCTCCAAGATACACAATTGCCTCACTGTCATTTTGCCATGGCGGAAATGGATATTCAACGAAGCTCTTCTGAATGTGGGATGTTCAGTTTAAACCTCGCCAAAAAGCTTCATCTTGAATCTGATCAATTAACAAGACTACACAAGGATAATGTTAAGGGCATATTATGTGAACCAGGTACACCTTTACCGGCTGAAAAGTTAGATTCTTATCTTCCCGTCAGTTTATATAAACATGTGCAAGGGCGAAAACGCCTCGAATACTATCTCAAAGCCAATCCAGAAGCCGCCCATGAAAAAGTTAACAAAAAAGGCGAAACTCTGACCGAGAGGTTTGAGAAAAATTTAATGTCCGCAGAAGGAAAAACTGTTTCTACTTCTCCACACAGAAAAAGGATTAAGGAATACAAATCTTTGACAATATAATGGATATTTTTTTCATCAAGCACAAAGCGCTGCTTCTTTACGGCAGGTTGCTGTGTGTACATTTTCTTTTCGTTTGTAAGAAGAAAAGATAAAAACAGCAAACAACTTGTCTGTTAAGAGTAAAACATCCTTATTCTATCAAATTCTATCAAAATCAGCGCATTTTAAAGCTCATCTTTTAAAAGTTTGAAGAGCCCCCACCGCACTCTGATGAAAGCTCGACAAGACGCTCTTATTGCCTCACCTTTTCAAAAAATAAAGGCTTTCTTTCAAAACATTGTTTAGCCAAAATGTAAGAAAATAATTATTCTCTACCGCTTATCAATCCAAAGGTTCATAGAATGAAACCACAAGATTCAAAAGACGTTTCCCCTCGTTCCTCCCCAACACCAGAAGGGGCAAGCGCACAAGAAGAAACAAATGCCAATGAATCCTTAGCCAGCCTTATTGCCCGTTTACAAAAAAACGCCCTAGAAGAAGAAAATATTCCCCCTCGTTCTGAAGAATTAAAAACGATTATTGCCGGCTTAGAAGATGATCTCATCACGGGTCATTGGATTTTCGCTGATTATGAAGAGACCGATATTAGACTGATGCCGGCTCTCGTGGAACAAGCCAATCGCAAATATCCGGACATGAATCTGAAATTAGCTCTTACAGCTGAAAAACTTACCCATGCCCTCAAAGAAACAATAGAAAGTGGCGCAAGATCTTGCCAATTTATCGTCAATATGGGGAGCAGAATCCATTTTGCGGCAATGGATTATAAAATTGTTGATGACAAAATCTCTTTGATCATGTTTGAACCGACAACGTTCAATAATATCGCTGCTGGGAGACTAGGAATAAAAATTAATCAAACCCTTGCAAGTTTTCCAATGCCTCCTTATTCTTTTGCCATGGCGGAAATGGATATTCAGCGCAGCGCTGCTGAATGTGGGATTTTTAGTTTGAGCCTTGCTAAAAAGCTTCATCTTGAATCTGATAAATTAACAAGAATGCACCAAGATAATGTTCAGGGTGTATTATGTGAACTAGGTACACCTTTACCGGCTGAAAAGTTAGATTCTTATCTTCCCGTCAGTTTATATAAACATGCGCAAGGGCGAAGACGTCTTGAACACTATCTCAAAACCAATCCAGAAGCCACCCATGAAAAAGTCAACAAAAAAGGGGAAACTATCACCGAGAGGTTTGAAAAAAACTTAAACGAAAAAGAAGGAAAAACCGTCTCTGTTTCCCCTCACAAAAAAAGGATTACGGAATACAAAGCTTTAATGATGTAATTTAAGTCTTTTTCCCTCTTTCCTCTTCATCAAGTACAAAGCGCTCGTTCTTTATAGCTCAGATTGCGATAAGCAAAGCGGCTTTTGCGTTTGTAAAATAAAAACAACAAGCAACTTGTCTGTTAAGAGCAAAAGGCTGTTTTTCTCTCAAAACCAGCCCCTCACTGTATCAAAATTCCACAGCTCTTATTCGCCCAAAGCTCTTGTCCACCATGATCCTTATGTAGATAGACAGAATGCTGAACGAGTAAAACATTGAATGCTTTCGTCTTCAATCAAAGCCTATACCCACACTTATTTTTCTGAGCGTATCACTTTATCTCAAGCGCCTTCATGCCATCGGATCAAACAACCGCAATGGAATATACTTATCATACCTCAACCCAACACCCAGCCCCCACCAGACTCTCTGAAAAAAACCAGCACACGGAGGAAATCTCAAAATCACCCTTCGCCCATCAACCAAAGGCAAACACCACCAACCATTCCTCTCCTTGGGATATCCACTTGGAATGTCCACTGGCGATACCGTCACCAACCTTTTGATTTCATTCAAGTTTTACGTTTCTTCTATTCTTGAAGCGTGAAAAATTTCATTTTTAATCTATCGACCAGCCTCACAGTCTTGAGAGGCTTTATTTTATGGAGAAGCAAATGAGAAAAATATCACCAAAAGGACTTGCACTCATTAAACAATGGGAAGGATTACGTTTAGAGGCTTATAAAGACGCCATTGGGGTGTGGACAATCGGCTATGGCCATACCAGTACGGCTGGCAAACCGTTTGTTCACAAGGGCATGATCATGACGGAACAACAAGCCGAAGAAGTTCTTTCTCACGATTTACGACAATTTGAGAATGCCGTTGAAAAAAATGTGACGGTTTCTTTAACAGATGAACAATTCGCCGCGCTGGTATCGTTTTGTTATAATGTAGGAATAGCGGCTTTTTGCAAGTCGACTCTCCTCAAAAAACTTAATAACAGCGAATATGAAGCTGTTCCTTCTGAATTACAAAAGTGGACCAAAGCGGGTGGGAAACGTCTTCACGGTCTTGTGCACCGTCGTGCAGCAGAAGCAGGATTATGGGCACAAGGGGCTTATGTTTCTCCCAATTATCAAACGGTTGAAACAAAAAACCCCATGGGTTTTCTCAAAGCCGAAGCATTAACCCCCATTATTGGTTCTTTTTCTGGACTTGGGGGCTTATTAGCCGGCAATGGTCCCATCCAATGGGCTTTGGCAACCATCATGGTTTTAGCGGCCTGTTTTGGCATTTTCTTTGTAACAAAACGCTTTCGGGAGCAGCGCTTATGATGGAATGGCTGAAAAAAAATTTTATGATCACAGGAGCGGTTCTGACCGCTTTTTTTATCGCTTTAGCAAAAGCTTTTAGGCTTGGAAAAAAGCTTGAACAGCAAAAGCAAACAGAAAGAATGCTAAAGTCATCAACAACACGGCTTGAGGTGGAAAATGAAATTAATCAAAAAAGTGATGCCGATGTGCGCACTGCTCTTATTCACTGGTTGCGCGATAAAAACAATCAATGAGCCTTGCATGGGTTGGATGCCCATTTATTTAGAGCAAAAAGATCTCACAAACATTAGCTCAAATCTCGCCAGAGAAATTTTAAAGCATAACAAACAAGGGGAAGGCTTGTGTGGGTGGAAACATGGCTAGAAAAAAAACAGAAAAACAAACAGAGCTTACAGAAAAGGAAAAAGAAATTCTCCAAGAAATCATCATGACTTATAAAAGTATAAAAGTGATGTCACGCTATACGAAGTGGATTATATTCATCATTTTCCTCTTAGTGCTTGATTTTTCACGGATCATGGATGCCTTGGCAAGTATTTTTACACAAAAATCGAATATTCAGCTCTAAAATGAACTAAAATAAACAATGAAACATGAGACGTGTTCAATCTTAAAAAAACACCCGTTATTTTTGAAAACACGGGAAGATTTTATGAATGATTTTTCACGTCTCATGAGAAATTTTACACGCTTTACAAACGCTATTATGCAAAGAATTTTCAGGCATTAAGCGGCATTCATTCTAGCGGCATTATAAGCGGCATGAAAAGAGATTTTTTAAAAAGCCCATGAGGAAGAAACTTAAGCTACCACAAAAAAATTATTCTTCGAAAACGAACATGCCAACAGGGACCTTTTAAATAACGTATTGATGGACAGAGAATTATCCGTACCATCGCGAAGCATTTTAAAACCATTCGAAGAATCTTCTTTTCAATAAACGGCATCCGTAAGGAACAGAAATCATATTATACTAAAGAATACTCCCCTCTATCTTTTATGAAACATAAAGGTAGCCCCCTATAAGTTCTATACACTTCGTGGAAGCATTATACCATGGCACCACCCCTCACACCACGCACCACCCCTCACACCACGCACCAGCCCCCGCACCACGCCCCAGCCCTCGTCCCACGGCACCCACNCATTACAAGACTATTGATTTAATCTCCCTTCAAACAAAGGCAAACGTAAAATAAAAAAACAATGCACCATACCCCCTACGCTCCCTCAAAACTGTGAAGCAATGGCATGGTCTAAAATAATGCCTCCCCTCAAAACGAGAACAATACGCGTTTTTTCATTGCTGCATCTCATTGCCACCTAACCACCTTATGGTAAAAAGCAGATAGCACCGCATATACCCCTTACCGTATCTCTTCAGCGCCCCTCACACCTTCTTCAAATCTCACTCTTCCATACAACTTTCCCGTCTCTCAGTTCCCCACACCATTCCAACCTCTACACTTCCGTTCACCCCCCTCTTCATCCAATCATCCGCAACCCCTCATGCTCTTGACAAAACACACACCCTTTGCCTTTACAGTTCAACGTTTTTACAATTTTGCTTATTCATAGAATAACAGTAGAGAGCCGATGAACATTTCAAAACTATTGGTTTAATCCCCCTTTCCGCCAATTCCCCCCCCAGACCTTCCACCCCCAGCACCACAGCACCAACCTCGCATCACCCCGTGACCACTCAGTAACTCCATCGCAAAATGAGCTTGAAAGCGCAATGTCTCTTTAAAAGAAATTCGTGAATATGGTCGATAAGGATAAATGATTAAGAGCCGTAGTATATTGTCTTTCTTATCGTCATTTTACGCCTGTCATTGTTTGAAGGAGCTGAGGCAAATCAGTAGGCTTTGAGAGCAGTAAAGACTGAGATGATGATTATCGGATCTCTACTGTTTTCTGTAAATTTTTAAAATCGTAAAAATGTGTAACTGTAAAATCAACGATAAGAATACATGCTTTGTAACCAACCTCGTACCACAGCACCAACCCCCGCACCACGCACCAACCCTCGCACCACGGCACCAACCTCGCACCACAACACCACCCCTCGCACCACAACACCACCCCTCACACCACAGCACCAACCCTCACACCACAGCACTAACCTCGCACCACAGCACCAACCTCGCACCACGCACCAACCCTCACACCACGGCACCAGCCCTCACACCATGGCATCAACCCCGCACCACAGCACCAACAATGTATAACTGTAAAGGCAAAGGATGTGTGCTTTGTCAAGAACATGAGGATTTGGGGATAATTGAATGAAGAGTGCGACGAATAGAGGTGTAGAGGAAAATGGAGAAAGTGGAAGAGCACAGGAGTAAAAGGTTGAATTGACACCAACCCCCACACCATACCCCAACCCTCGTACCATGCCCCAACCCCCATACCACACACCAACCCCCGCACCACGGCACCCCCCCACACCACGCAGAAGCTTTATCACGAAATGCGCTTGAAAACGCAAGGTTTCTTCTCTGCTATTTTCTGTAAATGATCAAAATCGTAAAAATGTGGAACTGTAAAAAACAGTAAGAATATCTGTTTTGTAAAAAGAATAATGGGTGTGGCAAAAAGGTTCGGGAAAAAAGACACAGAATGAAAGGGATGAAAGATGGCATGCAGCTCATGGAGCCCTTAGGACTGTGATATAGATATAATATTGGGGACCATAAGAAAGACCATGAGAGATAGGACGTTTGGAGTCTTCTTTTCCACGTAAAGGAAACCACCCCAAGAGCGTGAGAAACAAAAAAAACGGGCCGAAAAGACCCGTTTCTTTATTATTTCTAGGAAAAAGAGCTTAGAAATCCATTCCGCCCATTCCGCCCATTCCACCAGCTGGCATTGGAGGCATTGGAGCATCTTTCTTTGGCATTTCAGCAACCATTGCTTCTGTTGTAATCAGAAGGCTCGCAATTGAAGCCGCATTCTGAAGAGCAGAACGAACCACCTTCACAGGGTCAACAATTCCCAAAGCAATCAAATCACCAAATTCACCCGTTGCGGTGTTGTAACCAAATGTGTCAGTATTATTTTCCAACACCTTGCCAACAATGATAGCTGCTTCTTCACCAGCATTGGTTGCAATTTGACGCGCAGGTGCTTGAAGAGCACGACGAACGATATTGATCCCCGCTTCTTGGTCAGGATTACTTCCCTTAACGCTCAACGCACTTGCTGCACGCAACAATGCGGTACCACCACCAGCAACAATACCTTCTTCCACAGCGGCGCGTGTTGCATTCAAGGCATCATCCACACGGTCTTTCTTTTCTTTCACTTCAACTTCTGTTGCCCCACCCACACGGATAACAGCAACACCACCAGCGAGTTTAGCCAATCTTTCTTGCAATTTCTCACGGTCATAGTCAGAAGTTGTTTCTTCAATCTGCGCTTTAATCTGATTAACGCGCGCAGTAATTTCAGCCTTTTGTCCAGCCCCATCAATAATGGTGGTGTTTTCTTTAGAAATATTCACTTTCTTAGCACGACCAAGCATATCCAAAGTGACATTTTCAAGCTTAATGCCGACATCTTCAGAAATCACCTGACCCGATGTCAAGATAGCGATATCTTCAAGCATTGCTTTACGGCGATCACCAAATCCAGGTGCTTTTACAGCAGCAATTTTCAAACCACCGCGCAACTTGTTCACCACGAGCGTTGCCAAAGCTTCGCCTTCCACATCTTCAGCGATAATAAGAAGGGGTTTTCCAGACTGCACAACCGCTTCCAAAACAGGGAGCAAGGATTGCAAATTAGACAATTTCTTTTCGTGAATAAGAATGTAAGGATCATCAAGATCCGCCACCATTTTTTCAGCATTGGTCACAAAGTAAGGGGAAAGATAGCCACGGTCAAATTGCATTCCTTCCACAACTTCCAATTCGGTTTCAGCGGTTTTAGCTTCTTCCACGGTAATGACGCCTTCATTGCCCACTTTTTCCATGGCATTTGCAATCATTTTACCAATTTCTTCAGCACCATTGGCAGAAATGGTCCCTACTTGCGCAATTTCTGCTGAAGTTTGGATTTTTTTGGCTTTTTTGAAAAGATTAGCCACCACTTCATCGACAGCCGCATCAATCCCGCGTTTAAGATCCATAGGATTCATGCCCGCAGCAACAGCCTTAACGCCTTCTTGCACAATTGCTTGTCCCAACACCGTTGCCGTTGTTGTTCCATCCCCAGCAATATCGTTGGTTTTAGAAGCAACCTCGCGCAACATTTGCGCACCCATATTTTCGAACTTATCTTCCAGTTCGATTTCCTTTGCAACGGACACACCATCTTTTGTGATGCGTGGCGCACCAAATGATTTATCAATCACCACATTGCGCCCTTTAGGGCCGAGTGTCACCTTCACCGCATTAGCAAGGATGTCGACACCGCGCAATAAACGTTCACGCGCTTCACGGCCAAATTTGACTTCTTTAGCAGCCATTTAATTTCTCCTTGGAGTTTTTTCAAAATAGTACACAATGAAAAATTGAGGGACTTTCAATTAGCCCATAATTCCCATAATGTCAGATTCTTTCATGATTAAGAGGTCTTCCCCATTAATCTTGACTTCAGTTCCAGACCATTTTCCAAACAAAATACGGTCCCCTGTTTTGACTTCTAAAGGCACACGCTTTCCGTTATCATCGAGCGCGCCATTGCCAACAGCAATCACTTCGCCTTCTTGTGGTTTTTCTTTTGCTGTATCAGGAATGATAATCCCACCAGCGGTTTTATTTTCAGATTCAACCCGACGAACAACGACACGGTCGTGAAGTGGGCGGAATTGTATATTAGCCATGTTTTAAATCCTTAAAACTGAACATAATTGCATTAATCTTAGAAAGTTCTTGCTAGCACTCTCTAAGTATGAGTGCTAACACTCTCCAAGATATAAAATCGGCCTTTCTCAATGTCAAGGATAGCCATAAAATAATTTCTCTATAAATAAAGCTTCCACGTCTTGCTTCTTCTTGGCATTTCGCGTTATCTAGCTTTTTTAAGAACCCGTGAACAAATAAAGGATCTTATATCATGGTTGAAACACGTCAGGAAACGGATAGCTTTGGAACGATTTCGGTACGCCAAGATCGTTATTGGGGAGCACAAACTGAACGTTCTCTGCATAATTTTAATATTGGCAGTGAAAAGCAGCCTCTTACCATCATTTATGCCCTAAGCCTTGTGAAAAAAGCAGCTGCCCTTGTTAATATGGACAAAGGCAAACTTTCTCCCAAGATTGGCAAAGCGATTGTTACAGCGGCTGATGAAGTTCTCTCTGGCGCTTTTGATGAGCATTTTCCCCTTTCTGTTTGGCAAACAGGCTCGGGGACCCAAAGCAATATGAATGTCAATGAAGTGATCGCCAACCATGCCAGCATGCTTTTAGGGGGTAAACTGGGAAGCAAAAAACCTGTTCATCCCAATGACCATGTCAATATGAGTCAATCCTCCAACGATTCCTTTCCCACGGCGCTTCACATTGCCACCGCGCTGCAAACACGCCAACATCTTTTTCCTATTCTTGAAGCGCTCATTACCACTTTCAAGAAAAAAGAAGAAGAATTTGCCGACATCATCAAAATTGGACGGACCCATACACAAGATGCCACACCCTTAACGCTTGCCCAAGAATTTTCAGGCTATCGGGTTGCGCTGGAAGCCAATCTTCATCGGATTGAAACAGCCCTTACGGATGTTCAAATGCTTGCTCAGGGCGGAACAGCTGTAGGAACAGGGCTCAACGCCCCGAAAGGCTTTGACGTTGCCTTTGCTCAAAACATCAGCGCCCTTACAGGAATATCTTTTAAGACGGCGCACAATAAATTTGAGGCGCTGGCGCATCATGGTGCTCTTGCACATTTCCATGGCAGCTTGAATGCCTTAGCCGCTGATCTCTTTAAAATTGCTAATGATATTCGGTTTTTAGGTTCTGGTCCCCGTTCTGGCTTAGGCGAACTTAACTTACCTGAAAATGAACCCGGCTCCTCTATTATGCCCGGCAAGGTTAACCCCACCCAATGCGAAGCCATGACCATGGTTGCAGCCCAAGTTTTTGGCAACCATACGACTGTCACCTTTGCCGCCAGTCAAGGGCATTTTGAACTCAACGTCTATAAACCTGTTATTGGCTATAACGTTTTACAATCGATTACCCTTCTTGGGGATTGCATGCGTTCTTTTGATATGCATTGCATTCAAGGATTACGCGCCAATCGCGTTCATATTCACGCCCTCATGGAGCGCTCACTGATGTTAGTTACAGCTCTTGCTCCAGAAATTGGCTATGAAAAAGCCGCTGAAATTGCCAAAGCAGCGCATAAAAATGATACAACTTTGCGCACTGAAGCTCTTAAAGCAGGTGTTTCTGGAGAAGATTATGATCGGCTGGTTGATCCAAAAAAGATGATCGCTCCTCAATAAAGAATCTAATAAGCTGCGAAACATCTTCAACCTTATCCCTCAAAGCCATCGGGGCACTCACGCCCCGATGATAGTTGTCCACACTGTTTATTTGAGGCTCTCGTCTCCATTTTGGCTCTGGTCCAAAGGAACGCGTGCCCCAGAAATTAGCCATGAAAAAGCAGCTAGAATTGCCAAAGCAGCGCATAAAAATGAGACAACTTTGCGCACCAAAGCCCTTAAGCCCAAGTGTTTTTAGGAGAAGATTATAATCGGCTGGTTGATCTTAAAAGATGATCGCTCCTCAAGTAAGAATCTAATAAAGAAGCTGCAAAACATCTTCAACCATATCCCTCAAAGCCATCGGGGCGTGAGCACCCCGATGATAGTTGTCCACACTGTTTATTTGAGGCTCTCGTCTCCATTTTGGCTCTGGTCAAAAGGAACGCGTGCCCCAGAAATTAGCCATGAAAAAGCAGCTAGAATTGCCAAAGCAGCGCATAAAAATGAGACAACTTTGCGCACCAAAGCTCTTAAGCCCAAGTGTTTTTAGGAGAAGATTATGATCGGCTGGTTGATCTTAAAAAAGATGATCGCTCCCCAAGTAAGAATCTAATAAAGAAGCTGCGAAACATCTTCAACCGTATCCCTCAAAGCCATCGGGGCACTCACGCCCCGATGATAGTTGTCCACACTGTTTATTTGAGGCTCTAGTCTCCATTTTGGCTCTGGTCAAAAGAGGGCATATATTGTTTTTATTGAGAATTCCAAATACCTTGAGATTCTCTCATTTCAACGCTGTTTATATTCAATCAATCCAAACGCTGTGCTTGGGAAACGTCACAAGCAAGCATAGCATAGCAATAAAACAAACGATAAAAACAATGGGGAAAAAGAACGTTGCTGTTTTTCTCAAAGCCCTCAAGGTTATCGTCACACAAGAGGAGTCACAAGGTTAAAAACGGACAAAGAATAAGAAGGACTTCCCTGCCCTTTTTTACAACGAAGGACATTGATATCCAGCATATATATGAAGCACAAAAATAACAATCATTATGGATAGTGTATTTACACATTAACAATAAAAAGTATTTTTATACCTACAAAATAATATTTTTTAACAAGATAAAATTTTATTTATTGCTCCATAATGTTTTATATAATGTAGAGAACGCTGAAAGAATAAATCCAAAAAAATCATTAAAAATTAAGATCTTAATGGAGAGAAAGCAAGATGAACACGTTTTTTAAAAACGCTTAACACTGAAAAATTATGGATTTTTTGTTTATTTTATTTTTCATAATGAAATTATATATAGATTTTTTTAACTAATTTATGCATAATACATTATGTAATTGAAATAAATTGGGGACGTTTTATGAATACAAAATGTTTAATTGCACTCTCTCTTTTCACTTTTATGACTGCTTCAACAGCGCAAGCCGCTGATACGGTAATGTTTCAACCATCAAAGTCGAATGTTACAGCGCCAATTGATTTAGCTCCAAGGATTGCACCAGTGACTGTTTCCGCACCTTTTTCTTGGACTGGTTTTTATTTTGGTGGACAAATTGGACATGTTTCCATTAACAGCACTTTAAATTACGCACCAGAATCCAATGGTGGAAAATGGGCTTGGGTTAACAGAGATCTCTCACCCAAACCATCGGGATTTGTCGGCGGTTTTTATGCAGGTTCTAATATTGATTTAGGAAATAACCTTATTGTCAGTTTTGATACGGATATGATCTGGTCTGGGCGGAAAAACACCCAAACGGACACTGGCAAGCAAATTCTCGATAAATTAGACTCTCTTAACGCAGCCTTTCAAGAAGCTAGGATTCCTCTTCTAACATCTGGCACTCGGGATGCAATGATCCCCGACGCTGATGATCTTGTTGTAAGCAGTGTCACATTGAAAGAAAAATGGTCTGGCGCTCTGCGCGCGCGCATTGGTTTTGCTTCCCATCGTTTTATGCCTTATATTGCAGGGGGTGTTGCCTACTCACAGATGCAATATATCCTATCGCTTGTAACAAAATCGCAAGAAGATTCGACAGTATTTGCTTCTGGCAATGTGTTTGATAAGACAAAAAGAATGATTGGTTATACTGTTGGGGGTGGCTTTGATCTTGCCATGACAGATGACATTATCATGCGTACAGAATACCGTTATACAGATTTTTTTAAACAGAAATTTGCCAATGATGAACTTAAAATGCGTGCCCAAGCGCATAATTTTCGCCTTGGCATGGCGTATAAATTCTAATCTCTTGTAGAAAAAATAAAACCGTTTAAAAACCCTGTTTTTAACAGGGTTTTTTTTTATGTCTCCCCCCCCTTAAAAAAACGAAGCCTCTAAAAACCAGCGCTAAACCGTCCATAAAAGCTAAACCATCCAGCTTCTCGAAAACTCCTATCCTCTCCCCCTTTTAGAGGACGCATTTAAAATAGAAGAGCTTTACCCTCACGACCATTGTAATGAAAGAAGGAAGAGCATGGATATTTCTTTAAAACGAGCGGATACAGGGCATTCAATACAGCTGATGATGATAAACGTGACAACACCATAAAAGAGAAGGGTGTGTGTGTGTTGATTTTTCAATCTTTATCTTCACGCCTCTTAAAGGAATACTTCTTCACCAACAAACAATCTAGATTTTTCAGTGTCAATTCACCGATGACCTCCTTTTCCCTCAAGCAAGATCTCTTGATCGGATCACGGAAATTTCTTTTCGCACCCCCTCTCAAAGAATAAAGATTTTAAAGCCCATTGCAAAACCTATATCGGTTTGTAAAAAAACGATCCCTCTTGGGGCGTAGGTTGTTCTTGTTGTCCCCTTTCACGGAATTCACTTAAACTGAAAAACGCTATAGGCAAACCCTCACTTGAATATTCAAGACACACTGAAAAAAATACTGAAACGGCTTGCCTTCTATCACCTCATGTCAAATGACGCTGTTGACAACTGTTCTATGCAGAGTAGCACATGGGGATTGTCTTTCTCTGTTTGTGTCATTTCTGAAACGAAAGAAACAATCTCATTGGGGAAGAATATGACGTTGTAAAGATGAAAAAACCATTTGTAGCAACTCGTTTCCAGCCCCTTCCCCTCACAACTCCTCTTCTTGACGACTTTCAAAAGCCTCTAAAGCAGTATCTTTTAAAGAGTAGAGTTTAGGCTTTTGTTTCTCAACCCATTTGGGCTTACCCGCCATAGGAGAGTGTTCCAAACCAAACACAAAGAATTCGATAGTTTATATTTATTGGTGTAAACTCTGAGGCGTATATCCATATTTTATCTCACAGCCAGAAAAAAAATCCCGTATCATATTTAACTGAAATGTATTATCGTACTTTTTTCTATTTTCAAAATTAACTAAAATGAACTCGGGAGATGCGATACATATTAGAGCGAACACTTCTGCCAAATCGAATCTCTCCGATAAAGTAATCGTCACACTATAGGGTATGCTATTTTTTTTCATACATTCTATGTTACGCACCCACTTTTGTTTATATTTTTTACTGTCTAGATTTCTTATCTCTGAAATAACATCTGTGCCTATTTGTATCCCTAAAAAGAACGGATGACTCTTTGAAGAGCTTCAAATAGGATTGAATATAGATATGCCCCCCTGTTGCAATCCGAAAATATTTTTTACAAATGAGACACATATATTTATGAAATAAATCATAATCGAGCTCAAAAGGCTCTCCACCAGAAAGAATAATAAAATCAGATTTTATGTCATTTGTCATTTATTGTATATAAAGATTCAGGCAACGCATCATCTCTCACCATACATTCTATCGAATACGGACAATGATTGCAGCCCGCACTGCAATTTTCATGACAAATTACACTATTATCGCCCATGAAACTTTTCATTCAAGTTCCTATAATCCAATACTAATTGTTTCATGAAAATATTTTCGTATAGACAAAGATCAGAAATTTTTTTAGCCACAAACGCTTTTATCATTGGTAAAGCTTCATCCTTTGATAGAGACAGCAAATGAGAAATATAGTCGATCCGTTCTTCTAAATTGAGAGATAATCTTGGACTGGTGAAAAATGTTAAGATATCCAATTCCGGACTGGCTTCTTGACATAAGTCCCAATCCACTACCCTAAAAGAATGATCAGGAGTAACAATGATATTATCAGGCTGTAAATCTCCATGTGATAAGATTATATTCTTGCTTAATCGATCTTGAAAAATCTTATTGATTTGATCAATAATCGCCTTTTGATGTAGCAAATCCATTTGGCTCAATACAGTCCCTCGGATAAACTCCCATTCGACGACTTCATCGCAAAGTGTTATCAAATTTGGTGCAGGATAGAGACTTTGTCGAAAAGAGCCATCCTTGATGTTTTCATTAATGCACGATGCTTCCGGATAAATTTGCCCATAGCAAAACTCTTGATGCTTACGTTTCAAGAAATGTTGTTTTGACGATTGTGCATTTTCAGGCTGTAACCAAATGATTTCTTGTTTTCTAACAAAAATAATTAAAGCAGACACCGCAAAAATCACAGCCATAACCACTGCCATCCACAAATTAGCTTGCCAGAATGTTGAAAAAATATGACCGTATAAAAAACTGAATGCAAAGGATACAACCGCTGTAATAATGGCTGTAAATGATAAAACAGTCGCGATAGCTTTGGGATCAATCAGTGAATTTATAAGAAGAGACGACAGATAAGACCGATAAGCAGATTTAAAAACACAGAGCAGTAAAAATCCTAATATAAGAGCCGCAATGATTTGAAATGACATGAGAAAAAAAGCAATGGTTACCATACAACCAATCATTAAGACGGGAAAAATAGGATTTTGAAACTTTGAAAAATACTTCTGAAACAATATATTGGAACTTGCTGAAAAAAAATTCCCAATGATAAAAATAATCGAAACCAAAAGAGCAGGTTGAAATGGCAAAAAATCAGAAAATGCGATAGAAACAGTTCGATTATTAACCAAAATAGCAAAAGCTGAAACTGCACTTAAAAAAATAAGAGTGAAGCGATAAGGATTTCTGACTTCTTTACGGCTGGCGCACATAACTTTGAAAATACTCGGATGAGCGTTGATATGAAAATGATCTAATCCCTTCGTCAGTTTTGAAAACATAAAGATAGCAAAAATGAATGAGAGGACTTGAAAAATCACAGGCAATGCAGGATTCACATAATAAAGTATTCCCCCTAAAAAAATAAGTACCGTTGTCACACTATAGGTAACAGCAGCCACTTCGGACTTAACGGAAAACAGTGTGCGATGCTTTGGGACGATAGAAAAGAGTAAGCTATCTTCCGCACCGGAAAAACAAACGGCTGCTAATGTAATACACAACAAATAAGTGGCGTAAGCAAAATAGGCATACTTCATAAAAAGAGCTAAAAAACCGCAAAGAAAGAAAAACAGCCCAGTATAAATAACGCGCTTACTTCCATAAACATCTGCTAATAAACCCAAGGGGACTTCTAAGATTAAAGGAAGCAATAAAAAATAACTACCGATTAAAACAATATCCGCTTGCGACAAATGCAATTTTTCCGACAAAAAAAGGGGTAAAACAGCAACCACGAGAGCAGTAGACTTGCTAATACTATAAATCTTAAATTGCTTAACCTTATCCATAAAATACTTGTCCCACGACATCGCTACATGCGCCAGATTCTTTCAAAGATTTTAAAACGCTTTGAGCAGACCAATCTATTGCCTCATAATTTTGTAGATTCCCAAAAGCTTCTGAATAAAAGCAATTTTTTAAATCTCCATTATAGTCCAATACTAGGGATGAAAATGGAAATAAACACATTAACGGCGACGAAACGTACGTAGAATTTTCGCCTAAGTAATCATGAATACAATTTACAAAATTTTGTGACGTCCATGAGATTTTTCTTTCTTGGAACTTTTTATCTCTATAAATCTGGAGGGAGGATTCTTATCCTTGATAATTCATCTCTCAAATGAAAAAGTGAAGCGTTTGGCGGAAGAGTTTTGTTTCTTAAAGCCTTAGATCGATCCTTTGTATTATTTTTTCTAGAAAAACTAAATGACGACGTATCGAGCGGGCTGAATCCGATATAATCAACATCTTTGCTTATACAAAAATCGATAAAATGAATAATATTTTCTAGAATCTCTTTGATAACTGTTGCTCTTATTCCTATACTTTGCAGAGGTTGAAGATTCCTAACTGTTTCAATGTTTTTCCACACGCGATCAAATTTATTCGCCCCCCGTATATCATAATATCCTCCTCATATTGTTATGATGTCCCTTATGTATATTCAAGACAATTAGTATTTTGTAAAAGGTTTGAGGATTTACAACTTTATATTTACAACTTTATAATTGTAAAATCAATTTAACTGTATTACGCAATATTCAGTTTGGAAAACAAATTGGCCTATACTGGTATAAATCGAAAAACTCTTGTGCTCAGCTCATTTCCATTTTAATGATTAAGTTCATTCAAAAAGTATTATTCTTGATTTCAATGGCTATTTCACTTCAATCGCAATAAGAAATATGCAATGCTCTACTTTATCAAGTAATTTTAAAAAGGTTTTTTGGGACTGAAATAAAGAATAGTTGTTGCGTTAATCAGCTTCTCAGAAGAAAAATTTTTCAATTATTTTTCTGTTTTAATTGTCATTTTATGAAATACTCCTTGCAGTAAAATTACCTTTAAAAGAGGTTCTACTCTATGCCACAATACAAACTTTTATTTCTTATTAAAGATACAATCATATTGATTTATAATGATAATCGAGTGTTATTCATAATGAATGAGCATCCCGAATAACGTAAGATTCTCTCATTTCAAATCTGTTTATCTTGAAGCAAGAAAAACCACTTGGCAGCACATAACAAGCGGGATGAGTGTGTGGATCAAATTTATTAAAGACAAGAACTAAAAATGGCCCTTATAACCGTCTGAATACAAGATCTGTCCGCAACATTTTAGGGCTGGCAAATGGTGTGATGATGCCGGCTTGCTTCTTCATAAGCGTAAAGATGGAGGTGCTCAATGGATTTTACGGTATACTCTTAATAAGATTCATGAAAAGGTGTGTTTCTTATACAGTTTTACACCACGCAAACGCATCCGGCTTGTAAACATGGTTTTGACTGATTGGCAATCAACAGATTTTAAAACAAGAGCCCCCTCTTATCTTCAAGGTTGTTCATTCAACAGACAAAATAATGAATACCCTTGATAAATCCCAATGTTTTACAAATCCTAGGATTTTATAAATCAATATGGCGCACTCTAACAGGATAAAATGGAAGTCTTTATCAAAGTGGTGCGGGTGGTCGGACTCGAACCGACACTCCTTTCGGAACCAGATTTTGAGTCTGGCGCGTCTACCAGTTCCACCACACCCGCACTTGTTATTATAAAAGACAGACTTGTCGATTATTCTTTTGCACTATATGAAGAAGCATAGATTCGTCAACAGAAGACTTCTGATTTTTTAAGAATTTCGCTCATTTTCTTCTCTGTTTGATGGAATATTTTTTCTATCGGATTTATTGCAGCCGCATTTGTAAAGTTTTTACCACTTAAATTTATAAAAAACCTCATGATATTAAACAAATTAAAGCTTTGGACGATTTCTTTAGCAAATCGGCGTACAGCACCACACTGGCTTGGTTTCATTGCCTTTATTGAAAGTTCTTTTTTTCCCATTCCCGTAGATATTTTATATATCCCACTACTGCTTATCCGCCAAAATCGGGTTTATCGCTATGCTTTCATTGCAACGATTTGTTCTGTTTTAGGCGGCATTGCCGGTTGGTTTATCGGACATTTTGCCTATGACACTCTTGCCAAACCCATTTTAGAATTTTACGGCAAAGTTGAAAGTTTTGAAGCTCTAAAAAACCATGCAACCCTGCAATTTCTAATCATTTTACTGATAACATCAGGTTTTTTTCATCTTCCCCCCATCAAAATTGTCACAATTTTGGCAGGTGTGATGAGTGTCCATCTTGAACTTTTCATTCTCATTTGTATTTTTTCCCGAGGTGCTCGTTTTTATCTTCTCGCGTGGCTGATTAAACATTTTGGACAAAAAGCAATGAATTTTCTAAAACAAAATTTCAAATGGATTATCCTCATGGGGTGTGTTAGTCTCCTTCTGATTTATGGGCTTTTCATAGCTTTTTTTAACAAACAGCTTTTATAAGGAACAGACCCAATGACACATGTTTTTTCTTCCCTTTTAAACAAGCATCTTCATCGTGAACCCAGCAGAAAAGAACAAAGTTTATGGGCTTTTTTTCTTACCTTTTGCTTGTCTGCCACCGTAGGTCTTGCCCTTTGTTTTGAATATCTTGGTGGGTATCTTCCTTGCGATTTATGTCTTATCGAGCGTTTTCCCTATTACGGTGCCATCCCCTTTTTGCTCTTAGCAGGTTTTGGAGCATGGTTTTTTCGCATGTCTTCTTGGATACAACTTTTATTTTTATGTGTTTTTGTGTTAATGAGCATCAGCCTTGTTTTAGCCATTTATCATGCCGGTGTTGAATATGGCTTTTGGGAAGCTCCTCTCAGTTGTGGTTTAAACGCAGTGCGAAAAACCTCAGACATTAACCAACTGCTTAATCAATTAAACAATATTCACCCTCCTTCTTGTGCAGAAGCCCCCACGCGTTTTCTTTTTCTTTCATTTGCCGGTTGGAATGTGGTTGCAAGCCTCCTTTTCGCCCTTATGAGCCTCTATATTACTTCGAAAGGCATTCTCTCGAGCCACAAGACATAAACGAATCCCCCCACGCAGAACAGCATACTTTCTCTTAAAAAAACCGTATAGCGCATGGGGCTCCACAGCAAAATCCCCCCAAGCCTAGAGCGTCGAGAACATAAAAATTGCCCCTATAACGCACATCCACAAACATCATCTTCTCATCATCAAACTTTTCCTTGAACATTAAAATGGATGCAACACAGCTTTTGTTGTCAAATCTTCCTCTGTTTTCTTTTCATGGCTTTTGCAGGTTTAATGTTTTTATCAATATTCTGTTCTCCAAAGGGGAGAAAAACAACGAATATCTGTATTTTATTATTTTGCTTCTCTGTACTTATCAGCAATATTTTGATAGAAGCAGGCCACAGAAAAGCGATCAGAGAATGTCAGTGAGGGGACCAATAAATATTGAATGGTCAACCATGTCTGAGGATAAAAATACAACGCCTCCCACACCCCCTCTCCCGCTCACTCCTGTAGAAATCTGTCATATTGAAGCACCGCATAGTGTGATGGAACATGATCATGCCGCATGGCGAGAACATGAGAAATTTGTAGATCTCAATGCGCCTTACACAAAACCCCCTCATATAAAACCACGGCTCAAATCAGCACCGCGCATTCGACAAGTTTTTTGGTGCGATTTTCCTCATGATTCGATTCTCCCTGAATTTTGGAAAAAACGTCCTGTTTTAGTGCTTTCTAAGAGTGCAAAACTCTATGGCAATGTTACGGTTTTGCCCTTTTCGACAAAATCTCAACCGAATAATCCTGCGGCTTATGCCCTACAATCTCCGATAGAACATAAAAAAGCATGGATTATCTGCAATTATGTAACAACCGTCTCAGTAAGCCGTCTTAGTTGCTCACATAGTGGCGCCCCAAGGTTATCGGAGGAAGAATTTCATAAAGTTATTTCTCTTATGCTGAAATATTTACCTCGTTTGAACCCTTGACTTTAAAAAAAAATAAGCGTATATAGAAAAGCATACACGGCATCAGTAATGGTGGCCGCTTCCCCGCAAGGGGAGATAGGAACGGAGGAGTGGGAAACCACTCCTTTCGTCATTAAAGCGCTCTCTTTTAAGCGATCCAGCAAGAATATAACCAACGTCACGCAAAAGCAACGATTACAAGCTAAAAGTAAAGAGTCTTACCCGATAGCAAGGATTATAATTCTCTTTTTAGAAAACTGTTTCATAATAAACAGTCCTCAAGCTATATTCTCCTTACATGGTTCCCTATTTCCTTTAAAAAAGCCATTTTAATGGTTAACTTTATTTCCAAGAAACACCCCCTATAGCGGAATATATTCTCCTTTTCCCTATCTCCTTGAAAGCCCTTGATATTCTTCAAGTGTCATTCTTTAACGTTGACCACCATCACCATAAAACAAAAGCTTCTTCATCACTTCCATTGGTCAGAAATAAATGGACAAAAGAGACACTGAAATATCGATCATCACCTGCGCGAGCGACAGATTCTTCCAGAGTGACCATGCCCTACAGTCGTTTTTCTTTTTGCATTTTCATCATAATAAATCATAAGATATCCTTTTCGTATTATGCCATAGAGAGGGTTTTACGATGGCGCCAATTTTTCAAGAGAAATCCTGAACATTTTCAAGAGAAATCCTTCACAAAGCGATAGAGAGCAAGGTTTCTTTAGGGAGAGCGCGCAGGACGCCGTGTTTTGACCTTTTCCATCACAATAATAAATTCAAACTTTAACCAACGCGACAATACGCTCCCTCTAAATGATTTGCGCACCACCTCATCCGCCACAGGCTGCTCCAATATCGATCCATTCATCGGTATATTTCCTTGAGAATTTTTTGCACTTTTGCGCACTGTGAAAAAAGACAATATTTTCATGTTTTTATCCGTAATTATGAATACGGAGAACAATGCCCAAAAAAATCAAACAAAAATAGAAGGGTAAGTTACGAAAACGAGAGGGTAAATTTTACTGCCTAACAATGTCTATTTTTCCCCCTCTAAACAACCATTGAAACACGATAAAATATTTTCTTATGTAAAAACAATTAGTTATAATCTAGGGGAGGATAGCTTAAACCTCCCCCCTAGAAAGGTATTTCTGAATTATTAACAGACGCAGAACAAACAGAATTATCACTTTTTTTAGTTTCTTTTTTTTCTGATAAAGAAACGCTAGCTTTTGTTTTTGGAGCCCCTCCGGTAGGATCCCAATTAGCAACGCTTGCAAGCTGCTCAATGACATCGTTTTTTAACTTACCACTTTTCTTATCGCGTAAATCATATTGATTGGCATTCTCCTGCAGCCATTCTGCAAGCGTTGCTTTAACACTTTTATTTGGTGCAGCCTCGTGCACCACTTCCCATGCTGCAACAACAGCTGCAAGCTTTGGAGCATAGTGTGGATGATTTGGATCTTGAAACGCATATTTGTGATCTTTAATATTGTCAAAATCATTCTTAGGAAAGAAAAATGCAGGGCGCTGACCACGTAATAAAAGCCATCTTTTTAAATCTTCAACGAGAACATATGAGGAAGATTCATTTATAAAACCTAGAATACTATTCTCAACCCATTCTATTATTAACCGACTGCTGTGTCCTGCTTGAACGATGGCATTATAAGCAATATGGAATACAACAGTACTCTCTCGAGATACGACATTGCCATCTTCGTAAATAACACTATCTTCTGGGTAAGGTGTCTCAATAACTGTACATGTGATAGGATTCAAACCAGCTATTAAAAGCGCTGCCTGCAGTATTGTTAGTTTTTCAAGAAGCCGCCACAATTCCAAGCATTTATCAATTTCCATGTATTTCCCCGCTTTTTTCTACGAAACTTACCGTTTTTTTTCAAAATGCTAAGAACAATCTCCCTCAATACACAGAGATTATGCACTTCCTCCCGAATTTATTACACTTTTTAAGTGGTCCACAACATTTCCCTTCTCGTGATTCACAAACAAATGATTTTAATTGATTCAATATAAGAAGTTTTGAAGTGAGAGAATCCTACTGAATTTGGGGCTTTCATGCAAGATATAAGGCAAATAAAAAGGCGATAAATGATCCTTCATAAAGCATTAATTTTCATGCGTGATCAAACAAATATATATCTCTCATTGATACACTCCAACCTTTCAAACAAATTCCAATCACAGCACAAAAGATAATTTGTTAGACGCGAACAAATCCACCTCAATGCTAATATCATAAGGGAACTGGCTTACACTTAAAACGCGATGCGGAATGTAAAACGATCCAATAAAAATGCCGAGAATAAACGCTGCTAAAGACTGTCGCAAACATTGGGGACTAAGCAGGTGTCATGGTACCGGTTTATGAAGCATCAAGAGGAGAAGACACAACGGAATTTATAGGGAATTTATCTTACTTCATGGATGCCTTACTGCTCTACTCTTCACGAACATCCTTACGAAAAGGAACTTGGTTCCCTTGAGACAAGGTCTTTTTTTTAGAATGATCTCAAATTTCAAAAAGTTTTTTATCGTCTTTTGAACGATCAACTAAATGACGGAGCTGGCTTATTTCTTTCCATAGATTTCCGAGCTTAAATCCATTAACTCTCGTACAATAATTGGAATGCTCTATTGCAACGCTTCTTTAGCAAAATAAAGCCTATTTTCTCTCAATTTTTTCACGGGCAGCTCCTCACCCCTCCCCTTGGATAAATCTCCTTTATTGATTGGCCAGCTTTACTTTCATGGCGTCCGCACATTCTTTTTTTCTCACTGCAACCTTTTTGCATTTTTTCAGTTTGTAACTTTTAGGTTGACTTTCAGTTTATTTTTCTTCATCTTTTAGAATTATTCTAAAGTGCAAAGGAACAGAGAATGTTGAAATCGTTTTTTTCATTTGTACAGCGTAAAGCTCTGTTCTTTCGTTCGGCACAAAGAATGCTCCTTCAAGCGCTCAGAGTAAAAGAGAAACAAGCAGCGCTCTATTTAAAATATGCAAAAGCGCTAGAGCCTTATTCCTCTAAAGAAGCAGCGGTTTTTGCCGCTATGGGGATTCAAGAGCTTGAAAATTATAAGCAACTTTTGTGTCTTTCTTGCCATAATCGTGCGCACACGGCGGATGGATTATGTAAACAAACTTCTTTTATAAAAAGCAAGGAGAGCCAACCCTCTCCTAAAAAAGCAGCAGCAAATCACACCATAAAAAAGCCCTCGAAAGCGGAAAAACAAACGCTTTTGACATGGATTCAACCAGGTCTTGCCGGATTAATGGATGGCTCTGTCTCCACCCTTGCGCCCATTTTTGCTGCCGCTTTTGCCACGGGAGAAACACATCAAACATTTTTGATCGGGCTTTCAGCTTCCATTGGAGCGGGACTTTCAATGGGTTTCACAGAAGCCGCCCATGATGATGGCAAATTGTCAGGGCGTGGTTCGCCCTTGAAAAGAGGTCTTGCCAGCGGCATTATGACAACATTAGGGGGCTTAGGTCATACGCTTCCCTATTTGATCAATTCTTTTTATGTCGCAACAGTAATTGCCTGTATCATTGTTTTTTTCGAACTCGGCGCTATTGTCTGGATCCAGAACAAATACATGTCGACCCCTTTTTGGCGCGCCTCTTTACAAGTCATCATTGGGGGAGCTCTGGTTTTTGCCACAGGGATTCTTATCGGCAGTATTTAAAAACGCGCACCCCTATCCTTTCGATCTCGAATATAATTGAGCTCTCCCATAGCGCGTCCCTTTTAACGGGCATCAAATCATCATTGGCAATCCCTTTATTAAAAAGATTCTTATGGTGCTTTGGGATGTGTATACTTTAGCGTATTCTGGATGAACAAGAGATCATAACCAAGCTCTGGGGACAACCTTCTTTAAAAAACTTTTATCGACTTGTTTTATGAATATCTTTTGTTAAAGTACCCTTTTTTCTAGACCTCATATTTTGGAAATGCCTTGATCATGTCGCATACTGAAACCAACGCACCACTCAACAAGCAAGAAAATTGTGTCTCTTCAAAATCTTCACACTGCGTGACTTTATCCGTCGAGATTCTTGCACACGGACAAGGTTTAGAACTTCCTCATTACGCGACAGCGGGTTCTGCAGGGCTTGATCTACGCGCCGCCCTTGGAGAAGAAGAAACGCTCGTCCTTTCACCAGGGCAGCGTGCTCTTATTCCAACGGGTCTTATTTTTCATTTATCCCCAGGGTATGAAGCGCAAATACGCCCACGCTCTGGTCTCGCTTTAAAACACGGCATCACCTGCCTCAATACCCCAGGAACGATTGATAGTGATTACCGTGGCGAAGTCAAAGTTCTGCTCATTAATTGTGGTCAGGAAGACTTTTCTATTGAACGAGGCATGCGCATTGCCCAAACCGTCATCGCCCCCGTCACAAAAGTCACTGTTTGCGCCATTGAACCAGCGCAAGAAGACAACCAAAGTCATGCAGAGAGCCGTGGAACAGGAGGTTTTGGTTCTACAGGGCATACTTAAAAACACGACAAAAATCTGCTTTTAAAGCAACACAAGGCTCATTTTAAAGGTTTTTTTACTTCTTAATCCCTTGATTTTTTTGCGAGTCCCCTTGGAATTGGGAAATCCTTTACGTAGTGCGTCATCATAATACTGACATCGGAACAGCTTGAGGAATTGATTTGATGTATTCTTATTTAAGAACTCTTGATTTTTGAGGTTTCTGGAGCTTTTAAAGCAAAGCAGCGCCCATTGATGCCCAAGGCTTTCACCTTTTAATCAAACGCACAAAGCCCTACATCCTTTCTCCTCTCACGTCCCTTCTCAACATTCACGACCCCGTGACGTTATCAATAATGAAAATTTTCCACGACGCAACAGCGCGTTCTGCTCGTCTTGATTGACATGCAGCCCTTAGAGAAACAAAAACCTTTGCACGTAAGATATGCCCTTATTTCAATCGTCTTTCCTTGATCACTTAAGGCTTTTAAAGCACGCATCCTCTTCCACGTATCTCATTTAAAAGCACAAGCCTCCACATGCCCGCACATCCCTCACATGCTCCTCCCCCTCAAGGACGATTGAGTGTGATGATCCGAAAGACACCTCCTCTTGATTGGATTTAAGAAAAATTCCTTGTCTTGTAAAATAAGCAATTCAAATGCCATAAGAGTGGCGCATGATCAATTTTCCACCATCACACCCCAAGTCTCTTGTCCGTTAGCAGAGCAAGATTGAGAGCGTTTTATAATCCGAATAAGACTGATTTTATGCTATCCAGCGCATACATCTTTGGTTGCATCAATCGATGACACTGCCCCTCATCAATTTCACTTTATGCCTTTGATGAAGTTGCTTTGCTTCCTTCAACAAAGCTATTTTTTTATCAGACATTTTTTATCACGGAGCAGAAACTGTTCCAGAAATATGAGCGTTTTCCACAGTACTGGTTGTTACAGCCTCCACATGCCCGACCACGTTAGTCCCCGCTCTCTCAATAGCACCATCTGTCACAACAGATCCATTTGCTCCATCTGCTGTTTTATGATTGCCCCCATCTTTTGCGGCAAGGTTGGGAGAATTTTGCAATCCAACAAGACCGATTTTCCCATATCCAGCCATGCGTATTTGGTTTAATAAATCGATGACAATGCCATAATCAATTTCACTATCGGCTTTGATTAAGATTTTTGTTTCTAAATTTTGCTTGGTTTCCCTCAACAAAGTTTCCCTCAAGGCAGCTTGTTCTATAAGATGATCGCCAATGTAAAGAGAATGATCTTTTTGCAAAGTAACATAAAGGGGCTCATCAGGTTGAACCACTGAAGGCGCTTGAGTAATCGAAGGAAGCTGAACAGGAATGACAGATGTTGCCAAGGGAGCAGCAACCATAAAAACAATCAGCAACACCAACACAACATCAATAAAAGGGGTCACATTAATTTCACTGTGCAACCCACTCTCATCGAGATCAAAATCATCATTAAAGCTTGCTTTCATTTTTTATGACTTTTCTGTTGTTTTTGTCGATCAAGTTCACGACTCAAGAGCCTTTCAAGAGCAGCCGCGATATCACCTAAATCACTGCGATAGCCATTCAAAGCACGCATAAGACTATTATACATCACCACGGCGGGAATCGCTACAAAAAGCCCAATCGCTGTTGCAAATAAGGCTTCAGCAATTCCAGGAGCAACCACATCAAGCCGCGTTGTTTGCGATTGCGCAATCCCAATAAAAGAATTCATAATTCCCCAAACTGTTGCAAAAAGCCCCACAAAGGGCGCAATGGCGCCAATGGTTGCAAGAACAGCGCTTCCACAGGCAACACGTCGTGTCGCAGCCAGCAAGCAGCGCGATAAAATCGAATGAACCCTTTCCTTTAAACCCTCATGAACATCGCGGACATAACCATCACGAGAAACATTTCCATATTGATCGTTTTCCTCATAAAAGAGAATATCTTCAAGCGTTTGTGCACTTTTCTTTGGATTTGTTCTCTCAGCAGAGCTTTCATTTGTTCCTTCAGGAGCAACAAAATGAACCTCTTGTGTCGAAAGATAGACCTCTTTAAGCACTTCTTTGAGAAAAAACACCCCTGCCCCTTTGCTTTCTTTTAAGCTCGCCGCCAAACGCGTGAGAGTCTGAGCGTTTAGAACCAATCGGAGCTCATGACGCACGCGTCGTTTTGCCACAGTGATCTCAATAATTTTCACAAAAGCAATTGTCCAAGATATCAAAGAAGCAAGCAACAAAAGAACGATAACAGCTTTCACCACCCAATCAGCAGCCATAAACATAGAAAAAGGTGAAAAATCATGCCCTGCCAATATAGCAGAACTCTTCTCTAAAGGGACTGTTTCAGATTCCATTTCTGTCTCACAACTCTCGTGGTCTTAATCTTCTTTATGCGCTGAATCGTTAACCCGCAGAGCACCCCTATTCCACACCGCCACTTCAACGTCACTTCCGCATTCCTCTTAAGAAAGAAAACTTGATAAATCAAGTATAGTTTTATTCCCTAAATTCTCTTTGCCCCTAGCAAAATCACTCAAGAAATTTTTTTATACCCCTTCACAAGTTTATCTTACTTAAATCGCTTTACTGCGTAAATTTGTCAAAATGATAGACTTATCAGAAATCTCCCCTACGATATTTCCCCCCATACGATATCTCAATGTGTACAAACAACGCATCATCTTATCTACTTATAGCACATTGACTTTTAAGAATAATTTATCATCATTGCTATTGAGTAAGCCCCTCATATCGCAAGCTTTTCTCAATTAAACCGCTCTTAAATAAAGAGAACAAAACATCTGCCCGCAAGAGATAATTTATACGAGATAAACAGGAAAGATGGAACACTTAAAGAAAACGATCTTCGCTTCTTTAAAAAACAATTCTCTAAAATCCTCTTCTCACAATTAAAACGCCACATTCTTTTAAACAGACAAAAAGGATCATAGAGATACTCCTTGAGCACTCTAA
The DNA here is from genome assembly GCF_900185775.1 of Bartonella mastomydis. NCBI lineage: Bacteria > Pseudomonadati > Pseudomonadota > Alphaproteobacteria > Hyphomicrobiales > Bartonellaceae > Bartonella > Bartonella mastomydis. Next base: position 150,775 of record NZ_LT883137.1, read on the forward strand.
AGACCTACAAGAAAAGAGCAAGCAATATTATTTTCTCTTCTCTGTTTCAAAAAGCCTAAAACTGTCATGACTTCTCATGCAAAATTTCTCCAGCAAAATCGCCAGACGCCTATTTTTTTACCTATCACAAGTCCTAAAAACCAAGTCTCAAGGTGCCTCTTTAACAAAACTTACACCACGAGAAGCTGGGAAATGGTGCTGAATAGCTTGCAATGCCTAAAACAATTTTAAATTGCACAAAAAGACAAGGAACCAAAAAACATTTTTGGCGTTACCCCAGCAGTAAAAATTTTCACTCCAATGCAAATGATTACGATGAACACAGCAAACACCACTATACAAGAGAGGGAAAGAACATCATGAACAAGAACAAAACAACACAAAAAAATAAAACTGCCGTAGAAAAAGATCTACAAAACGAGCTCCAGGGACAATTAGAAACGTTACGTCATGAAATTTCAGGGATGACCTCCACACTGACAGATCTTGGTGCTAAAAAATTCAATGCGGCCAAAGACAAAGCGGAAAAACTATATCACTCAGCAAAAGAAAGTAGTGAAGACCTCATGTCTCAAGCAAAAGACAAAATCAGTGATTTTGAACAAACCATGAATCAATGTGTTCGTAAAAATCCTGGCAAAAGCGTTTTGTTTGCAGCAGGCGTTGGTTTTATTCTTTCTCAGTTACTGCGTCGTTAAGCAATGCATAAGTTTATCGCTCCTCTTTTAAACCATCTTGTCGGTGGAGGACTAAAAAGCACTGTCAAGCAAGTGCGCCTTCAAGCAATTTGCTGTGGGTTTATTGGCATTTCATTATTCATGGCGTTGCTTTTTTTATGTATGATTGGTTTTCTTGGGTTATGTACCGTTATGAAGCCTCTTTTTGCCGCCAGTATCATGTTTTTAATTTGGCTTTTTCTTGCCGGATTAGCACTCATGATCAACAGGATTCTGAAGGTTTATCAACGCTATGACCAACAAAAAAAGACCGAAGAACAACGCCACAAACTGATGACAGATGCGACTGTTTCCAGCCTTGCTGTTCTCAGTCAACATCTTCCTTTTGCCAAATTGGGTGTGCCCATTCTCGGACTAGCAACGTATTTTCTGTGGAAAAAAGATAAAAAAGACCGCCTTTTAGATGAAAATATGTAAGACTGTGATCCTATCCCCCCCCCGGTGCTTTCTTTATTGTAAAAGAAAGCACCTTTTTATTTCGTGTTTTTTTTAGCTTCTTCAAACGGTTTTAAGAAGAAATCCCTTTCAGAATGCACACACCATTTTTCACGAACATAGCAGTATTAGAGAATGCTTCAGGTAAAAGATCTAAGCAATGCAGTGTTTTTTGAAGATAAAGGGTTTTTAGTTTTGCTTTTGTCTATTTTTTCATAAGCCTTTTTTCCATGACGAGAGTTATCCATCAAGATCTATGACGCTTGTGATCAACTTTAAAGCTGTTAAGGCTTGTTGTGGCATATTGTCTTTATTGTAAACAGCACTGAAGAGGACGCTTGATCAATTATGGTCAATATCAATTATGGTCAATGGGATTATAGCTTCCGTGTTCTCTTCGCCAATCTTCTGGTTGTTGAAATTGGCTTGACCACAAGCCATTTTTTTCTTTTTGAGCGGTCGATTGTAAGTTTTTATAGTCTGCGGGAGATGGGAAGTTATGTTGATCTTTTGTCAAAACCATCAATCCTTCTGCAAGGCCTAAGCGTGCAAGATCCACTCCATCCACAAAACATTGAGCATAATGAATTTGTTTAATGACACGGGTTTGCCGACAAGTCACATTTTTATCGATTGTTTTTGAGACCAGCCACGCCGTGACAAAAGCCCCACAGGGCCACTTAACACCATTGCGTGAGGCGAATTGCCGCACTTCGCAGGTTTCCACACCATAGAGGCGGATATTGCGCACGATTCTTTTTCTCCATCCATCATCTGTTGGTGTGATCATTTTAAAGGTCACACCACTTGTGACCTCTATAGCACCGGAATAGACGGGAACATTTTCTTCATAAAATTGTGAAGCCAATGGCTGTTGGAGCAAAGCACCATTTTGTTGGTTTATATTTTGTTGGTTCACATCATCTTTCAATTGTGACTTTGGATTTTGAACTGTTTTCTCTCTTAGCTTTTCTGGTCCTTTTAAAGAAAACGTTTGAATAATCTGTTCATTATTTTCACTCAAATAAAAGTATCCCAAAACAATAAGACAAATTAAGACAATATATTTAGAAACGGATCGAAACTGTTTAAAAATTATCATTTTGAATATTACTGTATTTTACTGTTAATTAAGCGAGAAAAAAATTAAATATTGTTAATTTATCAATAGAAAAAAATATTTTTTTCATTTATAGGATGTTTGATTAATATTAAATATTAATTTTATGATTAACTTAAACATAAAGCGGGGAAATTTTCATGAAAAACATGAATAATTCGTTCAGTTGTGAACGCACCTTAAAAAACTATACTTTATCCAATACTCAAAAGAAATGGCTAACCACAGTCTTGATGCTTTTTATTGCTTTCCTTGCGCTCAGTGATCCAGCATTTGCAGAAGGCTTCGGAAAAGTTGAAACTGCACTTCAAAAAATAGTTGACACTTTAAACGGACCTATTGCCATATCGATAGCAACGATTGCGGTTGCGGGTATTGGGCTTGCATGGATTGCTGGTTATGTTGAAATGCGTAAGGCATTTTTTGTTTGTGTTGGCATTGGCATAATCTTTGGTGCATCGCAAATCGTATCAATGCTTAAAGCTTAATTAACGTACTCTAGCATTTTCAAAAATCATGAAAGAGCATGAGAAGCTAACGGAGGATACGTTATTTCTTGCTTGCACACGCCCTGCAATGATTGCGGGCGTGACGGTGGAAGCTATGGGATTAAATGGAATAGGATCGATGATATTGTTTATTATGGCAGGCAATATTTTTCTTTTAACCATTGGTATTGCCATCCATTTCATATTCAAGGAAATCCTAAAACATGACCATAACAAATTTCGTATTCTTCTAACATGGCAAAAGACAACTATTTTTGCCAGAAATTCTAGTCTATGGGGTGGAGGAAGTATTTCTCCATTACGATTAATTCGTAATTATGAGGAATTAAAATGAAAACAGCAGAGCGCAAGCGTGAAAAGCAGCCAGAGGCGATCATCCCTTACGTGCGCCATGTAAACAAGCATGTCATTGCACTGGATTCACGCGCGCTCATGATGGTTGTTAAACTTGAAGGCATTAACTTTGAGACAGCGGATATTATTGATCTGAACGTGCTTCACGAACAGCTCAACAATCTGTTTAAGAACATTGCCGATGAACGGATTGCGCTTTATAGCCATATTATCCGAAAGCGTGAAACGGTCTATCCGGATGGCACTTTTAGATCGGCATTTGCCAAGCAGCTAGATGATAAATATCGTGAACGGATGGTTTCACAGGATCTTTATCGCAATGAGCTTTATCTTTCAATTTTGTGGAATCCACACGTTGATAAGACGGATAAATTAGCAGAATTTTTCAAACGGTTAGGCAAAGCCAAGCAAGAAAAAACGGAAGTTGATGAAGAATCGATTCGCAAGCTTGAAGATATTACGACAGATGTCATTCAAAATTTAGAGCGTTATGGCGCAAGAAGATTAAGTCTTTATGAACATGAAGGCATTATTTATTCGCAGCAAAGTGAGTTTATTCACCAACTGGTAGGCGGTCGTCGTGAACGCATACCGTTGACATGGGGGACGATAGCGTCGACTGTTTATTCAGACCGTCTGATTTTTGGGAAAGAAGTCATAGAAATACGCACCGAAGCGGGCCAGCGTTTTGCTGGCATGTTTGGTTGGAAAGAGTATCCAGCCAAAACCAGAGTAGGCATGGCGGATGGTCTTTTAACGCTTCCCTTTGAGTTTATTTTTACGCAATCTTTTATTTTCAAGAGCAAAAATGCTGCCAAGCAGATTATGGGTCGCAAACAAAACCAGATGGTCAATGCCGGAGATCGTGCGGGCTCACAAATCATGGAGCTGGATGATGCGCTTGATGATCTTGAATCGAATCGTTTTGTTTTAGGGGAGCATCATTTATCGTTAGCGGTTTTTGCCGATGAGCCACAAGAGTTAGCGGATAATCTTGCCAAAGCGCGTTCTCGTCTGACAGATGGTGGTGCTGTTATTGCGCGGGAGGATTTAGGGTTAGCGGCGGCATGGTGGGCACAATTGCCTGGCAATTATGCCTATCGCACCCGCTCTGGCGCGATAACCAGCCGCAATTATGCAGCGCTTTCACCTTTTCATTCTTTTCCGGTTGGCAAAATAGATGGCAATGTGTGGGGACCAGCGGTAGCCTTAATGAAGACTTCAGCAGGTTCGCCGTTTTATTTTAACTTTCACTTTGGTGATTTAGGCAATACCTTTGTCTGTGGTCCGTCTGGTTCTGGTAAAACGGTTATTGTTAATTTTTTACTCGCGCAACTTCAAAAGCATGATCCCAATATGGTGTTTTTTGATAAGGATCGTGGAGCAGAGCTTTTTGTCAGAGCGGGTGGCGGCACGTATATGCCCTTAAAAAACGGCAAGCCGACGGGGATAGCGCCCTTAAAAGGTTTAGATTATAGCAATCCAGCTGATAGGGTTTTTTTACGTCAATGGATTACCAAGCTTGTTTCTGCTGAGGGTCAAAAGATTAGTGAGTCGGAAAGGCAAGATATTGCTTCTGCGGTTGACCAACTTGCCTTGCTCCCTCAAGAGCAACGGACCATATCGGCTTTACAAATGTTTTTTGACACCACGCACAGGGAGGGGATAGCGGGGCGTTTAGAGCGATGGTGTAAAGGCAATGCTTTAGGGTGGGTATTTGACAATCCTGATGATGACATAGGGATTGATGCCAAATTTATTGGTTATGATATGACGGATTTTTTGGACAATGACGAAATTCGTCCACCATTAATGATGTATCTCTTTCATAGGATTCTGTCTCTGATTGACGGGCGTCGTATTATCATTGTCATTGATGAGTTTTGGAAAGCGCTAGAGGATGATTCCTTTAAAGCCTTTGCGCAAGATAGGCTAAAGACCATTCGGAAGCAAAATGGTTTGATGTTGTTTGCCACGCAATCTCCCAAAGATGCGATTAATTCGACGATAGCCCACACCATTATAGAGCAATGTCCCACCCAGGTTTATTTTCCCAATCAAAAGGGGAACCACGCGGATTATGTAGAGGGTTTTAAATTATCAGACCGAGAGTTTAACCTGATACAAACAGAATTAAGCCGAGAGTCACGGCGTTTTCTCATCAAACAAGGACAAAGTTCTGTGGTAGCAGAACTGAATTTACGGGGTTTTGATGATGAAATAGCCATTTTAAGCGGCACCACGAAAAACATTGAACTTCTCGAAACCATTATGGAAGAAGTTGGGACATCTCCAGATAAATGGCTTCCTATTTTCCAAGAAAGGTCAAAACAATGAAAAAACTTTTATTGGCAACAGCGCTTTGCGCAATTTCTTTTAGCCCTCAAGCAAATGCACTTGGAGGTGGTCCCTTTGATTATAAAATACTGCTGGAAAACATGGCGCAAGTTAAAAAATTAGAAAGTCAACTTGAGCAAATGAAACAACTCTATAGCTCCTTAAATGCCAAGCCTGACATTTCGGCATTGAAAGAAATGTTTAACAAGCAAGGAAGCAATGGCGCTCTGCCTTCTGACTTTAACCACTTTCAACAATCGATGGGCAGTGGCGGCGGCGGCGGGAGCAGCAGCAAAAACGCACAAAAATGGCAAGAAGAGCTTAAATATAAAGAGCCCTCAGGCGGAGCAGGATCAAAAGAAGCGGTGGATGCTTTTTACGCAGAGGAAGTAAAAAAAGCCGAACAGCGCACAGTCGGACAAGCAGCAAAAGGCCAAGATGTCTACGAAGAAGCCAGTGAAACGCAAAAAGAGATTAACAAGCTTCTCGATAAACTTGGAAACACTGAAAAGGCTGGTGAAATTCAAAGCATTCAAGCAAAACTAGAAGCAATACAAGCAAGACTGCAAACACAAGTTCTCCAAATGCAAGCCGCCGCGATGATTCAACAAGCAGAAGATAAAGCGGCAGAAAGACGTGAAATGGAAGAATTTAAGGCACGAACCAAAGATTTAGCCCAAAAAATGCGTGGTCAATAAAGGGTAAAAAAAGAGGGGCTTGAACATGAACAAGATCATCATAACAACATTGCTACTTTGCACAGGGCTTATGGCTGCTGGCTGTGAAAAAACCTACAGCGTAGAAGAATTAAAAAAAGACAAAAAACTGATGGAAGAAGTACTCGTGAAATGTTTGACATCAGGGGATCTTAAGTCGAAAAATTGTAAAAACGCAGAGCAAGCTGAATTTGAAACCCGTAAGAAATGGGAAGGTTTTGGCTCTACAAATGATGAGCAGCAAAAATCTGAAAAACAAGGGGACAGTCATTAATCATGAATAAAATCATCATACCAGCATTACTGCTTTGCACAGGGCTTATGGCTGCTGGCTGTGAAAAAACCTATAGCGTCGCAGAATTTAAAAAAGATAAAAATTTACGCTTCGAGTGGGATGCTAGATGTGGATTTGCAGGAACCTCAAAAAATTGTGAAAACCTAAGATTAGCAGTAGCTGAACTTGATAAGGAATATCGAGAAAAAGCTGGAGAGAGACAGCGTAAAGCCGCAGAAGACTTGGATAAAAAATTAAAGGAACTTAGGGATAAAGAAGACGCTGAGCGAATAAAAAGAAGAGCCGAACGAGAAGCGAGAGAACGAGCTAAAGCTGAAAAAGAAGCAAAAGAGCGCGCAGAACAACAACAACAGGACAATCACTAATCATGAACAAGATCATCATACCAGCATTGCTACTTGGCACAGGGCTTATGGCTGCTGGCTGTGAAAAAACCTATAGCGTCGCAGAATTTAAAAAAGATGAAAAATTACTTAAAGAATGGGCGGTGAGATGTGGATTTTCAGGAAATTCGAAAAACTGCCAAAATGCACGATTAGCCTCTCATCAAATTCATGAAGAACGTCGGGCAAAAATTGACGAAGAAAATCGTAAACGTAGAGAAGAATGGGAGAAAAAACAACAAGAAGAAGAAGCTAAAAGAAACGCTGAGTATGAAAAAAATAGAGCACAACAAAAACGCGATAATAATTTTGATCCATAAAAATTATTATAACATTATTAAAAGAAGGGGAAATATCGATGAATAAAGTTCTCATAACAACATTGCTACTTGGCACAGGACTCATCGCTGCTGGCTGTGAAAAAACCTATAGCGTCGCTGAATTTAAAAAAGATGAAAAATTACGCCTCGAGTGGGATGCTAGATGTGGATTTGCAGGAACTTCAAAAAATTGTGAAAACATGCGGTTAGCATTTTTAGAACTTGAGAAAGAACGTCAGGCAAAAGCTAAAGAAATATGGAACGCTACATTTGGGATAAAAGAGCGTGCTGATGAAGAAAAAAAAGCGAAAGAACAAAATAATAATTAAATTATAAAAATACACAACGAAGAGCGGAGCATCTCAATGGCAGTAGAAAGCAAAGGTATATTCACTAAGATAGACAATATGTTGATGGGGCCCCTCACAGAGGCAACAGACAATACCTCTGCACATAGCTATTGCGCTTTAGCAGCTCAACTTAAAGAACCTTACAGATTGTACAATAGATTTATGGCAAGATTATGTCTCTGCCCTAGATTTATCATCACTGGTTATAAAAAACCGATAACCTAGCATAATTTAAAAATTGTGCTCAAACCTTGTAAAACTGAAAGGAAAAAGGGGAAATATTGATGAATAAAGTTCTCATAACAACATTGCTACTTGGCACAGGACTCATCGCTGCTGGCTGTGAAAAAACCTATAGCGTCGCTGAATTTAAAAAAGATGAAAAATTACGCCTAGAGTGGGATGCTAGATGTGGATTTGCAGGAACTTCAAAAAATTGTGAAAACATGCGGTTAGCATTTTTAGAACTTCAGAAAGAACGTCAGGCAAAAGAAGCAGAAAGAAGCCGTAAAATTGCAGAAGAAAATCGCAAAAGAGATGAAAAAGATATAGCTGAAATGAGAGCCAGAATTAAAAAAATGAGAGAAGAGAATCAAAAATTCCTTGCTGAACAAAAAGCAAAAGAGCGCGCGGAAGAAGAACGAAGAGCAAAAGAACGCGCAGCAGAAGAACAACAAAATAACCATTAAGACACAATGAAGAGCGGAGCATCTAAATGGCAATAGTAACCAAAGGCGTTTTTACTGATATAGATGATATGTTGATGGAGCCCCTTACAGAGGCAACAGACAATACCTCTGCACATAGCTATTGCGCTTTAGCTGCTCAACTTAAAGAACCTTACAGACTGTACAATAGATTTATGGCAACATTATGTCACTGCCCTAGATTTATCATCACTGGTTATAAAAAACCGATAACCTAGCATAATTTAAAAATTGTGCTCAAACCTTGTAAAACTGAAAGGAAAAAGGGGAAATATTGATGAATAAAGTTCTCATAACAACATTGCTATTTTGCACAGGACTCATCGCTGCTGGTTGTGAAAAAACCTATAGCGTTGCTGAATTTAAAAAAGATGAAAAATTACGCCTAGAGTGGGATGCTAGATGTGGATTTGCAGGAACTTCAAAAAATTGTGAAAACATGCGGTTAGCATTTTTAGAACTTGATAAGGAACGTCAAGCACAAGCAGCAGAAAGAGAGCGTCAAGCGGAAGAGAACAATCGCAAAAGAGATGAAGAAGATATGGCTAAAATGAGAGCCAGACTTAAAAAAATGGAAGCAGAGACTAAAAAAATATTAGCTGAACAAGAAGCAAAAGAGCGTGCTGAGGAAGAACAAGAAGCAAGAGAACGTGCTAAAAGAGAAGCTAAGCGAAAACAAGATAATAATTAAATTATAAAAATAAGAAATAAAGAGTGGAGCATCTAAATGGCAATAGACAGCAAAGGCATATTCACTGATATAGATGATATGTTGGTGAATCCCCTTACAGAGGCAACAGACAATACCTCTGCACATAGCTATTGCGCTTTAGCTGCTCAAGCTAAACACTTACATGCATTTTATATTACATTTATGGCAACATTATGTCACTGCCCTAGATTTATCATCACTGGTTATAAAAAACCGATAACCTAGCATAATTTAAAAATTGTGCTCAAACCTTGTAAAACTGAAAGGAAAAAGGGGAAATATTGATGAATAAAGTTCTCATAACAACATTGCTACTTGGCACAGGACTCATCGCTGCTGGCTGTGAAAAAACCTATAGCGTCGCTGAATTTAAAAAAGATGAAAAATTACGCTTAGAGTGGGATGCTAGATGTGGATTTGCAGGGACTTCAAAAAATTGTGAAAACATGCGGTTAGCATTTTTAGAACTTGATAAGGAACGTCAGGCACAAGCAGCAGAAAGAAGTCGTAAAATTGCAGAAGAAAATCGTAAAAGAGAAGAAGAAGATATAGCTGAAATGAGAGCCAGAGTAAAAAAAATGAGAGAAAAGAATCAGAAAAGATTAGCTGAAGAAAGAGCAAAACTACGCGCGGAAGAGGAACAACAGAATAATAATTAAGACATAATGAAGAGCGGAGCATTTAAATGGCAGTAGACAGCAAAGGCATATTTTCTTATATCGACAATATGTTGATGGAGCCCCTCACAGAGACAATGAATGATGTCATTGGTAATCTTGCATCGTCTTTAAGTGCTCCGCTTAAACTGTCTTGTACAATTTACATTATATTTATGGGCTACAATATCATCTATGGGCGCTCTTCCATGCCCTTATGGGAATTTATAGTGACAACTTTTAAACTCGGCATTGTTGTTTCACTAGCCACAAACGCTGCTTTTTATAATGAGTGGGTCAGTGGTATATTTTTCCATGATCTGCCGAATGCCATTTCAAATGTCACCCAAGGAGCACATGTAGATCAAAATGTATGGGATAACATGATAAACAAAGCTGGAGCACAGGTTTTGGACGCCGCAAACAAGTACACAGGGCTGACTCAAATGGGGATGTTTATTGCGACATGGATTGCTGGTTTTATCTGCCTAGTTGCTGCTACCTTTTTTTGTCTAGTCGGTTTTGTTGTTTCATTATTTGCTAAATTGGGTTTGTTTCTTGTCCTATCAATCGGACCACTCTTCATAAGCCTCTATATGTTTTCCTCAACCAGAAAATTCACAGAAGCATGGTTAGGGCAAGTTGCAAACTTCGTCATTTTATATGTGTTAGTCGTGCTGCTTGGTGGTTTATATGTTAACATTTCAATGAAAGTTTTTTCAGGAGGTGTTGACAATATCTTCACTACTTTAATTCAGTTCTTGGTTGTTGGTATTGGGGGGATTTACCTTTTCTCCCATTTACCTGACATTGCATCCGCTTTAGCCTCTGGGGGAGCATCCCTTACGGGAGCAACAAAATTAGGAGCAGACACAGTAAAAACGGCTGGGAAAGCTGCTCAAAAGTTAGAAAAATTTATGAAACAAATAGCAAAGAAACTGTTTGGGAAAGGATAATAGGAAAATGTTAAAAAAAATTGGGGTTATTTTACCTTTTCTCTTTCTCAGTGGCTGTATGTCTTCATCACACACACTGAAGTCACTTCCAAAGTGTGATGGATATTCTAAACGTCCACTCAACCGATCCATGTGGAATTGGGAAGGGAAAAAACCAACACCCACCCCCATCATCATCAGTAACAACACCACCCCCTCACCCAAAAAAGAGGGAAAGCTGGAAATGCTTCTGGCACAAAAGTTAACGGATGAGGAAATAAGATCTTACAAAAATTGCGGGCAAAAAGCATGAAAGAAAAAGACGTAGAACAATACATCGCTGAAGCGCGCTCTTTTGATCAAGATCGCATGTTAGCAGCACGACGCACAACCCGCGCCTCCCTCACGATTGCCGCGATATCCGTTATCGTCGCGCTCATCTCCTCACTCGCGGTCATCACCCTCACACCGCTTAAAACCGTAGAGCCTTTTGTCATCCGTGTGGACAATTCAACCGGTATCACAGAAGTCGTGGAAGCCTTAAAAGAAGGACCCACCAATGTGGATGAAGCCATCACACGCTATTTTGCCGCAAAATACGTCCGCTCGCGTGAAGGCTTTGCCACAGAAGAAGTACAACACAACTTCGAAACTGTCTCTCTCCTCTCTTCCCCTGAAGAACAGGAAAGATTTGCCAGCTGGTACGGCGCAAGAAATCCACAAAGCCCCCAAATTCTCTATAAACACGCCACCGTTACAATAACGATAAAATCAATCTCCTTCATCAATCAAGATGTTGCTCAAGTGCGTTACTACAGAACAATCCGTGACAATGAAAACAACAAAGAATTCATTACTCATTGGGTTGCAACGCTCTCCTTCGAATACATCAACGCCCCTATCTCTGTCCAAAATCGTCTGATAAATCCTCTTGGGTTTATTGTTAATGAATATAGAACTGATCCGGAAGTGGTCAACTGATCATGACAAAAAAAATCCTTTTTCTTATTCTAAGCTTCCTCGCCCTTTCTCCTACACCTTGGAGTAACGCCAGTGTTTTTCCCACCCGCGCGCCGAGCGATAGCCGCATTCGCTTCATCAATTATGATGCTTATAATGTCACAAAAATTATTGGCTCCATCCGCTCATCGGTCCAAATAGAATTTTCTGCCAATGAAGAAATTGCGCATGTCGCCATTGGCAACAGCGTCGCATGGGAAGTCGCCCCCGCTGGCAATATTCTCTTCCTCAAAGCGCGCGAAGTCCAACCCATCACCAACCTTCAAGTCGTCACCACAAAACTTGATGGCTCAAAACGCTCCTATCAATTTGAACTAATCATCAAAGATGGCGAAATCTCCTCTGGACAAGAAACCTATTTCCTTGTGAAATTTCGCTACCCCCAAGAAGAAGCAGAACAAAGAAGACTTGCAGCCCTGCTGCGACAAGAAAAAAAACAAGCCAGGCAAATTGATAATGTCTTCAATGCTTATGAAACCTATGGACCACGCAATTGGGCTTACACCGCACAAGGCTCAAGCAACCTTGAACCCTCCTCTGTATACGACAATGGCAAAACCACAACCTTTACCTTTCCTGACAACCAAGAAATCCCTGCCATTTACATTGTAAGCAGTGATGGAACAGAATCGCTGGTTCCCAAAACCACAAGAGGCAACATGGTTATTGTCCATGCCATTAGCGCACGCTTCACCCTAAGACAGGGAAGAAATGTCCTCTGCATCTTTAACGAAGCCTATCAACCCAAAGGCATCAATCCAGACACCGGCACAACCTCACCATCTGTTGAACGTAAAATTGCATCAGATCTTTAAACATCTTTAAATAAAGCGGGAATTCAAAGGGGACCAACACATGAGTGATAAAACCACTATCAGCGATCGAGGATCCATTGGCGATAAACGTAACAATACCTCACAAAGCCTTGGCAAAAAAATAGTTGTTGCCATCGCCTGTATAGGAGTCTGCGCCTACGTGGTCTGGAACATTCTCTCATCTCCCTCAGAAAAGGAAAAAGACACCGCAAAAGCTCATAAAAAACAAGCACAAAGCTTTCGCAACACCCTCGCGCCTTTAGAGCTCGCCCCCTCCACCCCGCAAGCAAAAATGGCACCCATAACCCTGCCCGCCCCACAACCACTCGCACCAGAACCCAAAAAAGATGACCCCTTACTTGATGCCGCAAGACGTGCCCCTGTCTTAGCTTTTGCCAAAGGCTCTAAATCTGAATTAAAAGACGTCGTCAACAGTGCTTTCAACCCCCTTGAGAAATTGAATGCCCTTGAAAATCTCACTCAGATGCAAAATTCTCCTGCCGCTCAAAACACACAAAATTTTGCAACCCTCCTAAAACCCACCACATCAGAAGAGACAAAAGCAAAACTCATCGGCAATAGAAACTTTATCATCGCCATGGGAACCTCTATCCCCTGTATCTTAGAAACCGCCTTAAACAGTGACCAACCAGGCTTTGCCAGCTGCATTATTAACCGCGATATCCTCTCTGACAATGGACGCGTTGTTTTGCTTGATAAAGGAACCCAAGTGGTTGGCGAATATCGCGGAGGCATCAAACAAGGGCAATCCCGTCTCTTCGTCCTCTGGACCAGAGCAAAAACCCCAAACGGGATCATCATCCCCCTTGCCTCACCCGCAACCGACAGTTTAGGGCGCGCCGGCTTTGATGGCAACATCAACACCCATTGGTGGGAACGCTTTGGCTCTTCCCTTTTACTCACCGTTATTGATAGCGCCACAACCACCCTCACCAACAGAATGCAAAAAAAATCCAATAAAGCAGGTGCAAACAACTCTGGAGGCGGTGGCTTTGAAGGCGCAAACAACATGGGAAAAGATGCAGCAAGTATCGCTCTTGAAAACCAAATCAATATCCCCCCTACCTTAGAAAAATTCCAAGGCGAACTGGTCAATATTTTCGTCGCAAGAGATCTCGACTTTTCATCTGTCTATAAACTAACGCTCACCCACAAAAGGAACAGCACTTACTCCCACTCGACCCCAGGCTATTCCTTTTTTCATTAGTCACGCTCACAATCAATAAAAATATATAAACCCCATAAAACACATAAAGTAATTAAAGTCACATCATGCCAACAGCAAAAAATGCAGAACGAGCCTCCATCGTTTTAACAAAATTAAAAATCTTAGATGACTTCCTCAATAATGAAAATTTATTTGAAATTGTCGTCAATCGCCCTGGTGAAGTGATTGTCGAAGGTCCAGGTGGTTGGCAAACCCACACGAGAGAAGAACTAACCTACAGCGAGCTAGAAGGCATTGCAAAAGTTGTTGCTGCCTACACAACACAAAAAATCAGTGTAGAAAACCCTGTTCTCTCCGCAACACTCCCCAATAATGAACGCATACAAATTGTCATGCCCCCCGCTGTTTCCCCCAATACCATCAGCATGACAATCCGCAAACCTTCATCACGCACTTTTTCCCTTGAAAGTTTACACGAAAACCAACTGTTTTCTGTGGCAAGAAACGTCAGTTTCACCCCCCTTGAACAAATGAAAAAGCGAGCAGGTGAACTTTCTGACACAGAACAAGAACTAATAGACCTCTTTATCGCCAAAGATTTTTGTAAGTTTTTAGAACGCGCCGTTATCACCCAACAAAACATCTTGATATCTGGCAAAACCGGCTCTGGAAAGACCACTCTCTCCAAAGCTTTAATTGCCAAAATCCCCGAATACGAACGCATTCTCACCATTGAAGACACACCAGAACTGGTTGTTCCCCATTCAAACAAAGTGCAACTTTTTTACTCAAAAGACAACCAAGGCTTAGCAAAAGCTGGCGCAAAAGAACTCCTTGAATCGGGCTTGCGCATGCGCCCCGACCGCATTCTCCTACAAGAGCTGCGTGATGGCACAGCCTTTTACTATATCCGCAATGTCAACTCTGGTCACCCAGGCTCCATCACCACAGTTCATGCCTCCACAGCCCTTTCCGCCTTTGAACAAATGACCCTTCTTGTCAAAGAAAGTGAGGGTGGCGGTAATTTAGCAAGAGAAGATATCCGCGGCTTATTAATTTCCATGATAGACGTCATCATCCAATGCAAACGCCTTGAAGGCAAATTTCGTGTCACAGAAATTTACTACGACCCCTTCAAGCGCCGTGATGCTTTTTAAAAAAACGCAAAGTCAAGTCAATAAACATGAAAAAAATGAAGCTGAAAAGCAACTAAACTATAGGAAAAAATATCTCTCACAACATTATATCTGCGCTCTAGATTTATCATCACTGGTTATAAAAACTGAGAGAAAGAAGGGGAAATATCAATGAACAAAGCCATTATCACCGCATTGCTACTTGGCACAGGACTCATCGCTGCTGGCTGTGAAAAAACCTATAGCGTCGCTGAATTTAAAAAAGATAAAAATTTACGCGATGAGTGGCTACGTAAATGTGGATGGACTGGAACTTCACAAAATTGTAAAAACTTAAAAGAAGCAGCAATAGAACTTCAGGATGAAAGTATTGATGACTATCTAAAACAATTTCATAAAAATGACGATAAGAAAAAAGCGCAAGAACAATCTGAAAAGAAAGAAAACAGTAATTAAAGCATAAAAATTCGACTTCGCATGGAACGCGATCCCCATATGATACGAGGGGAAGAAAACAATGGCAGCGTATGATGTATTTACCACTATAGACAATATGTTGACGGAGCCTCTTACAGAGGTAACGGACAGCACCCTCACATATCACTACTGCACTTTAGCTGCTCAAGCTAAACACTTACATGCATCCTATACTCCATTTACGGTAGCATTATGTCGCTGCTCTAGATTTATCATCACTGGTTATAAAAACCGATAACCGAGCATAATTTAAAAATTGTGCTCAAACCTTGTAAAACTGAAAGGAAGAAGGGGAAATAACAATGAACAAAGCCATTATCACCGCATTGCTACTTGGCACAGGACTCATCGCTGCTGGCTGTGAAAAAACCTATAGCGTCGCTGAATTTAAAAAAGATAAAAATTTACGCGATGAGTGGATATCTAAATGTATGTGGAAAAAACCTTCTGAAACAGAATCTCCTCAAAATTGTGAAAACTTAGGAAAAGCAATAGACGAACTTGGTAAAGAATCCTTTCAAAACTATCTAAATGAATATCGTAAAAATGACGATAAGAAAAAAACAGAAGAGCAATCTGAAAAGAAAGAGAACAGTAATTAAAGTACAAAAACTCGACTTCGCATGGAACGCGATCCCCATATGATACGAGGGGAAGAAAACAATGGCAGCGTATGATGTATTTACCACTATAGACAATATGTTGATGGAGCCTCTTACAGAGGTAACGGACAGCACCCTCACATATCACTACTACACTTTAGCTGCTCAAGCTAAACACTTACATGCATCCTATACTCCATTTACGGTAGCATTATATCGCTGCTCTAGATTTATCATCACTGGTTATAAAAACTGAAAGGAAAAAGGGGAAATATTGATGAATAAAGTTCTCATAATAACATTGCTACTTGGCACAGGACTCATCGCTGCTGGTTGTGAAAAAACCTATAGCGTCGCTGAATTTAAAAAAAATCCAAAGTTGATGGACGAATGGGGAGCAAGATGTGGATTCACAGGAACTTCAAAAAATTGTGAAAACCTAAGATTAGCAGCTTTAGAACTTCAGAAAGAATATGAAGCAAAAGCGGAAGAAAGGGCACGTGAAGCGAAAGAAGAATATCGCAAAAAAATGGAAAGATTTGATGCCGAATTAAAAGCAGAACATGAAAAATGGAAAATTGATTTTGAAAAAAGAAAAGCTGAAATGGAAAAAAAAGAAGCTGAAGAAAAAGCAAAAGAACGAGCCGAAAGAGAAGCAGAAGAGCACGCTAAAGCTAAACAACAACAAGATAATAATTAAATCAGAAATGATCATATTTGCAAACATTGAATAGAATGGACGTGCAATAGCATTTGAAAATATAACCGTATTTACTGATATGAATAGCTTTGTAACGAAGACTCTTGAAGAAATAATGAATAACACTATCAAACATCTTTCGTCGGGGTTAAGTGCTCCGCTTAAAGCGTCTTGTACAATCTATATTGCATTTATGGGCTACAATATCATCTATGGGCGCTCTTCCACGCCCTTATGGGAGTTTATAGCGACAGCCTTCAAACTTGGCATCATTGTTGTATGCACCACAAATACCGCTGCTTATAAGAGATTGAGGTTCTTACGAATAAGCTCAGACAGTAATTCAGAAGTACCATAAAGTGCCTCAATTGATGCCTTTGTCATTTCCTCTCGCGTGATACCCTTCCAGTCGATATTATAACCAGCTTCACGAGCAAGTTGCCCCATAAATTCACGTTGGGTGCGTCCATTTCCCTCTCGAAAGGGATGCAACGCATTTATTTCACCCATGTAATATCCAGCTCTCTGGCTGAATTCATCCGCATCAAGACCACGCAGATATTGTTCTTTGGCAAGCTGCTGTGTAATCTTCGGTGCGTAGTTTTCAATCTGATGATGATAAGCAAATAAACAACCACCTTTAGTAATATCTATTGAACGGATCTTTCCTGCCCATTCATAGACGTCACCAAATAGTTTTCTATGGATCTCTTTCATATGATTGAGATCAAACTTACCACCCGTAGCAGCACGCATAAGCTCAAAAGACCTTACATAAGCGAAAGTGGATTCTACACGCTCCAGTACGCTTTTATCCTGAATTTCAAACCGGTTATACATCACACCAGTTTTAGGATCAGTATAAGGATCACCACTCCCCTTATACGTCTCCACGTTTTACCCGCTCTATATAATCTTTGATAATATCACTTATTTCAAGCTCTCCAATAATAACACGCTCCATTTGCTCAACGACTTTTGGATCTGGCTCTAACCCCTCTAAACGTTGGCTTGCTAATGCATTTTCAGCAGCAAAGCGACGTTGTTTAATTTCCTTTTCACTCAACATATAAAATCCTCCCTTGCTTATAGTTCATTATGGCTCGAATAGGCTACAGACACAAGATTTTATTCCTTGCTTTACCGTGTCATATCTTTTAATTTTATACGCACTACTCGCGTTATTTTGCTCTTCCCAATATCTCTGTTAAAAAAATTTAACAGCCGTTTAAAACTCTTTTATGCAATCTTTATCATGAGACTATTATTTAAGAATTGCTTTTGATAAATCATAATTTGTTTGCAGTGCAAGCCAAGCTCGTGCTGTGCTTACACCAGCCATTTCAAGCCTAATAGCAAGATTAGCACTCATAGCGTCTTTTCCATTTAAAACTCTAGAAAGTGTTCCACAAGATACACCAAGCCACTCTGCTGCTTCATTAATCGATAAACCAAGTTCTTTGATCACATCTTCACGCAATAACTCACCAGGATGTGAAAGATTCTTCATCATTGCTTAGATCTCTTTAGTGATATCTAGATAATCCACCATTGAGGCATCTACACCATTAAATATGCCATCAAAGCAAAATATCCACACGTCAATTTTCATTGACAATCATTGACCCATAATCTTTGAAATCACCTTTTAGCAGATGGAATCAAAAGGACACATAACTTTAAATCTTTTGGCGATACATCTCTTCAAGAGCCCCTAAAATAGCTTCAGTTTTTGAGCATAATAAGAAAAAATTTCATTATCTTTACTCCACTCGTTATTTGAAAAGCATAAAATCATAATTAGGTGGTGCTAAACGCAATAGGAGCGTATCATACCCCCAATTGACAGCTAAACCTAGAAATATAAAAACTATATAACCAATGACCATTGCTGTTTGGTGTTCATAGGGAGCCGCACCCGCCACATATCCAGTAAAAAAAATGAATAACACTAATAAACTCCCCCCTACTATAAACTCTGTCAAAATAATAACCGGTTTACGAATAAATAAAAGGAAAAGAAAAAGAAAAAAAAGGCATATTTTCAATATGGTAGATAAGATTTTACGAACGATAGAAAACACTCTAAGAATTTTAGAAACTGAATTTTTCTCTTTTTTATTTAGTTGGTTAGTAGATAGAGTATCCATCAGCCCCTCCCATATTTTTATCTTTGACCTCCACCCCTCACCTCAAAGGACGGGGATTCCACCCAGCGCCGATCTGTGAACAGTTAGGTTCTTTCAGCGGGGACCTACTGCTGACCACTCATGCGGTTCTCTTCATAGACTCTATGGGCAAGCCTTTCCCTAAATAATAAAAGACAGTCAGTTTTTAAAAAGCAGAGAAAGATTGTTTCGTAATCTATCCGCTCACGACTTAAGTGTTTTGATCACTTGATTATTTATATAACAAAATCCCCATTTATTTTCAACTATTTTATTATCTTTTTTTGATGTTTTTTTATAATATTTTCAAATATATAGAGCATAAAATACCTTATAATTTTTATTTGTTTTTTTAACTTATATGCCCCAACAAGCTCTCCTTCTTATCATGATTTCGGAGCCGCGTGAGAAGGACAAAGCAAGCCGCTATGGTTTTAGGTCAAGGACGCCGTTAGGCGCCCCAAAGGGGTTTCCTTGACCTTAAAACCTAAGGCTTGTTAGTCCTCTCATTAAACGCGGATCGGATATCATGATTTTGGTGAGCGTACACAAGAGCTTGAGAGGTGGTAGCCTCTCATTAAAAAACAAAGTTTATAAGTAAAAAAACTATTTTTCTTGCTAATCTTCCAAGATTATCTTATCAATAAGAGTTATTGGTTATCTACGCAATAATCACTAAGGGATAGTGAACCCTAAGTTTTCAAAAAATTAACTCACTATGTGAGTGTTCCCGGATTCCGGGAGATTTTGTTATGTCCAAGTGCAATAGCACTAAAAGCAAAATGCTGATGAAAACTCAGTACTTCACTACTCCCGGAATACCAATGCGAGGGCGCTCGCAACCGGAGGGGGCTTGAAGTGCAAACAAAAAATCAACATTTTAATGACGTTTCTGTAGGCAAAAAAATTCGCTTCAGAAGAGAAATGTTAAAAATGTCTCAAAAACAATTAGGAGACCTCCTAGGAATAACCTTCCAACAAATCCAAAAATATGAAAAAGCTACAAACCGCATAGGAGCTGGACGTTTGCAGGAAATCGCCGACATACTGGAAGTCGATATCTCCTTTTTTTATAAAGATATTTCAAAAAAAAGAAATATCTCATCCCCTTTTGATACAGAAATTTACAGTAAAGAAGAATATTTCCTTGTAAAAAGTTTTAGACAACTCAAACCTAAAAAACAGAAAGCAATTTTGTCCTTAATTGCCGAATAGAAAACAGCTTTGAAAAATAACATAATCCACGTTACAGATGACTATCAACGTGCCATAGCTCACATTAATTGTCTTACACTCAAGGGTAATTTATTTTTATATTACTTTTATATATATCCACTAGCTACATTGATAGTAAGAGCATTTTTCTATGTCTGTATTAACTGTTACAGCGAAAGGATAAATTACGCTGAAGCCGTATTTACTACAGCACGATTTACCAAAGCACCTTGATGTTAAACTAGGTGAGAAAATTGTCTTCACTAAATTACGAGGTGGTAACTTCTTATCACAACATCACCAAAAATCACCCGCTTCTCTGACTCTGACATGACGCATTCCTCCAGTAAATCATTGCCTATCTTCCTTTTGTTTTTTTTCAAAAGATGACCTGATCACTTACCTTTAAAAAACTCAAGATGCCTTAAAGCTCAAGCTCCCATAAGCGCATCATGCTGAGTGATCACATCCATCAACTCTGTCACGACCGTATCCAACACGTCTCGTGCATCCCCTTCCGCCATAAGGCGAATAACCGGCTCGGTTCCAGAAGCACGAATAACCAATCGCGCCTCTTTTCCCAACCGCTTTTCTGCTTGATTAATGGCCGCTTTGACGGGATTTTTTTTCAAGACATTTTTATCTTTAATCGTTACATTTTTTAAAATTTGCGGAACAGGTTCAAAGCGTTTACACAATTGGCTCATAGGGCTTTGACTTTCCTTCATACAAGCTAAAATCTGCAAGGCTGCCACCAACCCATCGCCCGTTGTCCCAAAGTCACTGAGCACAATATGCCCTGACGCTTCTCCTCCAACATTATATCCCTTTTGGCGCATGGCATCGACAACATAACGATCTCCAACTTTTGTTCTAATAAGATCCAATCCTTTGCTGTTCAAAAACCGCTCCAGTCCCAGATTAGACATAATTGTTGTAACAACCCCATTGCACCGTAACCGTCCCATTTTATACCAATTTTCAGCAATCACAGCAATCAACTGATCCCCATCAACTGTTTGTGCTTTTTCATCAACAATGAGCACACGATCGCCATCTCCATCAAGAGCAATCCCCACATCAGCACGCACTTCATGCACTTTTCGTTTTAAAGAGCTTAAATCTGTTGAGCCACATTTTTGATTAATATTGGTGCCATTGGGTTCATCATGAATAGCAAAAACCTCAGCTCCCAACTCCCATAAAGCTCGGGGGGCGGCTTTATAAGCAGCGCCATTGGCACAATCCACCACAATACGCACAGCATCTAAGCGAACATCACGAGGCAAAGTTCGTTTGGCATATTCAATATACCGATAAATATCCCCCTCGACCCGTTTTACGTAACCAATTTCAGCAGAACTTGCTAAAGATTTTGACAGATCTGTATCGATCAATTGTTCAATTTTTGCTTCCATATCATCTGAAAGTTTAAAACCATCAGGACCAAAAAGTTTAATGCCATTATCATAGAAAGGATTATGAGAAGCCGAAATCATCACACCAAGATCCGCGCGCAACGAACGGCAAAGCATGGCAACAGCAGGTGTCGGAACAGGCCCCAATAAAAAAACTTCCATCCCCGCAGCAGTCAATCCTGAAACCAAAGCATTTTCCAACATATAGCCAGATAATCGTGTATCCTTACCAATCACCACACGACGCGATTGATGGTGTGAACGGAATAAAACCCCTACAGCCATCCCTACCTTCATGGCAAAATCAGGTGTCATAGGAAATGAATTGGCTTTCCCCCGAATCCCATCTGTCCCAAAATATTTTTGCACCATGCCTCTTTCCTTTATCCTTCTTCCCTTGGCTTTTCTTGAACACCCTAACAGCCCCCTTGGTATAATAGTCCTTTACTCTATACCCGTTACCCTCTCAACGAGACCATAGGGCTTGCCCCTCATCTTTTTAGAGCATTAAAACCCCTCTTCACCATTGACGCATCTAAACCATGCTCAACCAATAATGTTTCTCCTCTGCACACATCAAGCAATATTATTTTCTAAACAGGCTTTACACATCCTTGAAGACACGCAAAGGATAGTCTCACATTCTGCCAAAATCGCAAACCAATCCATCGTCTCATCTCGCTACCCTTGAGAAAACCTGCAAGCCAATTCATCATCAAACCTCACAACCCTCGGACCAAAACCGCAAAGCACCCCTATCGCCTCACCTCGCACCCTTGAGAAAACCCACGAGCCAATTCATCATCAAGCCTCACAACCCTCGGACCAAAATCGCAAAGCACCCGTCTCACCTCACCTCGCACTCTTGAACAAACCCACAAGCCAATTCATTCTCAAACCTCACAACCCTCGGACCAAAACCGCAAAGCACCCGTCTCACCTCGCGCTCTTGAACAAACCCACGAGCCAATTCATCATCAACCCTCAAAACCCTCGGACCAAAACCGCAAAGCACCCCTATCGCCTCACCTCGCACCCTTGAGAAAACCTGCAAGCCAATTCATTCTCAAACCTCACAATCCATCGCACTCTACCAATGCTGCAAGAGAACAGACCACCTTATCCCCTTGCTAAAGCTGTCATAATAAACGGATTTGCTTAATTTTTTGCTTCCATATTTTAATATTACATTAAAGGCGCAAAGCCTTGCTTGCGCCTTTTTCAAGGAATTTAGAAATTTTTCCAAAACATAGCCACTTAAGCGTTATTAAAAGGCTCTTATTTTTCTTTATCAGCTCCCATAGTATTGGGCTTTTTGTCAGCACTATTTTTACTTTGAGAGTGATTGAGTGTTTTTGTGGAACCTTTTGCGTTTTGGGCTTTTTTCTCAGCTTCACCCGATTGCACTTTTTTAGACTCAGTTTTAGACTCAGTATCCTTGGTCTTAGTATCATTGGATTTTGCTGTTTTTTTCCCAACAGCGCCCTCTACCTTGCCTGCCTCACCTTTAACGTTTTCTACTTTATGCGTCACTGTTTTAGGCGCTGTTTTAGCATCTTTTTCATCGTCCACAGAGGTCTCTACCTTTACTGTTCCAGTTTTTGGAACAGAGGAAGTCCGCGGCGCAGCATTTTCATCTTTCTGTGTGCGTGAAGGAGGCTTACCTGCAATGACTTCGTTAATTTCAGCACCCGTTAAAGTTTCATATTCCAACAAGCCTTGAGCGAGAGCAAACCATTCTTTTCTTTTTGTTTTTAAAATATTGGTGGCATTTTTATAGGCATCATCAATAAGCTTACGCACTTCCATATCAATCATGCGCGCTGTTTCTTCAGAAACATTTTGTGTTCGCGCCACAGAATGACCTAAAAAGACTTCATCTTGGTTATCGCCATAAGCGACATTTCCAAGCAGATCAGAAAATCCCCACCGTGTGATCATGGCACGTGCTAATTTCGTTGCTTGCTCAATATCAGAAGAAGCCCCTGATGTGATATTTTCCTTTCCAAATTTCAACTCTTCAGCCACACGTCCTCCCATCATGATAGCCAAACGAGAAATCATCCAGCGATAACTCATGGAATAGCGATCACCTTCTGGCAATTGCATCACCATTCCCAATGCCCTTCCCCTTGGAACGATTGTTGCTTTGTGGACAGGATCAGCAACCGGTACATTAAGAGCCACAATAGCATGCCCTGCTTCGTGATAAGCCGTGAGTTCTTTTTCCTCTTGCGTCATAGCGGTTGAACGACGTTCAGCCCCCATCATCACCTTATCTTTTGCATCTTCGAATTCTTGCATGGTCACCACTCTTTTATTACGGCTTGCAGCCATAAGAGCAGCTTCATTGACAAGATTCATCAAATCAGCACCGGAAAATCCTGGTGTTCCCCTTGCCAAAACTTTCAAATCAACATTCGGAGCTAAAGGGACATTGCGCACATGCACTTTCAAAATTTGTTCCCGTCCAGAAACATCTGGATTTGGCACCACAACTTGTCGGTCAAAACGTCCTGGTCTCAATAAAGCAGGATCCAGCACATCAGGGCGGTTTGTTGCAGCAATCAGAATAATACTTTCATTGGGCTCAAATCCATCCATTTCAACAAGCAACTGATTCAAGGTCTGCTCGCGTTCATCATTTCCGCCACCCAGTCCAGCACCCCGATGGCGTCCAACAGCATCAATTTCATCAATAAAGATAATACAAGGTGCATTCTTTTTAGCCTGTTCGAACATATCACGCACACGGCTTGCCCCAACACCAACAAACATTTCAACAAAATCAGACCCTGAAATGGTGAAGAATGGCACATTGGCTTCACCCGCAACAGAGCGCGCTAACAGCGTTTTACCGGTTCCTGGAGGACCAACAAGCAAAACACCACGAGGAATACGCCCTCCTAAGCGTTGAAATTTTTGTGGTTCACGTAAAAATTCAACAATTTCTTGTAGATCTTGTTTTGCTTCTTCAACGCCAGCAACATCCTTAAAGGTAACACGTCCTTGCGCTTCATTAAGCAATCTTGCTTTTGATTTCCCAAAGCCCATTGCCCCGCGTGATCCATTTTGCATTTGTCGCATAAAAAAGACCCACGCCCCAACGATAATAATAACAGGCAATAAAGAAAACAGGAGATTAAGGAAGATACTATTTCCAGAACTTTCAGGAATAGCTTTAACATTGACATTTTTGCTTTCCAATTTTTGTATCAAACCTGGATCGCGTGGTGCAAAAGTTGAAACATTTCTGTGATCGACAGTTTGTCCTGTTAATTTTTGACCTTGAATGGTCACCGATTTTAGCTCATTATTCTCAACTTTTTGCAAAAATTCAGAATAGGAGACTTCTCCACCCCCAGAACGTTGACTATCTCCATTAAAAATAGAAAACGATATAATCAAAATCAAGGCAATAACTCCCCAAATGAGGAGAGAGCGGTAATTGGAATTCATATTCAGCCCACTTAATCAAATATAGATTTCAAACAGTTCCCCTTAACATATAACCTTGTCAGCCCCTTGCCAAGGGATGAGAGACGGTTTATTCTCTTTTAGCGTTATTTTTCTTTATCTTTTCACCTCAAGATTAAAAAAAGGTTCCAAAACATTCACCAGCGCAGCATCTTCACGTGAGGAAAGCCAATCGAAAGGCGCCATAATCCGCTTGATGATAATATTTTTATGAATAATCGCTTGAGAAATCAACTCAGGAATATCACACCCTCTATCATTTGAAATCATCAGCAGCGATTGTAAAGAGGGAAAATGAGGCTTTTCAAGGTCAAAATTGTTGTTTTGCAATAAAGATTTCAGCTGTTCTAAATGAGCTGCTCCAACCTTTATAGCCTCAGATCCATGATTGGTAATCTGATAGCGCCCATCCCATATAAGCGTTTCCTCTGTCCCTACCAGAGCCTCTTTCATATTGCGCCCTTCACGCCATAAAGCAATGCCATCTCTGTTATATTCAATCACACAGCCCGCATACGTAAAACGCTGCTTTTCGGGAGAATGGAGACAGAATTTTTGAACAAGCGTGCTTAATTTTTTTTGGGGGAGCAAATAAAATCCCCCCCCCATCAACACGGCAAAAAGCCCAACAACAAAAGGAAAACAAGCATGTTTTTGTAAAAATGGCGCAGGCTTTTTGATGAAACAACGCCCATGTTGAACCGTAATATCCAGCGCTACAATTAAATCGGCAATATTTTGCGCTTGTTGACGACGCTGCAAGGCGGCTTGATTTATTTTTTGAGCAATATCAGTGAGCTTTTGCGAAGAAAGAGATTGACGCACCCGCACGCGTTCAAAATTGCGATCTTCGTTTGTGGGATCATCAATCCACATTTTTCCTTTTAAGCGTAAATAATTACGCAATGTTTGGCGCCTTACGCCAAGAAGCGGCCGAATCAAACGCACTTTTCTCTGCAATAATGCTTCACGTGGAATACAAGATAAACCACGCTCATAGAGGACTCCATCGTTTTTTTCGGCAATATTTTTTCTCGTTTCTCTGGCATGATCTTCATCACGCATAGCACCAGCTTCACCGCACAATGCACCGGCAAAACTGCCTGCAGAAACACCATCATGCATAGCACCAGCTTCACCGCATAAAGCCCCCCTACTCTTTTGAAGACGTTGAGAGCGCATTTGATAGGTTTCAACCTGATCATTGAGTGTATGGCCCGTCATAATAAGGGAGGCACCTTGTTTTTGTGCTTCCTGAAATAAGAGATTATAGCGCGCAATACGAGCGCTAGAAGCAATATGCGTCTTTGGTTTTTTGCCTTCCCACCGCACAGTAATATGTTTAATGTGATGGGCACGACAAATTTCCGCAACGGTTTCTGCTTCACGCGCTGACTCTTTACGCAATTGGTGATCAACCGTAATAGCAATTATTTCGGAGGGAACAGAGAGCGTGTCCAAATATTCTTTAACCAAAAACATTAAAGCTAAAGAATCACTTCCCCCTGAGACGGCAAGAATCACGCGTCGACATTGAATAAAATCCGATGTTTTAAAGAGATTTCTTGCCAGTCTAACGCACACCGAAAATAACCTCGCTGCTTATTTTAGAGACTTACAAAACACAGACTCTAACATTTGATGATGTTTTTTGTTTTTTGCAAACAGAGCACAATCCTTTTCATTTTTCTCAAGAGCGACCATACTTCTTGCTAATTTCAGCAAAATCTCGGATGTATAGAGCTTCTTTTTATCGGCATACCATGCGGACAAATAAACTTGTGCTGCTTCATAATAGCGTTTTTGTCCCAACAAAGATTCAGCCAACCAAAATAAAGCATCATCACTCAAAGGATCCTTTTTGTAACGATTTTGAAAAGCACAAAAGCTCCTTTCAGCCTCAACATAGTTGGCAGAACGGATAAAGTCATACCCTTCCTTATACAAAGCTTTAGAAGAAGAAAGCGTGTCACTCTGATCTGCTTTAATATGAGCCGTTACATCATGCGCTTTTTGTAAATGATCGCCTGTTTCCTTCGCAGGATTGTCTTTCACATCTGCAACCTTTGTCTGATCACTTGTGCCATGCTCCTGCAGCGTCTCTTTTTTTACAGTCTGAGATTTTGCATCCAAAGCGGCACTTTCAATGGAACAAGAATAAACAGAAGAATCTTTTTTATCAAAAAGCCGGTGAAATTGCTTGTTAACAGTCTTCAAATTGTTATGTTCAAGCACCATCCGTATCTTATGTAAAAGCTTATCTAAATCATAATCTTTAAATAAAGCCTGCTGATTCTCTAAAATAATCCCTTGGTGCACTGAAACACCCGCAGCTTTATCAGCAGCGTCAGAAGCTTTTTCCACGACACCGGAAGCGGCTTTATCAGCAGCATCCGTGGCTTTCTTCACCACATCGGAAGCCTTATCGGCGGCATCTGAAGCTTTTTCCACCACACCGGAAGCAGCTTTATTAGCAGCATCCGTGGCTTTCTTCGCTGCATCGGAAGCCTTATCAGCGGCATCTGAAGCTTTTTCCACCACACCGGAAGCGGCTTTATCAGCAGCATCCGTGGCTTTCTTCACCACATCGGAAGCCTTATCGGCAGCATCTGAAGCTTTTTCCACCGCACCAGAAG
The DNA here is from genome assembly GCF_900185775.1 of Bartonella mastomydis. Lineage (NCBI taxonomy): Bacteria > Pseudomonadati > Pseudomonadota > Alphaproteobacteria > Hyphomicrobiales > Bartonellaceae > Bartonella > Bartonella mastomydis. The sequence goes on from NZ_LT883137.1 coordinate 178,194, forward strand.
CAGCTTTATTAACAGTATCCGTGGCTTTCTTCGCCGCATCGGAAGCCTTATCAGCGGCATCTGAAGCTTTTTCCACGACACCGGAAGCAGCTTTATCAGCAGCATCCGTGGCTTTCTTCACCGCATCGGAAGCCTTATCGGCAGCATCTGAAGCTTTTTCCACCATACCGGAAGCAGCTTTATTAGCAGTATCCGTGGCTTTCTTCGCCGCATCGGAAGCCTTATCGGCAGCATCTGAAGCTTTTTCCACTACACCGGAAGCAGCTTTATTAACAGTATCCGTGGCTTTCTTCGCCGCATCGGAAGCCTTATCGGCAGCATCTGAAGCTTTTTCCACCGCATCGGAAGCAGCTTTACTAGCAGCATCCGTGGCTTTCTTCACCGCATCGGAAGCCTTATCAGCAGCATCTGAAGCTTTTTCCACCACATCGGAAGCGGCTTTATCAGCGGCGCCAACTTTATCCGTATCATGTGCAGGATATTCTGAAGCCTTTCGAGCCGCACTTTCAGCAAATGAAGTAGAACAAGCTATGAAAACCGCCATATAAAAGATCGTTTTCCAATTGATTTTACGATACATTCTTTTCTCCCCTTAAGAGTTCATTGAATGGTAGAAACAAACAATTTGCTCATTTAATAACTGTTCATATTACTTAGCGTTGTCACAGCACGTCGATTTTGATTCCAACAGGAAATATCATCACATACCGCGACAGGTCTTTCTTTTCCGTAAGAAATTGTTTGAATCCGTTGCGCAGACACACCGAGAGATACCAAATAATTTCGCACAGCAACAGCACGACGCTGTCCAAGTGCCAAGTTATATTCACGTGTTCCTCTCTCATCAGCATGACCTTCGATCATAATAGAATAATAAGGATAATGAAGCAACCATTCCGCTTGACGTGTTAAAATACGTTCAGCATCTGCATCCAATGAAGAAGAATCGAGACTAAAAAACACACGATCACCCACATTAACCGTAAATTCTTGTCCTGAACCTGGTAACACCTGATTTAAACCAGCATCATTCATATAAGCGCCATTCATACCATGAAATGCACCGGTATTTTTTTTGCCACACCCACCCAAACATAGGGAGAAAAGAAAGAGGATAGCTAAGGAACGAGAGAGAGTATTTTTGGTAGAGCACATAGTTCGTTTCTCCTTTAAAGAAGGGTAAATTCTTAAAAATATTTTCAAGAATAACTGCTAATTCCTAATGAAGACGAAATTTTTTTGTCTTTTTTGTCATCATTTTTCAGTCTCTGCCAATTTTTCTTCCCCCCAGCTATTCCTCTAACATCTCGATATCAATTGAGAAACATTGCTCTGGTACGTCCTACCGCTTACGCTTCCTCTTGATCTTGACGATTTTTTTGCAGCGCGTTCAATTTTGCAAAAACTTTATCAGCATCAAAAGTTTTGTGGGAATTGTCTTCACTTTCATTTTCCTCTAGAGCAGCGTTTTCCGTCACAGAGGCGGGAAGCAATGACCTATCTTCTTCTGCAGCAACAGGGCGGTTTTTTGCCGCACGCTGGAGTTCAAAGTCTAAATCGATTTGCGAACACAAGCCAAGCCCTACAGGATCAAGAGGAGACAAATTAGCACTATTCCAATGGGTTCTAAGGCGGATTTGTTCAATTGTTGCTTTTGTTGTCCCAATCAACCTTGCAATTTGTGCATCTTTCAACTCGGGATGGTTTGTGACCAACCATAAGATACCATTGGGACGATCTTGACGTCGAGAAAGAGGGATATAGCGTGCTCCTTTACGTTTTTTTTCAGGAATGTGCACCCTTGATTGAGAAATTTTCAAGCGTGCGTTTTGATCCGCCTCCACCCGCGCAATTTCACTACGCGTCAACTGCCCAGAATTAATCGGATTGAGACCTTTAATACCATAAGCTGCTTCACCATCAGCAATAGCCTTTACTTCCAAGACATGCAATTTACAAAATTCTGCAATCTGCTCAAAAGAAAGAGCTGTATTATCAACCAACCAAACAGCTGTTGCTTTGGGCATCAAAAGTTGCGTTGCCATTTTTATAAATCCTCTTCTGCGCCTCTTCTATGAGGCAGGTTACCGCCCACTCAAGAGCACTGGAACTTCTTCATTATATGTTCTTATATGTTCGTCTTTTCCACCCACTTTTACCATAAAGCGAGACATGGAATAAACCATTTTGCCATGAGATTATATTCTGTTATAGCGTGATTTTTGCTCAACGACAAGAGATCTCTCTTGGAATGATCCTCAACGAAGGTATCTTTACCTTTAAGATGAATTTTCCTATAAAGGATTTATTTGATGATTTCACCTCATGCTGTGGCACATTTATTCTGGTGGGATGCGTGATTTTATCGCCTTACATTCTAAAAAACACCCACCCCAGAAAGAAGCCCTTGAAACAGGAAGGAAAACTATGGCAGGCCATTCACAATTTAAAAATATTATGCACCGTAAAGGGCGTCAAGATGCAATGCGCTCGAAAATATTTTCTAAGCTTGCACGTGAAATTACCGTCGCAGCAAAACAAGGTGCCCCTGATCCAGCCATGAATCCACGTTTAAGGCTGGCTGTTCAAAATGCCAAAGCACAGTCAATGCCGAAAGATAATATTGAACGCGCGATTAAAAAAGCTTCAGGAACCGATGTCGAAAATTATGATGAAGTACGCTATGAAGGTTATGGACCAGGTGGTGTTGCCGTTATTGTTGAAGCTTTAACCGATAACCGTAACCGCACCGCTTCAAACGTGCGCGCCGCCTTCACCAAATCAGGTGGAGCCCTAGGGGAAACGGGATCAGTCAGTTTCATGTTTAATCGGATTGGAGAAATAATTTATAAACCAGAAGCAGGAACAGCAGACAACATCATGGATGCAGCTATTGAAGCCGGTGCTGAAGATGTACAATCCGAAGAAACCGGACATCATATTACCTGCGCATTTGAAGATATTGGTGAAGTTTCAAAAACACTTGAAGCAAAACTTGGTGAAGCAGAATCGATTAAAACAATTTGGAAAGCCACCACCCTTGCACCCATAGATGAAGAAAAAGCTTTATCCGTTTTACGACTGATTTCAACCTTAGAAGAAGATGATGATGTGCAAAATGTTTATGCTAATTTTGATGTCAGCGATGAGATTTTGGCAAAACTGTCTGTATAATGGCTATTATTGCCCCCTCTCTTCACCAATGAGCGACTAAAAAACATCTTTCACCTCGCCTCTTTGGTTATAAATATAAAAGCCCCGCGTAAAAAGCGGGGTTAATCATTGGTAGCCCCCCAAAAAATACCATCAAGTGCAAAAAATAGAACCGATTGCCCAAAAAAAACAGATCGCAGAAAAAGAAAACATAAAGCAAGCTTCCTTGAACACTCAAACAATTCTGATGATAAAAGCCAAGACTCTATCATCTCACGGCTTTTTACATACCCAAAAGGTTATTCCTCTAGCGCCTCTCTCTTTATTGTTTAAAAGTCCCCTCTCTTCCCCTTAATGGATAAAAATTTCACCCCGATCTGGTCTGTAAACAATTCGGATTTTCTTAAAGACGCATTCTTCTCCTCACACATGAAATTTACTTGGAACTGAAAGCAGAAAGCTTATCACATTGATTTATAATGATAATCTATCGTTGTTTAACTTGAATAAGAACCTTTAAATAGTGTCAAATTTTCTTATTTAAAATCTGTGTGTATGGTGCATCAATTAAAATTATACACTTGCCCATTTTTCAACAGAAAATGCCTGTGTGACGCGTAAAACTTAAAGGAGAAAATACCCCTTACAAACTGTCTCAAAGTCTGTAAGGCAGTTGCAACATGAGAGATTTGCATGATGCTCACTTATTCCATTGTGCACCGCCCTCTTTACACTTATGGAGTAAAAAGGAGGCCTCATCATTATATTTTCCAGCGCCCAATGTTGCAACACCCCTTGCATTGAGACGATTCATTAGAGGCATTTTAGTCCTTGTCTTATACAATTTTTATCTACACACTCATCCCGCTTGTAACATGTAAGCGAGTGATTTTGATTGATTCAAGATAAACAAATTTGAAATAAGAAAATTTGACGCTATTTAAAGGTTCTTATTCAAGTTAAATAACGCTATATTATCATTATAAATCAATAAGTTGTATCTGTTATGACGCCTAAAAATTTCTAGAGGCATTCCATATTTTTTTAAAGGACACTTTCCATCGTCTTAAGATAGGATTTCCCCATAGAGCTTCTTTTCGTGTTTTGTGCAAACACATCAGTAGGATAGCAGAGAAAACCTTCTTAACAAAAATCTGAATACCAATAGCATATCTGCCGTTTTTATAGCAGCAATGGCTGAACTTTAAGCAAAGCAAATCAGAGAGGAAGTCAAAAAGTTCTATAGCGACAGTTTGAAGAATAAAGGCAATCTAGAGCTCCCCAAACAGCTCTATTTTTTTCAAGAAATTGTTTTTTTAAAAAACGTTTTCGTCTCAAGAAAATTCGACTATCGATAAACGATAGCCGATGCTGGAAGAAATTGATAGCCCCCATGCCCCCTCTCACAAGTGCGTTTTTCAAACTGATTAAAGACCATTCAGATTGTGTAGACTGATATTTCTTTTCTGTTTTTATTTTTTTATCGAGCATTTTTTTATTGTATATTGAGTAATGGCGACCATGCTGGATCGGAAGCATCATTGGGTGTAGGGAGTTGACGTTCATTGCGTCCCGTAATGTCAATGGTATAGATTTTGGGTCCCATACCGGGGTTTTTACGAAAGAACATCAACACACGACCATTGGGGGCCCAAGTCGGTCCTTCATTATGAAACCCTGTGGTTAAAATTCGTTCTCCTTGTCCATCAGGACGCATAACACCGATAGAAAATTGTCCGCTTAATTGTTTTGTAAAGGCGATATAGTCACCCCTTGGCGACCAAATGGGTGTCGAATAACTTCCTTCATTTGAAGAAATACGCTGAATATCACTGCCATCGGCATTCATTTTATAGATTTGCGGCTTTCCGCTCCGATCTGAGGAAAAGACGATTTGTGTTCCATCTGGTGAATAAGAAGCAGAGGTATCAATGGCGGAAGTTGTTGTCAACCGCGTCATTGTACGGGTCCGCAAATCCATAGTATAAAGATTTGCACTTCCATCATTTTGCAATAAACTCATGATGACTTTTTGTCCATCAGAAGAAAAACGCGGCGCAATTGTCATGTTATGAAACGTTCCAATCAACTCTCTTTGTCCCATTTCAATTTGTTGGAGATAAACATGAGGGATTTGATTATCCTCATAAGCCATATAGGTGATTTCTTGCCTTTTTGGTGAAAAGCGTGGTGTAAGCACCAACTCACTTCCATCAGACATATAAATCAAATTTGCGCCATCTTGATCCATCATGGCTAGACGTTTAATGCGTGCATTTTGGGGACCTGTTTCATCGATAAAAACAATTCTTGTATCAAAATAGCCACTTTCTCCTGTCATTTCACTGTAGATTTCATCAGCGATCATATGGGCCACACGCCGCCAACGTTCTGTCGCGGTATAAAAACGCCGTCCTTTCAATTGTCGCTGTCCAAAAACATCCCATAGACGAAAATCGACTCTCAAGCGTCCGTCGATTTCTCTCATGACTTGTCCCGTCACCAAACCTTGCGCTTTTATTTTCTGCCACGAAGCAAAATGCGGTTGTTTATTCGGATTAGAAATTTTTTCAAAAAAATGTTCCTTATCAAGCGGTAAAAAAAGCCCCGAGCGTTCAAGATCGGCTGTCACCACAGCAGATATTTTCAACCCAATCGAATCATTGGAGATAAAATCTGTAATTGCAATGGGAATGGGATTAAAATCAGCGCTGGAAATTGTTCCTTTCAATTGCGCATAAGCCGATGAGAAACTTGAAAGCCACACACCACAAGTGACAATAAACCAAGTAAAAAATTTATGTCTTGTTATAGTCATCATGGAATGTGTCCTTTCATTAAGCGAATTTATTTTCTCTCATTTATCATCTTATTTCTTGGAGAGGGTCAACATTAAAGTCAAACCCCTGCCCCCACAGGTCATATTGATCACGAGGAAGATCTGCATAAGGTTGGCATGAAAAGACAGCCGCATACACCTGCCTTATCATAATCGCCTGTTGGCTCTCAAGACCGCTTACGGGATCAATGATAGGATCCCCCATAACCATCCCTTCACGGTCTAAGTAAAAACGCAACCGCACAATGGGACGGTTTTTTAAATCGCCACCAAGCGCTACAAGTTTAAGCTTCTGTTGAATACAACCCCCTGCGATACTGACCAATGTTTGTGCCATTTTTGTGGTATCATTGATATTTTTTCTTGCCCCCATTGCTTCTGGTGTATGAGAACGTTTTGCTCCCCCTCCTTGTGAGCGCGCACGATTGAGCAAATTATTTTCTTCCAGTGCCAAAATATCTTCGATCGTCTGTTTCTCTTGATTTTTCTTGTTAAGCTTTGACGTCTTTTGCTTCAATGCAGCCTCATTCTTCCTTGGAAATTCTTCATTAAATTTTGGTTTAAACTGGGGAAGAAGAGGTTTTTCTGGAAGTGCAATTTTAGGCACTTGAGACACAACCTGCTCTGCTGGTGCCTTTTGTACCGTTGGAGCTAATTCTTTTGGCAATACCCTCTTTTCATTTTTGTGCGCAGGCTGAAACACAGTCTTAGACGCTTCCTTCAATGCTTCTACAGGCATTTCAGGTGCGAGCTTGGGCGTTTCCTGCACTGCTTCTACAGGCATCTCAGACGCAAGCTTGGGAGTCTCCTCCGGTGTTTTCAAAGGCATCTCCGGCGCAAGCTTGGGGGCTTCCTCCGGTGCTTTTACAGGCATCTCCGGTGCAAGCTTGGGGGTTTCCTCCAGTGTTTTCAAAGACATCTCCGGCGCAAGCTTGGGGGTTTCCTCTGGTGTTTTCAAAGGTATCTCCGGCGCAAGCTTGGGGGGGTCCTCCGGTGTTTTCAAAGGCATCTCCGGCGCAAGCTTGGGGGTTTCCTCCAGTGTTTTCAAAGGCATCTCCGGCGCAAGCTTGGGGGCTTCCTCCAGTGTTTTCAAAGGCATCTCCGGCGCAAGCTTGGGGGTTTCCTCCAGTGTTTTCAAAGGCATCTCCGGCGCAAGCTTTGACGCCTCCTCTGCTGCTTTTGAAATCTCTTCTGTTTTTGCTTCTGTTGTTTCCGTAGGTTCGGATATTTCCGATGCGTGCTCGCTTGGCGGCGGCGGTGTTGTCTCAACGGGACGCGGTTTTTCCTTTGGCTGAAAAGGCGCAAGACTATCTCGTTGTCCTTCTCCAATATGGCGAGCATCTTCTATCTCTTGGGGGGCAGTGGTTGGTTTAACAGCAGGAATTGCATGGAGTGGCGCTTCCACGGCGCCTTGTTGAGAGGAAAATTCTTCGCTTATAGGCGCAAGAGTGATGGGAATTGCTTCCAAGGGTTGTGGCAAAGAAACAGAGTTTGTAAACTGAACGGCGCCCCAACTGATCAAAATAACATGGACCACAAGGGATAAAACCAAGCCTCGTTTCATACTATGATAGGAGTCTTTGTTCATTCTTTATGCCTTAATTGAACCCTTGTATTTTTTTCACTTTTAATCACGCTGCACTCTTTTAAAAACATTAAAAAACAAATAGTTATGGACCATGTTATTGTCCGTTACTTATTGTGCTAGACTTGCTAGCGCAACTTGAGAAAACCCTGCCTTTTGAATATCTGCGAGTAGTTTTAAGACTTGTTGATATTCAACAGTTTTAGCAACCCGCACAAAAATTCGTTGATCTTTTTGTGTAGGATCCGCTTCCAGAAGAGCTTTAAGCTGTGCAATCAACGCTTGTGAACTTTCATAATAATCTTGTTGAATGGCAAAGCGCCCTTGCGCATCCAGTGAAACTGTAAGAGGCGTTTTTTGCGCGCGGACGGGACCCGCTTGACTGCGTGGCAAATCCAAAGGAACACCGTTCACCAAAAGGGGGGCTGAGACCATAAAAATAATAAGCAACACCAGCATGACATCCACAAAAGGGGTGACATTAATCTCACTCATCAGGTGGCTTCGTGAATGATGCCGTCTCCGTGTATTTTTTTGAGAAGAAGAAGAAACTGAAATTCCCATGGGATAAGCTCCTTTTTATAAAGAGGAAGGTGCTGTACGTGTTTCATCAAGACGCCGTGAAACAATTGTTGAAAATTCATCGGCAAAATTTTCTATTTGTGCAATGATGCGCGCGCTTTCATGGGTCAATTTATTATAGGCAATAACGGCTGGAATTGCTGCAAACAAACCAATAGCTGTTGCCAAAAGTGCTTCTGCAATTCCTGGTGCGACAATGGCAAGAGAGGTATTTTGAGAAGCTGAAATAGAAAGAAAAGACTGCATAATACCAATCACTGTTCCAAAAAGACCAATAAAGGGTCCTGCAGATCCCAGTGTCGCAAGAAAACTTAATTTTGATTCTATTTTTTCGCTTTCGCGTCCCAGCGTCAGATCCATTGCCTTATCAATTCTGCTCTGCAAACTGATCGAAGTATGGGTTCCTTTTTCAAGAGATTTTTTCCATTCAGCCATTGCTGCCATAAAAACAGCAGATATACTATTGGTACGGTGACTCTTACAGGTGACATAAAGATCTTCTAGCGCTTTGCCTGACCAAAATGTCCGTTCAAATTGCTTGATTTCACGCCGTATTCTCCGGTAGGTAAAAATTTTATCAAAAATAATGGCCCAACTCCAGACGGAAGCAAGCAGCAACCCAACCATAACAACTTTAACGACGAGACTTGCTTGCATAAACAAATGCAATATTCCCATTGTTTCCGGATTCATTAGTTCACCATGCGGCATAATTTTTGTCCCTCTAAATGAAAGGTGCACTTCTTAAAATTTTATAAAACAGATTGTTTTATAGTTTCTAAATTTAAGTAAAAAATTTCAGTCTCACATAAATCCATGCACTAAAACAAGACCTGTTTCTTAAATTTCTTTAAAAAGTGATCATCAAAGACATCTCTCAAGACACCTCACCTCTCTCACAAAGGCATTTATGCAAGATCACCCAAGATCACCCTAAAGCCTCCCCCTTCATCAATACCTATGAAGGATACAACCCAATCCCCGTTTATGAAAAGAACGCTCCACCATCTTGACTTTCCCCCCTCACCTTACAGGATGAAAATTCCACCCCGCACCGGTCTCGTGTGAACAATCTGACTTCTCTTAGCAGATTCTTACGGCTGACCACTCATGCGGTTCACTTGCATAAGTCTTTACGGGAAAACCCTACCCAAAATATTCTTAATCTCTCTCCCCTTCAAAGAACGAAAGTTTCTGCAATCCCATCTCTCAACCCCCCACAAAGCCCCAAAACTTCCTTTTAATTTTTACAGATCCACGCCTTTATGCTTTTTCATTTTGACAGAAATCAGCAAACAAAACTATCCCCACGCCGTTTTGCAAACAATAATCTACACCCGCTTTCCTTAAAGCGAATTCCCTCTATTGGCTTCAAATCCCCGTCTCTCAAACAACCCCATTTTACAGTATATACAGTATAATAGAATAGCTAATGTTTTAAGGTGTCTTGCCAATCTCCTTAAAGTACTTTATCAATCAAAAGATATTTTGATTGTCTACGCACCGATCAAGAGGGATTAAAGGTCCTAAGCTCTAGCGTACAAATAAATCCACTGTTGTGGATATCCCGGGATTCCGGGAGATTTTGCACTGTCCAAGTGCGTCTTACGCACTAAAAGCAAAATGCTGATTTAGGTTCAGTACTTTTAACTCCCGGAATACCAATAATGTGAAGGCGCTCGCAACCGGCGGGGGCTTAACATGCAAACCCAAAATTCACATTTTAATGATATTTCTTATCAAGCAAAAGAATTCGTCATAGAAGAATGTCAATGAAGCTTTCTCAAAGCAGCAAGCGAAATATTCATCCCAACGCTGTTTTGCAAACAATAATCCGTCAATACGCCCGCTTTCCTTAAAGCGAATTCCCTCTATTGGCTTCAGATCCCCGCCTCTCAAACAGCGCTATTTTACAGTATCATAGAATAGCCAATGCTTTAATTTATCTTGCCAATCTCCTTAAAGTACTTTATCACTTAAAAGATATTTTGATCGTCTACGCACCGATCAAGAGGGATTAAAGGTCCTAAGCTCTAGCGTACAAATAAATCCACTGTTGTGGATATCCCGGGATTCCGGGAGATTTTGCTATGTCCAGGTGCATCTCAGCACTAAAAGCAAAAAGCTGACTAGAGCTCAGTACCTTTAACTCCCGGAATACTCATGCGAGGGCGCTCGCAACCGGTGGGGAGCAATGCAATCTCAAAATCTTAATATTGATCTTTTGGTCGGCAAAAAAATTCGCTTAAAACGAAAAATGCTGAAAATGTCTCAAAAAACCTTAGGGGATGCTTTAGGCGTAAGTTTCCAACAAATTCAAAAATATGAAAACGGCTTAAATCGTGTAAGCGCGGGGCGTTTAATGCAAATTTCCGATATTTTGAATGTTCCGATTGCCTTTTTTTATGCGGAGATCATGTCAAAACAACAGACTCCATACCATTACGATGAAGTCATCTCGAACACTGAAGAATACCTGCTGCTCAAAAGATTTAGAATGCTCACTTTGATAAAACAAAAAGCTATTTTACAACTCATCATGGATGAGAATGCAAACTAACATCATGCGATAGCATACAACACATTCTCTATAACGCGATACGCACTCATAGAGCCTACATGCTCTCTTCAATAAGCATTCATGGGAATTTGGTAAAAGAACAACCTTCATTGTAGCGCTTTATGACTTGTAAACACCCCGCCTCTCATGAAAAAAGCCGTTTTTTATTGCCAATCTTCTGAAATGGTTTTAGGGATTAAAAGGTGTTTTAATCGCATACTCGATAATCAAAAGAGCTCTGAAAAATCTAAGCTTTAACGTAAAAATAAACCCGCTTTTCGAGTATGTGGAATTCCGGGAGTTTTTGCCATGTCCAAGTGTTTCTCAACACTAAAAGCAAAAAAGCTGACTAGGGTTCAGTCCTTTACTACTCCCGGAATACCAATAATGTGAGGGCGCTCGCAATCGGGGGGACTTAACATGCAAACTAAAAATTCACATTTTAACGATATTTATCGGCAAAAGAATTCGTCATCGGAGAATGTCAGTGAAGCTTTCTCAAAGCAGCAAGCGAAACTAATCCTCGCACCGTTTTGCAAACAATAATCCGTCAACACACCAGCTTTCCTTAAAGCGAATTCCCTCTATTGGCTTCAGATCCCCGCCTCTCAAACAACCCCATTTTACAGTATAATAGAATAGCTAATGCTTTAATTTATCTTGCCAATCTCTTGAAAGTACTTTATCACTTAAAAGATATTTTGATCGTCTACGCACCGATCAAGAGGGTTAGTAAAGCCCTAAATCCGAGCGTATAATTGTGCCTACTTTTGTGGGTATCCCGGGATTCCGGGAGTTTTTGCTATGTCCAGGTGCCAAAAGCACTAAAAGCAAAAAAGCTGACTCGGATTCAGTCCTTTACTACTCCCGGAATACCAATGCGAGGGCGCTCGCAACCGGAGGGGACACAAAGTGCAAACCAAAAATTCACATTTTAACGATGTTTCTATTGGCAAAAGAATTCGTCATAGAAGAATATCGATGAAGCTTTCTCAAAAAGAATTAGGGAATTCTTTAGGTGTCAGTTTCCAACAAATCCAAAAATACGAAAAAGGCTTGAATCGTGTAAGCGCAGGACGTTTGCTAGAAATTGCTAACCTACTGAAAGTTCCAATGAACTTTTTTTACGCAGATATTTCAAAAGAAAACATTCCAGAAAATCTCTCACACGATGATCAAGAAATCTATAGCGAAAAAGAACACACCCTTTTGAAAACTTTTAGAGAACTCCACCCTAAAAAACAAAAGGCAATTTGGTGGTTAATTTCCGATTAGGCAAAAGCACACACAAAGCTCCAATCCTTTATTTCATTCTTACAGATCCACATTTTCACGCTTTTTCATTTTGACAGAAATCAGCAAACGAAACTATCCTCCGCACCATTCTATAAACACTGGTCTGTCAAAACGCTGGCTTCTGATGCTAGCGGATTGTTCAACTGATTATTTCACAGGAGTATCACTCTCTCTCAAAAAAAGTGTTCCCCAGCCCGCAAATCTTTCAAAATATTCACCCCCCACGCGCACAAAAAGCCCCTTACATTACCCAACGATCACCGCCCCAAAGAGCAGTTTTTTACGGCATGATAGGATAAAGCGTTCCCAGCTCAAAATTTGCAATAAATTTTGGCACTTAAAACGCTTTATAAAAGGCATTTTATGCCTTTCTCAATCCTTTTTATCTCCACCCATCAATCCTGCCTGTGACAAGAAAATGATTTTGATGAGTTCACAAAAGAGTTCGAAATGAGAAAATTTTACAACACGCACAGGCTCTCATTTAAATTGAATAACCCTATCTTATCATTATCAATAAAACTGTTCTATATTCAACATGTAAGAGTTTTAACCAAGCATTTTTGCAAACAGCTCTTTGGGTAAACGTCGCGGTTTTGCTTCTTCATTAATCAGAGCAATTTCAACTTTTGCCGTTACCAACGTGGTTGCCTCATGCACAATTGACTGCTCCATAAAAAAACGTGCTCCTTGGATATGATTAACACGTGTTTTAACAACTAAAAGCTGATCAATTTGGGCTGGTCGTAAAAAACTAATTTCCATATGACGCACAACAAAAAACAGTTTTTCCCCCTCCCCTCCTGCAGCTAACATTTTATTATTAAAACCTGTTTCCCGTAAAAATTCTGAACGTCCCCGTTCAAAAAATTCCAGATAACGCGCATGATAAACCACACCGGAAAAATCTGTATCAGCCACGTAAACGCGCACTTGAAAATTATGAAAAGCATTTTTATGATCACTCTTGAAAGGCATTACTTCTGTCATTGACTTCGTGTCCCATAAAATCATTTAAGTTAGAAAATTGTTTATCAATCAAAAGATTGAACATATTTTTGTGTTGAAGTTGTGAAAAGAAAAAGCACAAAATCCCCCCCTATCGTTCTAAACCTTTTCGGTGAAAACACAAGAACCAGAGGCTTTCTTCTTATCCTTATAAGAGCTTGCGATAAATCATCCGCACAATTCTTATTAAAAAGATGCCTTAATCCTCTTCCCCATCCCATAAAGTTGCCTGAAGTGATGCATTATCTTGAGCATCAGAAAGTTGCGTACGCTTTTGTATCGACGTTGAAGCGGGCGCAGCAAGTCCTAAATGGCTCCACGCCTTTTCGGTCAGAATGCGTCCACGAGCCGTTCTTTGAATAAAACCTTGTTGGAGAAGATACGGTTCAACAATATCTTCAATCGCATCGCGTGGTTCTGATAAAGCAGCCGCAATGGTTTCAATGCCTACCGGTCCTCCTAAAAAAGTTTCCGCAATCAGCAGCAAATAACGCCGGTCAAGCGGATCAAGCCCAAGATGATCCACCTCAAGGCGCGAAAGCGCTTCATCGGCGATTTTTCGATCAATTTGTTGTGCTCGTTTTACCAAAGCAAAATCACAAACGCGCCGTAACAGCCGTCCAGCGATACGCGGGGTTCCACGTGCTCGACGTGCAATTTCATGGGCGCCATCATCACTGATCTTGACGGCAAAAAGCCGCGCATTACGCTGCACAATATATTCCAATTCCTCTATCGTATAAAAATTAAGACGAATAGGGATGCCAAAACGGTCTCTAAGCGGTGTGGTCAAAAGCCCCAACCGTGTGGTTGCTGCCACCAAAGTAAATTTAGCCAAATCAATTTTAACCGAGCGTGCTGCTGGCCCCTCGCCAATGATCAAATCGAGTTGATAATCTTCCATAGCTGGATAAAGAATTTCTTCAATCGCTGGATTTAAGCGATGAATTTCATCAATAAACAAGACATCGCGTTCTTCCAAATTGGTCAAGAGAGCGGCTAAATCGCCTGCTTTAGCAATGACTGGTCCTGAAGTAGAGCGAAAATTAACCCCTAATTCTTTTGCCATAATCTGTGAAAGCGTTGTTTTTCCCAATCCCGGTGGTCCTACAAACAAAACGTGATCCAACGCTTCTTTCCGAGTTTTTGCAGCTTCAATAAATATTTTTAAATTAGCCCGCGCCGCTTCTTGACCAATAAAATCATCGAGAACTTGTGGTCTTAAGGAACGATCCGGATCGTTGGGAAGGGGCGCTGCCCCTAAAAGGCGTTGATCTTCATCTTTATGCATTGTTACCTTAATTTCAAGTAGGAGAAGAAAGCAATTTGAGACTATGGCGGATCAAGAGAGCAGAAGAAACAGCTTCCCCTTCAAGGGCGTTCATCGCCAGAGCAAGAGCCCGAGCTGCTTGCTCACGTTCAAAGCCTAGCTTCATTAACGCGGAAAGCGCATCCTGCGCAGGTTGGTCAGCCCTCTCATGCTGCGGAATTGAAACCGTCTTGACCGCCTGTTCAAAGGGAAGCGTTTTACTTTTCAACTCACCCACAATTCTTTCACTGACTTTTTTACCAACGCCTGGCGCTCGACTAATCATCGCCCCATCGTTTAAAGCAATAGCTTGTGCGAGTTCATCTGGCGATAAAGTCCCCAAGATTGCCAAAGCCACCTTAGCCCCGACCCCTGGAACATTTTGGAGCATACAAAACCACTCCTGTTCGGCTCTTGTTGCAAAACCAAAAAGGCGGATTGCCTCTTCCCGAACATGCGTTTCAATAAAGAGGCTTAACGCCTCCCCAACAGAAGGCAAAGAAGGACGCAACCGATTTGAGATAAAAACAACATACCCCACACCATGAACATCAAGAATGATATAATCTTCAAAGATATGTTCAAGCGTCCCCTTTAATTTGCCAATCATATCACCATCCTTGCTTGATAAGATTGATCAATCCTCTTACGATGCATGCTATGACAAAGAGCAAGCGCAAGGGCATCAGCGGCATCATTGCTATCAAATTCAGCCCGTGGAAGTAAAACTTTTACCATCATATGAATTTGTTCTTTCGCCCCATGTCCAACGCCAATAACTGATTTTTTCACCTTATTGGGTGCATATTCAAAAACAGGACACTTTGCCTGAGCCGGAACCAGCAGCGCAATCGCACGCGCTTGTCCAAGTTTTAAAGTTGCTGTCGCATCTTTGTTGACAAACACATGTTCCACTGCAGCTTCATGAGGCATAAATTGATGCACAACCTCTGAAAGACCTTTATGGATTTGACAGAGCCTAGAAGCCAAATCACACTTTACATCGGAAGAAACTGTCCCTGCAGCAACAAACTGAAGACGATTACCCGCAAGATCGATAACACCCCATCCAGTATACCGTAATCCGGGATCAATGCCTATAATACGAATCGTCTCTGCCATAAACGCTAGTTTATACACTTTTCCCCCTTTTGAATAAAGGCTCGCCCATAAAGAAAACAGCAGTAAAACATAAAACCCGTAAAAAGAGGAGCATGCGTCATGAGTTTATGTGTTATAACACCCGAACAAACAGCAGCTTTATAAGACTAAAAATGCCATCAAACAAAACCCCTCACACCTGACAAGTAAGCAAAAGAAAAGTATAAAACGCCCCTTCTATCTCATCTTCAATGTCATAATGATTAAACCATTCCAAGCGTGCAGAGAGGGTTTGATATATCAATGGCAAAAATTCTCCTCTCTGAATGGTATATACGCCACTGGGTCTTTTTACATTATAAAGAATATCCTCTAAGAACGCCCAAAGGTTGTTTTGAGTCATTCGATTTGTTTTGCCAGCAGATTTTCATCTTCTAAAGTACTAGAAGCCGCTGCTTCCCACCCCGCGTGCATAGATTTTATGCGCGCTTCCAAACGAGAGTGAACGCGCAACAAATTGGCGAAAATTTCAGGCGTTCGTTCCAATGAGGGGTTTCAAGTTCCAATGTCGGTGTCTGAAGGGAAACTTTGACGATTTCTTTTTTTATTTGTTCTGATGACATTTCCCTTCACGAAAAGCCCAAGAGAATATCCTCTAAGAACGCCCAAAGGCTGTTTTGAGTCATTCGATTTGTTTTGCCAACAGATTTTCATCTTCTAAAGGATAGGAAGCCGCTGCTTCCCACCCTGCACGCATAGATTTTATGCGCGCCTCTCAAACGAGAGTGAACGCGCAACAAATTGGCGGAAAATTTCTGGGAGTTCGTTCCAATGAGGGGTTTCAAGTTCCAATGTCGGTGTCTGAAGAGAAACTTTGACGATTTCTTTTTTTATTTGTTCTGATGACATTTCCCCTTCGCAAAAAGCCCAAGAGAATATCCTCTAAGAACGCCCAAAGGCTGTTTTAAGTCATTCGATTTGTTTTGCCGGCGGATTTTCATCTTCTAAAGGATACGAAGCCGCTGCTTCCCACCCCGCGCGCATAGATTTTATGCAAGCCTCTCAAACGAGAGTGAACGCGCAACAAATTGGCGGAAAATTTCTGGAATTTCGTTCCAATGAGGGGTTTCAAGTTCCAACGTCGGTGTCTGAAGGGAAACTTTGACGATTTCTTTTTTATTTATTCTGATGACATTTCCCCTTCGCAAAAAGCCAAAAGAATATCCTCTAAGAACGCCCAAAGGCTGTTTTGAGTCATTCGATTTGTTTTGCCAGCAGATTTTCATCTTCTAAAGGATAGGAAGCCGCCGCTTCCCACCCCGCACGCATAGATCTTATGCGCGCCTCTCAAACGAGAGTGAACGCGCAACAAATTGGCGGAAAATTTCTGGGAGTTCGTTCCAATGAGGGGTTTCAAGTTCCAATGTCGGTGTCTGAAGGGAAACTTTGACGATTTCTTTTTTTATTTGTTCTGATGACATTTCCCCTTCGCAAAAAGCCCAAGAGAATATCCTCTAAGAACGCCCAAAGGCTGTTTTGAGTAATTCGATTTGTTTTCCTACTGGATTTTCATCTTCTAAAGTACTAGAAGCCGCTGCTTCCCACCCTGCACGCATATATTTTATGCGCGCTTCCAAACGCAATGAATGCGCAACAAATTGGCGGAAAATTTCTGGGAGTTCGTTCCAATGAGGGGTTTCAAGTTCCAATGTCGGTGTCTGAAGGGAAACTTTGACGATTTCTTTTTTTATTTGTTCTGATGACATTTCCCCTTCGCGCTCTGCCCGAAGAAGAAGGAGTTGAGAGGCAATTTGCATTAGTCGTGTACTTAAATACATCGCCTCTTTTGCATAGAGTGCAGAAATTTCTGTCGAAAGGGAACGCGCGACGACTTTCCCTTCTGAATCGATATAGGCTGCTGTTTTTTCAATCAGCGCCATTGTCTCTTCATAGAGACGATTAAAAGCATTTTCAAAAGCATTATGCTCAATCATGATAATAGGTTCATCATAAGGACGTTTATGTACGCTCACGCTTTTATACTCCAAGGATCAGCACAAAACCACACCGCTCAATATTATATCACTCAACGAACAGAGTCTTAAAAAGTTTCTTTTGTTGCTGTATAGAATGCTTTTTTTTGAAATGACTACCTCTTTTAATTTTTTTGTGCAATGCGCTTTTTATACTAAGGTTAACGCAGCTGCACAAGGACCGCGGGACCGCGTTTTTCTTATAAGCGGATCAGTTTTCTTGCAAAAGCCTGCTGTAAAGACCGCCGTTTTTCACAATAATAGGCAACTCCAAATTGCAGAGCGATGCCCGTTATCATTAAGAGGCTATCGGAAAAAAACGTTCCTGTCATCACTGTTTTGACAATTTGTCCAAACATGGCAAAAATAGTTCCTGTTACAAAGACCGGTAAACTATGTTTTCCTAGGATTGCTAAAGGATGTTGCTGTGAAACAGCAAACCATTTATTGACGCGCGGCAACGAAAGAATAAGAAAAGATAATGCCAGAACATGGAGCAAACGTGGCAAGCTTAAAAAGGTTTTATTAAAGTTGAGCAACGGAGAAGACCAGCCGAGCCAACCCAAAACGCCCCACCAATTTAAGCGAACCCATAACAGTGCCAGCAAGAGATAGCCTGCTGCACAAACCACCCAAAAAGATTTAAAAGCGATTTTTTTTCCTTGTTTAAGCGCTAAAGTACTGGTTAAGCCTATAACAAACAAGAATTGCCAAGACAAAGGGTTTAAAAACCACTTTCCCTCTATAGGATAAGAAGGGGGTGCAATTTTATACAGTCCGCAGATGAGGTAAAGTATAAATGAGCCCAAAAGCAGCCACTTTGTCTGTTTACGTCCCACATATAGGATAAAAGGCGCAAAAAACATTAAAACCATATAAAGCGGCAGAATATTATTATAGCCTAATTGATGTCCCAAGCTGAAGCTATGCAAAAATGCTGTAAGCGGTTGTGTGACAAAGAGCCCCACATTGTTCATCGCTAACAGTTTCTCTGTTTTCCATAAGAAAAAGGCTCCTAAAAACAAGCTTAACGTAACAAAAGTAGTCAAAAGATATGCGCCATAGAGCTGCAAAGCCCTGTACCAAAGTTTACGCACAATGAAGGAAAAAGGCTTTTTCTGTAACCGCGCATGAAAGCTTAAGCCCAATGAGACACCTGAAAGCAAAACAAAAACTTCTGCAGAATCAGAAAAACCGAAGTTTCTATGGGTTATATGTTCATAGAGCGTTCCGGGAATATGGTTGATAAAAATCGTCAATAAGGCTAAAGAACGAAAAACATCAATGCGTGTATCACGACGAAAAGGCTGCGTCTTATGATCAACAACGGCTTGGTATTTCATAAATGGACTCCCACGCGTCACAAAACTTTGAAGTCACATAAAAATGGTGGTTACCTTTATCGCAAATAAGATAGGATGAAACTTTAGCTTTTAAGAGTCAAGTTTCTTTTTAAGTATTTATTTTTTTTACAAAAATCAGAGATAGGACATGACACAACAAAAAAATAAACCGATTGACTCCCCTCTTTTTCCTCAATTGGTTTTAACACTTGATGTTCGACGCAATATTCCACACGGCTTTTTGCGTCCCATGTTGCAAACAAAGTCTTTTGCCTGTGTCATCGTTTACGATTCTGAACAGCAGAAAGATGATGGCTCTTTTTTACAAAAACAGGCTCAAACTTACGCAGAAGATATTCAAAACAATGATGCTGCTCTTCTTATCGCTGGTGACAGTCGCATTGCTGGACGCATAAAGGCTGATGGATTACACATAGAAGATGATCTTAATGCTCTTGAAAGCTTTAAAAATCAGCAAAAGGAACAAAAAATCATCGGCTTTGGCAATCTACGCAATCGCCATAGTGCTATGCTTGCAGCAGAAACAGGGGTTGATTATCTTCTCTTTGGCAAATTAGGGGCTGATAAAAAACCCCAAGCGCACCCACGCAATCTTCAGTTAGCCACATGGTGGTCAGAGATTATGGAAACCCCCGCCATTATTCAAGCAGGCAGCGACTTTGCAAATTTTGATGAAGCCTTAAAGACGGGCTGTGAGTTCATTGCCATGGAAGAAGTCATCTTTACCCACGCCTCCCCCTTGGTTCTGCTTCAACTTTGCCAAGAAAAATGTAAAAACGCCCCCTTGTAAAGCGCCTCCTTTTACAACTTTTCTTGTAAAGGAAAAAGCCCCCAGACTAAAGCATACTCAAAACACGCGCCCCACCCCGCCACACCTTACAGACACGCACATTCTATAGACTAAAAAGAACTGCCCTACCCTTTTTTAAACAACAAACGATTGCGCAGGTTTTGATGAAGAGACCGCCTGCGAATTCATTACCGTGAACGAAATCATCTTTACCTACGATAATCTTTTCATAGTGCTTGAAATGATAAAAGAAAAATCATAACAATGTATTATACAAACTAAACCATTCGCGGGAAATCATCATTTTTCATATTCATAATGAATACCAACAACTGATGATACGAATATGCAGGGGACATAAAATGGAATACAGAGGAACGATTGAAGACCTTAAAGATATAATTTGCAAGGCTGGATATCAAATCAAAGAAGCCAAACTTCTACCACATAAATCCCCTAGAACATATCAGATCAGAACCTGTAATGGAGGAATTATTAATTGGTATGAAAAAACAGGGAAGCTGCAAATTCAAGGCAAAGAAAACATAAAACAAAAGTTAAAAGAAGATTTAACGCCATATCTAGAAGAAACATCAACGATTCCTTCCCCAAAAGCTTCTTCCAATGTCCCTAAAATACCTTCTAATGTCTCAGAATCACCCCCTAAAAAAATTTTTATCGTTCACGGTCATGATCATACTGCCCTAGAGCAAATTAAGCTAGCTCTTTACGATCTTGGACTCCAACCATACATCTTACCTATCAATAATGGTTTAACTATCATTGAGGCTTTAGAAAAAGAAATCTGTAAGCCAACCAGTTCTATAAAATTTGGTATTGTACTGCTAACGCCCGATGATATGGGCTATGTCAAAACTGCCAGTGCAGACACAGCACAACCCCGTGCGCGACAAAATGTTATTCTCGAAATGGGCATGTTAATCACCGCGCTTTCTCGAAAAAATGTCGCTATTCTAAAAAAACAACATGTTGAAATCCCTTCAGATGCTCAGGGAATTATATACATTCCTTTTCATGAACATGTAAAAGAAACAGTTCCAACACTTGCCGACCACTTAATGGAAGCTGGTTTCACTTTAGATCCAAAAGCAATTACTCTTGCATCACGTTAAATTTGCATAACACTTATCTTTAGTCTCTAAACACATGCCGTTTGCCTATAAATTTGCTTCCAGCAAGCCAATATCCAATGCGCAAAATAACTCTACTTTTTTCCTTCTTTTTACCGCTCTCAACAAAATCGGGGTCTAATGTCGTGATTTTGGTCATCATTCCAGAGAGGTAGAGAGGCTATTCTCGCCTCTCATTCAAAAAACAAATTTTATAAGTCAAAAAACTATTTTTATTTACCAATTTTCTGAAATTACTTTATGAATAAAAAATATTTTGGTCGCATACGCGGGCGACCAATAGGGATTAAAAACCCGAAAACTCGATACATTAATTTGTCCCACTCTGTGGGTATCTTAGAATTCTGGGAGATTTTGCACTGTCCAAGTGCTCTTTAGCACTAAAAGAAAAATGCTGACTCGGACTCAGCGTTTTTAACTCCCGGAATACGCATAAGAGGCGCTCGCAACCGGCGGGGACAATGCAATCTAACCTCATGTGATAGTACACACCACACTCTCGATAAAGTGATATGCACTGTTCAAAACCATACTCCCTCGATATGAATGCTTTTATTGCTTTCACGCAAAACACGCCGCCTCTCATTAAAAAAGCTGTTTTTTATTGTAAATTTCCTGAAATTACTTTATGAATGAAAGGATATTTGGTCGCATACGCAACGACCAATAGGGATCTAAAAACCCGAAACCTAAACATGAATTTACCCCGCTTTGCGGGTATCCCGGAATTCCGGGAGATTTTGCTATGTCCAAGTGCGTCTTACGCACTAAAAGCAAAATGCTGATTTAGGTTCAGTGTTTTTAGACTCCCGGAATACTCATGCGAGGGCGCTCGCAACCGGCGGGAGGGAAAAATGCAATCTCAAAATCTTAATATTGATCTTCTGGTCGGCAAAAGAATTCGCTTGAGACGAAAAAGACTGGGAATGTCTCAGACAACTTTAGGAAACGCTTTAGGAATAAGCTTCCAACAAATTCAAAAATATGAAAACGGCTTAAATCGTGTAAGCGCGGGGCGTTTAATGCAAATTTCCGATATTTTGAATGTTCCGATTTCCTTTTTTTATGCGGATATCGCCACCAAACAACATGCCCCCACCCCTCACGATGAAGTCATTTCGAACACTGAAGAATACCTGTTGCTCAAAAGATTTAGAACGCTCACCACTGTAAAAAGAAAAGCCTTTTTACAACTCATCATGGATGAACATGCAAGCTAACATCATTTGATAGCGGCGCAAAACACGCTCTGTTCAAAGCCTCTCTCAATGTGGTTATTTTATTGCTTTCACGCAAAACACATCACCTCTCATTAAAAAAGCGGTTTCTTATTGCCAATTTTCTGAAATTACTTTATGACTTAAAAGGTATTTTTGATCGTATACGCAACAATCAACGGGGATTAAAAACCCTAAGACCCGATACATAAAAACAAATCCACTTTGCAGGTATCCTAGAATTCCGGGAGATTTTGCTATGTCCAGGTGCTCTTTAGCACTAAAAGCAAAATGCTGACTCGGACTCAGTGTTTTTAACTCCCGGAATACGCATAAGAGGCGCTCGCAACCGGCGGGAGGGAAACATGCAATCCCAAAATCTTAATATCGATCTTTTGGTCGGCAAAAGAATTCGCTTGAGACGAAAAAGACTGGGAATGTCTCAGACAACTTTAGGAAACGCTTTAGGTGTCAGTTTCCAACAAATTCAAAAATATGAAAACGGCTTAAATCGTGTAAGCGCGGGGCGTTTAATGGAAATTTCTGATATTTTGACTGTTCCGATTTCCTTTTTTTATGCGGATATCGCCACCAAACAACATGCACCCTACCCTCACGACGAAGTCATCTCGAACACTGAAGAATACCTGCTGCTTAAAAGATTTAGAACGCTCACCACTGTAAAAAGGAAAGCCTTTTTACAGCTCATCATGGATGAACATGCAAGTTAATATCAAACGATAGCGCACACCACGCTCTCTATAGCGCAATACGCGCTATAGAGTCTACACGCTCTCTTTTTCTCAACATTTCACATTTTTCATAAGCAATTTGTCACATATTTTAAAAAGTAGCCTCATGATAGACGCTTTTTTATTTTAGGGTGATAAAGTCTTGATAAGAGAAGGTCGTCTCTCTGGATCATTCTTTCATTATCGTTGTTTTAAATAGCACTGTTTAAAACAGTCTGGTTCTGATCAACGCTTATGCTATCTTTATAAAGGGACCCAAACCTCCCTTAACTGAAATGAAAAATAAGAAAGCCATGGGATTCTGATACGGCTTGTAATGATGAAAAAAAAATGTGAAAATTCTGATCGATAATGAGGAGGAGATATCGATGATCAAGAGAAGTGTTAAACTGCTTATCCTAGGAATAGTAGGGTTTACAAGTTCTGTTGTCAATTCTGCTGGCAATACTGATGAATCGGCAAGTTTTGAACACTCTTTCAATACAACTCAAGAATCTTCCCCTCCAGAAGAACCTTTTCAACCCTTAAAAGCTGGAGACTATGACCAAGCCTATGACTATTACATCCAAGGCTATTATTTAAAAGCTTTTCAAGAAGCTCTTCGACGTGCTGAAAAAAATGATCCTTTTGCGCAAACGCTTCTTGCCCGAATTTATATGGAAGGATGCGCTGTTCCTGTTGACGGAGCGCGGGCTGCTTTATGGTTTGAACGCGCCGCCAAACAAGGGGAACCCCAAGCGCAACTTCGCTATGGGCTTATGTTGTTTGATGGTCATTTTGTAAAACAAAATCAAGAACTTGGTGAACAGTATATTCAAAAAGCTGTCAAAGCAGGTGTTAAGGAAGCCTATTTTTATTATGGACAACTGCTTCTTTATAAAGCCTCTCAGGAAAAACAAAATCTTCCTGGCGTTTCTTCTCCAAGCCGTGAAAATGAAGCCATCGAGCAAGCCTTAAAATGGCACTTAAAAGGGGCTGCTCTTGGGGATGCTGAAGCGGCTTTTGCGGCGGCAAAAATTCTTTCTCTAGGCACGTTAAATCGACCAAAGGATGATCGCAATGCCCGCAAGCTCATGGAAGTTGCGGCTCAAAACAACCACTTAGCAGCTCAACTTCATTTAGCACAATGGCTGATAAAAGGCCGTGGAGGCGCAAAAGATTTTGATCGTGCTTTTCATTTGCTGCTTCACAATGCCAACAACATGGTTGCCCCCGCCCAAATTTCTCTTGCAAGACTTTATCGAGACGGCATCGGAACAAAAGGCGATACGATCATGGCAGCAGCATGGTATATGCTTGCGAAAGAAGCAAAAATGCAAGCCCCTGATCTTGAAAGAATGCTCCAAGGTATGGACAACACACAACAAGAAAAGGCACGCGAAGAAGCAATAAAGCTCCTTCCTGTTTTTTAAAACACCCTTAACAAACTTAAATTTTGCGGGGCACAAATTTCTTTCAAAAAGGCAGCATCAAAAGAATAAACAAAAGGGGGCTTTAAAGCATAAAAGGGCAACACAATAACAACGCCCTACTCTAACGCCGCCTAACGGCTCTGCCCGCTAAAACAGGCAAAAGCCCCTGATCTTGAAACAATGCCCCCCTCCTCACATATTCACCACCCATTCTCATCAAAACATCACATGTGCAAAGTCTTATGCCTTACCACACAACATTTCAAACGATAGCATTTTACAACAAACAGCATAAGCACTTATTCATATTTTAAAAAAGGGAGCCTTTAAAAAGCAGTGTTTGAAAATTTATTTGGTCGATCTAGAGCAACACCTAACACATCATTGTTATAATGGTGCCAGAAAACGTCATCTTAACATACAAGCGCAAAAGATTGCTCTTTTATCGCACTCCCCAAAAGCAGCAGTTTATTTAAATATATGCTGCAAGAAGCACTTCAAAAAGCCTTAAATTCAAGCTAGAACCATTATTCATTCATGAATTACCGCTTGATTGGAAATCGATATGTTGTTAGTGTAGTTATGAGCGAAGTTGTTCTTATTCCTAATGTAGAAACTTCGCAGGAAAGCTTGATAATCAAGGTTTTGAACTAAAAGAGGGGGAGTTAAGATGTTAAAATATTTATTTCTGTCACCTATTGTAGTGGTAGCTGGTTGCGCGTCTGTAGGCAGTTATTCATCAAATTATGTTGATCAAAATCTTACGAAGCAAGAAGCAAAACTCGTCGCTAACAATTTTATGAGCGATATCAAACGATCTTTCCCACCAGCGACAACCACACTTCTTATAAAGAAAAATGATACAGCAGACAACTTTACGCCTTTATTTATCGATCTTTTGCAACGGAATGGATATCGCGTAATCTATACAGATCAACCTCAAAAGCAGCAAAACATGGGTGTGAATTTGATTTATAGAATAAGATTAAATAGTACAACTATAGTGTCTGTTTTTCAATATAGTGTGGCTGGAGAACCACGTACTCATATAAGTACTCGTCCTAGATTAACCCGCCATTAATGTGAACATTCTCTATTTTCAGACGTAAAGACTTAAAAGTTTTTGCGAAAAACGAAGAGATTTGCACCTCATTTTACGGCTCTAACAAATGCTCCTACGCGCTCTCTTCTCCTAAACATTTCGCGTTCTTCAATAAGCATTCATGGGGATTTTAGGTAAGAGCAGCCTCCGTTTAAGCACTTTATTACTTGTAAACACACCGCTTCTTATTCAAAAAACTGTTTTTTATTGCCAATTTCCTGAAATTACTTTACACATTAAAAGGTATTTTAGTCGCCTACGCGGGCGACCAATAGGGCTTTAAAACCCGAAAATCTAAGCATGAATTTGTCCCGCTTTGCGAGTATCACGGAATTCCGGGAGATTTTGCCATGTCCAAGTGCTGTCCCAGCACTAAAAGCAAAAAAGGCTGATTAGGTTTCAGTACTTTCAAGCTCCCGGAATACGCATAAGAGGCGCTCGCAACCGGTAGGGACAATGCAATCTAACCTCATGTGATAGTGCACACCACACTCTCGATAACGCGATATACACTGTTCAAAGCCATACTCCCTCGATATAGATGCTTTTTATTGCTTTCACGCAAAACACATCACCTTTCATTAAAAAAGCTGTTTTTTATTGTAAATTTTCTGAAATTACTTTACACATTAAAAGGTATTTTGGTCGCCTACGCGGGCGACCAATAGGGCTCTAAAACCCGAAAATCTAAGCATGAATTTGTCCCGCTTTGCGAGTATCTTGGAATTCCGGGAGATTTTGCTATGTCCAAGTGCGTCTTACGCACTAAAAGCAAAATGCTGATTCGAGTTCAGTGTTTTTAACTCCCGGAATACGCATAAGAGGCGCTCGCAACCGGTGGGGACAATGCAATCTAACCTCATGTGATAGTGCACACCACACTCTCGATAACGCGATATACACTGTTCAAAGCCATACTCCCTCGATATAGATGCTTTTATTACTTTCATAAAAAACACACCGCTTCTTATTCAAAAAACTGTTTTTTATTGCCAATTTCCTGAAATTACTTTACACATTAAAAGGTGTTTGGTCGCCTACGCAACGACCAATAGGGCTCTAAAACCCGAAAACTCGTACATTAATTTGTCCCACTTTGTGGGTATCCCGGAATTCCGGGAGATTTTGCTATGTCCAAGTGCGTCTTACGCACTAAAAGCAAAATGCTGATTCGAGTTCAGTGTTTTAGACTCCCGGAATACTTATGCGAGGGCGCTCGCAACCGGTGGGGAGCAATGCAATCTCAAAATCTTAATATTGATCTTCTGGTCGGCAAAAGAATTCGCTTGAGACGAAAAAAGCTGAAAATGTCTCAAACAACGTTAGGAAACGCTTTAGGGATCAGTTTCCAACAAATTCAAAAATATGAAAACGGCTTAAATCGTGTAAGCGCGGGGCGTTTAATGCAAATTTCCGATATTTTGAATGTTCCGATTGCCTTTTTTTATGCCGATATCATCACAAAACAACAGCCTCCATACCATCACGATGAAGTTATCTCGAACACTGAAGAATACCTGCTGCTCAAAAGATTTAGAACGCTCACCTCGATAAAACAAAAAGCCATTCTACAGCTCATGGTGGATGAAAATGCAAACTAACACCACGTGACAGCGCACCACATTCTCTATAGCGCGATACGCGCTATAAGGTGCTACACGCTCTTTTCTTACCTCATACACACGACATAAGCCCTTTCCCGATCCAATTTTTCAGTAATCCGGCTTCTCAGAACGAAACTCCGCTTGCCGTTCCATGGGATTGATTTCACAAGATTATTCGGACAAGTTTCCCCGCACAATACCCACGCGTCATTTTCATAAAACAACGCCTCATGATTTTACAAAATTTCTATCATCAATCTCAATGAGATTTTACAACACAACGGGATAAATTTTCTCCAAAATCCTCAAAAGTCTCAAAAAATTTTGTGCAAATTTTTAAAAAGCTTGCGTCTTGGCACTTTTTATGGTCTTGCAAAGAACTGAAAAGCAAGAATACATCAAGGTCTTTTTTGTTCTTAAGCTTTTCTCTGCAAAGCTCATAAGAAAACTTATGAGAGAACCCCATGAGAAAATCCATGGTAAAACAGATGAAAAGCACACAAAGACCATGAGGAAACCGCAAAACGAACAAGAAATTTTGAACCTAAAAACAACAAAAGAGTTTACACTGTTAAGGCAGCAAAGAAAAGCGCCGTAAGGACAAAGTAAGAAAACTCTTTTTGCAAGAAGAGAATTGGATAGAAACGATGAAAATTAATGGCAATGAAATTCGCCCCGGGAATGTGATTGAGCATCAAGGAAGTTTGTGGGTTGCCGTCAAATGCAACGCTGTAAAGCCTGGAAAAGGCGGTGCATTTAATCAAGTTGAACTAAAAAATTTGCTTGATGGTACAAAACTCAATGAACGCTTTCGTGCCGCTGAAACGGTTGAAAGGGTTCGCCTTGAACAAAAAGATTTCACCTTTCTTTATCAACAAGGGGATGCTTTGGTCTTTATGGATTCAGAGTCTTATGAACAGCTTGAACTCCAAAAAGACTTTGTTGGTGAACGCGCTGCTTTCTTGCAAGATGGGATGACTGTCACAGTTGAACTTTATCAAGAAAAGCCTATCGGCATCTCCCTCCCTGATCAAGTTGCTGTCACGATTGTGGAAGCTGATCCAGCTCTCAAAGGACAAACGGTGACCTCCTCTTATAAACCCGCCATTCTTGAAAACGGCATTCGTATTCTTGTTCCCCCTTTTATGAATGCCGGAGAACGTATCATTGTCGATACCAACGAGTTGATCTATTTGCGTCGTGCAAATGAAAAAGATAAATAAAGGAATAACAAGATGGCCCATTCTGCAATCATGAATGTCATGGTGCAAGCTGCCATGAAAGCAGGACGCTCGCTCGTGCGTGATTACGGTGAAGTACAAAATTTGCAAGTCTCTTTAAAAGGTCCAGCCGATTACGTTAGTCAAGCAGACCGTAAAGCAGAAAAAATTATTTTCACTGAACTGAGCAAAGCACGCCCTAAATTTGGTTTTCTGATGGAAGAGTCTAAAGAAATCGTTGGAGAAGATTCACAACATCGTTTTATCGTTGATCCTTTAGATGGCACCACCAATTTTCTCCATGGCATTCCTTTTTTTGCCGTTTCCATTGCTTTAGAAAGCCAAGGCAAAATTGTTGCGGCTGTCATTTATAATCCGGTCAGTGATGAACTCTTTACCGCAGAACGGGGCAGTGGTGCTTTTTTCAATGACCGGCGCTGTCGTGTTTCTGCGCGGCGCAGACTAGAAGATTGTGTCATTGCTACAGGCATGCCTCATTTTGGGCGCCCAGGTCATGGAACCTATCTCATTGAACTGCGTAATGTGATGATGGAAGTTGCTGGCCTTCGCCGTTTTGGTGCAGCATCCCTTGATTTAGCCTATGTTGCTGCTGGCCGCACCGATGGCTATTGGGAAGACAACTTACAAATTTGGGATATGGCAGCTGGAATCTTAATGGTTCGCGAAGCCGGTGGTTTTGTCACCGATAAAGAAGGTGGTAATGACATATTCCGCAAAAAAAATATCCTCGCCGGCAATGAACACATTCGCACCAAACTAGAAAAAGTTCTCAAAAAAGGTATTTAAACCTTATAATCTTTTAAAAAGCCCGTCGTCCTAAAAAGCCCCTTAAAACTTGTCCACCCACCTTAAAGTTTTATAAAATCTTAAAAAAACAATATGAAGGGAGGCTTTTCAACTTTCTTTACAGACGCAACAGAAAATAATGACACACCACCACCACCAAACAATCAATGCCCCCCTAAAAATGCAATGACAACTTAGCCAATATTACTAACGCTATTTTTCTCAATTCCCCTATAAACAAACTAGAAAACAAAGAACCCATCACAACAAAACGCTCCAAGAAGCAACAAGCACACCAGAAACAAGCCTCTTTATTTTCTTAAGAAATCACCCTTACACAGAAGCTTGCCTCCAAACCGCCTCTCCTCTCTGCTAAGAGCTATCACATATACCTCTCAAGAGCTTTTATTCCTTCCACAGTTTCTTTGATCCTTAATACATTCCTTTCCCATTGCCTTACTCCCTCATCCCATTTCTCAATCCATACCTTTGACATTTCTTGCGTTGTTTCAAGAAGCCTTTGCTCGCTTTCTTCAATAATCTTTTGATATATCTGATACTTTTGCTCTTTTTGCTTAAGTTGTTCAGTCAATTGAAGACACTTCTGTTTCCCTTCTTCAATAATCTTTCGATATATCTGATACTCTTGCTCTTTTTGCTTAAGTTGTTCAGTCAATCGAAGACACTTCTGTTTCCCTTCTTCAATAGTCTTTTGATATATCTGATACTTTTGCTCTTTTTGCTTAAGTTGTTCAGTCAATTGAAGACACTTCTGTTTCCCTTCTTCAATAATCTTTTGATATATCTGATACTCTTGCTCTTTTTGCTTAAGTTGTTCAGTCAATCGAAGACACTTCTGTTTCCCTTCTTCAATAGTCTTTTGATATATCTGATACTCTTGCTCTTTTTGCTTAAGTTGTTCAGTCAATCGAAGACACTTCTGTTCCCCTTCTTCAATAATCTTTTGATATATCTGATACTTTTGCTCTTTTTGCTTAAGTTGTTCAGTCAATTGAAGACACTTCTGTTCCCCTTCTTCAATAATCTTTTGATATATCTGATTCTCTTGCTCTTTTTGCTTAAGTTGTTCAGTCAATTGAAGACACTTCTGTTCCCCTTCTTCAATAGTCTTTTGATATATCTGATACTCTTGCTCTTTTTGCTTAAGTTGTTCAGTCAATTGAAGACACTTCTGTTCCCTTTCTTCAATAGTCTTTTGATATATCTGATACTCTTGCTCTTTTTGCTTAAGTTGTTCAGTCAATTGTTTGTTACGATAAATTTTAGCTATCAGCATTATGCCTACCACACAACACACTATTCCCATTGCAAAGCCTAACAACACGTTCGTTGAATATCCCCGATACCACAACCCACCCATCACTATGGCGAATACAACCAATCCCATACAAACAGATTGCGTCTTCCACTCTCGGATGAACTTAATTATAGTTATTATGAAACTAATGTCTTTTATCGTAGCAATAATTCTGTTTATTATTTCTTTTATTTCTTCATCCATTATTTCCCTCTTTTTTAGCTAATCGTTTATGCAACCTTCTCATCAACACCTCAATATTGTATCATTATGTGTATATATGATTCGAAACTATCTATATATTTTAATAGAAATTATATACAAAATATAGATATTATTATTGATATAATACAACATTTTGTATTTAATTATACTTTTCTGGAGATTGATGCACTTTAAAGAAAAGCCAGCCCTTAAAACTGCTAAGCCTACTTTAAAAGAGTGCTGTTTATTGCTCTTAAAGAGATGACTTTTATCTCAAGATCTCTTATTCGGGTGAAAATTGCAATTTAGCAAGGTAAGCATAAACGCCATTTTTTTCCACAAGTTCGGCATGGGTTCCCTCTTCCACAAGGGTGCCTTTATCCATCACAAGAATACGATCCGCTTTTAAAATGGTTGCCAAACGGTGCGCAATCACCAATGTTGTGCGATTTTTCATCAAACCCTCTAAGGCTTCTTGCACAAGCTTTTCACTGTTTGCATCTAACGCAGATGTTGCTTCATCCAGCAGCAAGAGCGGAGCATTTCTTAAAATCGCCCGCGCAATACCGATACGCTGCTTTTGCCCCCCAGAAAGCATGGTACCGCGTTCTCCCACTTGTGTATCCAAACCATCAGGTAAAGCTTCAATAAATTCAAGGGCATTGGCTGCTTTAGCAGCAGCAATAACATCCTCTTCCCTAACATTTTCAGTCCCAAAAATAATATTATCACGCAGTGTGCCATCAAAAATAGCAACATCTTGGGGAACATAAGAAATTGCACCACGTAAATCTTGTAGCGAGAGATGATCAATCTCCACACCATCAAGTCGAATTTTTCCACTTGTCGGATCATAAAAACGCAGGATTAAAGAAAAAAGTGTGCTTTTCCCTGCTCCTGAAGCACCAACAAAAGCAACCGTTTCACCCGCTTTGACCGAAAAGGAAAGCGCGTGTAAAACCTGCTTTTGGGCTCTAGAAGGATAAGCAAAATCAACATGATCAAAAACAAGTTCGCCCCGAACAGGTTTTGCCAAAGAGACAGGTTTTTTGGGGGCTAAAATCATGGGTTGTTCCTGCAATAATTCAGCCAATCGTTCAGCAGCCCCTGCAGCTTGAATGAGTTCTGCCCCCAATTCTGATAACTGAGCAAAGGTTGAAGCGCCAAAAACAGCATAAAGAACAAATTGTCCTAAGGTGCCCCCTGTCATCGTTCCATTCAAAACATCACGTGATCCAATCCACAACACAGCCACCACACTGCTAAACACAAGAAAAATGGCAAAGCCCGTAAAAAAGGAACGCAAAATCACAGAAGCCCGCGCTGTCTGAAAGGCACGTTCAATCAATTGTGAAAAACGTGTCGCAACAAGTTTTTCAGCGGTAAAAGCTTGCACCGTACGAATAGCACTGACCTGTTCGGTTGCCAAAGCATTAGCATCTGCGACACGATCTTGTGCCGCCCGTGTGCGTGTACGAACCTTGCGCCCAAAAACCACTAAGGGAATTGCCACAAAAGGGATAGCAAGCAGCACCAGAGCAGACAATTTGGCGTTGGTGATCACCATCATCACGATTGCCCCAATCACCACAATGAGATGACGCAAAGCCGTAGAAGCAGTTGAACCAACGGCTAGTTTTATTTGTGTTGTATCGGTAAGAAGCCTTGAAACAAGTTCACCAGAATGAGACTTGTCAAAAAAAGCAGGGGAAAGTTTCATAATATGGACAAAAACATCACGGCGTAAATCGGCAACAATCCGTTCTCCCAAAGTGATAACACAATAATAACGGCAAGCCGAAGCAAGTGCGAGCAACAAAGCCAAAGCAAACAAAATAAAGAAATAAAAATTGATGTAACCATGGCTTGAAGTGGAAAAACCATGATCAAACATTTTGCCGATAGCAACAGGTAAAGCGAGCGTGACAAGAGCTGCAACAGATAAAGCAACAAAGGCAAAGATAAACAACCAGCGATAACGTAAAAGATAAGGACCGAAAGTTACAAGCGAAGAGAAGGAAGATTTTTTAGGGAAAGGCTTTGCAGATTTTTCTGAATGACGATTTAATTTCATAAAACTTCGCTCACTATATGAGATGATTTAAACACGTGACACAATGATGCATCTTGAACACTTGTTTTTTGATGCGTGCTCAGCTATAGGAATAGATACTTTAATCAGTGTATCAAAAAGACAAAGGAAGCGCACTTAAAAAATCGAATAAGTGTTCTTTCATTCTATAAACGCAAAAGGTTTCACGCATGAAAGCGAATATTCATCCTAACTATCACAAAATTACCGTTGTTATGACGGATGGAACCCAATATACAACACGCTCCACTTGGGGAAAAGAAGGGGATACCCTTAATTTGGATATTGATCCAAGAACACATCCAGCATGGACAGGTGGGTCCCAGACACTCGTAGACCGTGGCGGTCGCCTTTCTAAGTTCAAAAATCGTTTTGGCAATATTGGTATGTAAAAACCTCATTCTCATGAGGCACAAAGATTTTAAACAAAACGATTGCCTCATTAAGCGATGAGGCTTTTTTTGTGCTATAAAGAGCGCACTTTAAAGATCAATTTAAAAACGCATCCAACAGAAATAGATCGGTCTCAAACCCTTATTAATCGTGATGGCTGCGTTCTTTAAATTCAAAAATCATTTTGTGATATAACTCTATCAAGAGCACCTAAAATACGCCTTTGTTGCTAAATATAGGTGCTTTTTCCCCTTATAGCGTATGAGTTTTGTAGAAGGCTTGCCCTTTTTAAATCAAAAAATCATAATTGGATTATATGCATAAAGATGCTTTCTCATTTTTCCATTTAACACATGATAACATACCATTGAGGCACCCTGAAAAGCTTTCCCCTTATATCATGACTTCATAAGCCGCGTGAAAAAGACAAAACAAGCCATTTGAGTGTCTTAAGGTCAAGGACGCAGTGAGTCCGCCCTACAAGATTTCCGCCCTACAAGATTTCCATTGAGCTTAAGGACCAAGGTTTATTATAGTCCCTTCATTAAATGCAGCTCTAATGTCATGATTTTTGAGAACAATTCTTAAGAATTTGAGAGGCTGTCCACCTCTCATTTTGATTTGTACACAACCAAAGTGCGCTCTCTTTATTCAGGGAGAATAAGAACATACCCTGGAGGCGCTAAACGGAATAAGAGAGCATCATACCCCCAACTAACAGACATGCAGCAAATAGAAAAAGCACCTTCACCAATTGCTATGAGTAGTGTGAACGATAGAGCGGCTTCATCTGCTGTTGCTTCGCGGCGTTGTAAGCTGAAATGCCATGAAATTAATTTTCTATAATGATATCATCACAAAATACAAGAAAAATTTATTCATTTTAATGAAAAAAGAGGGGTTTTATTGAGATGCAAATCTATCTTCTTTCGCAAGAGTTATTCAACCCGTCCGCCAATAAAAGACGCCCCGCTCATTGAAAAGGAAACTATCCTGACGCACAAAAGCTTCATAAG
This sequence comes from Bartonella mastomydis, assembly GCF_900185775.1. Lineage (NCBI taxonomy): Bacteria > Pseudomonadati > Pseudomonadota > Alphaproteobacteria > Hyphomicrobiales > Bartonellaceae > Bartonella > Bartonella mastomydis. The sequence goes on from NZ_LT883137.1 coordinate 212,102, forward strand.
CTGTATGTCTAATCCATAGAGAAATCACAACTCTCTAATTGACCCGCTTATCCACCTTTGTGAAACTGCAATCAAATGGATTCTGCTGATGACAAGCAATGATAACATGAAAAAGAGAAAATATTACAATATCAAACTCTTCAATATAATATCATCTTTATGATTTTTACTTAAAAAGTAAGCCCCCCTCATGAACGACAACACACTGCTGCGCATTCACGAATTTCCTTTAAAGCACCATCTCCCCTTCCTACAAACGCGCCTCTCCCGCAAACTTATCGCGCGATGCCACGCATAAAGACTTTTAAAATATGCAATGAGAAAACTCTCTAAGAAAGCTTTCAAGCCTAAAACACCCCCATCATTTTTATCATGATGAGGATTTCCCAATCACGCAGAAACATGCAAAATATCCCCGCATTTAAGCATAGAGCTTGTACTTCAAGCGCTCACCTTTTCTTGGCTCTTTTGTCCCCTGCTCTTTTATCCATTGTCCTAAAGCTACCAAATGATTCATCCGCGCACGATGACAAAATGCCTTTTGTGCGAACCACAATATTTTCATGGCGACCAGCCCATGCTTTTAAAGCAGCCGCTTGAAATGCGCGTCGATTAAGAAAAGGTCAATTTCCAAGGCAATGCACCCAAACTATTCATGGCAGACAAATGGGCTGTCGCTTCCTCATCCGATTGTCCGCAAGACAAGAAAAGCAATTCTTAAGAACAGCAGAAGGGACAGTTTGTTTAAGCACATGGGATAGTCTTTTCAGCCACTTCTTCAACTCCAGCCTTGCGCACACACCCTTATGGAAATTCAAATCTATGGCAATTTAAGCGCTCACCTTTTCTTGGTTCTTTGTCCATTGTCCTAAAGCTGCCAAATGATTCATCCGCGCACGATGACAAAATGCCTTTTGTGCAACAGCAATATTTTCATGGCGACCAGCCCATGCTTTTAAAGCAGCCGCTTGCAATGCGCGCCCATAGGAAAAGGTCAATTTCCAAGGCAATGCACCCAAACTATTCATGGCAGACAAATGGGCTGTCGCTTCCTCATCCGATTGCCCACCAGAGAGAAAAGCAATTCCTGGAACAGCGGAAGGTACAGTTTGTTTAAGCACACGAACGGTCTTTTCAGCCACTTCTTCAACACCAGCCTTGCGCGCATCCTTGCCATCAATGACCATATTGGGTTTTAAAATCATCCCCTCTAAAACAACACGAGCTTCAAGCAATTCTTTAAAGACAGTTGTCAAAACAGCGCGCGTCACCTCAAAGCAACGGGCAATGGAATGTTGACAAGACGGTCCATCCATCAGCACTTCCGGCTCAACAATCGGCACAATATTGAGTTCCTGACATAAAGCAGCATAACGCGCGAGAGCTTGTGCATTTTGATTAATGGCACCTCTTGTTGGTAAAGTATCGGCATTAATGGCAATCACCGCCCGCCATTTAGCAAAACGCGCGCCCAAAGCATAATAGTCTTTGAGACGGTCACGAAGACCATCCAACCCTTCAGTAATCGTCTCTTGGGGAAAAGCAGCCAAGGGCTTAGCGCCGGTATCCACTTTAATTCCTGGCAAAGCACCGGCATCCCGAATAAGATCCGTCAACATTTGCCCTGTTGATGCTTTTTGTCGAATGGTTTCATCAAATAAAATAACCCCAGAGATAGCACTTTCCATAGCTTCTTTTGCGCTAAAAAGCATTTCACGATACGCACAGCGGCTATCTTCATTGGATTCAACACCAATGCTTGTAAAACGCTTGCCTATTGTCGCCGTACTTTCATCTGCCGCCAAAATACCTTTACCCGCCTGCACAAGAGAAAGTGCAATATCTTCAAGCCGTTCAGTCATAAAAAAATTCCTCTTTATTTTCTCTATTTTGTCTTAAAATTTCATCTTGTCTTAAAATTTTCCAACAATGCGCCATACACTTGAACACACTCTACACAAATGACACACAGTTTTAAAACTGCTTTTCAAGTAATCCCTTTAATCCTGCATAAGGGCAAGAACTCCGGGAAGAACCTTCCCTTCCATCCATTCCAAAAAAGCCCCTCCTGCAGTTGAGAGATAAGTAAAATCATTGGCAACCCCCGCATGATTAAGGGCAAAAACCGTATCACCTCCTCCCGCAATTGAAACCAACTTGCCCGTCAAACTGCGTTCTGCGGCATGTCGTGCAACAGCAATTGTTCCTTTATCAAAGGGAGGCATCTCAAAAACACCAAGGGGTCCATTCCACACAAGGGTTGCAGCCTCATCTATGGCGCTCTTGATATGAACAATAGAGCGCGTCCCAATATCCAATATCATGCCATCTTCAGGAATATCACCAATATCATAGAGACGATGCGGCGCATTTTTTTCAAAGCGAAATCCAACGATAGCATCCACAGGGAGTAGAAGTTTACAGTGACATTCTTGCGCTTTTTTAATGATTTTTTTGACCGTTTCCATCAATTCGTGTTCACACAGTGACTTCCCCACATGAATACCTTGCGCAGCTAAAAAACTATTGGCCATTCCACCCCCAATAACTAAGGAGTCGACTTTTTCCACCAAATGATTGAGAACAAAAAGCTTACTGGAAACTTTTGCCCCTCCCACCAGTGCGACTACAGGATGCGTTGGATTTCCAAGCCCTTTTTCTAACGCCTGCAATTCCCCTTGCAGCGATCGCCCTGCATAAGAAGGCAACAAATGGGTTATTCCCTCCACTGAAGCATGAGCACGATGAGAAACCGAAAAAGCATCATTGACATAAAGATCCCCATTATGAGCCAAAGCTTCTGCAAAAGAACAATCATTCTTTTCCTCACCGGCATAAAAACGAACATTTTCGAGCAGGATAACACCTCCGTTTTGCAATGCCTCCACCGCGACCTGCACCACTGAGCCAATACAGTCAGGAACAAAAGCAACCGGCTGTTTTATGATCTTTTCCAGCACTGGCACAACAGGGCGGAGTGAAAATTCTGACTCGACCTTTCCTTTGGGGCGACCACAATGAGAAAGCAGAATAAGCTTAGCTCCCCGCTTTTGCAGCTCAACGAGTGTTTCTTTATGTCGTTGAAGACGCGTCTCATCACAAACTTTTCCCTGTGCCATAGGAACATTAAAATCCACGCGCACAAGGACACGTTTGCCCAAAACATCAACATCATCAAGCGTACGAAACCCCATCACTGCTTCCTCTTCACTTTCCATTCCATTGTTTCAAATAAAGATGCATCGAACAAACCTGCTTAATTTCATTTCCACTAAAACGCTTTTTACTTTTATACAAAAGAGTTTACCTCTTTCGTTTTCTGACGGTTTCTCAAAAGTTATCCCGTATCAGATGTTTCTCAAAGTTCACTCTTTCACGCAGCTTTTAAAAGCAGATATCGCCTCGTATCAAAAAACGCCATCAATCTTTCAACAGCATCTTCTCTCTAGCGCATAAAAACAATAACTTCTCTCGACTTTCCCAAAAGAATGCGTCTTAATTTGTACAAAAACGAGGCTTTTTCTTATAAAACTTTTTCCTATAAAAAGAGGACCCTAAGGTCCTTCTTATGGTGTCTATATTGTCTTGGCAAAAGCCACAGCCGTATCACTCATACGGTTAGAAAAGCCCCATTCATTGTCATACCAGACGAGAACACGACAAAGCTTACCATCAATCACTTTAGTTTGATCATTGTGAAAAATCGCTGAATGCGGATTATGATTAAAATCACAACTCACAAGCTTTTCTTCTGTCGTATCCAAAATTCCCTTGAGAGGACCTCGTGCAGCTGTCGCAATAGCCGTATTAATTTCTTCAATTGTTGTGGAACGCTTAGCATTAAATGTCAAATCAACCACAGAAACATTAGGGGTTGGAACACGAATGGACACTCCATCAAGCAATCCCTTTAGTTCTGGCAGGACCAATCCCACAGCTTTTGCCGCTCCTGTTGAGGTCGGAATCATCGAAAGAGCAGCCGCACGCGCACGATAAAGATCACGATGCATGGTATCCAACACAGGTTGATCTCCCGTATAAGAATGGATTGTTGTCATAAAGCCCTTTTCAATACCCACCGTGTTATGCAAAACTTGTGCAACAGGCGCCAAACAATTGGTTGTACAAGAAGCATTTGAAACAATGCGATGCTCACTGCTTAAAGACTGATGATTAACCCCATAGACGACCGTAAGATCTGCACCCTCTGAGGGAGCGGAAACCAGAACACGCTTTGCCCCCGCATCTAAATGCGCCTTTGCTTTATCACGCGCAGTAAAAATACCCGTACATTCCAACGCGATATCGATATCCAAATCTTTCCAAGGCAATTGTGCAGGATCACGCTCTGCGCAGACCTTTATTAAACCAGCCCCCACATCAATGGCATCACCCACCACCTTAACGTCCCTCGGAAAACGCCCATGAACTGAATCATAGCGCAATAAATGGGCATTTGTTTCCACCGATCCCAAATCATTAATTGCGACCACTTCAATATCTTTTCGTCCACTTTCCATAAGTGCTCGTAAAATATTGCGTCCAATACGACCAAACCCATTAATTGCAACACGAACTGTCATTTCACATGTTTCCTCATCTAATTTTTAAAAGCATAACATTTAAAACACAACAAATGGGCATTTTCCAATCCCAAACTATGAATTCACAAGACGTCAATATCTCGATCAATCAATCACTTATCCACAATAATGCACAACACTATCCACAACACTGTACAGAGTGTGATACCTTACAGACACCCCCACGCATGACAATACAAGCTGTCACTTTGTCTTTTCCTCTTCGATCTTTTCCAGCTCTCTTTCAACAGTCGCAACAACATTTTCAAAAGTAAGACCAAAATGTGTATAAAGGTCATCAATTGTTCCACTTGCCCCAAAGCTCTCCATACCAATAAACACACCATCACAGCCAATAAAACGGTCCCATCCTTGAGCAACAGCAGCTTCAATCGCGATTTTAATCGGCGCATCACCAATGAGAGCCCGTTGATAGGAGCAAGACTGTTGAGAAAAGAGTTCAAAACAAGGCACAGAAACCACACGGGTTGGGATGCCTTTTTCTTCTAAGGCTTCACGTGCTTTGACCGCAATCTGCAATTCTGAACCAGAAGCAAACAATGTCACTTTCGCCTCATCACTGGCTGTTAACAATTCATAAGCCCCAAGCGTACACAGATTTTCTTCTTCATACTCTTGACGCAACAGCGGTAGATTTTGTCGGCTCAAAGCTAGAGTTGAAGGTGTCCCGCGTGCTTTCAAAGCCAATTGCCAACACTCAACGGTTTCCATAGCATCAGCGGGGCGGAACACCAGATGATTAGGCATGGCGCGCAAGCAAGCCAAATGTTCCACGGGTTGATGGGTCGGACCATCTTCCCCAAGCCCAATAGAATCATGGGTCATGACATAAACCACCCGCAACCCCATAAGAGAAGACAAACGCATGGCAGGACGCATATAGTCAGAAAAGCATAAAAATGTTCCCCCATAAGGAATAAAACCTCCATGGAGAGCGAGCCCATTCATGATAGCGCCCATGGCATGTTCACGAATACCATAATGGAGATAGCGCCCTGAAAAATCATCTGCCGTAATACTTTTCATTTGGCTGCTTTTTGTATTATTAGATCCGGTCAAATCAGCAGAACCACCAATGGTCTCATGAACGACCTCATTGATCACTTCCAAAGCCATTTCCGAAGCTTTACGCGTCGCAACAACAGGAGACTCTTCAACAAGTTTCTGTTTATAAGCATCCACAGCGCCATCAAATCCCCCCACGAGATCACCACGCATCAACCTTTCAAATTCCAGCCGTTCTGAGACAGGAAGATCGGCCAATTTTTCTTCCCACTTTTGTCGCTTTTTAGCAGCATTAAGCCCTGCCAAGCGCCAATTATCGAGAATATCGGCTGGAATAACAAAAGGCTCTGCCTCCCACCCTAAGGCGATACGGGTCTCAGCAATTTCTCGCACACCTAAAGGGGATCCATGAACTTTATTGCTTCCCGCTTTATTAGGCGCTCCAAAGCCTATTGTTGTTTTACAGGCAATCAACGTTGGCTTATCACTCTTGCGTGCTGCTTCAATAGCTTGCGCAATGGCGGCTTGATCATGCCCATTCACTTTGAGTGTATTCCAACCGGATGCTTTAAAACGGGCGATTTGATCTGTACTATCCGCAAGGGAAATTTCTCCATCGATAGAAATATTATTATCGTCCCACAATACGATAAGCTTATTAAGTTTCAAATGCCCAGCCAAGGAAAGTGCTTCTTGCGAAATGCCTTCCATCAGGCATCCATCCCCCACCAATGCATAAGTGTAATGGTTGATAAGATCACCAAAACGAGCATTTTGCAACCGTTCTGCAAGAGCCATTCCCACGGCATTCGCCAACCCTTGTCCGAGAGGTCCAGTAGTTGTTTCAATTCCTGCTGCATGCCCATATTCTGGATGGCCTGCAAGCTTCGCCCCTAATTGGCGAAAACTTTTGAGATCCTCAAGTGAGATATCTTCATAACCAGAAAGATACAGCAAAGCATAAAGCAACATAGATCCATGTCCTGCTGATAAGACAAAACGATCACGATTAGGCCAACGAGGATTTTTGGGGTCATGAGCAAGGAATTGCGTATAAAGAACCGTTGCAATATCAGCGGCTCCCATTGGCAAGCCGGGATGACCAGAATTGGCTTTTTCAATCGCATCAATAGCAAGAAAACGGATAGCATTGGCCATCTGATTCTGTTGGTGGGTGTTTGTCATGAATGATCGACCATTTCGTTAATTACGTTATACTGTTGCTTTTTCCGTATTCTCTTAAAGTTCCTTAAGAAATACTTTTTTTAACCATAAGCGTGAGACTTTTTGTCATCACTTCCATAACATTAGTAACACATTCCCCTCACGCATCCTGTATACCCATGTCATTTATGCCAATACGCGCAAAAAATCCAGCTTTTAATTTATATCTCACCCCTGCTTTGCTTGCTAAAATATCCTACATACTTAAAAATAAAAGAGACACACTATGAGAATGTAAGTGATTCGTTTTTGCATAACGCATTGATAAAGGATACAATTACCCAAAGGACAAAAGCAATGAACCAAGAGACTACGGTTCTGCAAGATGCTCTAGAGCACCTAGAAAAAGCACTTAGAACCTTAGAGATCACCATAATAAACCGCAACGCCGTTATTGATAAAAATAACGAATGGGAAGAAGAAATTCAACGAATGAATGCTGACCGCAGCCATCTTGCCCAAGCGCTTGACAAAGCTGAAGCTCAAATTGAACGCTTAGAATCTGTTAACAAAGAAGTTTCCAAACGTCTGATTAAAGCAATGGAAACGATTCGTGTCGTCATTGATAGATAAAGGTTTGGATAAATAAAGGTTTGAATGTATGGAAACAGTTTCCGTTACCATTGATGGTAAGAATTATCGTATGGCTTGTAATAAAGGACAAGAAAGCCATCTTATTGCGCTTGCAGCACAATTGGATCAATATATTTCCCATTTAAAGAAAAATTTTGGAGAAATTGGCGACCATCGTTTATCGGTCATGGCGGGCATCATGATTATCGATGAAATGGAAGAAATAAAACGAGAAAATAAAAAATTACAAGAAAGCTACGATGCTCTTTTACGACTCCACAATGAAAAGGAGCGCGCCATGGGAAGAATTATGCGTGACACCACACACCGCATTGAAAAACTCACCAACCAATTGCTCAAAGATGATCAAAACAGCAAAAACATTCAAGAACAAGAACAGGAAGACTTTTAAACCCGCGTCATCACGGAAAAAGCAAGCCGATTTAACTTACTTTCCGCGCCTCAAAAGGCACAAAACTCTAAAAAATACACACACATAAATAGTTCGATTTTTTATATAAGAGGATTCCAATAACTGATCACGCATGGCTCTCATGGAATTGACTTAAAGTCTGATCAAAAAAAACTTAAATATTTCACTGACACATAAACACTTCATAGACCAAAGAAGCAGCCTTATACCACTGCGTTTCCAATGAAATATCTTGCACAACAAACGACCAAAACAAACGCCCCCCCCAAAACCACCCCCCCAAAACAACCCCATTGTAAAAAAATCATAATGCATAAAGCCAACTGCTTTTACATAAAAACGACACATAAACAGCCTATTTTTTAAAAGACATTCACCCATCACTTTATTTTCATGCCTGACCTTCATGATTTTTGAGGACACATAATTTTATTCAATTCTGCTTGCAAAAGTTTCATCCATTCACAAAAGCTTAAAGTGAGAAAAATTTTAAAGTTCTCATTTAAACAGCAAAAGAATGCATTTTCATGATCAATGAAGCTCTCGCTTATAAGAGATCAATAAAATGATCTGAAACATATCTAAAAAGATGATACAAAAGAATTCTTCTCACCATAGGCACACCATCTTCAAAACGAACGATAAAACTACAACATCACCGCATCCCAACCCCAAAACCTAATACCCAAACCCCATACGACCATACTATTTCCACAATGGAAGATCAAAACAATAATCGGTCTATTAGAACGCTCACGAGAAGCGCGCACCCATTGTTCCTAAAGCCTGTTTAAAGGCGCATGAAAAAAACACCATGCGTAAACGGATCAAATCCCCTTCGTTCCATCTTGAGAAACAGAAGCAATACGCAAAAGGTTTGTTGCGCTAGATGTTCCAAGGGGAACACCAGCTTATCACAAGGAAACGATCTCCCCCTTGGCAAAAACCCTCCTGAAAGGCAAAGGCTGCTGCACGATCAACCATATCCTCTAAATTCTTTGCATCTGCAATGACCACACAATGAAGCCCCCAAACGAGTACCAAACGTCGTGCTGTTTCCACAATGGAAGATCAAAACAATAATCGGTCTATTAGGACGCTCACGAGAAGCGCACTCTCGTTTGTTCTTAAAGCCCATTCAAAGGCGCATGAAAAAAACACATGCATAAACGGATCAAATCCCCTTCGTTCCATCTTGAGAAACAGAAGCAATACGCAAAAGGTTTGTTGCGCTAGGCGTTCCAAGGGGAACACCAGCTTATCACAAGGAAACGATCTCCCCCTTGGCAAAAACCCTCCTGAAAGGCAAAGGCTGCTGCACGATCAACCATATCCTCTAAATTCTTTGCATCTGCAGTGACCACACAATGAAGCCCCCAAACGAGTGCCAAACGTCGTGCTGTTTCTACAATGGGCGATAAAGCAATAATCGGTCTATTAGAACGCTCACGAGAAGCGCGCACTCGTTTGTTCTTAAAGCCCATTCAAAGGCGCGTAAAAAAACACCATGCGTAAACGGATCAAATCCCCTTCGTTCCATCTTGAGAAACAGAAGCAATACGCAAAAGGTTTGTTGCGCCAGGCGTTCCAAGGGGAACACCGGCTGTCACAAGGAAACGATCTCCCCCTTGGCAAAAACCTTCCTGAAAGGCAATGGTAGCTGCACGATCAACCATATCCTCTAAATTCTTTGCATCTGCAGTGACCACACAATGAAGCCCCCAAACGAGTGCCAAACGTCGTGCTGTTTCTACAATGGGCGATAAAGCAATAATCGGTCTATTAGGACGCTCACGAGAAGCGCGCACCCCCGTTGTTCCTGAAGCCGTATAGGCAACAATCGCGGAGAGTGAAAGTGTTTCAGCAATCTGACGCGCTGCAAGAGAAATCGCATCCGTCCCTGTCGTTTCCGGTGCAGGATGTTGTGCTCCAACCTGAGCAGCATAAGTATGATCTTGTTCAATTTGTCGCGCGATTTTATCCATCATAAGCACCGCTTCTTCTGGATAACGACCAGAAGCAGATTCAGCCGACAACATCACCGCATCTGTTCCAGCATAAACCGCTGTAGCCACATCAGATACTTCTGCCCGCGTTGGCACAGGAGATGTGATCATTGATTCGAGCATTTGTGTCGCCACCACCACCGGTTTTCCTGCTAAACGGCACGCTTTGATCAACTCCATCTGAAGTGCTGGAACCCTTTCCAGAGGCATTTCCACCCCGAGATCTCCGCGTGCAATCATAATACCATCAGAGACTTCAATAATCTTTTCTATATGCCCCACAGCTTGAGGCTTTTCGATTTTAGCCATCAAAGACACCTTGTTTTTTGTTAACCTGCGCACCGCTATAATATCTTCTGGACGCTGGATAAAAGAAAGAGCAACCCAATCAACAGGCAGCTGCAACAGCGCCTGAAGATCAGCCTTATCTTTTGAGGTCATCGAATCAAAAGGCAAAATTGTATCCGGAAAACTCACACCTTTTCGATCAGAAATACGGGTTCCAGCAACCACACGACACTGAACAAAATGATCATCACACACTTCAGCGCGCAGTTCCAACTTTCCATCATCAATTAACAAGCGATCCCCTGGTTTAAGTGCTGGAAAGACATCCTCATGAGGGAAAAAAACACGCTGTGTATCGCCAGCCACATCGCGATGATCTAATGTGAAGCTTTGCCCAACACGCAAATCTTCTTGACCTTTGTCAAAACAACCAATACGCAATTTTGGTCCCTGAAGATCTACTAAAATACCAATGGGTCGGCGAACCGTTTTTTCAACCTCCCGTATCGACTTGACCAAATCGCCCAGTGTGTCACGATCCGTATGACTCATATTAAGGCGAAAAACATCTGCCCCTGCCCTAAAAAGCTTCTCAATCATGACACGAGAAAAAGAAGAAGGACCAAGAGTCGCAATAATTTTTACTTTACGAGCCCGTTTCACGGTGGAGAATTTCCTGAAAGAGAAGAGGCCACTGAATTGTTGAACAAAGAATCATCTGTCAACTGTACCATCCAACTGGTTTGATTCCCAGTATCGATTTCCTTAAACTCAGCCTTTTGATATCCTCGAGGGAAACAATCATGAACCCCTTGAATGGTAAATTGGCTATCTTGCACACACATGGTGACAGAGCCTGCCCAGCTTCCTTTTTTTTGTGCTCCTTCTGCATAAAAATAATAAAACCGCGAAGCAAGAGGTCCTTCGATTAAAGTTTTACATTCTGTCACGGGAACCACCCACCAGCCTTCGCTCACCCACCCTGAAAACGTACGATATCCAAGAGCAACCCCGACAGACTGTTGGGTTGTATTACACACCCTAAAGTCAGCCTTTGCACAAACAACAAGGGGAAAGTAGAGCAAAATGCTCAAGAGAAAAACCTCTAATCTTTTCTGAAATGCCCAATATTGTTTCTTCAAAATCACAAAACTTCCTCTATAATGTCAATTCTCAAAACAAATCATACATCTTTTTTTCAATTGTTTTTTCAAAAGCCTTTCAAATCTAAAACATATATTTTTATATTTTTCTTTTTATAGCCCTTTTATCAATGCATATATCTTAAAAACTTTACAAAATATTTAAAGTCAATTTGTAAAAAAACTGTGGGACTTGATTGATTTTTTATTTTTCAAGCTTCTCCAACATAAATTGGTCATCGAAAAAATAACGTACAACATATAACTTGGAGAAAATACAATGAATGATACAGTAACCGATCAAACACACGCTATATCCGTCAACCAATTACGTTCTTTTATCGAACGGATTGAACGACTAGAAGAAGAAAAAAAAACCATTTCCGATGATATTAAAGACGTCTACACGGAACTTAAAGGCTCTGGTTTTGATAGCAAAGCTGTTCGAAGCATTATACGGTTGCGTAAAAAAGAAGAGCACGAACGAATGGAAGAAGAAGCGATCATTGAACTTTATAAAAATGCACTTGGGATGAATTAACAACATTGATAACATTGGAAATTTTTTAAGAAAATGAAAAATGAAAAAACGCGTGAATGCACAAAAATTCTGCCAACCATGAGCAGTTTATGAAAAATAACAAAAAATTTATGTAACCTGTGATGAGACGACTTCACAGGATGCGTAACATTGTAACAGCCCTCACATTTGAAAGAATTCATGCAAGGTGAAAGGATTCATGAAGGCGCATTTTTACGTCTTATTCTTCAATTATTTTTATCCACAAGAGCGTTTGTATCCATAGGGAGGGTATTTATTATCTATACGGATCTCCCTTGTAAGCCAACCCCACTCATACATGCCAGCAAAGCGCTTTTGAGTCCTTCAATCTAAAAACAGGTGTAAAATAGAGAAAATCTTGCGCTATTGAAGACTTTTATTCAAATTGCAAAACAATGAATAATGATGATCAATCAATTGATTATCTAGGATAAAAAAACATTTAAAGAGGTCAGAAGCTGAAATTCGCTAAACATAAGGTCTGAATTGTTTACAGAAGAGAGATTTAAGGATCTTCCTCTTATTAAGATCGTGAAAAATTCGGCATATTTAGACATCTGGTAAAAAGGCCCTAGCTTTATTAAAATCTTTTATTCAAATCTATTGACGGGCTCATAAAGATCATTGATTCGAGAGGTTAGAATATGATCTCTCCATTTTCCAGAAATCATCAAATAATCTTTGGCATAGCCTTCTTTTTCAAAATGAAGGCGCTTTAATAAAAGTTCGCTTTTTATGTTCTCAGGTCTATAATTTGCCATCACTCTATGCAGGTGATAGACTTGAAAGATATGGCGTATAAGAGCCGATAAACTCTCAAACATAAGACCTTTGCCTTGTTGTTTCTCATCAAGAGAAAAACCAAGATGACAGGCTTGAAAAACACCCCGAACCACATTTGTGAAGTTTACAACACCGATGATTGTGTTTTCATTTTTGAGTCGTACGGCATATCGATAGGCTTGCCCTTGTGCGCTTTCATCAGCAAATGCTTTGGCGCGTGCTTCCCAAGTGGTTCGGGTGTGGTAATCATCAGATCTCAACGGTTCAAAAGGGCGCAGATGATTCGCATTCCGCAAGTAATAAGCAGACAGTTCAGCGGCATCTTCTAAACCAATCAATGTGGAAATTGTTCGCTTTGTTTTAATTACCGTCATTTTCTCCTCCTAGGAAATGCTACAATAACACGTTGATTTGTCCTGACATATCATCATTTTTAAACTTAACCCGTAACATCGAATACCTTACGCTTTTCGCATCACAACGCTTCTCACATGAGAATCAATGAGGCTCATTTGCTTGTTCCTTCATAAACAGGATTGGTATGTTTAAGGTATAAGACAAAAACAAGAGAATGCTTTTTATCAATGCGCTCAAGCGCCACGGGTGATAGCAACATTGGGAACTGGCAAAATGTGTGAGGGTGCTGCCCTGCTTGCATACAGGTCATTTTGAAAAACGCACCACACCAATAATTTTTTCTTTATCAAGATCTCTTTATCAAGAATTGTGCAAAAAAGCCAAATATAAACAGTCAAGCTTACTTCAAAATCCCATTAACCAGCCCTATGACTTTGGACCGCTATCAAAAGTATGTTTCTACAATCGGCTCTTTATGAACTCATAAGGCACTGTGGTCATTCTTCAATATGTCCAAGCGCTTCTACAAAAAGCAATGAGACAATAGGAATATCTTAAAATGCTGAGAGATGATGAGAGATATTACTGTGAATAGGCTTCTATTTCTTCGCGTAAAATTTCAAGTTCTAGCCATTCTTCTTGCTTTTGTGTGCAAGACATTTTCTTTTTTTCCAATGCTGTTGATAAAAGCTCAAAACGTTCTTTATCACTGCGATAAAGAGTTGGGTCAGAGAGCTCTTGTTCAATTTTTTTTATTTCATTTTGCAAAACAGCGATTTCTTCAGGCAATTTTTCCAATGCATAAACCTGCTTATAGGACAATTTTCTTCGTGTTTTTTTCTCTCCCGCACTATTCAAGCTAGAATCTTTTGATGAAGCACTTTTTCCGCCCCCTCCTGCGCAAGATTTTGCAGATGCTTTACGGTGCGATAATTCTACTTCTTTGCGTTGTAAACGGAGAGCCTGTTTATTTTGCGCCATCATATCACTATAGCCGCCCGCATATAAAATCCAATGACCATCGCCCTCCGGTGCCAACATATGCGTTACAGTACGATCTAAAAAATCTCTGTCATGGCTAACCAACAACACCGTTCCCGCAAAATCAGCAATAAATTCTTGTAACAAATCCAAAGTTTCCATATCCAAATCATTGGTTGGTTCATCAAGAATTAAAAAGTTTGCCGGACGCGAAAGAAGGCGCGCAAGCATGAGACGTGCTCTTTCTCCTCCGGAAAATTCTTTAAGGGGGGTGCGCGCTTGTTCCGGCAAAAATAAAAAGTCTTTCATATAAGAAACCACATGCCGTTCTTGTCCATTGATCACGAGGGTATCGCCCCTTCCCCCCGTTAAATAGTGTGCCAAAGTTTCTTCTTCATTGAGAATACGTTGCTGATCAAGCAATGCCATAGAGAGGTTATAACCATGCCTCACCGTCCCGCTATCCACGGCTTCTTGCCCAATTAATGTGGAAAGGAGCGTTGTCTTTCCGATGCCATTAGGTCCTACCAAACCAATTCGATCCCCCCGCTGAATGCGTAAAGAGAAATCTTTCACGATAACGCGATCCCCATAGGATTTTGAAATTTTTTTTGCTTCGAGCACCAATTGACCAGAATCATGACTTTTGGCAGCGCTCAACAGTGCACTTCCAGGCTGCCCCTGATAGGTTTGATGACGCTGTCTTAAGTTTTTTAATTCGCTCAAGCGCCGTACATTACGCTTACGGCGTGCGCTCACACCATAACGCAACCATTGCTCTTCACGGACAATTTGACGCCCCAATTTATGCTGCTCGAGTGCTTCTTCTTCCAGCGCTTTATCGCGCCAACTCTCAAATTCTGAAAAACGCTTTTCCAGTCTTTTCGTTGTCCCACGATCAAGCCATACCGTTGAACGCGTAACATTTTCCAAAAATCGTCGATCATGGGAAATCACCACAATCGCTGAACGCAAAGAAGACAACACGCCTTCCAACCATTCAATGGTGGGTAAATCAAGATGATTGGTTGGTTCATCTAAGAACAAAATATCGGGTTTTGCTGCAATGGCCCGTAACAATGAAACACGCCTCTTTTCACCACCTGAAAGCGTTTCTAATTTTTCCGCGCCCGAAAACCCTAAATTTGTGCGAAGCATATTGATCCACTGAACATCAGATGTCTGATCCAATCCTGCTTCCATATAAGCGTTAATATCGGCAAAACCTGAACAATCCGGATTTTGAGCGACATAACGAAGTGTTACGCGAGGGTGGCGAAAAATTTCGCCACCATGAGGTTCTAATATTCCTGCGGCAATTTTTAACAGGGTCGATTTTCCACAACCATTACGGCCTACCAACGCAATACGCGCTCCCTGCTCAACCGATAAACAGGCTTGGTTGAGCAAAGGCGTTATCCCAAAGGTTAAGAAAATGCGGTCAAGCCGCAGCAATGGCACCGCCATTAACGAACGCGGCGCGGACAAGGTGCTTGATACATCACCCCTCTTGCATCACGATAGGTACATAATTGACGTACTGGGACTCTTTGCGCACAAGGTGCTTGGTAAACATGTCCTCTGCGAGAGCGATATGTGCACAATTGTGAAGCTTGTCTTTGTTGTCTTCTTTGATTTACAGCCTCACCCGTTACTGTTCCAGCCAAAGCACCAAATGCCGCACCAGTAAGCGCTGCTCCAGGCGTACTTCCAGCAATAGCTGTTCCAGCCAAGGCACCGATTGCTGCTCCCCCTACACCGTAACGCGCAACGCGTTCATCAGTTGTCGTACAAGCCACCGAACTGAAACCAATCGCAGAAACGACGGCTACTTTTAAAATTGATTTTAACATAGCAAAACCTTTCCTTCTCAAGATCAATACATAATATATCAGTTATGTCGGCACTTAATCACTCAGCCCCCCCCTGCCTTATTCAAAATATATTGGAAGAGCTTTACGGAATAGGCACAGACGCTAACAATATAGCTTTTCCAGAACCTAAATGGCAAGAAAAGGTTCCACAAATACGGTTAGAAAGTGTTAAAGAAGAGCCAAATGACACATTTTTATCACAAATTGGCCATTTTGCCCCTTCAAGCGTTAAGCCTTGTAAGTCAGAAAAACCAATAAGACTAAACAAACATCCTTCAGGCAAATCATATGACACAAGTTTTGGCTTTGGTACAACCGGCCAACCTTCTTCCACACCGCTTGTCAACAACACTGAAATGCCTTTCTCAGCCATCATCAATGCTTGCGTCATATGAGAAAGGCTATGATCACTTCGCTCCCCTCCCAAAGCCCCGCACAAAATCAGTTTTTTAGCCCCCTTTTGGAGCGCTCTTTCACAAGCCAAAGCACTATCTGTCATATCTTTATCAGAAGGAAAAACCTCACGCGGAACATAGCTATATTCATCGATCAAAGTCTGATCAGATGAATCAAAATCCCCCAACCATAACTCAGGCATCACATTAAGCGCTGCCGCATGACGCATCCCACCATCTGCAGCAATCACCCGACTGTTTTGAATTTGATTAAGCAAACGATCAGTGATAAAAAGATCTCCATTTAACAATATCGTAAATGTTGTCATGCCATATTTCGCCTTTCACAAAATTTTCATCTCGAGCATCCCTTTATCCATGCGCGCTATTTTTTTATAAACAATAACCGTAATATAGCCAAACGAATCCTTAATCCCTAAAGCTTCTCTTAAAAAAACACACGATATAAAGATACACATGAAATTTGCCATATTCCACCGCAGAAATAACCTGCATCGCGATCCAATACACGCCATTTTTCAACGAAATTTTCTTTTTCGCTCTCTGCCTTATAAAGCAACTTTCATCAGTTTTATGCTTCTCCTTTCAGCCTGTCATATCCCCCTTTCTCAAAATGATAAGCTCTCTTCCAGTTCTTCTGAAACAATCAAACGTACCGACAACCATAATATCTATGTCACATTAAGCGCACTGCAACACCCCCGCATTTTGCAAATGTATGGTGGTGCCTATCATGATACAAAACTTGAACGCTTTTTAGCAAAAATTATCCGTAAACTCGCCCTTGCATCCCACCATTCTTCTCAAAGCTATTCTGTCACAATTTTAAACTCAGAAAATGTCAATGCATTTGCACTTCCCAATGGTTCGATCTACATCACCCGTGGTATGCTGGCACTTGCCAATGATTCTTCAGAAGTCGCCGCCATTTTAGCCCATGAGATGGCCCATATCAGAGCTAATCATGGCATTTTACGCCTGCAAAAAGAAGCCCAATTAAAGACGACAAATCGTATGTCTCCACGGCTTTTTTCTTCTATAGGCAAAAACCACAATCCCATACACAACAAGCAACAACTTGCACAATTTTCCCGCAATCAAGAGCTAGAAGCTGATTCTCTTGCCCTCGAAATACTCCAACAAGCAGGATATGATCCCTTTGCTTCACCGCGCTTTCTTCAAACAATGGAAGCCTATGGTGCTTTTCAGAATATTTCTGGCACCCCAAATGCTTCCTTAGACTTTCTAGCCTCTCACCCAACCACCCCTCAACGCATTCGGCTTGCGATAGAAAAAGCCCGTAAAATCAATCAACAAAATAGTGGAAAGACAGATCGTGATTCTTTTCTCAAAAGCATTGATGGCATGACTTTTGGAGGAAGCTTTGACACAGGGTTTGTACGAGGCAACGAATTTATTCATCCGCAATGGCGCATCGCTTTTTCTGTTCCCAACAATTTTACAATAGAACATTCCGCACAAACCGTTTGGGCCAGCGGCCCCAATAAAATTGCCATTCGTTTTGATGCTGTTCCCCATCCAGCAGGAATGTCTGCAAGTGATTATTTGAAAAGCGGATGGATTATCGGGTTAGATCCATCATCTATCCGCCCCCTTACAATTCAAGAGCTCCCTCCTCAAGGCTTCACGCGTCAAGAACACTTAAGCCAAAATTTACTTGCAGCACAAGCTCGTGCAACTCATGAGCAATGGCAATTTGATGTAGTTGTCATTCTGTTTAATAATCATATTTTTCGTTTTCTGACGGCAGCGCCCTATAATTCTCAAAATTTTGCAGAAATTGCCAAAAAAACGGTCCAAAGCTTTCACACTCTTTCAACTTTAGAGTTAAAAAAATTAAAACCCTTAAAGATCAGTATTGTCCGCGTTAAACAAGGAGAAAATGTTGCAAACCTTGCCAATAAAATACAACACACACCAAACAAAGAAAAACTCTTTCGGATTCTCAATGCCCTCTCACCAACTCAAACGTTACGCGCTGGTACAAAAGTAAAAATTATCACCGAATAACTCTTCTTTTTCATCTGCGATAATCTTGATTCTTTGTCTGTCTTTAATAGCGCCCTCCTCAAGACTATTGGCAAATGCAACCAGCCTACCATGCCCTACGCCCCGACAGCTATTCCCCTAAAAAACCTACCATGGCTTATATTCTAAATGAACGTGTCAAAGAGAATAGAGTGCAATTTCTGCACAAACCTTCTCAAACACACATCGCCCTCCAATCTTCTTCTGCTCATGAAGGACGATTCAATGCACCCCAGAAGGAGGCGTATGGCTTGATAAAGCGAGCAATCCCTCAACCAGCTTCATCATGCCCTACGCCTCCTGCAGCTACCCCCTCACAAAGTCTTTCATGGCTTATATATCGTAAGCATCTTCTGAATGAACCGTAAGGAGAGCAGAACGTAATTTCTGTAAAGCGCGTGCTTCAATTTGACGCACCCGCTCTTTCGAAATTCCTAATTTTTCACCCAAAACTTCTAGAGTAGCTCCCTCTTCATTTAAGCGACGAAAGCGAATAATTTCTAACTCCCGTTCGTTGAGAATTTGCAACGCATCGTAAAGCCATTGCGTCCGCCGTT
This sequence comes from Bartonella mastomydis, assembly GCF_900185775.1. Classification (NCBI taxonomy): domain Bacteria; kingdom Pseudomonadati; phylum Pseudomonadota; class Alphaproteobacteria; order Hyphomicrobiales; family Bartonellaceae; genus Bartonella; species Bartonella mastomydis. The sequence goes on from NZ_LT883137.1 coordinate 230,956, forward strand.
GACCATCGATCACTTGCTCAATTAAAGCATCCGGAAGGGGGCTCTCATCAACCAAAACATCCATCTTCGCAATGGGATTATCACTGTTCTCAGAAACAGAAACACTCAAGGAATTATCCGAACTGGAAAAACGAAAGTCCATTGTTTCCACATCGCGTACGGAAACACCAAGTTTTTCAGCGATTGTGCGAAAAATATCCTGTTTTGATAAAGCACTATCATCTTGCACCAGTTTTGCGCGCAAACGCCGCAGATTAAAGAAAAGTGCTTTTTGCGAAGAACTGGTTCCCCCTCGAACAATTGACCAGTTTCGCAAAATATAATCTTGAATAGAAGCCCGTATCCACCATGTTGCATAAGTTGAAAAACGCACTTCCCGATCAGGTTCAAAACGTGCAGCAGCTTCCAATAGTCCCACATATCCCTCTTGTACCAAATCCCCTAAGGGCATTTTGAAACGTTTAAAGCGGTTCGCAATAGCAATCACCAAACGCATATGAGCTGCGGCAATTTGATGCATGGCATCATCATCGCGTTTATCTTTCCATCGCAGAGCCAAATCATGCTCTTTTTGTCGTTCAAGATAAGGTGCTTGCATAGCAGAACGCATCATATTACGTCCTAAGCTTTTGTCTGCATCGCTATAATTTTTGCTGCTTTTATAAACAGCATTTGAAAGATTACCCATAATAACCCCTTGCGATTAAAATTATCAAAATTGATTTGGTAACGACATCATTGTTCTTTCTTAAATTCTTCCTTAAAAAGAACTCAAAAGTTGTCCACTTATGCGCCCACTACTTTAGCGTGTAAATTTATAATCGCAATTGTTTTTTTTAGTGTCATGGTAAAACTTCTTGTCATAAGACACAATTTCACCTGCAAAATGCCCCTACAATATGCCTTTTAACCTATGAAATATTTGAAAAAAAAACTTTCTCTTCACTTTTCATGACAAAACAGCAAAAAAAATAAAATGCTCAGACAAAATACATGCTGTTTTTTTTGATGACCGATTCCATTTCCTTTTAAATTGAGAGAATCTTTATGCTTTTTAAGCTTTCGACTTTACATTACAACTAATAAGTGTAATCTACAAATATAAAATATCCCAACTGAATAAAAACTGAATAAAAAAGCAGCATCTAAGCTTTAAAGACGCAAAAAGAAACATCAAAAAACGAGAAGAATGATTGAAGCAAGCGCAACAAACGTGTTAAAGAAAGAGCAGCATTATGGAGTTGTCGCAAAAGGCTTTTTACCAGTATCGCGCTGAGAAAGAAAATGATCATGGATAGCAAGATTGTTCAACAGAATGAGATTCTTCAAGATGATATTCTCATTGAAAAATACGGAAGGGGTAAATTTGAAGGTTTTCGTTTTTATGCCAACAAAAATGATAGCGATCAAACAGCTGAGGAGCAATGCTCAACAGAGAATGAGAATTTGATTCTTGCGTTTTCCAAACGTGCAACACGTTTTTGTGCTTGTGCAAATGGCGATTTTACCCTCAGTTCTGATGGCATTGTGCGCTGGATTGGTCAACCTGTGGGGCAACTTGTTGCGACAGAAGATTTTTTCAAACCTAAACTGATTGTTTTAGCAGACACACAACTCACCGGAGAATCCCGTGACAATGTCGTAAAACGATTAGAACGCTTTGTAACCTTTCATTTTGAGACGGCTTTAAAGCCCCTTTTTGATTTACGCAATGCCGATAATTTAACAGATTCAACCAGTAACCTTGCCTTACAACTGTTTAACGCTTTAGGGGTTTTACCCCGCCGCGAAGTTTTAGACCTTGTCAAAAACCTTGCACAAGAATCACGTGCCGTACTTCGGCGTCTAGGGGTGCGTTTTGGTGCTTTTCATATCTATGTTGCAGGCATACTTAAACCTGCTCCAGTTCAAGCCATTACCCTTTTGTGGAATCTTCAAAACGCGGGACAAGACCAAACGGGTTTGGGTGAAATTTTTACAGCATTATCTGCTGGTCGTACCTCTTTGAGTGTTGACCCTACCTATAACCGCCAATTTTATCAATTAGCCGGTTACCGCATTTTAGGACAACGTGCCGTACGGATTGATATTTTAGAACGTCTTGCCAATCTCATCCGCCCCGCTCTTCAGTGGAAACAGGGAAGTGATCCCAAGCCCGATGGCGCCTATGACGGCAAAAGCTTTTTTGTAACCCCAGCCATGATGTCCATTCTTGGTGCCAATGGGAATGATATGGAAGAAATCCTCAAAGGACTTGGCTACCAATCATACAGCATAAGCAATACTGTTTTTGAACAAAATCTTCTTGCACAGCAAAGCTCTTTTTCTGTGACTGCGACAACACAAGAGGTTCAACCCGCAGAATGCGTTGGCAATTTATGGCAAACAATCAGAACTTCACAAACAACACAAGAAGAAAAAAATCCCTCAACCCTGAATGCTTTATCCTCTCATATTGAAAAACACCCCCTTAAAACCAATCATTTACCAGCAGCTGAACCTATTGGAAATTTTGCCAAGCCCACTCTCCCTCTTGCAGAAGATAAAGTTATTTTATTATGGCATTATAAGCATCCATTTCACCATCACACACAAAAGAAACGTGATAAATCCGGACATAAGTGGAAAAATAACCCGAAGAGCGCTATAAAAAAAGGGGACAAAGTGAATGAAAATTTCCCTCAAGAAACCCCTTCACAAACAAAACGTTCTCATAAGTTCCATAAACCCCAAGACAAGCGTGGAAATTATAAGCCTTTTCAAAAAGAAAAACGTTTTAACCCTGATTCACCTTTTGCAAAATTAGCTGTACTCCGTGATCAACTCACCAATCATCAAAACACAGACACACTTTCCTCTAAAGAGCATTAAAGTAACAAATGGAGTTTGATCTTGACCCACGTCGTAACCGACAACTGCATTCACTGCAAATATACGGATTGCGTTGAAGTTTGTCCTGTTGATTGTTTTTATGAAGGTGAAAATATGTTGGTCATTCATCCTGATGAATGCATCGATTGTGGTGTTTGTGTGCCAGAATGCCCAGCAGAAGCCATTATACCTGATACAGAACCAGGACTCGAAAAGTGGTTAGAACTTAATCTTCATTACGCAAACAAATGGCCCAATTTAACCACAAAAAAAGAGCCTCTTCCTCAAGCCAAAGAAATGGATGGCGTTCCAAACAAATTAGAAAAGTATTTTTCAGAAAATCCAGGAAGTGGAGAAGAGTAATGATACAGGGTATGGCGCTCTCCTTCAACAATTGAAAGACTTCTCTTGTAAAAATAAAAAATCCTCAAGCGAAATGATTGATTCTTTTGAAGTTTGATGTTAGTGTTATTCTAGCATGATCATCTTTCTAAGTATTTTTCTTTGCTTTTTTTAGTAAAGCAATGTATTTTTTTTGGATTTAAAAGTACTCGGCTTTTATGCTCACTTAATTGATACAATATACTTGGTTAAAGAAAACTCAACCCTCAGGTTTATAACCTGTTTTCCGATGCATTTGTTGATCATAAGGGAGTAAACTAAAATTATGGCATCCCAACATGGAACGTCCTCAAAGACTAAAGAATTTGCAACCTCTGAATATATCGTCTACCCCACGCATGGCGTAGGACAAATTATAGCGATTGAAGATCAAGAAGTTGCAGGACATAAATTAAAGCTTTTTGTCATTCATTTTGCGAAGGATAAAATGGATGTCAAGGTCCCTATTGCAAAAGCCCTTTCCGTTGGAATGCGTAAATTATCTGCTGGAGATTCCGTTGAACGCGCGTTAAAAGTTTTACGTGGAAAAGCACGCGTTAAACGAACCATGTGGTCACGCCGCGCCCAAGAATATGATGCTAAAATCAACTCTGGAGATCTTATTTGTATTGCTGAAGTGGTCCGTGATCTTTTTCGCTCTAACCTACAGCCCGAACAATCCTACTCTGAGCGTCAACTTTATACCGCTGCTCTTGAAAGAATGGCCCGCGAAATTGCGGTTATTAATAGCCTTTCTGAAACAGAAGCGATTAATCTCATCGAGATGCACCTTTCCAACAAGCCAAAACGCGAATTTAAAACTGAAAGAGAAGAAAACGCTGAAAACAGCGAAGCTGTCTACGCGGCATAATACACTCTTTCATAACAACAGAATATTTTGATAAAACCAGCAAAAGCTGGTTTTATTTTTTTATCATCCTCTGTATTCTCAAGAATAAAATTTCTTAAAGCACCAATTAACACTCTAACTTTTCGACAAATCACAACCGCTGCCGCTTCATGCGTTTTACTTCATAGCAAGCTCATTGACTCATCATCATAAGATATCATTTTTATCTTCTCAATCATCAGTCTGAATACAGGAAGCTTCTCTCCCATTAAATCATTCAAATGTCCCCTCACACATCCCATGTAATTCAAGATATTAATTTATAAAGATAATTTATCATTTTGTCTTATATTGAATTACCCCCTGAATATCGTAAAGTTCTTTTGTTTCCAACCTATTCCATGTTGAATCAATTAAAAACACTCGCTTACCTCTTACAAGTGAGGAGATCATATGAATAAAAACTTTACAAAAAAAGCATGTCTCTTATGAACCGCTTTAAGAGTCAAAAGCTATTTGCACACCCACGAGCTCGCAAAGTGTATGACAGCGCTCGCTTGCACTTTTATGCAGCTTAAAGGTAAATAAATTTTATATTCTTTCATGGGGCTTTATCATTATACCCTTCACGAAAGATTGTCGCAAAATGGGCTGAAAAGCACGCTGAGAGAGGTATTTTTAAAAAACGCGTAGATGTACAACACGGGTATATTCGATTTGGAGCGTTTTATTTATATAATGGCTGTGATCTCATCAAAGAACAAGAAAAGCATGAAACAAACCATCATCTCCATTCTTTAAAAGACACTGCACACAAACCATCCTTTATTGTCTCTCAAGAAAACAAAAAAATCATCCCCCCAATAGAATCATCTTTTTACGACAAAGCCTTACCCTCTATTCTAGGGAAAGCAGAAAATGCACGCTTGAGAACGCGCATTCATCCATAAACCAAAAGAAACTTAACCAGCACAGACAGAGAGATAAAAGACTAAAGCCTTAATCCCTAAAACAGAACGTCCACCATACACTTCCTTTTTCAAATCAATGACCCATTTTCAAATCAATAGCATGAGAGCGACGCCAATCTCCTCAACAGCCACCTCAAAGCAGAAAATGCACGCTTGAGAACGTGCATTCACCAATAAATAAAAAGGATCTTACCAGCAGAGACAGAGAGATAAAAGACTAAAGCCTTAATCACTAAAACGGAACGTCCACCATACACTTCCGTTTTCAAATCAATAGCATGAGAGCGACGCCAAGTCTCCTCAACAGCCACCTCAAAGCAGAAAATGCACGCTCGAGAACATGCATTCACCAATAAATAAAAAGGATCTTACCAGCAGAGACAGAGAGATAAAAGACTCAGTCCTTAACCACTAAAACGGAACGTCCACGATACATTCCCGTTTTCAAATCGATGTGATGAGGGCGACGCAATTCACCAGAATTTTTATCCTCGATGTAAGTCGGCGCCTTCAGGGCATCAGCCGAACGGCGCATGCCCCTCTTCGCTGGAGAGGTTTTTCGTTTAGGTACAGCCATAAAAAGACACTCCAAATCCATTAAAACAGAAAAAGCAATGTCAAAAATGACAATGCTTCATTTCAAAACACCATAAAATTTGAGGGCATTATATACTGATAAAAAAGAAGAGGCAATGTCAAAATGATCTTCCTCTTAGCAAAAATAACCTTTCTTTTATCAAAAAGGATGTCACAATGAGCAAATGAAGAGCAAAAGAACCCAAAAATTTATGCGTTTTATACACCCATGAAAGTATTTTCATAAGGCTAAAATTTAATTTTTTATTTGGCATTATCTTATTTGGCTTTAAAAGGGATTTGCGCATACAGTAAAGATACGCATAATAAAGAGAAATTGATTTTTAATAAAAACCTACGCCCATTGATGAAAACAAAAAAAGCAATAGCCTCTCTTTTTGAACGTCATCATTTTATTTTCATAAAAACAAAGGAAGCAAGAATGCACGAATTTACCACCCTTCTTGCAAAACATGGTCAAAGCGTTGAAAGTCGACTGAGCACCCTGCTCAGTGATCACATCCAAACTGGTGAAATTTCACGCCCTGAAAACCTCATCAAAGCTATGCGCTATGGGGTGCTAAACGGTGGAAAACGCTTGCGACCTTTTCTTGTGATTCAAAGTGCTGCACTTTTTGATATCCCTGTAGAGCATTCGCTTGATATTGCATGTGCCTTAGAATGTGTTCACTGTTATTCGCTCATTCACGATGATCTTCCAGCCATGGATAACGATATCCTCCGACGTGGAAAACCCACCGTCCACATAGAATTTGATGAAGCAACAGCAATTCTAGCAGGCAATGCTCTCTTGACATTTGCCTTTGAAATCATTGCCCATAAAGCCAATGCACTCTCTACAGAGATGAGAATAAAATTGATCACAGCTCTTGCACAATCAGCCGGACTTGGTGGTATGATAGGTGGTCAGATGCTTGATATTGAAGCAGAAAAAAGACCACAAGAAAGTACTGACATCATCACCCTACAACACATGAAAACAGCTTCTCTGATAAGCTTTGCTTGCCAAGCAGGCGCCATCATTGGTAATGCGTCAGAAAAATTATTGACAAAGTTGACGGCTTTTGGAACCTACCTTGGTCTAGCCTTTCAATTAACGGATGATCTTCTTGATGTTACTGCCAACACACAGACTTTGGGAAAAACCGCTGGGAAAGATGAAACAGCACAAAAGGCAACTTTTGTTCGCCTTTATGGCATTGAAGAAACCGAAAAAAAGCGAGATTCCCTCATCACAAAAGCAGAGGCTCTCTTACACCCTTTTGGTATCAAAGCACTCCCTCTCCAACAAGCAGCTCGCTTTAGTGCAACACGCAAAAATTAACGTCATCGACCCTATTACATTCCGCTCTATTGTACACAGCTTACACCATCCTTTTTGTTAAATGTCCAAGAGATTTTTCAAAAATCTTACCATTGATCTCCATGATATTATTGGTCCCATCATTCAATGGATATGACAAACCCTAAGGGGATATGACAAACCTTGAAGAGATCCATTAAAACAAGCACATGAATTTATAAAACACACATGTAATAATAATCTCATTGAACTTTTTTGCGCGTTCCTTCTAAAAAAAATACGGACAACAAGTAAATCAATAAATAAAGAGCAAAAATATAAATGAGTGAGAAAAAGCCAAACCTATTGACCATAGAGGCACTCATGTAAAAAAACACCAAGAGGCTCATTCTTCCAACGGTTGACAAGAAAGACTCGTATGTCGCCCTGAAATGATCACTCATACAATCATGTAGAATAACTTCCACACGAAGATAGGTATACTTAATGAGATAAAAAATCATACAGACTAAAATGACAGCAATTTCTTTTCTTGGTTCAAAGAAAGCCACTGTAAAAATCAGACAAACAGAAAGAAACAGCAATAAAACAAAATTTATTTTCTCGCTTAGTTTTGTAAAGAGAAAACTCGCCAAGAGCTGAGAGAGCAATATCAGCGAAAATGTCAGCCCAAGATCAAAATAAGTGACATGAATATGATGATCTTTAAAGATCCACTGCCAATATTGCGAAAAGATATTGAAAAAAATCAATGAAAAATAAAAGCATAAAGAGATATAAGGAATTTGAACAAAAATAGAGACCATTTCTTTAGCTTCACAAATGAAAGAATGTGTCTGAAGTGAATTGACATGACGTGGTCTTTTCTCTCCTTTGAGGTCATCAAGAAAAAACAAACCAAAGAATGTTGTCATCAACATTAAAAATGCCGCGATATACCATATAGATTGGCTCGAATAATCAGCAAAATAAGCACCAATCAAACTAAAGATAAACATGCCAATGTAATTATATTGAGAACTTAATCCCAGCACTTTTTTAGTCGATGTTCCTTTTGCTTTTGCATATTGAACAAGTAAAGCATTATAAGCCCCCGCAATCAATGTCAGCGACACTGCATTAAAAGATTCTGCCACAAGAAAACCGTAAAAGCTTGTAGAAACGCCCATAAGAAAGAGCCATAGAGCAGCAAAAGCCGCCGCTAAAACGATTGATATTTTATAACTTTTTCGATCGGCAAAATACCCCAGAGGAATATCGGTCACCATCATAATAAAAGCCTGAAATGACTTAATGATCCCGATATCAATAAGTGTTAGCCCTTTTTCAAGCATATAAAAGACAATAAAGGCGCCTGTTAAAATTCTTATACCGTTAAATAAAAAGCCAAAGGCTAGTATACTTTTCATTCATTCCCCCCAATAGCGCCAAAAAAGGCATCCAGATACATCATTTTATAGAAAAATAAAAGCTGACCTTTTATGACAGATAGGGCAATATCCGCTATAAGGATCTTCAGTTTTATCAATTTTATATCCGGAAAAATGCCTAAAAATATCGGAAGAAAGAATAAATCATGTTCTTTCTATAATTTTGCTTTTGTCAAAGTCTATTATTCCACGAACGCAAGAACCGCCAACGAGCCAGCATCCACATTTAAGGATCTATCAAAGTCTTCATATCGTTTTACTGAATAGTCTTAAAAAGCTCAAACACATCGATATCAGTCATAGGTTTCTGATACCATGCATAAAAGCTGGTTTTGCCTGAGATCATCAGCAGTACAATACTTTCACACCGTACCAAGCAACTGATCAACAAACAATACATTGATTTATAATCATCATTCATTGTTTTGCATGTCGAATGAGCATCCTGAATATTGTAAAATTCTTTCACTCACTCATAGTGCATCAATTCAAATCACTTATCTGCCCTCACAAGCGAGGGAGACATGTGAGTAAAAACGTTACAAATAAAAACTAAAATGTCTTTTATGGTACCATCTCAAATCTTAAAAACTGTATGGAAGCCGGCGCAAATATATGATGCTGCGGGTTGTTCTTTTATTAAACTTAAAAGATGGGGGGACTGTACAAGTTTTATACCCTTCACGAGAACTTTACCATTATAGCATTTCATAAACTCCATCGTGAAATGGAAATCCTAAGAGATATCTCTTTAAAACAAGGGATCTTCTTTATTTCAACCTTGTGCAATTATTCAACCTTGTCCAAAGCGTTTATGAATATAATCACTCAACAGCCCCTCGAATTCTTCAGCAATATGATCACCCCGCAAAGTTTTTACCTTTTGTCCATCAATAAAAACGGGTGCCGCTGGACTTTCTCCCACTCCAGGCAATGAAATTCCAATATCCGCATGTTTTGATTCCCCTGGACCATTGACGATACATCCCATCACAGCAACCTTCAAACTTTCAACTCCAGGGTATTTTTCACGCCAAACGGGCATATTTTTGTGTAAATTTGTTTCAATTTTTTGCGCTAATTCCTGAAAAACCGTTGAAGTTGTACGCCCACATCCAGGGCAAGCTGCAACCACGGGGAGAAATTGCCGAAATCCCATCACTTGCAAAAGCTCTTGCCCCACTTTTACTTCTCGTGTTCGATCCCCACCCGGTTCCGGCGTTAAGGAAATCCGGATTGTATCGCCAATCCCTTGCTGTAATAAAATGCCCAAAGCCACTGAAGAAGCCACAACCCCTTTTGTTCCCATCCCTGCTTCCGTTAATCCCAAATGAAGAGCATAATCACAACGCTCTGCCAAAGCAATATAGACAGCAATAAGATCTTGAACATCACTCACTTTAGCAGAAAGAATAATTTTATCACGCCCCAATCCCATCTCTTCAGCCCAAAGAGCCGACTGTATAGCCGACTGCACAACGGTTTCCCGCATCACTTCAGCCACCGATAAAGGGTTTTCTTGTCTCGCATTTTCATTCATAAGCTGTGTTAACAACGCATTATCAAGAGAACCCCAATTCACACCAATGCGAATAGGTTTATGATAACGACAAGCAATCTCAATAATTTCTGCAAATTGACGATCTTTTTTCGCACCAAAACCTACATTTCCAGGATTGATGCGATATTTGGCAAGCGCCTCAGCGCATGCCGGATGCTCTGATAAAAGCTTATGGCCAATATAATGGAAATCTCCAACCAATGGGACAAAAAATCCTAACCGCTCCAATCGTTCACGTATTTTTGGGACAGCTGCCGCCGCTTCATCACGATCAACCGTAATACGAACCAATTGTGAGCCCGCTTGCCAAAGAGCAGCCACTTGAGAAACGGTTGCATCAACATCAGCAGTATCTGTATTGGTCATTGACTGTACAACTATCGGGCTCTGCCCCCCAACCATTACATCACCAACAGCGACGCCAACAGAGTGACGACGCTCAAGAGGTTTCGATAAAAAATAGGTCGTGCTCATCAAGTCCTCAAATTTTTAAAATCCGCACTATCAGTCATCACTGACATTGACTTTCTCCGCGCTTCAAAGGATGAACATACACCGCCCACCAATCAACAGATTGCTTAAAGTCCCATCTGTTACCCCTGATGCAATTTAAGCCCATAAGCGAGGTCCATTTCATAAATGCCTCAGATAAATCCTACCACGCCTGCTCACATTCGTAATTTTACACTTGGTTACTTCAAAAAGAAACTGAAATCAGACAAGGACAAAACCACATTTTTAAGTGGCATCCTATACCTTACATCCACATCATCGAAAAACAATATTTACAACACAACAGATAACGCTTATCACAGCACAATTTTTAAAAATGCACGAAAGCTACCACCTAATTAAGACAACATATTGATTTATAATAATCTCTTTTTTATAAATTTGAATAAAAAACTTAAACATGGTCAGCTTCTCTCATTGCAAATTTATTCATCATCAATCAAAGCCATGCCCCTTACACACTTAAAAGCACCCATGGAAATAAAACTAAAAAAGTAAAAATGTTTGAAAAACTATCTTCAAAAGCAATCGTAACACTCTGAAACAAGTACAAGAAAATGAAGCGCCCAATTTAATCCCTGTATGAAATAATGATGGAAATGCGCGATAAACTTGAGACCTCTCACGAGGGATTATTCTTTGCAGGAGATTTTATCCTATATCCTTTATCCCCCTCATCATGAAATGAATACAAACCCGCTAAGAAACGTCTCGTTAAACCCAAACGCTTAAATTTTCACCTCACCCCCAAGCCGCATAATCCCTCCCAACAATATACCCCTAGACCATATAATCAATGCAACCTTTCAAATTTTAAGCCGTTATAGCAAAACCCCAAACACAATTCCAACGATCATGCAACAATTTAACACATGAAGGAGTCAACAGATGTGTCTATTTTCAACCAATGCCAAAAATGCTAAAATTAAAAAACGTATTGCACAATTAAAAAGAGAACTCGTTCCCGTAAATCGCTGGAGTTCTCAAAATGATAGCTTTGAAAATATTTCTGAGCTGTTTAACACGTGGAAACAAAAGGGCCGTCATGCGCTTTATCACCTGAACGAACAGGCAACAGAATTAAAGAAAAAAGCAAAAGAAAATCCTAAGAAAACCCTCGCATTAGCTGCAGGATTAGTTTTAGCAAGCGTCTTACTCATACGCAAAAATTACTAACACTAATAATTTCCCCCTTTTCATGCCCGATTCAAAGCGGGCATTTTTTTATCGTTGATAAAGTATAATATTTTACACCCCCTAACCTTATGCACCTAAAGGATAAATTTTTCATCCAACAGTCTCTCATCCAGCTTTTGATCTAGCAGCAGGATCACTGTCCACGCATGTAATCCACGCCACCACACCTAAAAGAACAGTGTAGTAAGAAACAACAAGCAAGCTTTTAACGTATTACTCCAGCCCCCCTCGACTACGTTATATCACAAAATGTAAAGGGATAAAAAAGGCATGCACTTGAATATTTTAAAGAATATTATTTTACATCATGACAAGTAAGAGTTTTAAGAGCTTTAAAAGATAGAGCATCACAAACCAAACGAAATCTTCTAAAGTGAACAACCACTTGCTATAAGAAAACGGTATAAAAATTAAATTGAAAAAACCCAAAATTTTATCCTCCAGAATCGACTCGCTGCGAAGTATCCACATATGTCACCACAGACATTCCAGGAATAAGCTTTTCAATCCCTTCCTGCCCAGGATCTAAAGCAATCCGTACGGAGATACGTTGCGCAATTTTGATAAAATTACCAATTGTCGTATCCGTTTTTAACAATGAAAACTCTGAACCTGTCGCAGGAGCAAAACGAACCACACGCCCTGTTAACTTTTTGTTGTTCAATGCATCAACAGAAAAAACAACCGGTTGTCCCACACGCATCTGAGAAAGTTGCGTTTCTTTATAATTAGCAATAATCCAAATATCATCAGAAATGACGGAGACCAATTGCGTCCCCGGCATAACATATTGTCCTACCCTAGCGCCAACCAATCCAATATAGCCTGTTCGAGGCGATAAAATCTTTGTATGATCGAGATTGAGTTTTGCCAACTCAACCCCCACTTTTGCGCCCGCAACTTCTGACTGTAAACTTTGCCGTTCAAGATTTAATTGTTTTTGCAATTGCCGTTTTGTTTCCAATGCCGCCAAGAGTTGTGAAAGAGGACGAGAAACAGTACTTGCCGCATCACCAAAACCTAACTTTTTATCAGGAACAACATTAGAGAATGCTCGTGAACGAGCCAATTCGACTTCTGCTGTATTAATTTCACCCTGCAAAAGCTGTGCTTGCAATTCAATACTGGCCAATTTTGCATTTTTTGAATCGAGAACAGCCTGTGCTCGTGCAAGCTGCTGACGAAAAAGAGAATCATCAAGCTCAAAGAGCAGCATTCCCTTTTCAACGCGTTGATAATCTTGCACATAAATACGTGCGATCACCCCAGAGATCTGTGAACTAACCAAAGTAACATCGCCTTTAATGGAAGCATTATCCGTTATTTGGATATTGCTCACAAAAGGAGGAAGTCTCCAAGCCCACAAAATCAGCAAAACCCCCATAATACCTGACAGGAATGCAACAATCGTAGCCTTTGACCGTAATGCTTTTATCATTTTTTGCACCCCTCTTCTATGACATCACTTTTTTTCTAATGCACGCACAGAGCATGACTTAACAATCATTGTGACAAGAAAAATAACGAATACAACCATTGAAATATAAAAATAAAGCCGAAAAACGTCATCATAAGCAAAAATATTTGCTGTTAACTTAAATTTCTCTATCAATAGAGAAGTCCCCTGATCTTTTCCCAAGCCATGAGCGACAGACGTACCATAAAAAGGCGAAAATAAAGTATTCATCTCACCGGAAATAAGCGGATCAGTCACAACAATATTTTGTGTTAAGGACTCAAAATTCTTATGAGCAAAATAAAACTGCAGGCTGCCAAAAAAAGCCGACCCCATCAATCCTCCCGTTACTTGTGTGAGCAAAAAAACAGCAATAAAACTCAAAACATAACGTGGTCCTCGCTCACCAGCGATCGCAAACCCTTTAAAAAGCGCAGGAGGCAAAAAAAGCGCATAACTAAAACTCACCAATCCTTGGCTCAACATCATATCTTGTGGACGCGTTAAATGGTTTACACGACTATCTAAATAAGCGCCAAGAGCCAAACACCCCAAAGATAACAAATAAAAATAATCCTCACGCCCTGCCCGTAAAAAAAACACACAAACAGCCCCCCCTAACAAAGTCCCCAATGTCACTGCAAAATACATGGGCGCCATCTCGCGATTGAGCAAACCAAAAAGATTAAAAAAACCGAAGGGCAAATTGGATCGTTCCAACAAGAACACATGAAAAATCAATAAAATAAAAACAGATTGAATCATTTCTTTACTGAAAATCCAACGCAGATCAATCAATGGTTTTTCTCTATTAAGCTCAATCATAATAGCAACAGCCAAAGAGAAAATAGCCAGTGCAAGCCCCCAACCAATCCATGGCGCTTCATACCACCAATACAAGATGCCAACAGACATAATTACAGCATTAAGACCAAGACCAAGAGCAATCAAACCATAGCTTATCCAATCTAACTTTTGAATAACCTTACTCCGAACAACAGGGGTGAGAGGCAACGTATAGATACAGACCAAACTGATGAGAACCAACCCCATTTCCAGAGCAGAAAGACTGGAAAAACCACCATTTTCCAACAAATCAGGAGAAATCAAATGCGATAAAGGTGCCGCTAAAGCCGCATTCATATAATTCAAACTAAGAGCAACAGTAAACTTCTTTGCTGGCGCAAAAGCCTCCATCATATAAAGCAACGCAAGTGAAGCCAAAGGCGCAGCAGCAATCCCAGCAAAAAAGCGAATAATCAGCGCAGAACGCAGATCAGTCACAAAGAGCTGCAACGCGCAAACCAAAACGAAGCCAAGGATCGACAGTTCAGCAAAAGCACGCAGTCCAAATTGATAGCGGATTTTAATCAACATAATCGCCACACTGACATTTGGTGCCATATAGGCTGCAACCAACCATGTCGTCTCGGCCAAAGTTGCGTGAAAATCACCGGTCAGATGGACAATATTAGACTGAACAATATTGGCTCCCAAACCATAAGCCCATTGCAAAATAAGAGAAGCAAAAATATAAACAAAACATTTCGGCAGAGGTCCCGCAAAAACACGACCAGGACGAGGAAAAGGCTTTCCGCCCCTTTTGGCAGACATAACCGTACTTTTTTTTCCGCTCATGTCACCTTTTCCTAATATACCCTGCTACGCTTCTATCAACACAGAACCATCCGCTGACAATTGCTGGAAAAAAGCCTCGATTTTAGGATTGTCCGCATCACGCGTTCCCCCCTCTAACGTCGCTTGAACCTGCAAGATTTGCTGTTCTAAAGCATCAAAAGAAAGATGCTCCACAGCCACAACATGCTCGACCAATAAAGAGCAACCCGCAAAGGTAATATTTGCAACACCTCCGCAAACAGCAAAGAGCTTTTCTCCCACAGAGGTGCGAACACGAACACCCCCCAACACAATGCTTGCCACCAATGGTGCATGATGTGCCATCACGGTCAAAACACCAGAAGCGGAAGGAAGAACAACAGACACCACCTGCTCTGAAAACACAATCTTTTCAGGCGATACAAGCTCAAACAAAAAATGCTCTTCTCTATTGTTTTCCACAAAAGTCTCCACAATACCCTGAAGGGCTCTCCGCCCTCTTTAACAACTTATCTTTTTCAACAACTTGCCCTTATTTAACGACAAATATTCATGACAGATTTCTCCTTAAACTAAGAAGCTTCTAATTCAAGAAGCCTCCGCCATGAGACGTTTTCCTTTTTCAATGGCTTCATCAATCGAACCCACCATATAAAAAGCAGCTTCTGGCAAATCATCATAATCGCCCGCACAAAGACCTTTAAAGCCTTTGATTGTGTCTTCCAAAGGAACGAGTTTTCCTGGCGAGCCCGTAAAGGCTTCTGCCACATGGAAAGGTTGCGAAAGGAAACGTTCAATTTTACGCGCCCGTCCCACCAACAGTTTGTCATCTTCAGAAAGCTCATCCATCCCAAGAATAGCAATAATATCCTGAAGGGCTCTATAACGTTGTAAAATGGTTTGCACTTGACAAGCAACCGTATAATGCTCTTCCCCTACAATCAATGGATCCAACATACGCGAGAAAGAATCAAGCGGGTCAACTGCTGGATAAATTCCCTTTTCCGCAATAGAGCGCGAAAGAACGGTTGTGGCATCCAAATGGGCAAAAGACGTTGCCGGCGCAGGATCTGTCAAGTCATCAGCCGGAACATAAATCGCCTGAACGGAAGTAATAGAACCTGTTTTTGTACTGGTAATACGTTCTTGCAAAGCCCCCATATCCGTTGCCAAAGTTGGCTGATATCCCACAGCAGAAGGAATACGTCCTAAAAGAGCAGATACCTCAGCCCCTGCTTGTGTAAACCGGAAAATATTATCCACAAAGAAGAGCACATCTTGCCCTTCATCACGAAAGCTTTCTGCAATGGTCAATCCTGAAAGAGCCACACGCGCACGTGCTCCTGGTGGTTCATTCATTTGCCCATAAACAAGCGCACATTTTGAGCCTTCTGTTGAACCATTGTTTTCTTTTGGATTCACATTCACGCGGCTTTCGATCATTTCGTAATAAAGATCATTTCCCTCACGTGTCCGTTCTCCCACACCAGCAAACACGGAATAACCACCATGTGCCTTTGCAATATTGTTGATAAGCTCCATAATGAGAACGGTTTTTCCAACACCAGCACCACCAAACAAGCCAATTTTCCCCCCTTTCGAATAAGGGGCTAACAAATCCACAACCTTAATACCCGTGACAAGAATCTCTGAAACGGTCGATTGTTCAACATATTCAGGCGCTTCTTGGTGAATAGAACGCGTTTTAGTTGAAGGAATTGGGCCGACATTATCCACCGGCTCTCCAATCACATTCATAATACGTCCCAAAGTTGCTTCTCCTACAGGAACGCTAATCTGTGCTCCTGTATCCACAACCTTTTGGCCACGCATCAGACCATCGGTCGTATCCATGGCAATCGTACGCACAGTATTTTCACCCAAATGCTGCGCAACTTCTAACACCAATCGATTGCCTAAATTTTCTGTTTCCAACGCATTGAGAATATTTGGTAATGCCCCTTCAAATTGCACATCAACGACAGCACCAATAACCTGTTTGATCTCACCAACAGCGCCTTTCACACGCTCTTCCTTTTTCACGGTCGCATCTTTAGCAACACGACGTGCAGGCGCAGATGAAGTCTTTACATCCACTTGCGATTTCGAAGCGTCTTTTTTCACACCGGAACGAGCAGCTGGTTTCTTTTTTTCACCTTTTTCTGCTCCTTTGCTTGAGGTTACTGCTTTTGCCATCAATCCTTACCTTTTCCATTTAAAGCGCTTCAGCGCCCGCAATAATTTCGATCAATTCTGTGGTAATTTGTGCCTGACGTTGACGATTATAAGCCACCGTCAATTTATTAATCATTTCACCTGCATTACGCGATGCATTGTCCATAGCTGTCATCTTTGCGCCCATTTCACCAGCAACATTTTCCAGTAAAGCCCGAAAGATTTGCACTGAAAGATTGCGGGGCACAAGCGCTTCTAAAAGAGAAGCAGCATCAGGTTCATACTCATAAACAACCGCCCCATTAACAACCCCTTGTGAACCTTTAGGCTCTATTTGCTCCCCAACATCTATTGCTTCAACAGCTGCTTTTGGAGCCCCCATTGGGATCAAGTCAAAAGCTGTTGGGCGTTGATTAATCACGGAAACAAATTCAGAATAAAATAACGTACAGACATCGAAAGCGCCTTCATTGAACAAATCAATAATGCGTTGACTAATCATCATCGCCTCTGCAAAACCAATTCGCTTTACAGCATGTAAATCAATGTGATCAATCATCAAACTTTTATAATCACGCGATAAGATATCCGCACCTTTTTTGCCCACAGTGATAATTTTCACAATTTTACCAGCGGTCAACAGTGCTTTAATTTGCTCACGGGCACGACGAGCGATTTGCACATTAAAAGCACCACATAAACCACGCTCAGCCGTACACACCACGAGGAGATGTACATCATCGCGCCCCGTCCCACGCATAAGAGCCGGTGCATCAACACCATCCACATCAGAAGCAACACTGGTTAAAATATCAGCCATTCTCTTCGCATAAGGACGTGCCGATTGTGCTGCTTCTTGCGCACGATGCAACCGCGCCGCCGCAACCATCTGCATAGCTTTGGTAATTTTCTGTGTTGCTTTAACCGAAGCGATACGGTCTCTAAGATCCTTTAGTGAGGCCATTCAAGCATTCCATCAATTCATCACGAAAAATTTTTCGCATAGGTGTTGAGAACAGTTATCAACTTATCTTTTAGCTCATCTGTTATTTGCTTTTGCTCAGCAATTGCTTTTAAGAGATCTTGATAATCACTCCGCAAAAGTACCAGAAGCCCCTGCTCAAACCGCGCAACATCAGAAACCGCTAGAGAATCAAGATAGCCATTCACCCCTGCGAAAATAACCACCACTTGTTCTTCTGTTTTGAGTGGAGAAAATTGTGGCTGTTTTAAGAGCTCTGTCAAGCGTGCTCCCCGATTTAAAAGTCGCTGGGTTGATGCATCCAAATCAGAACCAAACTGCGCAAAAGCAGCCATTTCACGATATTGTGCCAATTCCCCTTTAATCGATCCAGCAACCTGCTTCATGGCTTTTATTTGTGCAGCCGAACCAACACGCGATACAGAAAGACCAACGTTTACAGCAGGACGGATACCCTGATAGAACAAATTGGTTTCCAAGAAAATTTGCCCATCGGTAATGGAAATCACATTTGTCGGAATATAAGCTGAAACGTCATTTGCTTGCGTTTCAATGACCGGCAAAGCTGTCAATGATCCTGATCCATTTTCCGCATTCAATTTTGCCGCCCGTTCTAAAAGACGTGAATGCAGATAGAAAACATCTCCCGGATAAGCTTCACGCCCTGGTGGACGACGCAGCAAAAGAGACATTTGACGATAAGCCACTGCTTGTTTTGACAAGTCATCATAACCGATCAAAGCATGTTGCCCATTATCGCGGAAATATTCGCCCATCGCGCATCCCGCAAGAGGTGCAATAAATTGCAAGGGAGCAGGATCAGAAGCGGTTGCCGCAACAATAATAGAATATTCCAGTGCTCCACGTTCTTCTAAAACCTTAACGAATTGTGCCACCGTCGAACGTTTCTGACCGATAGCCACATAAATACAATAAACTTTGTCCTGCTCTCGTCCAGCCCCTTTTTCATGGAACGGTTTTTGATTTAAAAATGTATCGAGCAAAATCGCTGTTTTTCCTGTTTGGCGATCACCAATCACCAATTCACGCTGTCCCCGTCCGATGGGGATGAGCGCATCAATCGCTTTTAATCCGGTTGACATAGGCTCATGCACAGACTGACGCGGAATAATCCCTGGTGCCTTAACATCAACACGACGACGCTCTGTTTCCTTAAGTGGTCCCTTACCATCGATAGGGTTTCCAAGAGCATCAACCACACGGCCAAGCAAAGCGGGTCCCACAGGAACATCAACAATAGCGCCCAACCGCTTGACACAATCTCCTTCACGAATCTCGCGATCTGAGCCAAAAATGACCACACCGACATTGTCAACTTCCAAATTGAGCGCCATCCCGCGCACACCATTTGGAAAAGCAACCATTTCCCCAGCTTGAACATTATCCAAACCATAGACGCGAGCGATACCATCTCCCACAGAGAGAACCCAACCAATTTCTGAAACCTCAGCCTTTTGGTCAAAGTTTTTGATTTGCTCTTTTAGAATTTTTGAAATTTCAGATGGTCTAATATCCATCAGCTGACCTCTTTTTTCAATGCAAGCTTAAGCGAAGACAATTTCGTGAGAAGAGACGTATCAATTTGAGACGCCCCGACACGAACGATTAATCCACCAAGAATTGTTGGATCGACAATGATGTGGAGCAAAACTTTTCCCCCAACCACACCTTCCAAAGCCTCACACAACTCTTGTTTTTGTTGAGAACTCAACGGGCGCGCAGAAATAATTTGCGCAGTAACTTGCCTACGAGCGCGTGCGACATGACGCTGAAAAGCATGTAAAATACCAAATACGGCACTAAGCCTACGGTTTGCTGCAACAACGCGTAAGAAATTACCAACAATCTGCCCTGCTTCTTTATCAGCAAATTTGATGTTTTCACAAACAGATTGCATCATTTTAATTTGCTCTTTGACTGAAAAGAATGGACTGAGAACGAAGTGTTTTAAATCCTCATTTTGCTCTAAGACAAGCAAAAAATCTTCCACTGCCTTTTCAATCTTTTCAACGTTTCCTGCTTCTTGAGCACAATTAAAAAGCGCTTGCGCATAGCGTTGATCTACCAACGGCAGCGGTATGAGAGAAAATGAATCCGACACGAAATACCGCCTCTTTCCCTTGAGCGATTCTCTGATATTTATCAGATGATAATGAAACAGACATTCTCAATCTTAAGAATCTTCTTCTTAAAACCTAGAACAAAAACCATTTGGTTTCTAGCATAGACATAGCCGACTCGCAACACCACAAATCGCTGCTTTTTAAAAATTTTAAATAAAATATTCAAAATATTTTTGAAAAGGATTTTTTTTAGATCTGCAGAATAGCATCACGGTTTTTTTATGCCTCTTTTTGACATTGTCATAAGCGATTTTCACACTCTTTATTGTGCTTCAAGCGCTCTTGCCCCCAAAAACGGTTCTTCTTTGAAGATTACCCTCTTATCCTACAAAAGTTCTGCGAGAAGCGACTTTAAAAATCTATTATTTCAAATGAACAAGCAAAAAATAATAATGGATATCTCCTTAAAATTAACAAAAATGATCCTTTCGCTTTAAATCCCCTCTCTTTTTACAACATTTCATCAAGTATATTTTCTTGCAAAAAAACTAAAAACACTTCTCATGTATCCACAGTTTCTCAAAGCTCAATAATGGTACCACCCGATACCCTGAAGATAGAAAGCCTTAACGGCTTTTTCATTTATGCAAAGTATTTACATTACTGACGAGCAACATCATAAAATGAATTCCAACACCCTGAGAAATATTTGCTCAAACAATTACTCAAACAATTAGATGAAAGTAACCATAATGATATTCTTTTTTGGGGATACTCGATTGGGAGAGTTCTACTTTGCATGAAAAATCTTTTTTCATTAAAGAACGAAAGGAACAAAAGTGTAAGAAATGGAGCATCTCCATTTCGCGACAACACCCATGAAGGCGATAAACCGCCATTGAGCCCCCATCTTTACGTTTGATCAGAAGCAAACCAACGGCTCTCACCCATTGCCTCAATGTTGCGATAACCCCTTAACACTTAAAACAGTTCATAAGAGGTATGCCTTTCTTGGATAATTCCACACCACACAAGCGCCTCACCTGTAACGTGTAGAAGTTAAAACTCTTAAATAAATCAAATATGTTGTACAAATAAGGGTGATGTCTCTGTTGGTTTATTAAGCAAGATATTTCCCCCCAAGAGCACGAACTTGATGCAGTGCCACGCGCATAACATTCTGCGGCTTGGTGCTGTTGTGCGACACAATCAAAGAGGCAAAACGCCCATAGGGGGCAAATGATACTGTCGACGTGCTGCAATCTCCCGTGTGTAAAAATCTTCTGGTTGGCATGAAAGTAAGGCTTTTATGACCGGATGATCCGGTTGATAGGTTAGCAATAATCTAAACTTTCCAATCCCACCCGCCCTATTCTTCCAATTACTTGAAAGAGAAATTTGATTTTTAAAAAAAGCTTTGCGGATCGATATCAATTTGAACCCGAACGGAACTAGGCATTTTGGGGCTATTTCTCAGCATGGCCCGAATAAACCCTTGTATATCAAAAGAGCGCTGACCTTGCAGTAAAAGCCGAAAACGATAACGCCCTCGAACCAAAGCCAAAGGCGCCTCTGCCGGTCCCATAACTGAGATATTTTTCTCCCGCGGTGCGGCTTGACGGAGTGCCCGCGCATAATGTTCTGCGGCTTGGCGCTGTTGTGCAGACACAATCAAAGAGGCAAGACGCCCATAGGGGGGCAAATGATACTGTTGACGTGCTGCAATCTCCCGTGTGTAAAAATCTTCTGGTTGGCATGAAAGTAAAGCCTTTATGACTGGATGATCCGGTTGATAGGTTTGCAATAATCCTAAACTTTCCAATCCCACCCGCCCTGCTCTGCCAGTCACTTGGGAAAGCAGCTGGAAAGTACGTTCACTGGCGCGTAAATCGCCATTGGCAAGACCAAGATCAGCATCAATAACCCCCACCAAAGAGAGCTTGGGAAAATGATGTCCTTTAGCGACCAACTGTGTCCCAATAATAATATCCACATCGCCATTGGCAATGGCTTGCAATTCACTTCGCAACTGCCCAATCCCCCCTTTGAGATCCGTTGAAAGAATCAATGAGCGCGCTTGGGGAAAAAGCATTTGTGTTTCTTCTGCAATTCTTTCCACACCCGGTCCACAAGCCACAAGATGGTCTAATGTTCCGCATTCAGGACAGGCTTCTGGAAGGGATTGATGATAACCACAATGATGACATTTTAATTGCCCTTGCGCGCGATGTTCGACCAACCAACTTGAACAATCGCGACAATGAAAACGGTGTCCACACACTCGGCATAAAGTTAAAGGCGCATAACCACGGCGATTAAGAAAAAGCAGCGCCTGCTCGCCTTTTTCAAGCGTTTGTTTTAAAACCCTTTCAAGGGTAAAAGAAATAAAGCGCCCCTTTTGCACTCCTCCTTGGCGCATATCAATGACCCGCAACTGTGGAAGGGAAACTTCTTTAAAACGGGAAGGTAAATGCACCTTTTGATAACGCCCTTTTAAAACATTGGCTTGGCTTTCAATCGACGGTGTGGCTGAGGACAAAATAACAGGAAAATGCTCAAAAGACCCCCGAGCAACAGCCATATCACGCGCATGATAAAAAATGCGCTCTTCTTGTTTATAAGCACTATCATGCTCTTCATCGACGACAATCAAGCCCAGCGCATGAAAGGGAAGAAAAAGTGCTGAACGAGCCCCCGCAACAACACGCACCCGCCCTTCTGCAACTTGTCGCCAGACACGTTCTCTACGACGCGGTGTCAAATCGGAATGCCATTCTGCTGCTGCAGCGCCAAAGCGTGCATAAAAACGATCCAAGAACTGCTGTGTTAAAGCAATTTCTGGCAATAAAATTAAAACTTGGCACCCTCCTTTGAAAGCTTGAGCAACCGCTTCAAAATAAACTTCTGTCTTTCCAGAGCCCGTCACACCATCGAGCAAAAAAACTTGAAACTGAGAAGATAAAACACCTTCCCGCAACAATTTTGCTGCTTCACTCTGTGCCCCCTGCAACTGAGGAGGACAAAAGTCAGGATCGGGCATGCTCACAAGATCAGGAGCAGGAATTTTAACATCTTCAAAAATTCCTAGTGCTTTTAAACCTTCAACAACAGACACAGACGTTCCAGCCGCATGCGCAAGACCAGAACGTGTCCAGATCTTCTCACTGCGCACCAATTCCAAAACCCGTGACCGCGCTGGTGTAAGACGTTCCACATCTCCCCCACAATAGCGCAATCCCAGCATCTGCGCTTCCGGCTCTAAAGCAGCCGGTACAGACAAAACCAATCGTGCAACAAGACCAAAAGGCGTCATGGTATAACGACTAACAAACCGCAAAAATGCAATCATCTCTGCCTTTAATGGTGGACAATCAAAAACATGAAGCAAAGAGCGTAATTTTTCACGGGCCACCGAAGCGGTTCTTTGTCCATCCTCTGTCTTCTCTCCAACATCCACCACAAAACCGCAAAGCTCACGCCCCATCACCGGAACCCGAACAAAAGAACCAATTTCCACCTCCATAGAAGACGGAACTTTATAACTATAAGCATGCGCAACAGGAAGAGGAACCAAAACAGAGACAACCTTTTCCTCTATCATGTTTGAATTCACCCTTTTAACCAATCCACCCCCCCTTATCTACAATCCTTTTGTCCACGATCCTCTTGAACACCAACAAGTCTACACCTTATCTTTAAACACTCTTATAAAATTCATTGCAGGTAAAATTCATGGCAGACCTCAATCACTCCCCTTTTCACAACAAGCTTCTCCCAAAAATTCTCGTTTAAGACGCATTCCATCACCAAAACACCAACAATCAATACAACGTCATCCTCTCTAACAAAAAAACAGCGCCATTCTCCAGTGCCAATTAAAGTCCATCACAATTAAGCATTCCACACAACATTAATCACCATTATCACTGCGCTCTTTTGCGATCCCATAGTGTAACCTCATGCCAACATACACATTTTCATTTTTTCCAGCTCAACGCTCAACTTATTCTCAATAGATTGATTTATAAAGATAAATTATTTTACATATCGTCATAAAAACGTTCAATACGAGAATTTTTTCGTTATAAATAAATTCTTTGAACATAGAAAAAACTTCATGCGTAAAACACATGGGCTTCTTCAAGGGTAATTTATGACACAAAAATCCATTCACTGACCCGCGATCTTCCTTTACAGAAAGCGGGCATAATAAACATCATAGCATTCTTATTCTTTCTATTAAATTCTTGCTCTTGCTTTTGTAGTCAACAATAGCGCATAACAAAAAAACAGACGACAACATGAAAAGCTTTGAATAAAAAAGCTAAAGAAGAAGAGGTTAGAGATGAAATTTTTTGTGGACAGCGCCAATATTGAAGAAATCCGAGAATTACAGAATTTAAGCCTTGTTGATGGTGTGACCACCAATCCCTCTCTTATCCTCAAATCAGGACGCAATATTCTTGAAGTGACAAAAGAAATTTGTAGTCTTGTCAATGGGCCTGTTTCTGCTGAAGTTGCCGCAACGGAATTTGAAAATATCATGAAAGAAGCGGCTGTTTTAGCAAAAATTTCTGATAATATTTGCATCAAGCTTCCTTTAACACTGGATGGATTAAAAGCTTGTAAAGCTCTGACAGCCGAAGGGCTAAAAACAAATCTCACCCTTTGTTTTTCTGCCAATCAAGCTTTACTTGCTGCCAAAGCAGGTGCAACGTTTGTTTCGCCTTTTATTGGGAGACTCGATGATTGCGGACTCAATGGAAGTGAACTCCTTCATGAAATTCGCACAATTTATGATAACTATAACTTTAAAACACAAATCTTAGCCGCTTCAATCCGCACCGTTAACCATGTCAAAGAAGCAGCCTTAAGCGGTGCTGACGTTGCAACCGTTCCACCCGCAATCTTAAAAGCCCTCGTCAAACATCCCCTTACAGATAAAGGGTTACAAATATTTCTCAACGATTGGCAAAAAACAGGACAAAATATTGCCTAAGGACTAGAAGTTTTATTGGAAAGATCTCTAGAAAGTAACAAAAAAATCTGTTCAGCCAGCTCTTCTGCCACACGCTTTTTTGCATCTTCTTCTGCTTCTATCGTTGCATATTCTTGACGAAGTCGCTCAAAAGATGCATTCATTATTGCTGTTCCTTTTGCAACAGGTCTATTTTTCATATCCTGCAAGGTATAGGAAGCTTTGCTCATAACAGTTCCAACAGAAGGACGTCCCTTTCTCTTTTTCTCAAAATCAACCTCTATCTGCATCGATTCTCTTGTCAAGACGGATATCTGCAATGCCAATCGATAAGCCGGTTGAGAAGGTTTACCACCCTTTCCATACAAGAGAAACAGCAGATGATTGCGCACCATTTGTCCAAAACGATCCGAAGGCTCTTCCACAACAATAGAGCTAAGCTTTGCTGAAAGCCCTAAAGAAGCTTGCTCAGAAAGAGAATTCTGATGCGCATAAGACCCCTCATAAACAGCAGAATTCATTACTCTTAAACTCTGCGACTCTTGACGGTAAAGCGGTTCAATTTTGCACCCGTACAACAGTGTGAAGACACCCGCTAAAACAACAAGCAGAAAACTTTTAAAGAACGACATTCACAATCCTTTGTGGAACAATAATGATTTTTTTCATAGGTTTTTCACCCAGCTGCACTTGGACGAAATCTAAAGCCAAAACCGCTTCTTTAATCATTGTCTCATTCGCAGTTGCAGCAACGGTGACCTCACCGCGTTTTTTACCATTAATTTGTACCGGCAAAGTATAGCTTTCTTCAACAATTAAGGTGGGATCATAAACAGGCCAAGCAAGTTCAGACATTAAAGTTTTCTCCCCTAAAGCCGCATGGCATTCTTCAGCTAAATGGGGCATGATCGGTGCAATCATGGCAAGGAAAAAATCCATAGCTTGACGTAAAGCCGCTTTCATTTCACCCTCAACATCTGCCACCTTATTTAACAAAGGTGCCATAATATTCAAGAATTCATAAAGACGTGCAATAGCCCGATTAAAAGCAAATTTTTCTAAATCATCTTCGACAGCATGAAGCGTGCGATGTGCAACCTTTGAGAGTTCCAAAGCTGCCCCCTGATGCCCTGCACAAGGGGCAACATCCCTTAAAACAGAAGCACTCAAAGCCACATGGCGCCAAACACGCTGGACAAAGCGATGCGCACCTTCAACACCCGATTCTGTCCAAATGACATCTCTTTCCGGCGGTGAATCAGACAACACAAACCAGCGTACCGTATCAGCGCCATAGGAGGCAATAATATCATCAGGATCAACGACATTCTTTTTTGATTTTGACATTTTCTCAATCAAACCAATCGTCACTTCGCTTTGATCGGTTAATTTATAAGCGCACCGTTTTCCATCTTTTTCAACAATCGAAATCTCTGCTGGAGAAACCCACCCTTGATCATCGCGATAGGTTTCATGCACCACCATGCCTTGGGTAAACAACCCCTTAAAAGGCTCATCCACACTCACATGACCGACCAATTTCATAGCACGCATAAAAAAGCGCGCATAAAGAAGATGAAGAATAGCATGCTCAATTCCACCAATATATTGTTGCACAGGCAACCATTCAGCGGTTGCTTGTTTTTCAACAGGTTCTGCGGCAAAAGGAGCCGTAAAGCGCGCATAATACCAAGAAGAATCCACAAAAGTATCCATGGTATCGGTTTCGCGTTTGGCAGATTGACCACAGGAAGGACAAGCAACAGCTTGCCACCTTTCATGGCGTGCAAGAGGGTTTCCCGGCTGATCAAAAGTAACATCATCAGGCAATACAACCGGCAAGTCAGAACGGGGGACAGGCACAACACCACACGTTTTACAATGGATTATCGGAATGGGGCATCCCCAATAACGTTGACGCGAAATTCCCCAATCACGCAATCGAAATTGCACTGTTTTTTCTCCCTGCGGTTGCCCATTGAGCAGTTGTTTCTCAAGCCTTTTGGCGGCTTCCTCAAAGGCTTGTTGGGGTGTCAAACCATTCAAAAAGCTGGAGTTAATCATCACCCCATCACCCACATAAGGTGTTTCAGTAATGACAAAATTTTCTTCCTTCGCCCCTTTTGGCAAAACCACAGGTTTTATCGGAAGATCATATTTACGCGCAAAATCGAAATCTCTCTGATCATGGGCTGGACAGCCAAAAACAGCCCCCGTTCCATAGTCCATCAACACAAAATTAGCGATATAAACGGGGATATGCACCGCCACATCAAAAGGATGTACTGCCACAAGCGATGTGCGAAACCCTTGTTTTTCCGCTGTTTCAAGGGCTGCTGTTGTTGTTCCACCACTCCGACAACTCTCAACAAAAGCTGCCAAGGCTTTGTCTTTTTTTGCAAGAGCTTGCGCAATGGGATGATCAACAGACAGAGCTAAAAAAGAAGCACCAAACAGGGTATCAGGACGCGTTGAATAACAAACAACCTCATTAAAGGACTGACAAACATCATGAGCATCCCTTGCATCATCAGCGGTTGCCTTTAAAGCCCAACGAATCAGCAAACCTTGGGATTTTCCGATCCAATTTTTTTGCATCGTACGGACTTTTTCAGGCCATTGATCCAGTTCTTCAAGTCCTGCGAGTAAATCTTCACTAAAATCGCTAATTTTGAAAAACCACTGGGTTAATTCCCGCTGTTCCACCAACGCGCCCGAACGCCAACCCCGTCCATCCACAACCTGTTCATTGGCCAAAACCGTGTGGTCAACGGGATCCCAATTGACCTTAGCCACTTTACGTGTCACCAACCCCTTTTGATAGAAGTCAAGGAACAGCATTTGTTGGCGGTGGTAATAGTCCACATCACACGTTGCAAATTCCCGTGTCCAATCGAGTGAGAGTCCTAATTGCTTTAATTGCCCCCGCATGACGGCAATATTTTCATAGGTCCACGTTTTAGGATGCACTTTACTTTGCAAAGCAGCATTTTCAGCCGGCATTCCAAAAGCATCCCAGCCCATAGGATGAAGCACATTAAACCCCTTTGCACGTTTATAGCGTGCCACCACATCTCCCATGGCATAATTACGCACATGCCCCATGTGAATACGGCCTGATGGATAAGGAAACATCTCTAAAACATAATATTTTTTACGGCAATCTTCCCCTACAGTCTGAAAAATTTTCTTTTCATCCCAAATTTCTTGCCATTTTTTTTCTCTCGCACGTGGATTATAGCGTTCACCTATCTTATAATGCTCAAATGTCATTCCCATGATACTCTTTTAATAAAACTAAACCAAAAACTTGTTTTATTATGCTTGACCATGGATTAACCTCATCGTCAACATTTTCGTGCAATATTTCCCGAAGTATTTTATAAAAATAACCACCCCCTGAATAAAACTTGTATAAAACTTGAATAAAAACGGTAAAGCACAAAAATATGAAGACACACACACGCCCCCAAGGCTCTTCCATTGAAGCATGGCAAAACCTTCAAAAAGACATTGCAGCAACATGCCAAGAACTCCAACGCCCCGTGGAAGAAATTGAACTGATTGCTGTTTCAAAAACTGTTTCTGCTGCTGATATACGTCCCCTTTTGCAAGCCGGTCACTCTCAATTTGCAGAAAATCGTGTGCAAGAAGCAGCACAAAAATGGCTAGAGTTACGTCAACAATTTGAAAATATTAAACTTCATCTCATTGGTCCTCTACAATCCAATAAAGCCGCTGAAGCTGTTAAAAATTTTGATGTCATTCAAACGGTTGATCGTGAAAAAATAGCTAAAATTTTGGCAGAAGAAATGCAAAAACAAAAAAAGCATCTCCCCTGCTATGTTCAGGTCAATATTGGCTTAGAGCCACAAAAAACTGGCATTTCACCGCAAGACGTGATCCCTTTTGTTTCCCAATGCAAAAATAACTATGGACTTAATATTATCGGACTTATGGCCATCCCCCCTGTCGACGAAAACCCTGGACCCTATTTCGCTCTATTAGCAAAACTAGCAAAACAAGCCGGTCTTCCAAAACTTTCCATGGGTATGTCTAATGACTTTAAAACAGCCCTACAATTTGGCTCAAATGTCCTTCGCATTGGCTCTGCTTTATTTGGAAACCGCCCTGTATAAAGCAATTTTCCCAATATACATTCCCCCTCCATACAAATTCCCCTTTAAAACTCTCCAAACAAGCAAAAAACAACAGACATGAGAAAAAATATTCCCCTCAATAAAAGAGCAACTTTAGCAAAAAAAATTCCCGTCCCTCTTTCACCCTATGAGCAAAATGAACAAAAAAACCGCTCTTCAAGAGATTCTCACCAGCCCATCTTCAACCCATAAAATGACTTCAAAACAGCTCTATTTTGTCTTTCATATTCTCACACATCGCCTCTACTTCACCCCCTCTGGTCAATTCCCACCAAAAGCACCCAAAAAAGAGATCCTGAATATAAAAACAAAATAATAAGGATCGATACGTTGCGCATAAATGAAAAAACTCTCGCCAAATAAATAACTGCAAAAGAACATTCAAAACGATTATCGCAATGGTTTCCATTAAAAACCACGAATTCTCTCAACTTCCCCAATACGCGTAAACAATTCCCCACTTGCCAATGGCATAAAGCAGATAAGAAAAGGCTTTCTACGCACCGAAAAGGGGTAAGATGCACTTGGCAATCGCCTAAAAAAGTATTAGTCCCAATACACTGAGTAAAAACAATAACAACACAACTAAATTCAATGAGTGTGTAAATCTATTTCTTGGTGATCTTTATAAACCAAGAGAAAACACCACCTTTTCAGATGCACAATTTTTCTCATTTTAAAATAAAGTTAAGAAAAAATATGGACGTATTTCTTATATTTTAAATATAAGAAGTAATATTATCATCTTCTTAAGAAGAAGATTTCAAAATATAAATAGTATATAAATGATGTATTAATCATTTATACAGTATTTTTGTTGATATAATAAAAAATTATATTTGTTATTTTTCTAAAACACGTGATAATCAACTGAAATATATCATTATGATACTATTTTTAATAGATATAATTCAGGGAGAATTAAAATGAGAATTTTGCTTCAGGTTTAACTGATACGATACATGACTCAACATCTATCCTTTATGGGAATGCATATAATGCTAGTGATTTTATAACTCACATAAATAGACAAGGATTCGCAGTAGCTGTGCTGGCAGAAGTAGACGGAGCAATTCTAGGTGGTATAACTGGAAGACCAGCGGGTGCATTTTCAGGGGGAATTGCAGCTTTCACAACGGGTTCGCAGGAGGTGCCACTTGAGGCTTTATAGAAAAAACTTATGAGTGTTGGCTCTAATATAAGAGAATAGTTTAAAGATATCTCTGAAGTTAATAATTTCGTAATTGTTTTCAAAAAAATATCTAAGTCACATTGTCTACAATCATGGTTGAGATGGACTTCAGAGACATTTATACTTTATAATCACATGTATTGTAATTTGGGTTTCGTAATGTCAGATTTTTCTTATAAAATCATTGAATCACTTATAGCGACATTTTTCTTTGGTTTTTTATATATGTTTTATTATAGATTTATTTATTATAATAGTTGGAAAGATTCTCTAAAAAATTCATTATTAATAAGCTCTATATTCTTTATGGTTAGTCTTTTATTTAACTATATTGGTTTATATCAAATTGTGAGAAATATTTTATAATGAATATTCTTTATTAAATTATAAGACTGTTTTGCATGCTCATTATAATTACTCCTATAATTGCCCTTCCTTTTAATTGCCCTTCCTTTTAAAATATTCAGTGGTATGGGATGGAAGTTGTCTATTATAATGGCATTATCGTCAGTTATTATGTTCTTTATTTCTGGTAGTTTGTGTAGATATTTTGGTTTATATTAATATAAATTGAATTTATTCTTTATAAAACGAGTAAGTACAAAATAAAAATATTCTCATCAAAAAAGCACTCTCATTCCCTCTCCTAGGGTGTTTTTTTAACATCTTTATGCTTTTATAAAAGCTCTGTACGACAATAGGTTCTTCCGCATTTGCGTGCCCTAAATGAGCATAAGTTACTCATCTGAAGACAAACGTATCAGATTTTTAAAATTGACTATTCCAATCTTTGTCATTTAGTCTACCCTCACAATGAAAAGCTTATGGGGAAGTTTTGCCTAAAAAATACTATGGCTGATTTTTCCAAACAATAAATTATAAAGAGGGAAACATGACTGAAAAAATTTATCCGATATCAGAAGAGATCAAAAAAAATACTTTACTCAATGAGGAAACTTATCAAAAATGGTATCAGGAAAGCATTAATGATCCAGAAAGCTTCTGGGCGAAACATGGTCAATGTATTGAATGGTTTAAACCTTTTACAAAAGTAAAAAACACTTCTTTTAATGATGATGTATCAATTCAATGGTACGAAGATGGGATAACAAATGTTGCCTATAATTGCATTGATCGCCACCTGAAAACCGATGGAGATAAAATCGCTCTGATTTGGGAAGGGGATAACCCCTATCATGATAAAAAAATAACCTATAATGAGCTTTATGAACATGTTTGTCGTTTTGCCAATCTCTTAAAAAGCCGTGGCATTAAGAAAGGCGATAAAGTAACCATTTATCTTCCCATGATTCCCGAAGCAGCCTATGCCATGCTCGCCTGTGCCCGCATTGGTGCTGTTCATTCGGTTATTTTTGCGGGCTTTTCTGCTGAAGCCATAGCAGGACGCCTTGTTGACTGTGAATCAACCTTCATTATTACCGCTGACCATGGCTTGCGTGGTGGCAAAAGGATTAACTTAAAAGACAATGTTGACCATGCCATTGAGATTGCCGCCCGTCAAAATGTGTGTGTCGATCAAGTTATGGTTATACGGCGAACTTGTGGACCAATTGATTGGGTAGAAGGGCGTGATTTTTGGTACCATGAAGAAATTGCTCATGCCAAAACAGACTGTCCAGCAGAGCCCATGAATGCTGAAGATCCACTTTTTATTCTTTACACCTCAGGCTCAACCGGCAAACCCAAAGGTGTGTTGCATACCACAGCAGGTTATCTGGTTTTTGCTGCAATGACCCACAAATATGTTTTTGATTATCACCCCAGTGAAATTTACTGGTGTACAGCCGATATTGGTTGGATTACGGGGCATTCTTACTTGGTTTATGGACCTCTATGCAACAAAGCCACCACTTTAATGTTTGAAGGCACCCCAACCTTTCCTGATAAGGGAAGATTTTGGGAAATTGTTGACAAACACCAAGTTAATATATTCTACACCGCACCAACTGCTATCCGCGCCTTAATGGGAGCAGGTAATTCATTCGTTGAACGCTCGAAAAGGACATCCTTACGTCTCTTAGGAACTGTCGGAGAACCGATTAACCCAGAAGCATGGGAATGGTTTTATCACACAATTGGAAATGACCATTGTCCGATTCTCGATACATGGTGGCAAACAGAAACAGGGGGACATATGATCACCCCCCTCCCCGGTGCAATACCCCTCAAAGCAGGCTCCGCCACACGTCCCTTTTTTGGTGTTCAACCCCAAATCGTTGACGCTGAAGGAAATGTTTTAGAAGATGAAGCAGAAGGCAATCTTTGTATCAGTGATTCATGGCCCGGACAAATGCGCACGCTCTATAAGGATCACGAGCGCTTTATTCAAACCTATTTTTCCACCTATAAAGGAAAATATTTTACAGGCGATGGCTGTAGGCGCGATAGCGATGGCTATTACTGGATTACAGGACGGGTTGATGACATTCTCAATGTCTCAGGGCACAGATTAGGAACCGCTGAAATTGAATCCGCCCTTGTTTTGCACCCTGCTGTTTCAGAAGCCGCTATTGTAGGTTACCCACATCCCATTAAAGGACAGGGGATCTACAGTTTTGTCACCCTCATGGAAGGAACAACACCCAGTGAAGAGTTGTGCAAAGAGCTGATTAAACATGTTAGAAAAGAAATAGGCTCTATTGCCATTTTGGATAAAATTCAGTTTGCTCCGCAACTTCCCAAAACGCGATCAGGAAAAATTATGAGACGCATTTTACGCAAAATTGCTGAAAATGATTTCAATAATTTAGGAGATATTTCAACCCTTGCTGAACCACAAGTTGTTGAAGATCTGATTGCCAACCGACAAGATTAAAGAAAGACGACAAAATACAACCATACGGTGGTTTTTATTTTTTGCTCAAATATTTCAGCATTATTATGAAAACCACCGATAAGAAGAAAAACTTCCTAATGGGAATATGCATGTGAATAAGAAAATGAGATAAAAAGAGCAACAGAGCTTTTCTAAAGTGCCTTTTTAATGGCTTCATGCCCCCCTCAATGCAAAAAAGTCTCTGAGCAAGAAGAAAAGATAATTCTGATGTTTATGCTAGAATCACTTTGAAATTCCTGCTAAAATCATAAATAAAGGGAAAAGGAGCAAGTATAAATAATAATATTTTTGAGCAAAAATATAGATCGATAACAAAAGCACAGAAAAAAACCATGAAATCTAAAATGAACAAGCTTACAATAAAAGCCTAACGCAACGAAAAGACAAAATTTTTTAAAATAAATGCTACAAGATAAAATCGGGAGTAAGAATAAAAAGTGATTCATTTTGAAAATGTCGGTCTGCGCTATGGAATGGGCCCAGAGGTCCTTCGCGATATTAGCTTTCATATTCCTGCTGGATCATTTCAATTTCTCACGGGAGCCTCGGGGGCGGGTAAGACATCATTGATGCGTCTGATGTTTTTAGCACTCAAACCAACGCGTGGTCATATTGATTTATTTGGAACAGACACAGCCTTACTCAGACGACAAGAGCTCCCAGCTCTGCGACAACGTATTGGTGTGGTTTTTCAAGATTTTCGTCTCCTTGACCACATGACCACTTATGAAAATGTCTCTTTGCCCTTACGTATTAAAGGGCAAGAAGAAGCAACCTATCGCAGTGAAGTAGAAGACCTTCTCTGTTGGGTAGGTCTTGGCGATCATATTCATGTTTTACCACCGGTTCTTTCCGGTGGGGAAAAACAAAGAGTCGCCATTGCGCGCGCGCTTATTGATCAGCCTGAAATTCTTCTTGCGGATGAACCAACAGGAAATGTTGATCCGCCCTTAGCAAAACGCCTGCTGCGCTTGTTTATTGAATTAAACCGTTTTGGAACGGCTGTCATCATTGCCACCCATGATATCGCCTTAATGGAACAAGTTGCAGCACGACGTATGCTTCTCCATAATGGACGGATGACGATTCATGAATAAATTGTTCTCCATTTTTACCGGCAATAAAAAAAACACAACGGCGATTATTCCCAGTAGCAACATTTCTGGACAAGCGCTGGTCGCCGTGATTGCTATTATGACATTTCTCTCAAGCCTCACCTTAATTGGTGTTGATTTAGTCCAGCGCTCTGCCAAAAATTGGAGCAATCAGATTAGCTATGAAGCTACAATACAAATACGTCCCATTGACAATGTTGATATCAACAAAGCACTTCATGATGCCGTAACATTGGTTAAAACCTTTTCTGGTGTACAAGATGCAAAAATTGTTGACCAAAACGCCACCGAAAAGTTACTCGAACCATGGCTTGGAACAGGTTTTAATTTGAACGAATTGCCCCTTCCCCGCCTGATCATTGTCACCTTAAAAGAAGATGAGACAATCAATTTTGCCGCCATTAATCATGCTATTAAAACTCAAATTCCAGGCGGTCAATTTGATGATCACCGTGTTTGGGTCCATCGTTTTGCAACCATGGCATATACCACTGTTTTTATTGGTTTTTCAATTTTAGCATTGGTTTTAGGCTCTCTTATCCTCACCATTGTTTTTGCCACCCGCAATGCATTGGCAGAAAACGCCCATATTATCAATGTGTTATATTTTCTTGGTACTGAAACCCTTTTCATTGCACGCCAATTTGACTGGCATTTTTTTAAAAATGCGCTGCGCGGTGCTTTATATGGTGGTCTCACAAGTATATTTCTGTTCTCAACCTTTTGTCTGTGGACAAATTATAACTTAGGAAGAGCAGAAGCCAGCCAAGTAACCGCTTTATTTGGACATATTTCCATAAATTCCATTCCTTATGGAAAAATTATTCTCCTGATTATTTTTGTTTCTTTTCTCACCACTTTGACAAACCGCATGACTATTTTAGCGCAACTGAAAAAAATCGATCAATGTGAAAACGGTTTATTTTAATTTTATGAATCACAACAGCTCCAACTCATTGACTCAAAATAATTTAGAACGTCCTGTTTCAAAACAGCCCCACCATAGCTGGTCTCCCCGCCGTTTATTTCGCTATTTTCCACCCACAACCCTTACTCTTGCCGTCATTGTTTTCATTTTTTGGGGTGGTTTTATTATTTTTGCTGAAAAAACCGAACGGCTTTCTCCCCCAACACCTCTTCCCAAAGCCGATGCTATCATCGTGCTTACAGGTGGAGAACACCGAATAGAGACAGGACTTCATCTCTTACAAAAAGGGCTTGGTTCACGACTTCTCATCAGTGGTGTAAACGCCTCAACCAATCTAAAGGGTTTTATGCATAATATGCATATTAGCCCACGGCTTATCTCCTGTTGTATTGACATTGGGCATCAAGCAATTAACACCAGAGGAAACGCCGAAGAAAGCGCCGCTTGGATTAAAAAGCACCACTATAAAACCCTTTATATCGTCACCCATGATTACCACATATGGCGCTCAATGCGTGAACTTAAATATCTCATGCCTGATATCCATTTCATTGCTTATCCTGTGAAAAAGAGCGATGCTGAAAGTACAATACAACAGATCAAGCAAGCCCGCATTCTTATAGTCCAATATATTAAAACGCTCCAAGTCTATATCAGAACCGCCTTCTGATTTCCCTCCTGATTTTTCTTCTTGTGACTTAAAAAATCTTGCCACTTTCTGACCATTTCCTAGTATTTTCTCCATACCCTTTCACACGGGATTCCTCCATAAAGGTTTGACAAACAAATCCTCCTACCAAGCAAACGCCCCAATACACTTATGCATTCATTACAACACATTGATTTATAATGATCATCTACCATAATTTATTTTAAAGAAGAGTTTTAAATACCATAAGATTCCCTCTTTTCAGATCTATTCTCTATTGAATCAATCAAAACTGTTTTGTTTGCACATCACAGGAAAAGAGAACCTACGTGGCATAAAACTGTCCAAAAACAGCATGCCTCTTATGAAAAGTCTCAAGTGTCAAGGGCTTATCGCAAAATTGGGGGCAATGGATGATGATGCCGGCTTGGATCATGCTCCCTTAAAGAAGAATGTTTTATCACCGCCCCCAAAGATTCTCATTTTAGCGCACAATGGACAACTGAACCTTTTCAGTTTCTCGCACTTCCAATTTTGGAAGATTGCGCACAATTTTCATGGTTTCTAAGCTTACCGTAATAACCCGTTGAAACAATTCCAAAGGATAGGCTGGATTACCCACCGTCTCAACAGCATAACGATTAGCATCATTCACAATCCCACTCGCCTTATCTGTTTTGACAATCTGCCGCTCCATCACCCATTCAAGAGCAGGCTTACCACTCACCACATAATCATAAGCTTCAAGAGGAATATTTTGCATGGTAATATTGCTATTATAAACCACGGTGCTTTTATCAATAGCCCCGCGCTTACCGGCAAATTTCATCGCTTGAACACGATAGAAACTCTTTTCATCAACAATCACCCAAGTTTTGGGATCACCTTGTTTATAGGTCACCGGATAGGGCTCAACCTCTTCGTAATTCATATGTAAATCACCAAGCTTTCGCCCTGCTATTACAAAAGCCCAAAAGTCTTCTGCTTTTTTAACCGTTGGAATCCGTGGCAATTCTTTAGACAGATTATGCGCATAACGCTTGCGATAATCCTCAGAATGCAAGATTCCATAAACATAATAAAACAAATCATCCTTTGTAATCACTTCACCAGGATAGGCTGCCTTAAAATACGCCAATCCTTCATCGGTGAGTGCATCACGCCGCTGCAGACCAGCTTTTTTTCTGCCTTCTTCAAGATTTGCAAATAAATGAGATTGGTTATCCTCTTTCTCTTTTGGCATCACAGTATTTTTATAAAAATACCGCGGAAAACATTGTCCATTATCTATTGCATAGTAATCCGGTAAACTTTTAGTCATCAAGACAGAAAAACCACTTCTTGCTCCTACAGAAGAAATTTGTATGACTCTATTTTTAAAAACTTCTTCTATTGGAAACATATATGGTATTTGACAGACCGCTTCATTGAAAATGCGATTATAATAAAGCCATTGTCGCGTAAAGGGACGGTACAAGCTTTGAGTAAGACCTGTATTTTCAAATTCAAAAAATTTTCCCCTAACTAACTGTTGTTTAATTTTAAGGCTCCAGCTAATTTTTTTTGTATCTATGTTAACAAAATCGTCTACAGCACTTATACGTATTTTGCGATCAGAATACTCATAAGTATTATTAAAGCGCTCTACCTCACCGTTATAAAAGGCAATCATATTGCTCATATTGTTTGCTAAAGCTCTACGACTTGAATTATATGCCCAAGCATCACGATTAGTTTTAAGTCCACAAGAAAAGTTTTCAAAGAGCTTTTTATCACCACCCTTCTTGTTACCTAAGGTTAGAAATTTTTCAAAATCACTATTGCGTTGATCCAGCCAATCGCCATACTCATCTGGTGTAATCATTTGCCAGCCTTGTTCGCACTTTACACCGCTAACACTGCCCAATCTCTGAATTTCATGCAGTTTCTCTTTTGTCTTGAGGTTATTGCCAATATCATGATAGTAAATTTTACAAGGTCCTGTGGCATCGGGATTTTTAACAAACAGCGTCACCGCAATTCCTGTCATGCTTCCACTACCGAAAACATTTTGCCCTTCTTGCGCACGCCCTTTACTTAACATATTTTTGCGAATATCGCCCCGCAAATTGAGAACATAAATGCTCGAAAATTCCTTGACTAAAGACTTTCGTAAACCATCCATTGTTGGTTTTTCTATAAAACTCGAACCAGAAACAAAGCCAATAACACCGCAGTCTTTTATACGATCACTTGCCCAGCGAATGGCACGAATGTAACTATCATAAAGCGCTTGCATAAGACTCGCACTAGATTGAGCAGCATAAGTTTCACGGATACAAAAATCCAATTTAGGATAGCCAATATTTTTCGCATTGTCATTGGCACTTTTTTGTCCAGAAGAATAAGGGGGATTGCCAACAATAACACGAATATCCAGTTCTTTCTGGCGTGACCTGCGGGTGCTGTTAGTCACCAACAAATTGCTTATCAGATCTTTATCTTGCTCATAAAGCTGAAATGTATCAGTCAGACAAATTCCCTCAAAAGGAACATAATCACCCCCCATCAAACCATGATAGGTTGTTTCAATATTAATGGCTGCGATATAATAGGCTAAAAGCACGATTTCATTGGCATGAATTTCATGACAAAATTTGTGCTTCATTTCTTCTGATTTGATCAAGCCTGATTGCAAAAGCCGTGTGATAAAAGTCCCCGTTCCCGTAAACGGGTCCATGATGTGCACCCCTGAAGAACCAAGCGTTTGACCAAATTCTTGTTTTAACACATCATTGACAGAATGAATGATAAAATCCACCACCTCAACGGGCGTATAAACAATGCCTAGTTTTTCTACTGTTCGTGGAAAAGCATAACGAAAAAATTTATCGTAAAGCTCGATAATTAACCTTTGCTTTGCTTGTGGATCGGTAATACCACTGGCGCGTAATTTCACACTGGCGTAAAATTTCTCAAGATCTTTGGATTCCTTATCAAGATTTGCTTCATCAAGCACATCAAGCATCTGTTGCATAGCACGCGAGACAGGGTTTTCACGCGTAAACTGATAGCCTTCAAACAACACCTGAAAAACAGGACGCGTGATAATATGTTGTGCCAACATCTCAATCGCATCAGCCTCTGTAATCGTATTGTTTAAGTCATCACGCAATTCTGCTAAAAACTGATCAAAAGCTTGTCGCGCCCTCGTCTCTGGCTCTGCCAGAATCCCTGTTAAGCGCGTGATATGATTTTTAGCAATTTCCGCAATATTGCTCGCCCAATCTTCCCAATAATCACGCGTTCCACATTTTTTAACAATCTTAGCCATGATGGCACGCGAAAGCTCATCCACAGAGAAGGAAAGTTGCCCTTTGTTCTCATCTATAAAAAGCAAATCACGCTCAGGACTTCCAATGCCCGATCGTGCCGGTTGTGAGCGGACCGGAAGATTCTCGACAACAGCTGTCACAGCCTGTAACTCAGTACTCTGTGTCACCCCAATAATCTCAATCACATTGCTGATATCTTGCCCCAAGGATGCCTTATTAATCGTCGCATCAAAACGATCATCATGGGCGCGCAAAGCATTTAAAATTTGCCAAACAACCCGATATTTATCATTGTTGTTTAAAGCCTGTTCCGCTGGAATATCAAAAGGAACACCAATGGGCAAAATGACATACCCCATCTTTTTGCCTTCACTGCGACGCATCACCCGCCCAACCGCTTGCACAACATCAATCTGACTCTTGCGTGGATTTAAAAACATAATGGCATCAAGAGCTGGAACATCCACCCCCTCAGACAAACAACGGGCATTGGTCAAAATACGACAAACCTCATCACCGCTCTCCGCTTTCAACCAATCAAGCAGTGCACCACGATCCTTGGCATTAAAAGTACCATCAACATGTTCAATTTCACACTGCAGAAAATTCTCGTTTTCCGCATTCCCTTGAGTATACTCAAGATATTCCTCAACAACCGCAGAAAATTCATCACGGACCAGTTTAGAACTGCGAATATCTTTACAAAACGCTAAAGCACGCTGCATGGGATATTGATCCATAGCAACATCAGCCTTCATATCCTGTTTGGTCAGTGCCTTATAACAACCAATAATTTTCGTAGCATCATCAAGAATAAGCGCAGATTCGCTATCACTAAGGCGCTTTTGAACAGCGGAACTCACGAGTTTTTCATCCACAGCTAAGACAATAACCTTATAGTCCGTTAAAAGGTCATGCTGTACAGCCCAAGAAAAACCCCGATAAAAAAGTGTTTTACCAAAAAGCTTTTCATCATCCATCGAAGCAAGAACAGCATTGGCTTCATTCGCGCGACTTTTTGCGTTATCCCCAAAAATGCGGGGTGTCGCTGTCATATAAAGACGTTTTTTAGCACGAATAGCATCATTGGAATGCACCTTCACAAAATTGGATTGATCCTCTCCCTCCAGCGTTGCTCCTGTTGTACGATGTGCCTCATCACAAATGATCAGATCAAAGGTAGGAAAACCATAGTTTTTCTGCGCATCCGCAATCACCTGAATGGATTGATAGGTTGCAAACACCACGCTCATCTCATCTGCAACACTCGTACCCGCCTGTTCTGCCAGTTTTGCTGCATCGGTTGTCGCTGGAAAAGCCAGGTCACACACATCAATTTCTGCAACATCATCACTATTTTTACGACGCTTTCCCACTTGTGTATCAGAACAAACCGCAAAGGAACGTAAATCGATTTCTGCATCCGTCGTCCATTCACGCACCGTCTGTGACATCAGTGCAAGGGAGGGGACAAGAAACAAAACAAACTTGCCTTGACCTGCTAAATCCTCAGCAATCTTAAGACTGGTAAATGTCTTACCGGTTCCACAAGCCATAATGAGCTTACCCCGATCTGCCTGAGCAAGTCCCGCACGCACAAAACGCAATGCTTCCCCCTGATGGGGACGGAGTTTCTTTTTACCCTCCAGCGCAATTATGCCTTTGGCTGCAAAAGTCTCCCAACGGATCGGACTTTGTTGCAAATCGGAAAGATTAATCCGTGTAACAGGAATTTTTTGCCCCCGTATCATTGTTTCAGCATTGTCAGTCCAAGCATTGAGCGTACTATCTATAATCACACGCCGCTTAAACGGTTCTTTCCCTGATGCTGAAATAAAACTATCAATATCTGCTTTTTTTATTCGATAGGATTCATCATAAAATTTACATTGGATTGCTGCAAAACCATCTTCATGACGAAGCTTTGCCACCAGATCAATCCCGGTATCACGACCATCCCAACCATTTTCATGCGCCCAATCTTTAAAAGTTTGAACCTTTTCATAACACTGAGACTGGAGAGGGTCATGGGTTAGATAAGCAAGAGCCAAACGCTCAAAATACGTGCCCTTATCCCGTTCAGT
The DNA here is from genome assembly GCF_900185775.1 of Bartonella mastomydis. Taxonomy (NCBI): domain Bacteria; kingdom Pseudomonadati; phylum Pseudomonadota; class Alphaproteobacteria; order Hyphomicrobiales; family Bartonellaceae; genus Bartonella; species Bartonella mastomydis. Next base: position 272,221 of record NZ_LT883137.1, read on the forward strand.
ACGCGCTTCCTCACGATAGGTCTGTAAAAGCGATTGTAGCGTCGTCATGCTTCCCCCCCCCAATTTAAAATACCTTCAATTATCGAATCTAGACCAATTCGTCAATGCCTCTTGTGTCTCCCTCAAAAGGTTAAAAATATCTTAATTTTAAGATGCTCTTTCTATCCTTGACGACATGATATGTGGAAATCTCTTTGCCTCCTACCAAACTATCTAATGAATTGATTGCATGTCTCCTCTCTTATGGAAATAAAAGGAAAGTGTGATGATTTTGAAAATATTTTGTCTTTTGTAAAAGACACAATAAAGTGCGCAATAATTTTAGGATTGAGCCTAAAAAATGAAAGGCTTGCCACCTCTCAAACTTTTTTATCCTCCTCACCAAAATCATGAGATCAAAGCCTCATTTTACGCAGTTGCTTCCTAAAATCATCCCCTTACGAAAACACCGATAGCATCCTTGTCTCGAACAACCAAAATAGCTTGTTTTATCTGAGCCCCCAAATGAGATGGAGAAGAAAAAAAGCGATATCTTAAACAAATAGTCTAAAGAAAGCGAAATTACGCGCATGAAGGAACGGCACATGTCTCTTATGAAGCGTTTCAAATCTCCACTCTTCTTATGCCAACGGTTATAACAATATTGAAGAGCAGTGTATGATGGTTCCTGTTTGCTCCTGATCAAACATAAAGAGAGCGGTGTGCTATAAAACTTCATGAGTCTCAATGATATTGTTTCCTTAACGAATGAAGTCTTTTCTAAGAAAAAGCAGCGGATAATCAAACTTTCTCTCATCCATATTTTGCTTCAAAAACGCTGATATCCAAGCAGATAAATAATAGACATGCCTTAGGGTGATGAACACTTAATCACGCGAGAGTGCAACAACAGGATCAAGCCGTGAAGCTTGTCGCGCTGGCGAAAAGCCAAAACATACCCCGATGAGGGTGGAAAAAGTAAGAGATAGAATGATTGAATCCATCGTATAGACGAGGTGAATAGGCGCCTTAAACAGCAAAAACAAACCACCGATAGAAAGCCCAAAGAGAACGCCCAATCCACCACCAATGACACAAACCAAAATTGCTTCAATAAGAAATTGCTGCAAGATATCACTTTGGCGTGCGCCAACAGCCATACGCACCCCAATTTCATTGATCCGCTCAGAAACCGTAACCAGCATGATATTCATCACCCCAATTCCCCCTACAATCAGTGAAATTGCAGCAATTGAAGATACTAAAAGCGTTAAAATATGTGTACTTTCCATGATACGATCACGAAAAAACTGAGAACTTCTAATGAAAAAATCCTCTCCACCGTGGCGCATAATAAGGAAACGCTTCACCATATTCTCGGCTAAATTTGAATCAATATGATCAGCAATCTTCACAGTAATGGCCCGAACTTGAGTTGTACCAAGAAAACGTGTTTGTAAAGTTGTATAGGGCAAATAAACCTGCAACGTATTTGAAGACCCTCCTCCCATATGTTGAGGATCGACCACACCAATGATGCGCGCAGGAACATTACCCAAATGAACAATTTTTCCTATTGGACTCTCATGACTATGAGGGAAAAGCACCGAAAGTGCTTCCTTTTCGATAACGAGATCAACCGCCCGCTCATGCACACTCTTTTGATCAAACAGCTGCCCTTGAACAGCTTTAAGTCCCTGAGTTTGAAAATATTGTTCTCCTACCCCCGAAATAATAGCATTGACTTCAACCGCACCAAAACGAACCATAGAACTTGCTGAAATCTGAGGTGTTACACCAGAAATATAGGGTAATTTAGAAAGAGCTTCTGCATCCGCTTCCACTAAACTGGTTATTTTCTCTGCTTGTGGGTCAGAGAGGCTTTTTCCAGGCAAAATAGTTAATGTGTTAGAGCCCAAACTTTTAAAATTATCCAGTATTTTTTCCCGCGTACCATTTCCCAAAGCAACCATGGCAATAATCGCCCCAATACCGATAATCACCCCAAGCATTGTTAAAAAAGTTCGCATACGGTGTGCATTCATAGCCAGCAATGCCATGACAAATGCTTCACGAAAACGTTCAACAAAAGAACGAAAAAAACCCAATGTTTTTGGATCTTTCATATTTTCTTGTTCCTGAAGAGGTTGAACACTCGTTTTTGTTTTTGCACTTTTTGAGAGCTTATCAGCAATAATTTCCCCATCACTGATTTCAATAATACGATCTGCTCTTTTAGCCACCTGCATATCATGCGTTACAATAATAATGGTGCGCCCTTCTTGATGAAGCTCATCCAAAATACGCAACACTTCTTGCCCACTCTGTTTGTCTAGTGCACCGGTTGGCTCATCGGCAAGAATAACCTCCGCATTATTCATCAATGCGCGCGCAATAGATACCCGTTGTTGTTGCCCTCCTGAAAGTTGATTGGGACGATGATTAATTCTCTCTCTCATACCTAAACGTGTTAAAAGAGCTTCTGCGCGCTTTTTTCTCATATCTGGTGCATAACCTGCATAAATAGCTGGAATTTCAACATTTCCAAGGGCGGTTAATTCATTCAACAAGTGATAGCGCTGAAAAATAAATCCAAAATGATTGCGCCGTAAGGCTGATAATTCATCAGCAGAAAGAGAAGCTGTTTCTTTTCCTGAAATCCAATAACGCCCAGAACTTGGTCGATCAAGACACCCTAGAATATTCATCAATGTGGACTTTCCAGAGCCAGAAGCCCCCACAATTGCCACCATTTCCCCACGCTTAATGGTCAAATTGATATTCTTTAAGACAGTAACAAATGTCTCACCCGCAGGAAATGTGCGCACAATATTTTCTAAAACGAAAACAGCCTCTGCTTTTTCTGTTTTCATGACTTAATTCTCATCTTCACTGTGTTCATCAGGAATTTCTGGCATCACACCATCGCGCGAACCAGTAATAACCACATCCCCCTCATCAAGTCCTGAAGCAATCTCTGCCATCACTTTGTTATTAAGCCCTACAGTCACTTGTTTTGCCACTACTTTATTTTCCCCGACCAACACTGAAACCCATGCTTTTCCTTCTTTTGTTTCATCACGCAAAGCATCACTTGGAACCAGCAAAACATTCTGAGCACGTCCTAAAATAATATGCACTTGAGCAGTCATATAAGTTCGCAAAAAATTGTCTTTATTATCAACATGCACGATCCCATTATAATAAATTGCCGCCGATGAGAGAGAGCTAGAACCTCCTAAACCAGGGTTAATACTCACATCAGCACGAATGGATTCAGGGGCTGGTTCAACTCTTTCTAATGTTCCCTCATAACGACGATCTGCATTACCCAATACCGTAAAATAAAGAGGTTGCCCGGCACGAACTTTAAGAATATCAGCTTCCGAAATTTGTGCTTTAACGGTCATCTTTGACAAATCACCTAAAATAACAATTGTTGGTGCCGACTGAACAGCATTGACATTTTGACCTTCTTCAACGACTGTTGCCAAAACAGTTCCCGCTGAAGGAGCAGTTATCCGCGTATAACTAAGATTAACCTCTGCACTCTCCACATCAATTTGGGCTTGTACAATCTGTTGACGTAGTTGAGCAATTTGCGCTTCACGTATTTTCACCTGCGTCACGGCATCATCAAAATTAGCTTTTGAAATTGCACGCGTTTCGATCATTTTTTTCTGCCGCGCTAAATTTTTCTGCGCAAGGGCAAGATAAGCTTCTTGTTCCATTAAATTTGCATGATAATGCGCTAAGGCTGCTTTTTTTCTTTTAAGATCATTTTCTTGGTCTGTAGGATCAATTTCTGCCAAGAGGTCTCCCTCTTTCACAACACTTCCCGGAAAGACGCGCATGGATACCACCCGCCCTGTAGCACGCGCTCCAACTGCCACCAATCGATAAGGGCGCACAATCCCAGAAGCCAAAACACTTTCTTCAATATCACCACGCTTTACCACAGCTGTCATATAGGTTGGCGTAGATGTTCCAAAAAAAACAGAACGTAACCACAACAAAATGATAATAACGAAGAGAGAAATAAGAAAGAACGAAAGCTTTTTGCGTTTTGTAATGAAATTTTTGATGAAATTTTTTTTCATTGCCCTACCTTTGCAAGTGAATGGGAAGCACCATCAACGACTTCCGGACGTGACACATCGACGACACCATCCCATCCACCACCCAATGCTTTCATCAGAGCAATATATTGGGTAGCTAAAGCAATGCGGCTATCTTTAAGTGCCATTTGCGCAGAATAATAGGAACGATCAGCATTTAATAATTCAAGAAAACTGGTATTGCCATTTTCAAAAAGACTTTGTGAAAGGTGTAAAGAATGCAGAAAAGCTTTATTTGCAATGACAAGCTTTTGTAAACGCTGATGTTCCTTTGTTAATCTCACAAGCGCATTTTCAACATCTTCCAAAGCCCTCAATACAGCAGAGCGATAAGTAATAAAAGCCTGATCGCGCTGCGCCCGCGCCATTGCAACAGAAGCAACAATCTGTCCTCCATTAAAGAAGGGGAAACGAAGACCAGGTCCAAAAGACCAACCAATCGTTGAGCTTTTCCATAATTGGTCTATAGCTGTTGCTGCTGTTGAAATATTCCCCGTTAATGTAAGTGAGGGATAACGTTCTGCCTCACGTTGACCGATGCGGGCTGTTGCTTGTGCATATTGGCGCTCCGCCCGCCGTAAATCGGGACGTGACAACAAAATATCTGCTGGGATTCCGGCTGGTATGGGCCATTGCGGTTGTGGAATTTTCACGTGTTTGGCATTTTTTTGCAAAAGGTCCTTCAAAGCCGTAGGCACATGACCGGTTAAGACGGAAAGGCGATGCATACTCATTTCCAGACTTGCTTCCATCTGAGCGATATCGGCTTCTGTATTAGCCATTTGCGCTTTTGCATTTGAAACGTCGAGCTCAGAAATATCACCAGCTGTTAATTTTGCCTGCATCAATTCATATGTTTTGCGCTGCGTTGCAGCAATTTGCCGCACAATCAATAATTTTTGTTGCCAACCACGCATTTGAACGTAATTTGTTGCTACATCGCCTAACAATACGACCATCGTCGCACGCATATCTTCCACAGTTGCTTCAAGACCATAACGTGCCGCTTCAACGCCTCGCTTATGCCCTCCAAAAAAATCAAGCTCCCAACTTGCATCAAATCCACTACGATACTGGTTCAACGTATCAGATTGTTGAGAGCCACTACGCGTTCCTGAAATCGTATTGGACGCACTTGGCAACAAAGATCCCACCACTTGCCCTAAGCTCGCACGTGCTTCACGAACCCGAGCTTTGGCAACCGCAACATCATTATTTCCAGAAATTGCCTCATCCATTAACGCATTTAAAACTGGATCATTTAACTGTCGCCACCACCCTGCAAGGGAAATTGAACGCTGAGATATCTGCGCAGACTGCTGTCCCCACTTGGAGGGAACAGAAAAAAATGTCTTATGATAATTCGGACCAACCATACATCCAGACAAAAGAAAACAAAGCAAGATACTAGAAAATAATCCGCGAGAAGCACCCCTTTTGAGATTTTTGATATGCATCTACTCTCCCGCATTCTTTCAGAATCATTATCTAATATTAATACTTTATTTACCTTGTTATTTCAAAATTAACGTGAAAAATCAAATACTGTTTGCACAGGAATATGATCGGAAGGATGGTCCCATCCGCGCGCATCACGAAAAGTTGAAAGATCCGCCACAAAAGGTGCTAAATCTGGAGACGACCAAATATGATCAAGCCGTCGCCCATAATCGGTCAACGCCCAATCGCGCGCACGATAACTCCACCATGTATAAAGTTTTGTGGGAACAGGGATATGCAACCGCATAAGATCAACCCATCCGCCCTGACAACACAAATTTTGTAAACGCTCGGTTTCAATGGGTGTATGGCTTACAACCTTCAACAATTTCTGATGAGACCAAACATCCTCTGCTAAAGGAGCAATATTCAAATCGCCCAACAAAAGAGAAGACAGCCCCTCTTCCTGATCGGCGCGAATAGAAGACATTTCTTCTAAAAAATCAAGCTTATGACGAAATTTTTCATTCACTTCAGCATCAGGAATATCGCCTCCAGCGGGGACATAGAAATTATGAATCCGTATCAATTTACCATGGGTTTCCACAATCACTGAAATATAGCGACAATCTTGGTTTTGACAAAAGAAACGCTTGTTCACCTTTTTAAAAGGCAAACGAGAAACAATCGCCACCCCGTTATAAGATTTTTGACCACTCAGTGCGATATACTTATATCCTGCTGCTTCAAAAGCCTCCACTGGAAATAAAGCATCGGGACATTTTGTTTCCTGTAGACACAAAACATCGGCCGGAAAGAGCTTCAAATACTGAAAAACCTGTGCAAGGCGCAAACGAATAGAGTTAATATTCCAAGTTGCAATACGAAAGAGCATCTGCTTCAACCCCAATGACGTGATACTATTGCTTCATTTTTTTGAGGGAAGTGTAAACATTCCTTGAGCGAAACGAACGCCTGTTCGCACATTCATAATCTGCACTGTTGTTTCCAAGTTTTGTTGGTCAACAATTGTCCACTGCCGCAAAGAAAAGTTTTTGGAATCAAACACCATTCTTATTTGCCCAGCCCCAATCGTTTTATCACGCAGAACAATCGTCACAGCTCCTGGATCTTCACGAAATGCCAACAAACGCCCAGATGATACGTCAATTTTATCATCCAACAAAAACTTCATTGGCGTTTGTGAAAGTTGTGAAAAGTTCCAAGTATTTAAAGCCCGATTGTTAATGCCCACAAATTGACCATCTGCAATGATTTGTAAAGGCATTTTCTTATAAATAAAGCGAATTTTCCCTGGACGCTCAAGATAAAATGTTCCTTGAGACATTTTTCCCTTCGGACTAAATTGAATAAAATCACCCGTCATTGTTTTGATTGCCGCAAAGTGGTTGGCAATATTCTGCGCTTTTGCTACCTTCTGAGATACTTGCGAAAAAGCAGGAAAAGTTAAACACCAAAAGACAAGAATTCCCACCAACCCAAAGATTCTTCTTTGCGATAAAAAAGACGTTTTCATAAAAATGCTCCCAAACAATATCGAATTGACTTTATCATTATCATTTATAATTAAGTCATCAATGATGAATAAATACCCTGCTTTATAAGATAAAGATATTGTTTGAAAACACTATCAAAAGATTTTTAAAAGTATGCTTATTCGACAAGCGCTAAAACTTTTTCTTAACCCTATGATTTTCTGAACAAACGATGCCTCCTTCTTTCATCTTTTCAAACAATGTCGCTACTCAATTATAACCAATACCCAAACGGCATTGAATATAAGACGTTGAAACTTTACCATCACACAGCAAAACTGTAACAGCTCAACGATAGAAATCATTCGTTGAAGAAAAAGTCAGCAAAAAATCCTTCTCTATTTCTTTCAATCTCTTGCGGTATCGTTTCCAAGCCAGAACCATCACACCACTTTGCTCATCCTAGAGTGTTGCGACAAGCCCTTGAGTCATTGAAACGATTCAAAACAAACATTTTTAGTTTTTTCTTAATCATTTTTATACACACAGGGCACCTCGCTCGTAAAGTGCAAGCGAATAGTTTTGGTTGATTCAATATAAACAGATTTGAAATGAAAGAATCTTACGATATTGAAGTCTCCTATTCAAAATGAGTAATGTAATATTCTTATAAAATCAAGGCATTGTCCAAATAATCAGTCTGCTCTTGAGTTTTCAAATCACCCTAATTTCTTAACTTTTCTGCTGATTGGCTCAACGCATAAGCTCTTCTCCACCCCCAATCCGTAAAGCTACATGAATCATAGTCAATACGTGGGCGGCGTTAAGTTCTAAACTTATTTCTTGCGAACCTGAAAACTTTTTTAATGACTCAATGGAAAAAATGCTTTTTTGACTTAACCATGCACCCAAAAGAATAAAAATTCTCAGCCAATCCGCTGTGTAAACAATTTGGAGCTTGAATCACAAAAAGCTCAAAGCCTTCCTATAAGCACGCTTTGCGAAGTTGAAACCTGCTTTTTGAATTTTAGAAAGTTCCACTTGGCTTCTCTCCCCTATACAATCCACTTAAACAAAATCTCAGCAGACCAGCCCTTTTCTAAAAGCAGACAGGCAAATCATGTGGCGCAACTGGTTTTGCCATAAGATTGAACGACCAGAACAGCAAAAATACTTAAATATCAATCCTTTCATGCCTTTATACCACCACACCTCACATGATCCTGCTTTACATCAAGATATTGATTTATAATGATAAATTATCATTTTTCAACTGAAGTCATAGCACCGACTACAGTAAGATCCTCTCATCACATCCCCTCTCCTATTGCATCAATTCAAATTATTTACTTGCACGTTACAAGAAAGGCTAGCGTACAAGCAAAATGATATAAAATAAGGGATAGCTCTTATGAAAAGTCCCAAATGCTATAGGCCTATCGCAAATTGAGAGCTCGTGTATGATGACGCAGGCTTTCTACGGTACAATAAGGCAACGATTTGTTTTTATAAGACATTAAAAAAAATGATGATAAAGATTTTTCAAAAGCGTTCTTCTTCGGCAGGAACTAAAATTTCTCGTTTCCCTGCATGATTTGCTGGACTAATGATACCTTCTTCTTCCATTCTCTCAATCAATGTTGCAGCACGATTATAACCAATCCCTAAACGGCGTTGAATATAAGAGGTTGAAGCCTTACGATCACGAAGAACAATAGCAACAGCTTGACTATAGGGATCATCTGCTGAAGGAGAAGCCGCAGAAACATCAGCACTATCTTCTTCAACTTCTTGGGTAATTGTTTCCAAATAATCAGGTCGAGCTTGTGCTTTGAGATGCGCCACAACCTGCTCCACTTCATCATCCGCAACAAAAGGTCCATGCACACGCTGAATACGCCCTCCCCCCATCATAAAGAGCATATCTCCTTGTCCCAATAATTGCTCAGCCCCCTGTTCGCCTAGAATTGTTCGGCTATCGATTTTTGAACTCACGGAAAAGGAAATGCGTGTAGGAAAATTAGCTTTGATCGTCCCTGTAATAACATCGACGGAAGGACGCTGTGTCGCCATAATCACATGGATACCGGCAGCACGTGCCATTTGTGCTAAACGTTGAACCGCGCCTTCAATATCTTTCCCCGCGACCATCATCAAATCGGCCATTTCATCGATAATGACAACAATATAGGGCATAGGACTAAAATCAAGTGTTTCCGTCTCATAAAGAGGTTCACCCGTCTCATGATCAAAGCCCACTTGAACGGTACGCACCATTGTCTCTCCTTGACCTTCTGACTCCTTGAGACGTGCATTAAACCCATCGATATTGCGAACACCAAGTTTTGACATTTTACTGTAACGTTCTTCCATTTCACGAACAGCCCATTTAAGCGCAGTCACAGCTTTTTTAGGATCTGTCACCACCGGTGTTAACAAATGGGGAATGCCATCATAAACCGAAAGTTCAAGCATTTTGGGATCCACCATAATGAGACGACATTGTTCAGGCGTCATACGATAAAGCAATGATAAAATCATTGTATTGATAGCAACAGACTTTCCCGATCCTGTTGTCCCAGCCACCAAAAGATGCGGCATTTTTGCTAAATCCGCAATCACAGCTTCCCCGCCGATAGTCTTTCCCAAAGCAAGCCCTAATTTGGCTTTACTTTCAACAAATTCTTGGGCTTGCACAATCTCCCTTAAATAAACCATCTCCCGCTTTGCATTGGGTAATTCTATTCCAATCACATTGCGCCCTGGAACCACAGCGACACGGGCAGAAATCGCACGCATCGAGCGCGCAATATCATCTGCTAAACTAATGATACGAGAAGACTTAATGCCAGCAGCCGGTTCAAATTCATACAAAGTGACCACGGGTCCAGGACAAGCATCTATAATTTTTCCTTTGACCCCAAAATCTAACAAAACCCCTTCAAGTTCTTGAGAGTTTGCTCTTAAAGCAGCAGGAGAAAGTTTTGCATCCCTGACAGAGGGTGGTGGAACCGATAGGTAATCTAAAAGTGGAAGAACAAAACCACCATTTGAAGAAACTGTTAAAGATTTCAAACCACGACTTTTCACAGAAGGAGCATGGGCTTTATTTTGATTTTCCTCATACTTTTCTTTTTCACCCAAAAAAGTTGGTTCAATCCGATCAAATGACTTGCCTTGCCTCTTACTTTGAGAACACCTTTTGAAACAGAAGAAACGAAAAAAACGCGCTTGTAAAAAATAAAAAAGATGTAAAAGAGCGCCAAAAGTTGTGGCAAAAAAACCATGTTTCTCACGATCATTCTCTGCGGCATATTCAACATCTTCTTCCATCTCAAAAACCGGATCAACGATTTCATTTTTTGGAATGTTTTTTTCTTTTCTTTTCTTTGTTCGACGCCGCCATATCACATTGCCAGCAAAAGCAGCAATGAAAAAACCTAAAAGGATAAAAACAACACTGAAGAGCCCCCTGTAAAGAGGAGAAAGAAAAAGAGGAAAAATTGAAGAAGCAACACTTAAAACTTTATCTCCTAAAACCCCCCCCAATCCCATGGGCAATGGCCAATGGGTAAAAGAAGCAACAGGCGTCATAAGAGCAAAAGCCATTAAAAAACAAATCGTTGATACCACCCACAAAAAAAAGCGCAAAGTCAAATTGTAGATATTCTTTTGTGCCAACAAGAGAAAAGACCAAAATAATGGTGGTAACAAAACAGCAAGACTTGCCAAGCCAAAAAACTGCATCATAAAATCTGAAAAAATCGCCCCCAGCCACCCCATAAGGTTTGTAACCTCATTTGTACTTGCATGGGTTAAAGAGGGATCAGCAACATTCCAGGTCGCCAAAGCAAATACACAAAAAATAATAAAGCCCAAAAGCCCAAGCCCAATAAATACGCCAATCTGACGTAAAAACATCTCAACAAGTCGAAAACCTTGAGAATCTCGGGATTCTAATGAATCATAAGGTGAAGAACTTCGGTGCATCCATCAATTCCAAATATAAAACTTTCATATTTAAAGCGTTATAACTTCCCTCTTCTCTTAAAAAAAGACGAAGCTTACACTCAGCGCCGATCCGTAAACAATCATCTCTCAATAATCTAACTTCTTAATCTCGTGTATTCTGCCTTTTTCCTACTTCATGTCGTTCATAAACCACCATCTGGAGAGCGAAACCTTCATAAAGCATAAAAACAACCCTATCCTAAAATATTATCACACGAACAACAAAAAAACACTTCACGTGTAAAGTTTTACATGGGTTATAGAGTTTACAACAAGCCCTATCACCCTCCTCAACAGAAGGTATGGTAACAAAAAAATATTAATACCGTTTTAACCATCACAAATGAACACTATTTTCCTTATCTATCATCCTCAATGTACCCTTTCAAAACAAGCCTCTTAAAGGATATTCATACAAATTTAAAAATACATTCTCATCTTTGTCTGATTTTAGTTTTCTTTTCTATCAACCAAGTGTAAAAAGAATTGAAGAGGACATTCAAAAAAGGCTGATCCGATAAATCTGTAAAGTGAGTTCACACAAGTAAAACAAAAGCGCTCTAAAACACTCATCTGTCATCAAAGTGACACCAAAAAAACATCTCGTCCAAAGAGAAGTCTCTTCTTTGTAAAATAAGGAAAAAAGTAAAAATTAAAATAGTGTAGATAATTTGAAAGAACAATATTCTTTTTAACAGCAAGCAAGCTTTAAACAATGGAAGAAGCCTCGTAAATAATGGAAGAAACATTGTGTATTCTAATCACCATAACGATATAAAACCCCATAAGAAAATAAAATCTCATAAAATCAAACAATGTGATCTTCTCATTGCAGGGGGGGCGGTTGTCGGTTCAACACTGGCAATAGCGCTCAAGCAAACAGCCCCTAATCTGAAAATAAAAATCGTTGATGCTGCTCCACAAGAAGATATTCCTGCTTCTAATATACGAACCATTGCCCTTGCTGCTGCTTCTGTTCGCATGTTAAAACAATTACAATGTTGGGACTCTATCAAACCCTATGCGCAACCCATTCACTCAATGATCATCACAGATACAAGCACAAATGATCCTGTTAAACCCACTCTTTTAACCTTTGAAGGCGACATTACCCCCGGTGAACCCTTTGCGACTATGGTAGAACATAGAGAACTCATTAATACTTTAAAAAAGCGTGTCAAAGATCTCAATATCCCTGTTCTCGCAAACACACGTGTCATTGATTTTCATCAAGACAACCAACACACAACTGTCACTTTAGATAATGAAGAGGTTTGGCAAACAAAATTGCTTATTGCAGCCGATGGTGCCCATTCGACATTACGCCAAAAAGCAGGTCTTAAAAACTTTTCTCACCCCTATAAACAAACAGCAATCATCTGCACAGTTGAACATGAAAAACCCCATAACGGTCAAGCGATTCAACATTTTTTACCCGCCGGCCCCTTCGCTCTTCTCCCACTCAAAGGCAATCGATCCGCCATTGTATGGAATGAAGATCATAAAACTGCGCAATATTACCTCAAAGCTGACGCACTTATTTTTGAAACAGAGCTCGAAAGACGTATTGGTCATCGATTAGGAAAACTCTCTTGGAATGGCGAACGTCAAGCTTTTCCGCTAAAACTTTCTTTAACACGTCAATGTATTAAGCCCCGTTTTGCCCTCGTTGGCGATGCTGCCCATACCATCCATCCCCTTGCAGGACAAGGACTCAATTTGGGATTACGCGATAGCGCTGCCCTTGCTGAAGTGATTATTGAAACAGCACGACTAGGTCTTGACATTGGCTCCCTCACCGCTTTAGAGCGCTATCAAAGCTGGAGACGTTTTGAAATTGTCCGTATGGCTTTAAGCAATGATTGGCTCAATAAACTCTTTTCGAACGATAACCTTCTCCTACGGATGCTTCGCGATACCGGTCTTGGAATCATCAATCAAGCACCCAAAATAAAAAAATATTTCATTCAAGAAGCTGCTGGCCTTACCCCAAATGCACCCCGTCTTCTAAACGGCTTCCCGCTTTAAGCAAAAATTCATTCCCTTTTGCTTTTTACAAGCTTTGGCTTCTTTCCTCCCCCTCAAAGAAAAAAACTTCCATTCAATCCGGTCTGTAAACAGTCCAGATTCTTGTCACGCAAGTCTTCCTTGATTGTCCCTTCTGGTATTTTGCTTAGCCATAGAGCAAAACAAGCAAGCCATATTTTAAGAATATTCACCACACACTGAAAAAACATCTCATGAAAGTGATCTATCACTCTCCCCATGACACTCTTTCACGGCATAATAAAATAAACAAGACTTTCTTGATCAGACAAACTTTGATTTAGAATGAATACTTCATTGTTCTCATGTTGAATGAGAGAGCTGAAAATCGTAAAATGCCCTCATTTCCAACCTCTCTCTTGTGAAGCAATCAAAATCATCCTTTGTACATCATAACTGAAATTAGCATATAGTTAACAAATGATAAAAAAGGAATCAAAGTCCCTCCTATCCCTTCGCTATACTAAAAACTGTCACAACATTGCGGCTGGAAAATATAACAACAATATTGGCATACTTCTGACACAATGAATTCTTCTGATTTTAACCCTTTTTGTAAAGAATCAATAAAACCATTTATTTGCCTAGACTAAAAAGAGCAACATTCAGTAAAACTATAACGAAAAGAGATAAAGCGCTCCCCACCCTCAAATGCCAAAAGTAATTATAACATTTTAAGCTGGACAGCATAATGATGATGCCAGCTCATGACAAAAATACCTTTTGCATTTAGATATATTTGTCCATATTTTTTACCATTTTTTTGATACTTCAATAGGTTAATGCATTCATTCAGTATTTTTATACAATCAAATGAGCAAGAAGAGGCTACTATTTGCATTCATATCTCTTGAATATTCCCTTTCTTTATAAATATCGAACATGTGTTATGTCACTTCGAGCTCATCAAGTGTATACCCATTCTCCAACCACTCTTTAATCCACTTAGGTCTCCGTCCACGCCCATTCCATAATTCCCATTGGTTATTAGGATTCCTATAATGGCGCTCTTTGCTCACAAGATCAGCGATATCAATTCCATGGGTGCTAGCAATTTCAAGAATTTTTCGTCGCGCATTTTGCTTTTCCTTTGCTTGCCGTTTTTTTAATTCCACATCAATTTGTGTACGCATCTCTTGTAATTCATCAAAATTCATATTTTTGAGATCATTCACCTTAATTACTCCCCTTGCAAAAAAGAATTGTCCTTTGCCATATTTTAAACACAATTATAGACAATTTTTGTCTATTTATTATCAAAATTAAAATTACGATGCATATATCACTGTGACGGAGATGTGTTTTGTACCACAAAGACCTGTTTATTTGTGTCTCAGCTTCCGCTATTGCATTCTTTTCCAGTTTAGTTGCTGAAATTGGAAAATGCAGTAAGCGAACGCCATCACACCTCCCTGACTCTCATGAATCAGGTGTCGAAAGTAAATATAAATCGCCACTTTATAAACTATGGCAATATGCGACAAAGAACAAGCCCTCTCTCTATAATGATGGTGTCGTTCATTATAACAATAAGAGACATCCCCAAGTACGAGAAATTTTTACTTGGTATGAAAGTTCTTTAAATTTTTTTTTGCAACGCAGAAGTTATATAAAACAAGCAACTTCAAAAGATTCCCAAAGACTATTATTGCTTAAAAGTCGTATTTTTTTCCTTCATTCCAATAATATTGGTTGGCATGGTCAGCTTTGTTTTATAGCACGCGTTGATCTTGCCTCTTGCATCCTCACATATATTAGAAATCTTCTCAGAAAAGAAAAAAGTCATCACTACAGAGAATATTCTAAGCAAAACAATTCCATTTTTCAAATTTATAAGACCAAGAGGCAGCAACAAAAAACACCAAATAGCATTGGCATTTGTGTCAATAAAATTCTTCATAATAAGGTGTATTGCTGATGATTATTCCAGATTTCACAATGTTTGCTGCTTCATACATATTCGACACCCCTCATCCAGTATCTTCAACTCTCATCGAACAAGAAGCGCGGAATAATGTTTATATAACAGGTAATAATGATAGATTATTCCATCAACTATCTCTGCTTAGAAAAGGGGCCGAAGAAACCACAACAACTGAGCAGTTTAAACAAAATAAACATAATTTTGACGCAATTTTTGAGCAAATTGATGTTGAAAATATGAAATGGCTTTCTTTTTTTGGAGCATTTGACTTTTGCAGAAATCTTGCATCTGTACAAAGCACTTTAACTTGCTGTTATGCACAAACAACATCAAAGTGTATCTTTGAAAAGGCAACATTGCAGTCTACGCTGAGTTTTTACAATACAGAAAACTTAAACAGTGATGCTGATACACAGACAGTTGCTTCATATATCGGAGTAAAAGCTGCTACGCGAAGAGATGAAGACTTGCAAGAGCCTGTTAGGCTTAAAAAAGAAGAACCAGAACAGACAACTAAAGTAGATTCTCTTCCTCTTTCTTCAGAGGAATTAGAAGATGCGTTTGCGCATAAAGAAAGTAGTAGCCGCGATGCTTTTGCTACGGAAGATTCTTCTTCATCGACAAAGCGGCTCGAGTAGTGGCTGGTATTTTCATAACTGAAAACTAAAATTTTGATAGGATGGTATAATGAAAGCTAGATAAAAAAATATTAAAGCTCTAATTAGTAAGATTGGACAAAATCTCTTCTAATTGAGGGCAAAAAAATGAAAATGATCGAACAAAACAGTGTTGATATAGCATTTAATCAGAGAGCAGCACGTGAAATTACAGTTGTGATGCGCTCAGAGAGAGAGTGGTATTTTACATTTGTTGCCGATGATCCAATCACCGGAAAACCTAATAAATATACATTACTTACACAAAGAGGAAAACTAAGAACTTGGGCTGATCCCAAATATCTCTTTAAGTTTCTTCATGAAAGAGGGGTCATTTGTGGGAGTTTTAATCTTCATCAGGATAAAGAACATGAAACAATTAAATATTCTTCGCCCAACAGCTCGTAACAAAATTGCTGTATTTTCTGCGGCTCTAACTGTATTTTTTATGAGTAATTCTATTTGTGCTGCGCAGAATGTGACCAAATTAACAAATGCAAAAACCGCTTTAACTACACTTGAAGCAGATTTAAAGATCATTATCCCTCTTGCTGCTGGTGTTATGCTTTTGTGCTTAGCTGTTGGTTATGCAGGACGCTATATCGGAAAAGATACATTTGTACGGTGGGCAGTAGGTGTCGTTATTGCAGGATCAGCTGCTCAGCTGGCGGATTTATTGTTTAAAACTACCTAGTAATTTTTTTTGAAACGTGGAAAGTTTTTTATTTCGTAGAAAAATTATTACGTCAAGTATAATCTGATAAGGCTAAACAATATGAGAAAATTAATCAATTTCCAATTAAAAAGTAATAGTAAAATTATCGCAACTTCTGCAGCTTTAACTATGTTTTTCATGACACATCCTGTGTGTGCTGCTGTAGCAAAATTAAAAAACGCAGAAACCGCTTTAAATACATTACAGACAGATTTAAAGGTAATTATCCCTCTTGCTGCTGGCGTTATGCTTTTGTGTTTAGCTGTTGGTTATGCAGGACGTTATATCGGGAAAGATACATTTGTACGGTGGGCAGTAGGTGTCGTTATTGCAGGATCAGCTGCTCAACTGGCCCAATTATTGTTTGCAACTACCTAGTAAATCTTTTGAAACATGAAAAGTTTTTCATGCAAAAAACTTATATTTCAGTATTTCTATTGCATGTCGATAAAGTTGTTTTTTATTTCGTACAAAAATTATTATGCCAAATATAATCTGATAAGGCTAAACAATATGAAAAAATTAATCAATTTCCAATTAAAAAGTAATAATAAAATTACCGCAATTTCTGCAGCTTTAACTATATTTTTTATGACGCATCCTGTGTGTGCTGCTGCAACAAAATTAACAAATGCAGAAACCGCTTTAAATACATTACAGAAAGATTTAAAGATCATTATCCCTCTTGCTGCTGGTGTTATGCTTTTGTGCTTAGCTGTTGGTTATGCGGGACGTTATATCGGAAAAGATACATTTGTACGGTGGGCAGTAGGTGTCGTTATTGCAGGATCAGCTGCTCAACTGGCCGAATTATTGTTTACGACTACCTAGTAAATCTTTTGAAACGTGAAAAGTTTTTCATGCAAAAAACTTATATTTCAGTATTTCTATTGCATGTCGATAAAGTTGTTTTTTATTTCGTACAAAAATTATTATGCCAAATATAATCTGATAAGGCTAAACAATATGAAAAAATTAATCAATTTCCAATTAAAAAGTAATAATAAAATTATCGCAACTTCTGCAGCTTTAACTATGTTTTTCATGATGCATTCTGTGTGTGCTGCGAACAATGTGACCAAATTAACAAATGCAAAAACCGCTTTAACTACATTACAGACAGATTTAAAGATCATTATCCCTCTTGCTGCTGGTGTTATGCTTTTGTGCTTAGCTGTTGGTTATGCAGGACGTTATATCGGGAAAGATACATTTGTACGGTGGGCAGTAGGTGTCGTTATTGCAGGGTCAGCTGCTCAGCTGGCGGATTTATTGTTTAAAACTACCTAGTAAATCTTTTGAAACATGAAAAGTTTTTCATGCAAAAAACTTATATTTCAGTATTTCTATTGCATGTCGATAAAGTTGTTTTTTATTTCGTACAAAAATTATTATGCCAAATATAATCTGATAAGGCTAAACAATATGAAAAAATTAATCAATTTCCAATTAAAAAGTAATAATAAAATTATCGCAACTTCTGCAGCTTTAACTATATTTTTTATGACGCATCCTGTGTGTGCTGCTGCAACAAAATTAAAAAACGCAGAAGATGCTTTAAATACATTACAGACAGATTTAAAGATCATTATCCCTCTTGCTGCTGGTGTTATGCTTTTGTGCTTAGCTGTTGGTTATGCAGGACGTTATATCGGGAAAGACACATTTGTACGGTGGGCAATAGGTGTCGTTGTTGCAGGATCAGCCGCTCAATTGGCCCAATTATTGTTTACAGTGTAACAAATAAATCTTATGAAACATGATTTCTATTGCATGTCAATAAAGTTGTTTTTTATTTCGTACAAAAATTATTATGCCAAATATAATCTGATAAGGCTAAACAATATGAAAAAATTAATCAATTTCCAATTAAAAAGTAATAATAAAATTACCGCAATTTCTGCAGCTTTAACTATGTTTTTTACGAGTAATTCTATTTGTGCTGCGCAGAATGTGACCAAATTAACAAATGCAAAAACCGCTTTAGAGACATTACAGACAGATTTAAAGATCATTATCCCTCTTGCTGCTGGTGTTATGCTTTTGTGTTTAGCTGTTGGTTATGCAGGACGCTATATCGGAAAAGATACATTTGTACGGTGGGCAGTAGGTGTAGTTATTGCAGGATCAGCTGCTCAGCTGGCGGATTTATTGTTTAAAACTACCTAGTAATTTTTTTTGAAACGTGGAAAGTTTTTTATTTCGTAGAAAAATTATTACGTCAAGTATAATCTGGTAAGGCTAAACAATATGAGAAAATTAATCAATTTCCAATTAAAAAGTAATAATAAAATTACCGCAATTTCTGCAGCTTTAACTGTGTTTTTTACGAGTAATTCTATTTGTGCTGCGCAGAATGTGAGCAAATTAACAAATGCAAAAAATGCTTTAGATGTATTAAAGAAAGATTTAGATATAATTATACCTTTTGCTGCTGGCATTATGCTTTTGTGCTTAGCTGTTGGTTATGCAGGACGTTATATCGGAAAAGATACATTTGTACGATGGGCAGTAGGTGTCATTGTTGCAGGATCAGCAGCTCAACTTGCTGCAATGTTATTTACAGGTAAGCCGTAAGTTGGTATAATACATAATGTTTTAAATATTCGTCGATCATAGGCATACGCCAGTAATGATGTCGCTCATACTGAAACAAAAGGAATATTATTTATAGCAAACTTTTAATTAAAAGGGGATAAAAGATATGAAACAATCGGATACTTTTCAAAAGAATATGTGCAACAAGATTAGTGTTATTTTTATCACTTCAATGTTGTTATTAGTAACACAACCTGCATATGCTCAAACGGAAGCAAAAAGCTTAGATGTTTTTATAGGAATGCAATATGGGTTAAGTATCTTTATTCCTATCGTTGCTGCTATAGTTCTTTTATTTCTTTTGCTTATTTATATATTTCGCATCATCGCAAGAGCTACATTTATGCGATGGGCATTCAGCGTCATTATTGCTGGTGCAGCCTTCTATATTAGCCACATATTATTTCACCTCCAGTGACAAGAGCACCCCATGAAATTACAAGAAAAAAAAGAATTTCCCCTATTCAAAGGAGCAACACGTGTTCCAACGATATGGGGTGTCCCCATGATGCCATTTATCGTTATGCTTATGGGGGTCGCTGTTATTGCTATGACAGTAAGTATCTTTTTGTGGATTATGGCACCACCATTATGGTTCATTATGGTGCAAATCACTAAAAATGATGATAAAGCATTTCGTATCTGGTGGTTATGGATCGATACTAAGTTTCGCAATCGCAATAAAGGTTTTTGGGGCGCATCAAGTTATAGTCCCTCTGATTATAGTAAAAGGAGATAAACATGACAGCTGTTGAAAGCAGCAAACGTCTCGCATCAGAGACACCTGTAAGCCTGTTCCTCCCCTATTCCCATCATATTACAGATACGATTATCTCTACGAAGAATGCAGAATATTTGTCAATCTGGAAAATTGACGGTCGTTCGCATCAAAGCGCTTCAGAAGAAGATATTTTTCAATGGACAAAAGAGCTGAATAATACTCTACGGGGTATTGCATCAGCTAATTTATCATTTTGGACACATATCGTGCGCCGTCGTGTTTATGAATATCCTGATTCAGCATTTAATCAAATGTTTTGCTATCAGCTTGATGAAAAATATCGGCAAAGCTTTTCTGGTTATAATTTGATGGTCAATGATCTGTATTTGACTGTCGTCTTTCAACCGATAGCAGATAAAATTATGTCGTTCTTTTCTAAACATGAACGCGAAACACTTGATCAAAAAAAGATGCGACAAGACTCATGCATCAAAGAACTCAATGACGTCAATCGTACTTTAGGCCAATCTTTAAGGCGTTATGGTGCAGAACTTCTTGGTGCTTATGAAAAAAATGGACATGTTTATTCTTCTGCACTTGAATTCCTTGGAATGCTTGTCAATGGTGAATATCGCCCTATGCCCATTTGTCATGATCGTTTTGCTGACTACATGTCTATCAATCGGCCATTTTTCTCAAAATGGGGTGCTCTTGGTGAGCTCCGTACAACCAGTGGAACACGTCGATTTGGAATGTTAGAAATTAAAGAATACGATGCAACAACTAAACCAGGACAACTGAATTCTTTGTTGGAAAGTGACTTCGAGTTCATATTGACGCAGAGCTTTTCGGTGCTCTCTCGGCATGCTGCTAAAGATTATTTGCAGCGACATCAGCGTAATCTTATTGATGCACGTGATGTGGCAACAAGCCAAATTGCACAGATTGACGAAGCCTTAAACCAGCTTATCAGTGGACATTTTGTCATGGGGGAACATCATTGTACATTGACCATCTATGGTGATACAATTCAACAAGTTCGCGACCATATGGCCAAAGCAAGTGCTGCGCTATTAGATGTTGCAGTATTACCCAAACCCGTGGATTTGGCGATAGAAGCTGGCTATTGGGCACAACTTCCTGGTAATTGGAAATGGAGACCCCGCCCTGCCCCAATTACATCACTAAACTTTTTATCGTTTTCATCTTTTCATAATTTTATGTCAGGAAAACCTACTGGGAATCCATGGGGACCAGCAGTTACAATTCTTAAAACAGCCAGTAAAACACCACTTTATTTCAATTTTCATGCCTCCAAACTTGAGGAGGATTCAACCGATAAGCGATTACTTGGTAATACCGCACTTATCGGACAATCTGGATCGGGTAAAACTGTGTTGCTCGGCTTTTTGTTAGCACAAGCGCAAAAATTTAAACCAACAACTGTCGTTTTTGATAAAGACCGTGGCATGGAAATTGCCATTCGAGCGATGGGGGGAAGATATTTAACATTCAAGCCAGGAAGATCAAGTGGTTTTAATCCTTTCCAACTTCCCGCCACTCAAGATAATTTAATTTTTCTAAAACAATTTGTTAAAAAATTGGCAGAAGCTGGTGGCGAAGTCACGCATCATGACGAAGAAGAAATTAATAAAGCTGTTATGTCTGTTATGAGCAGTAATATTGATCCATCGCTTCGCCGTTTGTCTTTTCTGGTGCAATTCTTACCAAATCCGCGCTTAAGTGATTATGATTCACACCCATCTGTTCACGCTCGTTTACTCAAATGGTGCGAAGGCGGTGATTATGGATGGTTATTTGATAATCCTCATGATGCCCTTGATCTTTCAACTCATCAAATTTACGGCTTTGATATTACAGAATTCTTAGATAATTTGGAAACGCGTACTCCAGTGATGATGTATCTGCTTTACCGTACAGAAGGTATGATTAGCGGACAGCGATTTATGTATATCTTTGATGAGTTTTGGAAGCCTTTGCAAGATCCGTACTTTGAAGATTTAGCAAAAAATAAACAAAAGACTATCCGTAAACAAAATGGTATTTTTGTTTATGCAACACAAGAGCCTAGCGATGCTTTGGAAAGTAATATTGCCAAAACACTCATTCAACAATGTGCAACTTATATTTTTCTAGCCAATCCCAAAGCAAATTATGAAGATTATACAAAAGGTTTTAAATTAACAGATACTGAATTTGAACTTGTTAAAGGACTTGGTGAGTTTAGTCGCCAATTCCTCATTAAACAGGGTGATCAATCTGCACTTGCAGAACTGAATCTCGGTAAGTTCCATGTAACAAGCAATGGAAAAACCATAGAACACGACTTTAGTGATGAGCTTTTGGTGTTATCAGGAACACCTGATAACGCGGAGTTAGCTGAAAGAATTATCGCTGAAGTGGGTGATGATCCGGCAATATGGTTACCGATTTTTTTACAGCATGCAAAAAATGACAGGAGGGAAACATGAAGAAACAGGTCATTTCAATAGCAATAGCAATAACCTTAGGCGTCTCAAACCCAGCAATGGCTTGGGTTTGGGGTGCTGGAGCAGCAGATTTGGGAGCAACAGTTCCAACAACGTGGCCCAATTTGTTTGGAGGATCATCTTCAGGTACAGCAACCCCTAAACAACCTGTAATAAGTCTTAAAGAAATCCTCGAAGTCGTAAAGAAACACCTCGAGGAAGTAAAGAAAATACATGAATCTATAACGGGCAGCCGAAAATTTAAAAATGCACAAACCAATCACAGCAGTTTTTTTCTGAAAAATCCAGAGATGCTTTACGATAGAAATCAGCCTTCTGCTCTATCTACATCCCTTGAAAATATCTTAAAAGAAGAAGAAATTCCTGCCTCTATCCATGAATCCCGCAATTCTATTGGTAAGCGTATCCAATATGCAGCTATCACTGATAAAGCCGTGAGTTTAAAGACTTTTCAGGAAGCAAGCAATCGTTTGCAGAAAATTGAAGAACTCTTAAACGAAGTCAAGATAACAAAAGATTTAAAAAGTATTGCTGAATTACAAACACATATAATTGGAATGCTCGCCATGCTCCAAAATGAAACAGCAAAATTACAAATGGTCACACATTTACGCAACGCCGAGCAATCGCTTATCAAACAACAAAAAGACAAACACAACATAAAAATTTTGAATAGCCAAAATACAAAAATGCCTACTATAAGATTCGTCCGATAAAATTCTTTAAAACATTTATTTTCTCTTTTCATGCAAATAAAGGCTACTTGTACAGGGGGGGCAGTGCTAACGTGAAAATTCAAAGGGACATAGAAATTTCATCAATGCCACGACAATCGTGGTGGAGCTCCCTGAGTATAAATGATGTGTAGAAATCTTTAAAACGTATCTGAGTTCTAAAGTGGTAGAAAATTGACTATTCGTTAAAGAGGAATGCCATGAACTTTACCGTGTTCACGCAACTTTTCAATAAAATTGATCAGATAACAAAAACATATGTCACGGATATTTCCTCAAACGCAATTGTTGCCATTACACCCCTCGTATCAATCGGGATCACTATCGCTTTCATCATTTATGGATGGCTCATCATTCGTGGCGCTATAGATATGCCACTCTCCGGATTCGTAAATCGTTTCCTGCGAATAATTATTATTACTTCAACAGCGCTTACCGCAGGACTTTATCAACGTGAAATCGCGAATTTGATAACAGATATGCCCTATGATTTATCAAAAGCGCTCATAACAAATCCACTCACTGAGACACAATTAATGAGCTTGCTTGATAAAACAGCAGAAAATGGATTTCAATATGCAAGTCGTCTTTTCCAAGAAACCATCTTCTTCGAGGCCAATGGGCTGCTTTATAGTCTCTTAGGCATCCTTATCTTGCTAGCAACAAGCCTTGTCGTCGCAATCGGCGGTGGGCTTGTTATCCTGACAAAAATCGCTATTGCACTTCTCGTAGGCTGGGGACCTATCTTCATCATTGCTTTGCTCTGGCAACCAACTTATCGCTTTTTTGAGCAGTGGTTAATCCAAGTCGTAAATTACATAATCCTCTTTCTACTCTTAGCCACTGTCTTTAATGTGATGATGAATATCCTTGCAAACTATTTGGGTGATATGAAACTTGATTACGACCAGAATATAAGCTTCATGTTTGGGGGAGCGCTTATCCTCTCCATTATATCCATCATGCTCTTACTCAAACTATCAAGCATTGCCAATTCTCTCGCAAAAGGCATAACATTTGGACATCTATGGAGACATAAACACTAGAGGATATAAAAAACAGTGATTCTCATAACAGACACCCTGAATATCCATAGGACAAAATAACCAAGATATCTAAATCCTACAGTAAAAAATATTTGCACTGAAATTGAGCTATTTTCATCAATTAAAAAATGAAATTAAGAAAAGTAAAATAATTATACACTATGCACTTTACTTTACATTCAAAATGGAAATAATGATAATAAATGTTAGGATGCATCTAACAGTAAAAAGAGTAATATTAAAATGAAAAATATCATTCTTATGATTTTGATTGCAAACATTTTATCGGCTTGTGCTTTAGCACCAAAGCTCAAACAACCCAATGATAGGAACCGTGTGCCTATTAATAAAACAATCCCTGCTGAAATTAAGCGAGGAGACAGATGAAAAAGCGATTTATTATAACAGGAGTGATTACCCTTTTGGCAGTGCTGAATCTAGTTCCAGCAAATGCAGAGATAACGGTAACTTTCGAACCCTCACAACCCAAAAGCTCACCCACAGTCACACCGCCTCCACCGACACCATCTACTCCACCAACTCCACCAGCAGAATATCTGGAAGTTATTCAGCTATTAAAAAAGAAGCTTGAGTTGAAAGAAAAACAGTTTTCAGCAATTGAGGACGCTTATAAAGCTATAACTGATGGATCTATAACTACACATCAGGATGCTAAAACTACGAAAGAAATGTATGACAAGCTTTTTTTAAAAGATGTAGGTTCGCTCCACGCAAAAAANTAAGTCGTCTTTTCCAAGAAACCATCTTCTTCGAGGCCAATGGGCTGCTTTATAGTCTCTTAGGCATCCTTATCTTGCTAGCAACAAGCCTTGTCGTCGCAATCGGCGGTGGGCTTGTTATCCTGACAAAAATCGCTATTGCACTTCTCGTAGGCTGGGGACCTATCTTCATCATTGCTTTGCTCTGGCAACCAACTTATCGCTTTTTTGAGCAGTGGTTAATCCNAAGGATGAAGAAAGGGTTGCTGAGAAACGGCATATGTTGAATGGGCATATTTTAGGACGTTTACGATACACGTCAACTATGGATAGAGCTATAACTCTACATGCTTTGGACGCATCAGAAAACCGCTTTAAGTATATCTTATCTCTGTTAGACACACTTGAGAGAGCAAAAAATCTGAAAGAGATTGCTGATTTCCAAGCAAATATGGACGGTATATTAGCTATGATCGAAAATGAATCTGTAAAACTCCAAATAGTTGTGCAATTACGTGATGCTGAGTATGCGCTTATAAAAATGCACAGGCACGAATTGGATCTGAAGGCTTTTGACATTGCAAACACAAAAATGCCTACCATAAAATTTCAATAAAGCTTTTTATAATAACATTTTGTATATTATTTTTGTGTGTTCGTAAAAAGNCGAAATTAAGCGAGGAGACAGATGAAAAAGCGATTTATTATAACAGGAGTGATTACCCTTTTGGCAGTGCTGAATCTAGTTCCAGCAAATGCAGAGATAACGGTAACTTACCAACCCTCACAACCCAAAAGCTCACCCACAGTCACACCGCCTCCACCGACACCATCTACTCCACCAACTCCACCAGCAGAATATCTGGAAGTTATTCAGCTATTAAAAAAGAAGCTTGAGTTGAAAGAAAAACAGTTTTCAGCAATTGAGGACGCTTATAAAGCTATAACTGATGGATCTATAACTACACATCAGGATGCTAAAACTACGAAAGAAATGTATGACAAGCTTTTTTTAAAAGATGTAGGTTCGCTCCACGCAAAAAACTATTCAAATGCATTATATCAAAAGATTCTAAAGGATGAAGAAAGGGTTGCTGAGAAACGGCATATGTTGAATGGGCATATTTTAGGACGTTTACGATACACGTCAACTATGGATAGAGCTATAACTCTACATGCTTTGGACGCATCAGAAAACCGCTTTAAGTATATCTTATCTCTGTTAGACACACTTGAGAGAGCAAAAAATCTGAAAGAGATTGCTGATTTCCAAGCAAATATGGACGGTATATTAGCTATGATCGAAAATGAATCTGTAAAACTCCAAATAGTTGTGCAATTACGTGATGCTGAGTATGCGCTTATAAAAATGCACAGGCACGAATTGGATCTGAAGGCTTTTGACATTGCAAACACAAAAATGCCTACCATAAAATTTCAATAAAGCTTTTTATAATAACATTTTGTATATTATTTTTGTGTGTTCGTAAAAAGAAAAAGTTAATGCATAATACTCAGTTCTCTTTCATAGACTGAGAAGATTTGATCACATTCGATCCATCCTAAAAAAATTCAACGAAGAATGCCTAAAAAGACCATATAAAACATGAAAATTCGTTAAAGAGGAATGCCATGAACTTTACCGTGTTCACGCAACTTTTCAATAAAATTGATCAGATAACAAAAACATATGTCACGGATATTTCCTCAAACGCAATTGTTGCCATTACACCCCTCGTATCAATCGGGATCACTATCGCTTTCATCATTTATGGATGGCTCATCATTCGTGGCGCTATAGATATGCCACTCTCCGGATTCGTAAATCGTTTCCTGCGAATAATTATTATTACTTCAACAGCGCTTACCGCAGGACTTTATCAACGTGAAATCGCGAATTTGATAACAGATATGCCCTATGATTTATCAAAAGCGCTCATAACAAATCCACTCACTGAGACACAATTAATGAGCTTGCTTGATAAAACAGCAGAAAATGGATTTCAATATGCAAGTCGTCTTTTCCAAGAAACCATCTTCTTCGAGGCCAATGGGCTGCTTTATAGTCTCTTAGGCATCCTTATCTTGCTAGCAACAAGCCTTGTCGTCGCAATCGGCGGTGGGCTTGTTATCCTGACAAAAATCGCTATTGCACTTCTCGTAGGCTGGGGACCTATCTTCATCATTGCTTTGCTCTGGCAACCAACTTATCGCTTTTTTGAGCAGTGGTTAATCCAAGTCGTAAATTACATAATCCTCTTTCTACTCTTAGCCACTGTCTTTAATGTGATGATGAATATCCTTGCAAACTATTTGGGTGATATGAAACTTGATTACGACCAGAATATAAGCTTCATGTTTGGGGGAGCGCTTATCCTCTCCATTATATCCATCATGCTCTTACTCAAACTATCAAGCATTGCCAATTCTCTCGCAAAAGGCATAACATTTGGACATCTATGGAGACATAAACACTAGAGGATATAAAAAACAGTGATTCTCATAACAGACACCCTGAATATCCATAGGACAAAATAACCAAGATATCTAAATCCTACAGTAAAAAATATTTGCACTGAAATTGAGCTATTTTCATCAATTAAAAAATGAAATTAAGAAAAGTAAAATAATTATACACTATGCACTTTACTTTACATTCAAAATGGAAATAATGATAATAAATGTTAGGATGCATCTAACAGTAAAAAGAGTAATATTAAAATGAAAAATATCATTCTTGTGATTTTGATTGCAAACCTTTTATCGGCTTGTGCTTTAGCACCAAAGCTCAAACAACCCAATGATAGGAACCGTGTGCCTATTAATAAAACAATCCCTGCCGAAATTAAGCGAGGAGACAGATGAAAAAGCGATTTATTATAACAGGAGTGATTACCCTTTTGGCAGTGCTGAATCTAGTTCCAGCAAATGCAGAGATAACGGTAACTTTCGAACCCTCAAAACCCAAAAGCTCACCCACACGGACTTCTACTCCACCGACACCACCAGCTCCACCAACTCCACCAACTCCACCAGCAGAATATCTGGAAGTTATTAAACTCTTAAAAAAACAACTTGAACTGAGCGAAAAGAAATTCAACCAAACATTAAAGATACGCGATTCTATAACGGGTAATGGAGTTAAACATGTATTGCCACACGATCCCAAACATTTTCTTCAAAATCCGAAGTTAATGTACCCAGAAGTACGAAATACATACAACTCCGGTACCCTTCTGATTCATTTAGTTCCTTCAGAGCTTTTATATAACAAATATGCTATTCCCACTCTTCACCGAGAGGGATATACCCTTCTTAAAGCACTAAAGGAGATGCATAAAGAAATTAGTACACGTCTCAGATATAGAGGGGTTATCGCTAGAGCTGTAAGTTTACAAGCTCTTCAGAACACAGAGAAGCGTTTTGAAAGAATTGCTAATTTGCTAGATACTACAGGCAAAACGCAGGATTTGAAAGAAGCTACTAAATTACAAGCAGAGCTAAAATATATGTTAGCCATGATTCGAAATGAATCTATCAAAGTACAAATGATCAGAAATTTCTTCAATAATGAAGCGGATCTTATCAACAGACAAAAAACTAGGATATATATACCAGCTTCCACAAGGCAAGGAAGTATACCTACCATAAAATTTCAATAAAGCTTTTTATAATAACATTTTGTATATTATTTTTGTGTGTTCGTAAAAAGAAAAAGTTAATGCATAATACTCAGTTCTCTTTCATAGACTGAGAAGATTTGATCACATTCGATCCATCCTAAAAAAATTCAACGAAGAATGCCTAAAAAGACCATATAAAACATGAAAATTCGTTAAAGAGGAATGCCATGAACTTTACCGTGTTCACGCAACTTTTCAATAAAATTGATCAGATAACAAAAACATATGTCACGGATATTTCCTCAAACGCAATTGTTGCCATTACACCCCTCGTATCAATCGGGATCACTATCGCTTTCATCATTTATGGATGGCTCATCATTCGTGGCGCTATAGATATGCCACTCTCCGGATTCGTAAATCGTTTCCTGCGAATAATTATTATTACTTCAACAGCGCTTACCGCAGGACTTTATCAACGTGAAATCGCGAATTTGATAACAGATATGCCCTATGATTTATCAAAAGCGCTCATAACAAATCCACTCACTGAGACACAATTAATGAGCTTGCTTGATAAAACAGCAGAAAATGGATTTCAATATGCAAGTCGTCTTTTCCAAGAAACCATCTTCTTCGAGGCCAATGGGCTGCTTTATAGTCTCTTAGGCATCCTTATCTTGCTGGCAACAAGCCTTGTCGTCGCAATCGGCGGTGGGCTTGTTATCCTGACAAAAATCGCTATTGCACTTCTCGTAGGCTGGGGACCTATCTTCATCATTGCTTTGCTCTGGCAACCAACTTATCGCTTTTTTGAGCAGTGGTTAATCCAAGTCGTAAATTACATAATCCTCTTTCTACTCTTAGCCACTGTCTTTAATGTGATGATGAATATCCTTGCAAACTATTTGGGTGATATGAAACTTGATTACGACCAGAATATAAGCTTCATGTTTGGGGGAGCGCTTATCCTCTCCATTATATCCATCATGCTCTTACTCAAACTATCAAGCATTGCCAATTCTCTCGCAAAAGGCATAACATTTGGACATCTATGGAGACATAAACACTAGAGGATATAAAAAACAGTGATTCTCATAACAGACACCCTGAATATCCATAGGACAAAATAACCAAGATATCTAAATCCTACAGTAAAAAATATTTGCACTGAAATTGAGCTATTTTCATCAATTAAAAAATGAAATTAAGAAAAGTAAAATAATTATACACTATGCACTTTACTTTACATTCAAAATGGAAATAATGATAATAAATGTTAGGATGCATCTAACAGCAAAAAAGAGTAATATTAAAATGAAAAATATCATTCTTGTGATTTTGATTGCAAACCTTTTATCGGCTTGTGCTTTAGCACCAAAGCTCAAACAACCCAATGATAGGAACCGTGTGCCTATTAATAAAACAATCCCTGCCGAAATTAAGCGAGGAGACAGATGAAAACAAAACAAGCAAAACCAGTGAAAGCCGAACAACTTAGCAGTTATTACGAAGAAAGCCGTGGTCTAGAACGGGATCTGATAAGCGAATTTGTAAAGTCGCGCAGAACGGCGTGGCGTGTAGCAAGTGCTGTTGGCCTTTTTGGCTTATTCGGTATGATATGTGGCGTCATTGGGTTTTCCCAACCAGCGCCTACACCTTTAGTGTTACGCGTTGATAACACAACAGGAGCTGTTGATGTTATCTCAATTATGCGCGAGCACGAAGAAAGCTATGGTGAAGTTGTAGATAGATATTGGCTCAACCAATATGTACTTAACCGCGAAACTTATGACTACGATACCATTCAACTGAACTATGACACAACAGCACTTTTAAGTGCAGCTGCTGTTCAGCAAGAATATTATAAAATCTATGATGGGGAAAATGCACGAGATAAAGTGCTTTCCAACAAAGCACGTATCACAGTTAAAGTACGATCAATCCAGCCTAATGGCCTTGGTCAAGCAACTGTACGTTTTACGACTCAACAACTTGACAGCAGCGGTGCTGCTACTGGACCAAAACAGCACCAGATTGCAACAATTGGTTATACCTATGTCGGTGCACCTATGAAATCATCTGCCCGATTGCTTAACCCCCTTGGTTTTCAAGTAACAAGTTACCGTTCTGACCCAGAAATACTGTTGAATGATTAAGGAATTGATTGTTATGAAAAAACTTGCATTCGTTGTTCTATTGTCTTCGTTTTCTTTTCTTTATACGGTACCTGTTCAGGCACTCAAAAGTCCATCAAATTCACAATATGATCACCGCATTCGCTATATAACTTATAACGAAGCCGATGTGGTTCAAATTGAAACAGTTCTTGGAGTAGCAACACATATTATTCTTGAAGAAGGTGAACAATATATCACTCATGCCTTTGGTGATTCAGAAGCCTATGCCTTTGCGCATAAAGGACGGCATATTTTTATTAAGCCAAAAGCAGAACTTGCCAATACCAATCTCATTGTTGTAACTGACAAACGAAGTTATAAATTCCGACTACAATTTCGCAATGACCGTGCAGGATCAACCTATGAATTGGCTTTCCATTATCCCGATTCAACCGATGAAAAATCAGAAGAAAACAACCGGCGCCTCGCAATTGAACGTGGGTTTCACCAAGCTGTAAAAGGCTATAACCTGAGTTACACCATGAGCGGTCATCAAGATATTGCTCCCATCAATGCTTGGGACAATGGGCGTATTACTTATTTCAAGTTTCCCGCTAACATGGATATGCCATCGATTTATGTCGTGGATGCTGAAGGGAATGAAAGCTTAATACCGCGCACCATTATCGGAAGTTCTAATGATATTATCGCCGTTCATAAAGTAAATCCTAAATGGCTCATACGACTTGGTAAACGCGCTCTTGCTGTTTTTAATGAAGCCTATGACCCCCATGGTATACCAAACACAACAGGAACAGTATCTTCGGTGGTTTATCGTATCAATAAAGGAGGAAAATAATGTTTGACAATAAGGAAGGAGATGAAAAAGGTAGAAAACTGGACAATATAGAGCAAAAACATATTGAAAATGCCTATGGAAGCTCCGAACTAGGTTCAGAGCACCGTCCGACAATTCCGGGGACGCGTGCATTGTTAATTGTAGGGCTTATTGTCATAGTAGCGGTACCGATTGCTCTGACTTGGAAAGCTTTAAAAATGGGTAGTACCGTGGAAGTAGAGGAAGAAAAACCACAACAAACGGTACAGCAAATTATACCGAACTATATCCCTCGGGTTATAGAAGAGCCAAAACCTGTAGAAGAAGAAAAACCAGCACAAACAGAGGACTCAGTCCTAGATATTCCACCGGCCTTGGCTAAACTTCTTCAAACAACCGTTCCTCCACATATGCTCCAAGATTCTGAAGAATTGGCACGCAAACGTATGCTCAGTTCTAGTCTTAACAGTGGCGGTAGCGAAGGATCTACAGAAACTAAAACATCGAATGATAACAGTGGAGCATTAAATCTCCAGCCTGTACGTTTAGGCCAATCGCATGCAGCGCAACTTCGTAACCGTGATCTCTTAATTACACAAGGAACGCAAATAGATTGTACATTGGAAACAAAAATCATCACGTCACAACCAGGAATGACGACATGTCATTTAACGCGGGATGTTTATTCTACAAGTGGTCGTGTTGTTTTACTCGATCGTGGTTCTAAAGTCGTTGGTTTTTACCAAAGTGGCTTACAGCAAGGACAAACACGTGTGTTTGTGCAATGGTCACGCATTGAAACCCCTTCTGGAGTTATTGTCAATCTTGATTCGCCCGGCACTGGTCCTCTTGGTGAAGCAGGTATGGGGGGCTGGGTTGATAGACACTTTTGGGAGCGATTTGGTGGCGCAATTATGGTAAGTATTATCGGTGATTTAGGAGAATGGGTGAAAGGCAAATTTAATAAAAGTATAAAAGGGGATAAAGAAAAAACACAGCCACAAGGAGCTCATAATGCTGAATCGATCGTAACCGATGTTCTTCAGAATTCGATCAATATCACACCAACTCTTTACAAACACCAAGGCGAACGAGTGAATATTTTTGTTGCTCGTGATCTGGATTTCAGCAATGTCTACAGTCTCGTCACACGTTAACCCGATACAAAAAGATCAAGCAGTTTCTCAGCTTTTGCAACCGCTTGATCGTTTCTTAGAAGATCCGAAGATCACTGAATTATCGATCTGCCGCCCCTGTGAATTATGGACAAAAAGCTTCAACGGGTGGCAGGTCCATAGCGTACCTGAGTTAACAACAGCTTTTTTGCAAACACTTATTACAGCGATTATCGTTTATAACGGAATGGCTCCCAGAAGCATTAATTACGTGCTCTTGCCTGGTGGACAACGTGGTACAATTATCCAAACGCCAGCTGTTGTTGATGGCACTCTTTCTTTTGTGATTCGTAAACATTCTCTCATCGTTAAGACGTTAGAAGAACTCAAAGAAGAAGGGACATTTGATGATTTTTCCGATGTAAGTTTTAACAAGCCTTCAGCAAAAGAAGCCAATAGTTTGTTATCAAAGCAGGACTTCACGCGCTTAGAACCATTTGAAGTTCAGCTCTTACAACGTAAACGTGAGGGAAAAATTCTTGAATTTTTGGAAGAATGCGTCCTTCACAAACGCAACATCATCATTGCCGGCAAGACAGGATCGGGGAAAACAACATTTGCCCGCTCGCTCATTGAAAAAGTCCCTGTAGAAGAGCGTATTATCACGATTGAAGATGTTCATGAGCTTTTTCTACCCAATCATCCTAATCACGTAAATATGATTTATGGTAACAATGTAGGTCGTGTTTCAGCTGAAGAATGCTTAGATGCCTGTATGCGTCAATCGCCTGACAGAATTTTTCTTGCTGAATTACGAGGCAATGAAGCATGGGAATATCTCAATTCACTCAACACAGGTCATCCTGGATCGATTACAACGACGCATGCCAACAGTGCTTTACAGACCTTTGAGCGCTGTGCCACCTTGATTAAAAGATCAGAAGTTGGTCGCCAACTCGAGATAGAAATGATCAAGCTCGTTCTTTACACAACAGTTGATGCCGTGTTGTTCTTTAAAGATAGAAAACTTTCTGAAGTTTTTTACGACCCGATTTTTGCTAAATCAAAAATCATTTAAAAGAGTCTTGCTCTCTCGATCAGAGCACACAGACAAAAAAAGCCGCAACAATTGGTTGCGGCTTTTTATTGAGCCCCCCTCTTCTCTTTGCCTCTCCAATGTATTCTCTACACTCTCCATGAAAAAAAAGAAAACAAAATAGCATATGAGATTCTATCGATCATTCTCTCTATTTATCTTTTGAAAATGTATATTTGATGCAAAAGAGAAAAAATAACGACGAAATAAATACCTCAATAAAAAGAAAAGAATAAATTTTGATTCGCCTATCAATAAGAACTTCATGAAACAGATACCGATCATCATCAATAATTATCATGATCAAAACAAAAGCTTATTTTAAGCGATCAATAAATATTTTTTGACCCAAACAATCTTCAGAGACAGAGAACCTCAGACAAATATACGATCATTCTGATTGAGCATCTATATAAATCACATTCTATTCAAGAATAGAATGTATATTGGCCTATAGGTTTCTTCTTTGAGCAGAAAAAGATTCTTATTCTACACCAACTTGTAAACAATCAAATTCCTCTAAAGAAAGCTTTGCTAACCTTATCACGTGGAGCTCATATCTCCACCTTCAAAAACAATGTCTATAAACTATATAGATAAATTCTACTCATGAACATTCCTGCCTTTTTTAATATTTCAAAGAGTGAAAGTTCCAACAAGTAGAGATCGATAATTATACTTCTTAAAGCACCTCACATTGATTTATAAAGAGTGTTCATTGTCTTACAAGTTGGATAAAAGAGCTAATGGATTCTTTCGTTCCAAATCTGTTTATATTGAATAAACCAAAACGGCTTGCGCGCATGTTACAAGCGAGAAAGTCTGCGTGGATAAAAACTATATAAGAAAGCACTAAAATCTTATGAATCATCTCAAATCCTAAAGATAAACATTGGGAGAAAACAAAATGTGTGAGGATGCCAGTTTGGTCCTTCATAAGCGTAAAGATGATGCTTTTCTATAGATTTTATTATTTCCATGGGAGCTTTATTGTTATGCCATTCATAGGCGCCATTGCAAAACGGGTGTGACGAGCATTGAGAAATGTTTCTTTAAAACAAACCCGTAAATTAGCAACACAAATATATTCCTTTTAGGTCATTTTGTTTTGCATGAGAACCAGCCCCTCTTAAAAACATGAGAAACAAGCAAGCTTCTATTTTTCACAATGATTTCTTTTTTCTGCAACCTGTCCTAGTACTCTTCATGTGAATTGCCTATCACAATACATAAAAAAAACGAGATTAAAAGCCTGTCCATATGGATTTCATTCTAGTTTACGGGATTGTCTAGCAGGTTTCACTGAACACTACCCCAAAGGATAAAGCTTTTTAACGCGCGCCAATCCGTAATCCATCTCCTTTCCTAGCAGATTTCACCTTTTAAACACTTTATCATCCCATCTCAAATGAATGGTGTTTTACGGAATAACAGCATAAACCCCCAAGCAAAGACAGATTATACCGTTAATACTTGGCAAACTTTCTTTCATGTTCAGAAATATTTCTTATACCGAAAAATAAAAAAGCACTCTGACAGTTTAAACAAATTTGTTGAAACTTATATGCAAGCAGAAATGAAATTCAGTAACCTAAAAATGGGAGATAAACTTAGAAATTTCTATCTTTTTTTATGAATAAAAGCATAGAAAATGAGCCTCTATAAATTTCATCAAAAGTAAAACACACTTTCTTTGATAACTGAATTCTTTCGGCTTTAAATCAATCTACAAACACCGCTTATTTTATATGCACAATACCTGTTCTTAAAATTTTGACTACCATTTTCTAAACTTTTAGAAAAACCTATGAATTTGATATTTTCTCAAAAGCCTTTTTGGGCTTTCTAATAAATTTAAATTGTTTGATATTACGATAGTTTTAAACTACAGCTCCCTAATTATAGGATATCGCAATAAGAGAGAATAATTTTGCATTCTCTAATTTTGAGAACTATCAATTTTATTTTTTAATACAATGAACAATCAAATCTATAAAACACAATATGTTATTAAATATATATGGTGATATTAAAGCGCCCAAACACTGCATATCAGCAGTGTTTTCGCTATTATAATAAACGTATCGCAAAATTATGGACTATCGTCACTCATTTGTATTTCATTTGAATGATTTACATACGTTATAATGTTTGTATTATTCTTTGTTTTTTATGCTCTATTGATATAAAGTAGTCTTCTTTTATAAAAAACGATCAATCAAATCATGCTTTAAAATGAGAATTTTGATACGAATTTAATAAAAACAAAAACACAATTTCCCTTGTTCCACTTTACTGTTTATAAATCGGTCCATTTGCACAGATAGAACTCCACTATGAGCTTTCTTAAGCCCATACAGTTAGCAAGGATTGCTTTTACAGAAAAAACTTCATTTTTAAAGATTACTTTGCTTTTAGAACAATATAGTTACGACTGCCTCATAAGAGGTTCATGCGCTTTTATAGATTAAATCTCCAAAGGTCATACTATTTCTAGCTTTAACCTTTATTTTCATGAAGTCGCATTCTTTAAAGGCGGCGTTCAACCATGAGTTTTTTAATTTCAGCAATCGCTTTTGCTGGATTTAATCCCTTTGGACAAGTTTGCGCACAATTCATAATCGTAT
Source organism: Bartonella mastomydis (assembly GCF_900185775.1). Lineage (NCBI taxonomy): Bacteria > Pseudomonadati > Pseudomonadota > Alphaproteobacteria > Hyphomicrobiales > Bartonellaceae > Bartonella > Bartonella mastomydis. The sequence continues at coordinate 308,353 of NZ_LT883137.1, forward strand.
GACAGCGATAAAGGCGGAAAGGATCTTCTAAATTGTCAAGACGTTCACCACACATCTCATCACGTGAATCAGCAATCCAGCGATAAGCTTGGAGCAAAACAGCGGGCCCCAAATAACGATCACCATTCCACCAATAACTTGGACAAGATGTTTGGCAACAGGCGCATAAAATACATTCATAAAGACCATCAATTTTTTGGCGATCGGAGTGACTTTGTAACCACTCTTTTGCGGGCTCAGGCGAAACAGTTTGCAACCAAGGTTCAATGACTCGGTGTTGAGCATAAAAGCGCTTTAAATCAGGAACCAAATCTTTCACAACCGGCATGGAGGGCAAAGGATAGACCTTAATAGGGTGCTTTACATCATCCATACCTTTGGTACAAGCCAATGTATTGGTTCCATCAATATTCATCGCACAGGAACCACAGATGCCTTCACGGCAAGATCGACGCAATGTCAAAGTCGGGTCAATATGATTTTTAATGAACAAAAGCCCATCGAGAATCATAGGGCCACAAGCAGAACGATCCACATAATAGGTATCCAGATGGGGATTTTCCTCATCATCAGGCGACCAACGATACACGTGAAATTCTGTCAGTTTTGTCGCACCTTCAGGTTTAGGCCAAACCTTTCCTGGTTTTACTTGAGAATTTTTGGGAAGCTTAATTTGTACCATATTTCATTCTCCCCTTAATAAACCCGTTTTTTAGGTGCAATGCGCTTTAAATCGATTCCACCATCAGCTTCAGATGTTAATGGGTCCACATGGACAGGTCGATATGATAATGTCACCTTACCTTCTTTTGATAAATGTGAAAGCGTATGTTTTCGCCAATTTTTATCATCACGCTCTGGATAATCTTCACGGGCGTGAGCGCCACGGCTTTCTAAACGTGCTGCCGCAGAATGAACAGTCATGATAGCATTTGCCATGAGATTTTGAAGCTCTAATGTTTCAACCAAATCAGAATTCCATATCATGGAACGATCTGTAACTTTAAGATCAGACAATTCCTCCCAAATTTTATTCATCCGTTGGCATCCCTGTTGCAAAGAATCTTCTGTACGGAAGACTGCAGCATCTTCTTGCATGGTGCGTTGCATTTTTTCACGCAAAAGAGCTGTTGGTATCGCTCCTTGTGCAAAACGTAAACGATCAAAACGCGCCATAATTTCGTCAACAGCTTCTTCATTCAAAGGCGGAATTTCTGCATTCCGATCAATAACTTCTCCCGCACGAATGGCAGCAGCACGCCCAAACACCACAAGATCAATCAATGAATTTGATCCCAAGCGGTTAGCACCATGAACAGAAGCACATCCCGCTTCACCCACTGCCATCAGTCCTGGCTGAATACGATCAGGCGAATCAGCTGTTGGATTGAGAACTTCGCCGTAGTAGTTGGTAGGAATACCGCCCATATTATAATGAACCGTTGGCAAGATGGGAATCGGTTCTTTTGTAACATCCACCCCTGCAAAGATTCGGGCGGATTCGGAAATCCCTGGTAAACGCTCGTGCAAGATTGCAGGATCAATATGATTGAGAACCAAATGAATATGATCCTTCTTAGGACCAACGCCACGTCCTTCACGAATTTCCAGCGTGATACAACGCGAAACTAAATCGCGTGAAGCCAAATCCTTAAAGGAAGGCGCATAGCGCTCCATAAAGCGTTCACCTTCAGAATTGATTAAATAGCCCCCTTCCCCACGAGCACCCTCTGTAATGAGACAGCCAGAACCATAAATGCCTGTGGGATGGAATTGCACAAATTCCATATCCTGAAGGGGTAATCCAGCCCGTGTGATCATTCCACCCCCATCACCCGTACAGGTATGCGCCGATGTTGCAGAAAAATAAGCACGTCCATAACCACCAGTTGCAAGAACAACCATCTTAGCAGAAAAACGGTGTATTGTACCATCATCGAGATTCCACGCCACAACCCCAGTACAAACCCCATCGGTCATGATAAGATCGAGTGCAAAATATTCAATAAAAAATTGCGCATTATGCTTTAAGCTTTGTCCATAAAGTGTATGCAAAATGGCATGGCCTGTACGATCTGCAGCAGCACAAGTCCGTTGAACAGGTGGACCTTCACCAAATTGTGTCGTATGTCCACCAAAGGGACGTTGATAAATTTTTCCTTCTTGTGTTCGGGAAAAAGGAACGCCATAATGTTCTAATTCATACACAGCAGCTGGGGCATTACGCACCAAATATTCCATTGCATCGGTATCACCCAACCAATCAGAGCCTTTCACGGTGTCATATAAATGCCACTGCCAATTGTCAGGTCCCATATTTGAAAGCGATGCGGCAATTCCCCCTTGTGCTGCAACGGTATGTGAGCGAGTTGGAAAAACCTTCGTGATACAAGCTGTCTTTAATCCTTGTTCTGCCATACCCAGTGTCGCACGTAATCCAGCCCCCCCTGCCCCAACAACAACGACATCAAATTTATGATCTACAGTGTGATAAGGGGCGTTACCTGCTTTAGCGCCCAAAGATGATCTTGTACCCGCCATATTTGTTTAACCCCCTAATGCAATTTTTAAAAGAGAAAAAATAATGACACCGCCCATGAAAAAACAAAATAAAATATTTAATGTCAAAAAGAATAACCGGAAACCTTCTCGTGGAATATAATCTTCAATCACCACCTGCATAGCAAGTTTCATATGATAAAGAACTGAAAGAGTCATCAATCCCATCAAAATAGCCACAATAGGATGTGCAAACCTTGCACGCACAATACTATAATCTTTGCCCACAAGCGAAAGAATAAGAACAATAAAAAAGATCAAAAGTGGTAGATTGATAAACCCTGTCAAACGTTCTCGCCAAAAATGCTCTGTTCCCTCATGTGCACTCCCCCGCCCCCGTACTTTTCCAAGTTCCGTTCGAAAATCTTTTTTCATGTCTCTTTTCACCCCCAGTTAAACAACGGTATATCCAATAATCCAAATCACAAAAGTAATAATAAGAGAAATAAACACTGTCGCCCAAGCAGTAACTGTTGCCTTTTCTTTTGCCAAAAGGCAAGGTTTCAGATCCCAAACAATGTGGCGAACACCACCAACCATGTGATGAACCCCTGCCAAAGTATAAAGAAACAAAATACACAATCCAAACCAAGAACTATAAATTTCGTGAACTGTTCTAAATGCCTCCTCGCCACAGGCAATAGCAATTAACCAAACGGCAAGAAAAACCGTTCCAACATAAAGGGCCATACCCGTAATACGGTGTGCGATGGACATGGCCATGGTAATTGTCCAACGATAAATACTGATATGAGGGGAACGAGGGCGCTCTTTTATCCTAGTTGTCTCTGTCATAAAATATCCTGACCTGGTTTTTTTGCAACCGCAACGAACGAGAAGGTTCACACAAAATGAACAAATATACTCTCTCGTTTTTACTTGTTTGGTATCTCAAGATACCGATTACAGGTCGGTTGTCTCAAATAACGGATTAAAGGTCACGCATAAAAAAAACCGATTACTCCACGGATATGATCCGCAAAACTTGCCTTAATCTAATACACTTTTATCTTAACGTCAAAGGTCTAACATCTTTTATCAAATATAAACAGACATTTTTCAAACTATACTTATTCCGTTTGAGTGTCCACGACATGCGCAATGATACCCTGCACTTTACTCAATTATTAAGAATAAAAAAAGAGACAAAATTTGGATAGGTTAAACATTTTTATGCCCCCTCCCAGCCTTTTACAAGTCTTTTAAATGACAAAGCGAATCATAAAAGACACAAAGAAGCGGCATAAAAGCCGCTTTTATATAATTTTTACTCAGCAACGTGCGTTTCAATATCTGCGCTTACAGGGGATGTTTCTACTTTCTCAACGCCCTTTTCACCCTTTTTTCGATAATCTCTCTTTTCAGCAATACGGGCAGCTTTACCTCTCAAACCACGAAGATAATAGAGTTTTGCTCGACGCACTTTACCACGACGCACCAGCTCAACCGCTTCAATCAAAGGAGAATAAACAGGGAATACACGTTCGACCCCTTCACCATAAGAAATCTTGCGGACTGTAAAAGTCTCATTCAATCCACCGCCAGAACGCGCAATACACACGCCTTCATAAGCCTGAACACGCGTCCGCGTACCTTCGCTCACACGCACCATAACACGGACGGTATCTCCTGGTTTAAAGGCTGGAAATTGGCGTTTTTCTTCAATTTTTGCACATTGTTCAGCTTCAAGCTGTGCGATAATATTCATTTTTTTATCCTTCATGTTCTTTATCGAACAGTCAGAGCGCTCAACTCTTACCCAAAAAGCCTTGTACTACGAAAAGATGCTCTTTAAGCTATGCCTTACACAGGAGCGAATACACCGTTCCTTCATTTTACTTTCGGAACTATAGAAAACCTTTTATTCAAAATTCTCTCAAAAAGAAAGGCATGCAATACACCACCTTATCCTATGAATCAAGTTTTCTGACGATTTTTATCATAACGCGCATAAAGATCAGGACGACGCTGACGTGTTAACAACTCGGCTTGGCTTTGACGCCAATCTGCAATTGCTTTGTGATGCCCTGAGGTCAACACGGGTGGAATCGCTCGTCCTTCGAAAAGAGAAGGGCGCGTGTATTGGGGATGTTCCAGCAAACCATTTTCAAAACTTTCACACTTTGCAGAAGCTTTATTTCCCATCACGCCAGGGAGAAGACGGATAATAGCATCTAAGATAACCAGTGCGGCAGTTTCACCGCCTGAAAGAATATAATCACCAATAGAGACTTCTTCTAATTCACGTGCTTCTATGACTCGCTCATCAACGCCTTCAAACCGTCCACAAACCAATGTTATGCCCGAATCACCAGCCAAACGACGTGCATAAGCTTGATCAAAAGGCCGCCCACGGGGGCTCATCAATAATCTTGGCGAATCCTGTGGACAATGATCAAGCGCAGCTGCCAAGACATCTGCCCGCATCACCATACCAGCCCCCCCACCAGCAGGTGTATCATCAACGCTATGATGTTTATCCAAAGCAAAATCTCTAATCTGCACTGTCTCCAGTGACCAAATTCCGCGCTCTAAAGCTTGCCCTGCTAAAGAATACCCTAAAAAACCAGGAAACATTTCAGGATAAAGAGTTAAAACGCGCGCCTGAAACTTCATTTTTGTTTTTTCATCCTCATTTTATTCAACAAACTCTTTTAAAGTCAAAATAGCATAAACAAAATCAACGCAACGCTATAGCGTTAATAGGAATCTTCTTAACCTGCAACCTATTCAATAGGGTCCTTTTCATACTTACACTTTCAAAAAAGACTCTAAAACTCAGGAATATCTCAAGATAAAATGCTTATAATATCTGCTCAAAAGCGCATTCTTACTATTTTCATATTTTTCACTTTTTTTTGACAAAATTCACCGATTATTTTTTAAATTCAAGCCATTTCATTACTGATCATTTTCTCTCCCACTGCTCAGGCCAGCCGCCATGGGATCAACAATAAGAAAACCAGAATCCATACAAATTTCTGGTACTGCCACCTTACTAAAAGGAATAAGTACTCTTTTGCCTGTATTCAAACCTATTTCAAGCAAATCGCCAGCCCCGAAATTATAAAAACCACACACTTCCCCTAAGATTTTCCCCCCATATTCTTGAACACGCAAACCTATTAAATCAACTTGATAAAACTCATCCTCGCCCAAATCATCACTCAATTGATCACGCATCACATAAAGGTAAATCCCTTTTAAAGACTCGGCATCATTACGATTATCAATCCCTTTAAAACGTACAATCGCGTTATTTTTTTGTTTGCGAAGAGTTACAATTTCATAAGAGCGCCCCATATCATCATAAAGAGTCCCGTAAGATTTGAAACGCTGTGGCTCAGCACTTAAAATTTTAACAAAAACATCTCCTTTTATACCATGAGGCATACCAATAATGGCAAGATAGACTTTATTTTTAAGCTTTTCTTTATTATACTTCATACAAAAACATTATCTCTCAAAAGTGAACCCTCAATCTTAATCATTTCTATTCAATCTTGTTGCCATATGAGACAATCTTCCCAAAAGACCTTTCTTGGTAACAAAAACAAATTAATATAAGGAGAAGTCTTATGGCAAATATTATGCTATTTTACAAAGATATCACACCAATCAACAAAGTTTCCCATAAAAATCTAAAATTTGCGCCACCAAGTGATATGTCTTTTGCCAAAAATACGCACTGGGTTCCTTTAGCAAGTACTGAATATTTTCAAGCAGCCCTAGACTATCCTATTTTGTTTATGTGCGCCGAAGATGAACAAAAAAAACGGCACTATACTTCCGCTGCCCTTGTTGGCCTTTCTAACGATGAAAATGACTATATCGCCTCTGATAAAAGTTGGAGAACCCATACTTATGTTCCTGCTTTTGTTCGTCGCTATCCTTTTGTTTTAGCACAAATTAGCAATGAAAAAGAACTTTCTGTTTGCTTTGATCAACAGTCAGGAATGTTTAATGAAGTCGCAGGAACAGAACTTTTTAATTCCGATGGCTCTATTTCTCCTTTTATGGAAGAACGTATTCGTTTTCTTGAAAGTTTTAAAATCGCGATGGAGAAAACCTCTGAATTCATTGATGCTCTTGTGGAAATGGATCTTCTCAGTCAAAAATCAATCAATGTGAAAAACGATCAAGGTCTTTCAGCGCAATTGGAAAATTTTTGGGTTGTTGATGAAGAAAAATTGAATAAATTATCAGCAAGCCAGCTTGCAAAACTGCATAAAAATGGCTTTTTAGGGTTAATCTTTGCGCATTTGATGTCAACGCATAATCTTTTAAAAATACTCTCTCTCAAAGGTGAAAAGCAACTGATCAATCATGAAGAAAAACCCGAAAACAAGAATGGTCACATCAACGATGAAAGCTCTACAAAGAAAGAGACCCTTAACTAGATAATGCCTATAAAAAACGACAAGAGAAAAGATGAAAATAGCCCTCTCATTCCAGCCGACCATGCGGTTTTAACTGCAAGGAAAAACTGGTTAGAGCATCTTGTAAAAACCCGTCGTATGTCCGTACAAACAGCACAAGCCTATGAACGTGATACGCGGCAATTTTTGTCTTTTCTCTGTCAACATTTAAGCCAAGCACCAACTTTCACAGATCTTGCTCATTTACGCGTCAGTGATTTGCGTGCTTATCTTGCTTATCGGCGTACAAACAACGTCAGTGCGCGCTCTTTAAGCCGTGGGATAGCAGGCATTCGTTCTTTTTTCAAATATCTATCTCGCGAAGGAATCGTCAATATTCCCGCTGCTCAGCTTATCCGAAGCCCCAAACATCCAAAGTCACTCCCAAAACCTTTAGCAATACAATCAGCTCTCCACGTCGTCCAACAAGAAAATCAGCTAGAAAACGAACCTTGGATTAACGCGCGTAACGCAGCTGTCCTTATGCTTCTCTATGGCTGTGGTATGCGAATATCAGAAGCCTTAAGCCTCACACCAGAACAATTTTCTGATCCTGAAAAAACAAGTTTATACATAACAGGAAAAGGGGGAAAAACACGCCTTGTCCCTCTCATAAAAATTGTTTACGAAGCTGTACAAAATTATCTCAAATATTGTCCATATCCTTTAAAAGATAACCAACCCATGTTTCGCGGCGCACGAGGTGGCCCCCTACAGCCGGCTATCATTCAGAAAACTGTACGCAACTTACGTGCAAGTCTTGGTTTACCAGAAACGGCCACCCCCCATACGCTACGTCATTCTTTTGCCACCCATCTTTTATCACGGGGGGGAGATTTGCGAACGATTCAAGAACTCCTTGGGCACGCGAGTCTTTCCACCACCCAAACCTATACCCATGTTGATACAGACCATTTGTTGGAAATTTATCAAAAGGCCCATCCTCGTTCTTAAAAACGCCTCATCAAACAAATTAAAGTGTTTCAACCTCAAGTGCCAAGGCATGAACACAAGTCGCTAACTCTTCTTGTAAAACTTTATAAATCGCTCGATGGATTTCTACGCGCGTCATCTTGGAAAAAGAAGAAGATAAAATTTTCACGCGAAAATGTGTTTCTCCTTTCCCATCAAAAGCATGTTCATTATGAGGATGTCCCTCATGAAGATGGCTCTCATTAATCACTTCAAGTTTCTGCGGATGAAAAGCATCCTGAAGCTTTTTCTTGATGATTGTTTCTATAGACATTTTTCATTCCTTAACAAAATGAAAGTGTAAGAATACACCTTTTTCATAACCAAATAAGTGTGAAAACAAATTTTTTAAAAGTCAATTCTTGTAAAATTAATCAATTTTGCATAAACCAATAATATGGCAATAACATCTAAATTATTCGATTCAATTCGCATAAGCTCAAATAAAAAACAAAAATCTGAGCCAGAAGTGCAACAGTGTCAGTGGGAAGGGTGTGAAAAGACAGGAACCCATAAGGCACCGGCAGGTCGAAATCACGAAGGACAATATCTACATTTTTGTATTGAGCACGTGCGCGCCTATAATAAAAATTTTAATTACTTCTCGGGTCTTAGCAACCAAGATATCGCAAAATTCCAAAAGGATGCTCTCACAGGGCATCGCCCAACATGGCCGACAGATCTTAGCAATGGTACAGCGAAAAAAACTGCTGCCAATTATGCAAAGATTCGCTCTGGAACAGCGGCCTATCAAAATCGTATGCGTGATCCCTTCACACTTTTTACTGAGCGGCGTTCAAGCAATAGTTTCTCACGAAAATTAAAACCCTTAGAAGCAAAAGCTTTTGATACACTAGGACTACAAGCAAACGCTTCAGCAGAAGATATCAAAATGAAATATAAAGAGCTGGTGAAAAAGCATCATCCTGATTCCAATGGGGGTAATCGCGCCTCTGAAGAACGCTTTCGCGATGTTTTACATGCTTATAATTTACTCAAAAAATCTGGTTTATGCTAAAAAATACGCATTGATGCGACCCCATTCTCATTGAGATTATCACTCTTTGCATAAGAACATTCTTATCTTCACACAATATGATAGAATAGGTGAGAATGATCATCCTTTATCTCATCTTCCTTCATTTCTAAGGCTCTCGTTAGAGCATTGCATAAATGCTCTAACTCTTGTATCGTTTTCTCATGAAATAAATAGCGTTCTTTCCCTGCCAGAAACATCATGACAAATCTTAACCTTGAAAATACACCCGATATTACCCTTTGTGCTCGTGACTTGTTTCATATTGAAACAGATATGAAAATTCCTGCTTTTAGCACAAAAAGCCCGCATGTTCCTGATATCGATCCCGATTATCTTTTTGATCCGCAAACAACTTTAGCGATTCTTGCAGGTTTTACTTTTAACCGTCGTGTCATGGTTTCCGGCTATCACGGAACAGGCAAATCAACGCATATTGAACAAGTTGCTGCCCGTCTCAATTGGCCTTGTCTTCGCATTAATCTCGACAGTCATGTAAGTCGTATCGATCTTGTAGGAAAAGACGCGATTGTTTTAAAAGATGGCTTACAAGTCACTGAATTTAAAGAGGGCATTTTGCCATGGGCTTATCAAAATAATATTGCTCTTGTTTTCGACGAATATGATGCAGGGCGTCCTGATGTTATGTTTGTCATCCAACGTGTTCTAGAAACCTCTGGCAAACTCAGCTTACTTGATCAAAGCCGCGTTATCTCTCCTCACCCAGCATTTCGTCTTTTTGCAACAGCCAATACCATTGGCCTTGGTGATACAACAGGGCTCTATCATGGTACCCAACAAATCAATCAAGCCCAAATGGACCGCTGGTCTATTATTACGATACTGAATTATTTACCCCATGATAAAGAGGTTGATATTGTTTGTTCAAAGGTCAAACCTTTTCAATCGGCTGAGGGGAAAAAAACAATTTCACAAATGGTTCACGTTGCAGATATGGTCCGCCAAGCTTTTATCAATGGGGATCTTTCAACAGTTATGAGCCCACGCACTGTCATTACTTGGGCAGAAAATACCACAATTTTTCAAGATATTAGCTTTGCCTTCCGATTAACCTTTCTCAATAAATGTGATGAACTCGAACGTGCCACTGTCGCAGAGTTTTATCAACGCGCCTTTGGACAAGAGCTTCCCGAATCACTCATGCAGGGTGTCTTGTCTTAAAGGAATATGTCAATTATGGCGATCGCCCCTGACGACAACAGCAAAAATCAAACAAACAATGCTCCCCTCAATACACTTGATAGTGGAGCGTTTAAGAAAGCTCTTTCTACTTGTATGCGTGCCATTGCCGGAACATCCCACCTCGAAGTTTCCTTTAGCCATAACCGACCATCTTTGAGCGAAAATTGTGCACGTTTACCAGAATTACCACAACATGCTACGGATAAAGATATCACCATTACCCGCGGCTTAGGTGATTCCATGGCTCTGCGCAAAGCATGGCATGATAAGCGCATTCACATGCAATTTTCTCCGCTAGAATCAGAAGCACAAGCTATCTTTGATGCCCTCGAACAAACACGTGTTGAAGCAATCGGTACTTTAGCCATGGAGGGACTGGCAAAAAACCTTGATGCCATGCTCGCCGATAAATACAAAAGAGCCCATTATGAAAAGATTAGTAACCAAAGTGAAGCCCCTATCCAAGAGGCGTTAGCCCTTTTATTGCGTGAAAAAATAACAAAGCGCGCAGCCCCAAAAGAAGCAGGTCCTGTCTTAGAATTATGGCGCCAAGAACTTGAACAAAAAGCTGCAGCACAACTCAATGAGCTCACGCATCATATTTACAATCAACAAGCTTTTGCACAGATCGTTCGCCAAATGCTTGCTACCCTTAAAATGACAGTGCAACAAGATGAAACTTCTGACAGTGAAAACGATAAAAAATTAAAAAACGAATGTGAACCTCAAGATCAAACAGCAGAAGAAAATAAAAACAAAAAACACGCTCAAAGTGAAGAACAAACTAGCACAGAACAAGAAAGTGATGATCAAGACGAAGGAAAAACACAAGCAACACAAACAAACGATATTGATCAAACGAGTGGTGAGCAAAAAAATGACTCTTGGCAAGAAAAGCCGAACAAATCCAAACGTCTTTTTTCCGATTCAGAGCAAATGGAAAAACTTGGCGATTATAAAATCTTCACCCGTCAATTTGATGAAGTCTTGGAAGCAACTGATTTTTATTCTGAAAACGAGTTAGATAACTTACGCCGTTGTCTTGATAAACAAATTAATCATCTTCAAAACATTGTTGGACGTTTAGCCAACCGTCTCCAACGGCGCCTTATGGCACAACAAAATCGCAACTGGAACTTTGACCTTGAAGAAGGATATATCGATACAGCAAGGCTTCCACGGCTGATTATTGATCCCATGCAGCCCCTTTCTTTTAAAATGGAAAGTAACACCCAATTTCGAGATACGGTTGTTTCACTCCTCATTGATAATTCTGGTTCAATGCGCGGACGCCCCATTAGCGTTGCCGCAAGTTGTGCTGATATTTTGGCACAAACGCTTGAGCGTTGTGGTGTCAAAGTTGAAATTTTAGGGTTTACCACCAAAACTTGGAAAGGGGGAAAATCACGCGAAAAATGGGTCGAGCAACATAAACCTCATCATCCTGGACGCCTGAATGATTTGTGTCATATCATCTATAAAAGTGCTGACACCCCATGGCGTCGCGCACGCCGCAATCTAGGTTTGATGATGCAAGAAGGATTACTCAAAGAAAATATTGACGGAGAAGCTTTAATTTGGGCGCATCAACGCCTTTTATCACGGCGTGAACAACGTCGCATTCTCATGGTTATTTCTGATGGTGCCCCTGTTGACGACTCAACACTATCAGTCAACGCAAGCAATTATCTAGAAAAACATTTACGCGCAGTGATTCAAGAAATTCAAACCCATTCCCCCATCGAGCTCATTGCCATTGGAATTGGACATGATGTCACCCGTTATTATCAACGTGCTGTAACAATTATGAATGCCGAAGAGCTTGCAGGTGCCATAACAAAACAACTAGAAGCACTTTTTAGTGATAAAACACCACAAAATTTATAATAAATAAACCCGCCTTAAATCAGCCATACAGCAATCTATTGATTTATCATCATGCATCGAGCGTTATTCAACTTAAATAAGAATCCTAAACGCCGTAAAATTCTTTCATTTCAAATCTGTCCCCATTAAATCAAATAAAATCATTTTCTTGCCCATAACAAGCGATGTTAGAAAGAATAATTCTATTTAAAAACATTTCACGTTACTTCCAAGTTTATTTCACAAAAGCACCTATGAATGATATTGCAGTACCACCATCTTTACGCTCCATAAAAGAGAAAACCGATACTATCATTATGCGTTCCGCCCTTAATATCGCAACAAACCTTGGCATTTAAGATGATTCATGAAGGGCTTTCCCCCGCTTATCATATGCAAAAGAGAAACTTTTATTGAAACAACATAAGAAGATTTACAATACGTAAAAGTTATATGCGGCTTCTCGTCATGTTGCAAAATGATGAATTATCCTTATAACTTCAATAAATTAACAACACACAACTGAAGTTTCTTTTACATCAATATAGTCTATAAGAAAGTATTTTTAACCTCGTTCAAAGAGTGTTTATCGATCTATTTTTTATGAAAGCCTAAATAAATAATTTTTATTGCTTCCTCACAAAAAGGGGCTTGAAATGCGAGCCTCTCCCCTTAAGCTGTGAAGCAATAAACTCTCTCAATCAACGATGCTATCGCACGCGTAACATAACAAAAATTTTCTCAAAGTTTAAAGAAAACAAAAAACAAAGGTTATTATTTGTTACAAGCAAAAGAGGAATCCTCCTTTGCGTGACTTTTATAAAGAGGGAGTTTCACAATGTTAAGAATTGTTCCATAAGGAATTAACATCAACAAGCTCATAATAATTTTTACGGAGAAATCGCCAAAAGCAAGCGAGAGCCAAACGGGCATACCTATCCCTCCCAAAACAGTACTCTCCACCAGTGAACTATCAGCATACCCTGTTATCTGATCAAGAATGGCAAAAGAGCTCGAAAAAGCAAGAGAAAAAAACAACACGGTATCCAACGCCGAACCAACCAACGCCGCTGCTAAAGGTGCTTTCCACCATGTTTTCCGTCGCAAAGGCGTAAAAACAACGATATCAAGGAGTTGACCAAATAAAAATGCCAAACTAGAAGCAAGAGCAAGCCGCGGTGTTGCCAATATCCAAGAAACAAAAACACCGGCAAAAAAACCAGCATAAACCACACGCCGCGCAGCAGATGGACCATAAAAACGATTGGTCAAATCATTGATGAGAAAAGCAAATGGATAAGTAAAAGCTCCATAAGTCAAAAGCTCATTCAAACCAAACCAATAGACGGGATACTGAACCAAAATATTAGAAGCAGTAACCGCAAGACACATTGCTAAAATAGAAAAAACAACATATCTTCTCTTTTGCTGTTCTAATAAAAGATCGCTTGAAAACATTTTTTTTAACCTGGGGTATGGAACCAATAAAACAATAGAGCGATCAAAGAGAGAAAAGCCAAAAAATGAACTTCTAGAACGAAGATCCGTGATTAGAGCATCAATCCACCAAAGATAATGTGATACGAACAATCACGCTACAAAAATCACGCTGCTTGCTCAGCCTTTTGCTCGCTTTCTTGCTCAGCTTTTTTCTTAATGATTTGGCGTTTTAACAAACGCGCACGTTGCGACAATTCTTTATCGTCTGCCTTGACCAAAAAGCCATCAAGACCACCACGATGCTCAACAGAACGCAATGCATTTGCTGAAATACGCAAGCGATAACTTTGCTGCAACACTTCTGAAATCAATGTCACATTGCAAAGATTTGGTAAAAAACGACGCCGAGTCTTATTATTCGCATGGCTAACATTATTACCATACAGAACCGTTTTCCCTGTCAATTCACATGCACGAGACATAAACTTCACCTTTAAACTCTAAGAAACTTTCAAATCCCTATACCCCAAAGACACAATGAATGCAAATCGCGCATAATGCGACCTTGAACGGGCATCATTGGGAAGTTTCTTTCTAATAGGGGCTCGACAACAAAAGGTCAAGTCTTTTATAAAACCTTTTTCATCTCTTGGCTGACTCATCCTTCATCTTTTTCCAAAATCAAGGCGTGCAAATTCTGCTAAAAAGCGTACAAAATGCTTTTTTTAAAGGCATACCATGTTAGAATAAAAATCTATTGTCCTGAAAGGAAGCATACATCATGAGCAAAAAATCCCCCCCCATGACAAAGCTTCAGGAAAATTCTTGCCGTTTTTCTTCTTTCTTGTTTGGAACTTTATGTATTTGTTTTTTCTTTCTCTTTAGTGCATTAGGCGTATGGCAAATACAACGGTTAAACTGGAAAACAAATCTTATCACCAGCGCCAATCAGCGCGTTCACTTATCCCCCATAAAAGCCCCTAGGAAAGATCAATGGGCTGAAGTTACTTTTGAAAAAGATGAATATCGACCGGTTGTGATCACAGGAAATTTTTTAAAAAATAAAAATATTTTGGTCACGGCTGCTGCTCAAAACACCACGGGTTACTGGGTTTTGACTCCTTTACAAACTGCTGACAACACACTGACCTTTATCAACCGTGGCTTTATCCCTATGGACGAACGTAACAATTTTCAACACTCAGAGCCATCGCATACACATGCCTCATCTCAGCAAGATTCTACCACAAACACAGAACAAACGACAATTATCGGTTTATTACGCATGAGTGAAAAAAATGGATTTTTTCCACGCAAAAATAATCCTGACAAAAATATATGGTATACACGTGAGCTTCCTGCTATGGCAGAAAAACTTGGGTTATCCACTGTTGCCCCTTATTTCATTGACGCTAGAAAAACATCTCCACAAGCAAACCTTCCCATTGCTGGTCTTACGATGATCCATTTTCGAAACAATCACCTTGTTTACGCAATCACGTGGTTTATTTTAGCGGCTGGCATGTTAGGCGCTTTTATCTTTCTGCTACGACAAAAAGATTAAAAAACAACCAGTAAAATATCCATCCCCAATATAGTTTTCATTAAACCGTTTGGCCTTTTCATAATAAAGAAGATCTTAAGGCTGTCATATTGAGCGTTTAAACTGCACAAAATTTTTAATAAGCAATTATTTGATTTATAACAATAATTCTATCTTTTATAACTTAAAATAAGACCTCAAATATTCGTAAGACTCTCTTTTTCTTCAAATCTTCTGACAAAACCAGTAAAATCATTCTCATGCTCCCTCCACAAGTAAAGAGAACCGTACAGATAAAGTCATTGAAAATAAGAAGATCAATCTTTCTTCCTCTCAAATGCCAAATATTGTTAAAGCACGTGTTCTTAAAGTATAAAGAGAATGAACGTTCTAACCTCACACCTTGTAATTACAGATTATGGATCTAATGGATCTATTATACTATTCACAAAGTGATTTACACGACATTCTTCACAAGACAACCATAAGTTGATTCATTGAAAAATGCTTACTTTAAAATAAACGCGCGTAAATGCATCCTGTAATAGTATTTTATTTTGCATGAAAAGCGTAATCTCATTAAAAAGGCAATGCCCAAAAATGTGGGACAATGTGTCATTTCCACTCTTAAAAAAACGTTCTATTACAAACATTGTAATGCTTTTACAAAAATATAAAAATTAAAAATGGCAGGAAAAATGAGTATGCATTTCTACCGTTATAATTTCATATTCTTGCTGATTATTTCCCGTCTCTCAAAGATAACTCAAACGGGTATGTGGATCTCTCCTTCATCGCACATAGAAAAGCAAATACAACTGAAACGTGCAGAAACGTTTTGTATTTAAAGCCTGCTATAAAGGTAAAATTGAGTTAAATGAGACTTTTATCCCTATCAACAACACCTCCAATGATAGCATTTTACAGTATAAGAAAAAAGGAGAATCATCGTCTATTTTAAAAAGACAGTTTATCCTTTCAGTGTATTTTGCTAAAGGCTTGTGCTACAAATGTATAAACTTATTTTGCTAAAATTTTAACTCTTTTTTTAAGGCTTCTGTTATGGGTGTTGTTGCCAAAAATTTTCCCATACCTGATCTTCATCGGGTTCAAAGGGTTCTTCTTTCTGTGTCTGATAAAACGGGGGTGGTCGCCTTTGCAAAAGCCCTTTATGCGACTTACAATGTTGAATTGATTTCAACAGGAGGAACAGCCAAAACTCTCATAGCTGCTGGTTTACCTGTAAAAGATGTTGCTGAAGTTACTGGATTTCCTGAAATAATGGATGGGCGTGTAAAAACACTCCATCCTTTGATTCATGGTGCTTTGTTAGGGGTAAGAGAAGATCCTAGCCATAGGGAAGCTATGGAAAAAAACGGCATTCATGGAATTGATCTCTTGGTGGTAAATCTTTATCCTTTTGAAGAGACACTCCACTCAGGAGCTGATCCACAAACGATTCTTGAAAATATTGATATCGGTGGACCGGCGATGATTCGTGCTGCGGCAAAAAATTATGCTTATACCGGTGTTGTAACAGCGATAAATGATTATGATTCGATTCTAGAGGAATTAAAACAGCATAACGGATGTTTAAGCTTATCCATGCGCCATCAGTTAGCAATGCGTGCATATACGCACACCGCTGCTTATGACACGGCAATAGCAGCATGGTTTGCGCGAGATTTAAAAATTGAAACACCATCATGGCAAAGTTTTTCTGGTCATCTCGAAAATGTTATGCGCTATGGGGAAAATCCCCATCAACAGGCAGCATTTTATCGCAATAATGAAAAACGTTTTGGCGTTGCCACAGCAAAACTTTTACAAGGCAAAGCGCTTTCTTATAACAATCTGAATGATACAGATGCAGCCTTTGAGCTCGTAGCAGAATTTGATCCGCAAAAAACCGCTGCTGTTGCTCTTATTAAACATGCCAATCCTTGTGGTGTGGCGGAAGGGAAAAATTTGAAAGAAGCTTATTTGAAAGCTCTGATGTGTGACAATGTATCAGCATTTGGTGGAATTGTTGCTTTAAATCAAACCCTTGATGAGGAATGTGCAGAAGAAATTGTTAAAATTTTCACAGAAGTGATTATTGCGCCTGATGCAACAATGGCGGCACGTGAAATTATTGCTCGTAAAAAAAATCTTCGTTTGCTCATTACAGGGGGCATTCCTGATCCCCGTTGTGGAGGACTTCTTGCAAAAACACTTGCAGGAGGCATTTTAGTGCAATCACGTGATAATGTGGTGGTTGATGATCTTAAATTGCAAGTGGTGACAAAACGAGCACCAACTCAAGATGAAATGCGTGATCTTCAATTTGCTTTTCGTGTAGCAAAACACGTTAAATCAAATGCTATTGTATACGCGAAAAATAGTGCAACAGTTGGTATTGGCGCTGGACAAATGAGCCGCATCGATTCAGCAAAAATTGCTGCAAGTAAAGCCGCAGAAAGTGCAAAGAGAGCAGGCTTAACAGAGACTCTTACAAAAGGATCTGTGGTTGCATCCGATGCATTTTTTCCTTTCGCAGATGGTTTATTAGCAGCAGCTGAAGCAGGGGCAACTGCCATCATTCAACCAGGAGGTTCCATGCGTGATGAAGAAGTTATCACGGCTGCGAATGAACAGGGGTTAGCCATGGTTTTTACAGGAATACGACATTTCCGTCATTAACAGCACTTTTGCTATAAATATTAGCAACATGAATAGTGTCGGTGATTTTATCTTCTATATAAGACAAACGTTTCAAGGAATTTTTATAGATCCTTAGTCGATTGATAACCATTGAATAGGAGGGGTTATTCAATCGAGAGAATCTACCCATGATAAAGAAGTTATTACCATAAAAAATGTACATAATTTAGCCATTGTTTTAGGAATAAGATATCGTCGTTATGAGGGGATTTAAATGGTTGCCTTTTTACGTGCGATGCGTATTAAAGGGGTGTTCTTCTCTGTAGATGCATACCTGTTATGACATTATAGCACAACTATTTTTAGTGATATGCTCTATTCTTAAACTAAAGAGTGTAACAAAGTTTGAGTACAGGATATGAATATTCTACGTTCTTATAGTAATTGGCGCCGTTATCGTCGGACCATTAATGCGTTAAGCCGTCTTTCGATATATGAACTCAATGACCTTGGCATTTGTCGAGGTGATATTGATTCAGTTGCGCGGCGCTATTCGCGTAAATCTTTCTAAGAGTCGTTTGAAGAATATTTGAGAGCATACTTTGCTATAAAGGAGCGAGCATCTTAAGGCTTGGTGTTATGGCTTCGTTTTTAGTATAATAACACTTTGATAATAACACAAAGCAGAAGGGGTTTTTCCTGGGTTCTTTACTGTAATGTTGTTTCTTGAATTCTCAATGTTTCTACGAGGGGCGGCTTTTGATTTATCAAGAATGTGCATTGTTTTGCGTGTTTGATGAAAGACTCTACTGTCCGAGTGTCTTATTCTCAATCTATTTATATTGAATCAATTATAATCCTGTCTCTTGCACGTTATCAAGCGAGTAGCGCGCAGTGTATGGAATAAAACTGCACAAAAAGAAATTAAAAGAATCGTCTCAAACGCCAAGGAGAGTATCGCAACATTAAAAGCAGCTCTGGGTGTGTGATGATGCCAGCGTATTACTCTATAAGCAACCATAATGTGATCAAAACCAAGAATATTGATCACGACACCCCCCTCCAGAACTTTTTGAAGATTAAGTAACCGTTTAATTTTCTCTTAACATCTTTAAAGAATGAAGATTCTTAAAATCAGTACCAAGCTGTCAATAATGGTCTGTCACCCCCCATTTCCGCTAGAGCACCCACTCTTAGCACTAGCACATGAGATTCTATAGGCAAATTTTGCCTCAAAATATTCATCCCACACACTTACAAAAATACTTCCGTGTATAAAAATTTACACAGTCCTTCAATAAGGGATATATCCCCCATAAACGATGATATTTTAGGACACGAAAATAAAACGCAATAGACGATAAGAACGATGTTTTGATTTTTTTATCAAACGGCTTTGCGGATAAAACGCCAGCGAACCTTTTCCTGAAATGCAGGGCGAAAATATAAAACGATCTGCTGTGTCCGTTGTGGACCTGCTAATTCCGCAAAATCAATCGAATCTTCAAGACAAATATCCGCATCAGGCGAAATAAAATACCATACTTGCTCGCCCGCTACGTGGTTCTTTACCGCTAAACACACACGCTCACCATCATAGTTAACGTCAACTTGTGGATGAAGATGAAAGCGAACAGCAACATGATCTTGTTCACTTTGCCCTCTTTTATGTTTTTTCCCCTCTTTATTGGGCATAAAAAAGCGATCAAAGCCTTCGATCATATCCCCACTCGTCGCCAAAATAAGACCACGTTCATGAATAAGATTAAAGGGGCGCACATAACCATTATGGCTCGCAATAAAACCTGTTTTCTCAGAATCCTCTATACGATGCACTTGAACTTCCCTAGGGCCATCAAACAAAAGAGAAGCGCCATTTTTCTTTTTTTTGTAAAAAACGCCCACCGAACAATCATTAAGCGTCGCTGTTGAATGGGCAGCAGTAACACGCCCTAAATGTCGATAGTCCTCCCGCCCATCAGGGTTAACACCGGTATTGATAATAAAACGGTGTCCTTGTGAAGACATTTCAAAAGACAAGCATCCTGAACAAGCTTGCTGTGCTACAAAGCGTGGTGGAAATTTCCCCGTATCGGCAATAATTGTTGTTTGATTGGCTTTTAAGCGCTGAAATCCTGAATAACGCGCATAACTAAAAGGATGGCCTCCTGTTTCATCAAGCTCCAAAAGTGTTGACAACCGTTCCGACACGAGGGGACCAACCCCATTAAAATGCGCCAATGTTTGATCCTCATGGATAAAGAATCGCAAAGCTGGCAACATGCGCTCAACAGAATCAATCAAAATACGGGGTGCTGTTTCATTGCTCCGCATAAAAAGGTAACGTAAAGATAATAAATCTGATAATAAATTAAGCAAAATGATAGGACTACGGGAAATATGCCCACCATCAACCAAAATCTGAAGCGAAAGCTCTTCTATAAGCGTGGTTTGGACCTTTTTTTTCACCGCTGTAGAAACAGGTAAAGCAAGAGAAGCAAACGTCAAAGCTGTAGCTGCCTGTAACCGTTGATCATTGTGCTCCATACTGCAAATTGTTACACGCAAATAACGGAATTGCAAACCAAGTGCACGTAAAAAGCGTTTTTCAAACCGCTCGCTTGCCCCTTCTAACAACATTTTTGAGTGACAAATCCACGAGATCAAACGCCGCGCTACAACAGGACCACTCCAAGCAAGCCCTTTTACCTTTTTGCCAGCATGGTCTAGCCAATCTTCTAAAAGAGAACGTGCATGCGCTGCAGCTAAATCACTTTCTGCTGCTTCCATATGGCGCAACCAATGAAAATCATGCAGAGCCGCTTCCCATTCAGGCGTTGGCGAAACCAATGAAAAAGGTGAAACAGCACCAGAATGAACAATATGACCAGCAAAAGCAAAACGACCGTGATAAAATTCATGTGCCATCATCGGATCAGCCACATGCAAATCAATGGGATGGGCTAAAATTTTATGAGGACGAAACCCTGAAAACCGCCAACGAAACAAAGGTCCGACCCATAAACGTCGCATAACATGCTGTAGCGTATCGATACAGGCTGCTATTTTTACTTGAGGAGCTTTTACCGCAACCGCCAAAATTCCATCTCCATCTATGCTGAATCAAATACAATTTCGACCATTTTTGTAAATGAAGCGTTAATTAAGCAATTTTTCGCAAGCGCGCGGCAAAAAAACCATCCATTCCTAAAAAGGCAGTTTTCTCAGCATCAAAATTTTTATGACAAAAATCCGCCGGCGTCGTGCGCAACATCCCCTCACCAAGCAAATGCGCCAGTGCTCCCATTTCTTCTGGATCAATAGAGTCTAAAACAATATCATTGCGTGTTGATAAAATTTTCTCAATGAGATCTTCACCTTCTTCTCGAGCCAATGAACAATTGGAAAAAACAATCCGCCCGCCCTCCTTTACCAAGGCAATTGCTGCGGCCAGCAAATCATATTGCAATGCCGCTAACTTGACAACATCATCTCTCGATTTCGTCCATAAAA
This sequence comes from Bartonella mastomydis, assembly GCF_900185775.1. Lineage (NCBI taxonomy): Bacteria > Pseudomonadati > Pseudomonadota > Alphaproteobacteria > Hyphomicrobiales > Bartonellaceae > Bartonella > Bartonella mastomydis. The sequence continues at coordinate 329,546 of NZ_LT883137.1, forward strand.
TATCGGGATGACGACGGATCGTTCCTGTAGAAGAACAAGGAGCATCAAGAAGAACCGCATCAAACAGCTGTGTGGGATGAAAATTTCTCACATCTCCCTGCCAAATGTGAACGGAAAAATGCAGCCGTTCCATATTTTCTTTTAAACGCTTGACGCGGTTAGCAGAAAGCTCAATGGCTGTCACCTCTGCTCCCTGCAAAGCCAATTGTGCTGTTTTCCCCCCAGGACTCGCACAAAGGTCAGCAACATTTTTACCCCGAAGCTCTCCTAGTAAACAGGCAGGCAACGCTGCAGCAAAATCTTGAACCCACCACGCCCCCTCACGATAGCCTGGTAAATCAGAAACAGAACACGCCAAACGATTCAATCGAACAGAACCATTAGGCAATACCACACCGCCAAGCCTCTCTGCCCATCCAACATGATCAGACTTTACTGTCAAATCGAGCGGAGGCTCCACACTTTGAATTTCTATAATTTGACGTGCCTTTTCTATTCCATAAGTTGATACTAAAAGCTCTCCAAACCACGCTGGAACACCTTCAATGGTCGGAATTTGTTGGCGTAAAGATGCCGCCTCACGTGCAACATTGCGCAAAAGAGCATTTACCACCCCTGAAAAACGGCGCATACGAGGATCAAATTTCGCCACACGCACAGCTAAATCAATAGCGGCATGATCAGGAATATCAAGATAAAGAATTTGCGCCACACTGATATGCAAAAGATGCTGAAGTGACAGTGCTTGTGAAGGCAAAGGGCGCGCTAAAAAGCGCGAGAGAGCCGCCGCAATCGACCCTCGATGACGCAATGACGTTGTCAAAATAGCCCGACACAATAAACGATCTCGTTGCGAAAGTTTTAAATATTGTGGGTGTCCGTGTTCATTATCCGTTAAACCAGAAAGAGGCGTATCCTTATCAACGACCGCCCCTAAAAGACGTACACACACCTGCCGAACAGCCAATCCTGGAACATCTTTTTCAGACACATGCCCCGCTTTTTTGTGTTTCAAAATAACACCTTTATATCACTGCTTCCTCAAGAGATCTCCCAGAAATCTCCTCAAAAATTTCATGAACGAGAACTTTTTGAATTTTCATAACGAAGCCAAGAAGGACGTTTTGTGACCCGCTGAAAAGCGTCATCTTCTTTCTCACCTGATGCATGAGCCTGACTGCGAAAATCTTCATAATTTTTCTCGTTGCTTTTTTTATTTATAGCGTCTTCTCTATTCCATCCGCCACTTTCAGCAAGAGACCCTCTCATCTCTTCTGCTTGCCGATAAAGAGCAGCAATACGATTTGCCGTTGCTGGATGTGTTGAAAAAAGACTATCGGCTCCCTCACCGCGCAAAGGATTGATAATAAATAGATGCGCGGTTGCTGGATTATGCTCTGCCTCTTCATTGTAAACCCCATGCCCTCCATCTGCAATTTTACGCAATGCTGAAGCCAACCATAAAGGATTACCACATATTTCAGCGCCTCTCCGATCCGCAGCATATTCACGCGTACGGCTAATGGCCATTTGCACGAGCATTGCAGCAAAAGGTGCCACGAGCAGTGCAATAAATCCTCCAATTGCCCCCCCACCATGAGAATCTTCCGAAGAGCTACGCTGTCCTCCCATAAAAAAAGCAAAATTACCAAGCATTGAAATTGCCCCTGCAATCGTTGCTGTTAGAGTCATGGTTAAGGTATCACGATGCTCAATATGTGCGAGCTCATGCGCCATAACGCCAGCAATTTCTTCTGCACTTAACCGCTCTAACAAGCCGCGGCTTGCAGCCACAGCGGCATTTTGAGGATTACGTCCTGTTGCAAAAGCATTCGGCTGCGCACTATCAAGCACGTAAACCTTTGGTTGAGGAAGAGAAGCTTTTTTAGCTAAATCGCTTACGATTTTATAATAAACGGGTGCGGAATGCTGATCAACCTCACGCGCCCCGTACATACGTAAAACGATTTTATCTGAATTCCAATAAGAAAAAAAGTTTAAACCACTTGCCATTAAAAGAGCAATGACCATGCCACTGCCCCCTCCAACAAGATAACCAACCCCCATAAAGAGGGCCGTTAAAAAAGCCAAAAGCATGGCTGTACGCATTATGTTCATTACTCAAAAAACTCCATGATAAAAGTCTACCAATACTATATGATGGGGTTTTCTTTCTGCTTCTTCAATGGAATAGGTGTAAAATGAATAAAAAAGATGAAAATACAAGCCCAAAAAATTCAACTATTGTTAAACAGCAATGTCTTCCTCCCGCAGCACAACGCGCCCTTAAAGAAGCTGAAGCAAGGCGAAAAGACGAAGCAAAAAAAGAACACCCGTTGGAAAACGGTGGACGCGGCGGCAAAGACCCTTCCCGCTATGGAGACTGGGAAATTAAGGGCCGCGCCATCGACTTTTAAAGCCATAAATTTTTAAAACTGAACTTTTAAAACAACCAACGCCATTTTAAATAAACATTCTTTTAAAGAAGATCCGTTTTTGATTGGCAAAAACGGATAATATTTATTCTCTTAGAATTTTTTTAAAAAGCGTTGATTAAGCAGTCATGCTTCTTATTCTGAAGCAGATTCTGCGTCAGCCGCAGCTGCTGCTTCCTCTGCTGCCTGCTTTGCTGCTGCTATACGTTCTTGTGCTTTTTTACCCGGTTCACCTTTATGTGGGTTATTGCGAGTTGGACGCTTTTTTAAGCCAGCCGCATCTAAAAACCGCAAAACGCGATCTGTTGGTTGAGCCCCTTGCCCAAGCCAATATTGGATACGTTCTTCATTAAGTTTCACCCTCGGTCCATCTTTAGGCAACATTGGATCCCATGCACCAACACGTTCAAGAAATCGCCCATCGCGCGGACTACGAACATCCGCAACAACGATATGATAATAAGGACGTTTCTTTGAACCTCCACGGGACAAACGAATTTTCAATGCCATATTTTTCTCCTATTGTCAGCTCTGGCTTTCGTTTAAATTGACTTTTTTTGTTTTTTGCTCTTCAGCAATAACTTCATGATGACGAACAACTTCTTTAATAATAAACTTTAAAAATCTTTCAGCAAAATCAGGATCAAGATGACTTTCCATAGCCAATTGCCGCAAACGTGCGATCTGATGTTGCTCACGCAGAGGATCTACTTTAGGCAAATCATAACGGGCTTTTAAGCGCCCAACAGCCTTTGTACAACGAAAACGCTCTGCTAAAATATGAATCAAAGTTGCATCAAAATTATCAATAGATGCTCGTAAATGCGCCAATTCGTTTAATACTGTTTCCTGCATCACATTCCTTTCCCTCTTTGCATCTTATTTTTTCTTAAAATGCTGAGGAAGTTTTCCCCTATCGGTAATGCCATTGGAAAGACCAGGAAATGTAGGATCACGTCCGGGAAGTCCGGGCAAGACCTTCCCTCCATGGCCATTTTCAATCTGTTTTTGAAGCGTTGAAAGTTGCTTCATATCCAATCCCGATAAATCAGGCACAGCTGAAGAATCTGCACCTCCCATCCCTCCAAAACCCATTTTGGAGCCAAGGCCTCCTAACATTTTTCCCATAAAGCCGCTTTTGCCTTTACCACCCATGGCTTTCATCATATCAGCCATTTGGCGATACATCTTCAAAAGTTTATTAATATCAGCCGCCGTTGTCCCAGACCCCTTCGCAATTCGTTGTTTTCGGCTATGTTTTAAAAGCTCTGGATTCGCACGCTCTTGGGGTGTCATGGATGAAATAATAGCCAATTGACGATTAAACAAACGATCATCAAGACCCGCCGCCGCAATCTGCTCTTTGACCTTACCCAATCCTGGCAACATGCCCATAATACCGCCCATTCCACCGAGTTTTTTCATTTTCTGCAACTGTTCTGCAAGATCATTCAGATCAAATTTTCCGGCCTGCATTTTTTTTGCAAAAGCAGCAGCTTTCTCATGATCCATTGTTTCTGCAGCTTTTTCAACCAAAGAAACAATATCGCCCATTCCGAGAATCCGATCAGCAATACGACTGGGATGAAACTCTTCCAAAGCCTCTATTTTTTCACCGGTTCCAATGGCTTTAATTGGCTTTCCCGTCACAGCACGCATAGAAAGAGCCGCACCCCCACGCCCATCACTATCCATCCGTGTTAAAATAATCCCTGTAATCCCTACACGCTCATCAAAAGAACGCGCAAGATGAACAGCATCTTGCCCCGTCAAACTATCGGCCACCAACATAATTTCGTGAGGAAGAGAACATGCTTTAATTTCAGCCAATTCAAGCATCAAAGCTTCATCAATATGATTACGTCCTGCAGTATCAAGAAGAAGCACATCATAACCACCCAATTTAGCAGCTTGCACAGCACGTGATGCAATATCAACAGGCAATTGTCCCGCAATAATTGGCAAACTTGCAAGTTTTGCTTGTTCTCCCAATTGGCGCAATTGCTCCTGCGCAGCGGGACGACGTGTATCTAATGACGCCATAAGAACTTTTTTATTGTGCTTATCAGTGAACCGTTTTGCAAGCTTTGCTGTTGTGGTGGTTTTTCCCGAACCTTGCAAACCAATCATCATGATAACAACAGGCGCTGGTGCATTCAAATCACTCAGAACGCTCTCATTTCCAAGAATACGAACCAATTCATCATGAACAATTTTAACCACCATTTGGCCTGGTTTAATTGATTTAACAATTTCAGCCCCAACCGCTTTTTCCCGAACCCTATCAGTAAAAGAACGAACAACATCAAGAGCAACATCAGCTTCCAATAAAGCGCGCCGAATTTCACGCAGCGCCTCTGCAACATCCTGATCCGACAAAGCACCACGCCCCGTCAAATGAGACAGGATAGAACCAAGTCGCTCTTGCAAGGATTCAAACATTATTTACCTCATTGTTTCCGAACAAAGTTGCATAACAAACAAACCAAAAGAGCACCCGAGAACGCATCGCGCCGTCGAATGTTGACCTCTGAGATCTCTTCATACCCTTGCATTGGGGTCTCAGTCGGTGGCTCCAAGTTAATTTTGTCACTGAAAGCTTGCTCCTTCAAACAATAAAACCCCAGCTTTGTCAAGTTTTATCATAAAATGTCTTTATATGAAGAAATAAAAACAACAAATATTACACTTCAAAACTTTCAACTTCAACACACATAAAACACCCTGTTTCCTTTTCCATATTCCACAATTTTCCGCTAGAGATATCAAACCAAACCCCATGCAATGTTAAAATACCTTGATCTTTTCGAAACTTTATCCATGGAAACGTCTCTAAATTTCTCAACGAATGACGAATAGAAAGCTGCTCTAAAGCCGTTTGTTTTTCCGGCCACGACAGTGACTTATTATTCAGAACAATTTCTGCGGCTGGCGCTAAAAGACTAATCCATTGGCCAATAAAATCATTTGACGATAAAGATTTACACGTCTCCTTAAGAGCCGTAAGAACCCCTCCACAATGGGCATGCCCAAAAACAACAATATGTTTGACCTCGAGCAATTGTACGGCATATTCAAGAGCTGCTGATGTCGCATGATATTGATTATCAGGAGAAAAAGGAGGAACCACATTTGCCACGTTGCGCAGGGTGAAAATTTCCCCTGGTTTAGCATCAAAAATCATTTCTGGGACAGCACGCGAATCACAACAAGCAATAACCAAAACTTCAGGTTTCTGCCCCTCAATTGCCAATTGCTGATAATCTGCTGTTTTATATAAAAAATGATTATTAATAAAGTTTTGGTAACCTCTTAAAAGTCTTTCTGGTAAACGGGTCATTCTCTCTTTACTTCTAATTCTCTCTTTACTTTCATTTCGTATATTTAGAAAAACAAACTATTACCATACAAAAATACTAAAAAGTCCCTTCTGTTAATGCAAAATATTTCTTTAAAGCGCAAATTATTACTAAAAAAGAGCAAAAACAAAGTCATTCTTTTCAAATAAAGAGCTATTTTCTTTAAGAAGAAAATGTTACAGTACAAAAAGATATAATGGTCTTCTAATGTGAAGACAAGAAAAGACCTCTAAGAGCAAAAAAGGGAGAATAGATGTGTTACAACAAAAAACAATAGAAACAAAAAACACACCCGACCAAATAGAAAAAATCCTTTTTGCTCAAACTGATAAAGAAGATATTGCTTATTACGAAAATAAAGAACTTCAAAAAGCCGCAGCCATCGCAGTAAAAGCTTTTAATCTCCATCAGGCAGGAAAAAATACTATCTGCTTTGAACAAAATTTAACCCGCAACAACAAACCTATAACTGTTATCACCCTTGTCAATGATAACAAACCCTTTCTTCTCGATTCTATTTTAAATCTCGTCAATCAACACAAAAACCATATTTATTTGATTGCACACCCTATTCTTGATTGTACTTCTGGAAAACGCATCAGTCTGATGCAAATTCACATCGAGTCTTTAAACAAACAGCAGATCCAAAAACTTGAACATGAACTCACCTTAGTTCTTGAGCAGGTTAATGCTGCTGTGCGAGACTGGAAACCTATGCTTGAAGAAGTTGAAAAGCATATTCATGCCTACCAAACAAGCCTTCCCTCACATTATAAACAAGAAGGCGAAAAGGCTATTGAATTTCTTCACTGGCTCACAGATGATAATTTCATCTTCCTTGGCATGCGCACTTACAACTTCATCAAAGATCAAAAACCTATAAAATCTTTTACAGCGAGTAACGTCGAACTTGGTATACTCGCGGATGCTTCTATTCATATTGTTGACGATGAAAGTATGAAAGAGCCACCCCAGGAAGTCTTATCCTTTATGGAAAGTGATAACCTGTTCATTGTGACAAAAGCGAACAGCCGCTCCAAAATTCACCGTTCCGTTTGGCTCGATTATATTGGTCTTAAAATCTTTGATAAAGCAGACCAGCTCTGTGGAGAATTACGCATTGTAGGGCTTTTTACCTCTTCAGCTTATACGCGCTCTATTTTGCAAATTCCTTTCTTAAAAGAAAAAGCTCAAACCATCATTCAACGCCTTGGACATAATCACGCTGATTATTCAGGAAAAGCCCTTATCAGTGTTTTAGAAACCTATCCAAGAGATGAGATGTTTCGCGTTGATGTTGATACACTAACAGAACATGCTAAACTTATTCTGCAATTAGACGAACGTCCACGTTTGCGCGTGCTTGTCCACACTGATTCTTTTGGACGCTTTGTTTCTATCCTTGTCTATGTACCCCGTGACCATTACAGCAGCAGCCTCCGTGAAAAAGTTGGCGAACATTTTGTTGAACTTTACAAAGGCGACTTTTTTGAATCCTATCCGCTATTTTTGGAAAGCACTCTTATCCGTGTCTATTATATTATCCATCGCAAAGTAAGCGAAACTGTTCCATTTCACGAGCGCACCACACTTGAACAACATGTTCGTTCAATCGCACGAAGTTGGGAAGATAGTGTTCAAGCCATCGCTCTTGCCCATAAAACAACAGAACCACAAACCCGTTTAGCCAGTGAATTTCCCAACAGTTATCGTGATTTATTCTCAACAGAAGATGCCATTAAAGACGCCGGACATATTCTCAGTCTTCATGATGATAACCCCCTTTTCGTGACCTTTTATCACGCGCAAAACAAAGAAAAACAGAACATTTCTCTTCGTCTCTTTCACCGCCATGAAGCTCTTGCTCTTTCCAAACGTGTCCCACTGCTTGAAAATATGGGATTTCGTGTTATTGCTGAACAAACCCTTGAATTACCAGATGGCAACGGGCAATCTGTATATCTTCATGATATGCAATTAGAGAGTACTTTCCAGCTCAGTCTCGATTTTGAAAAAGACGGTCAAAAACTTGCCGAAACTTTTGAAGCCATTTGGGCACAAAATGCTGATAATGATGCCTTTAATGCCCTCACCCAAACAGCCGAGCTTGATTGGCATGAAATTGTTATTCTGCGCCATTACGGGCGCTATCTCCAACAAGCTGGAATTCCTTACTCGCAAGACCGCGTCGCCCAAACTTTAAATGCTTATCCTGACATTACCAAAGAGCTTTATGCTTTATTTCATTTAAAGTTTCATCAAAGTCATACAGAAAAAGAACGAGCAAAAAACCACCAGGTTATTCAAAAGCGCATTGAAGAACAATTGCAGAAAGTTTCTGGTTTAGATGATGATCTTATCTTACGCCGGTATAGTAATCTTATCGATGCGAGTTTACGAACAAATGCCTTTACACCTCTTAGCGATGGCAGTCCACGGCGTATTTTAGCCACCAAATTAAATCCACGCCAAATTGAAGGTTTGCCTGAACCACGCCCTTATCGAGAAATTTTTGTTTATGGACCAGAAGTTGAAGGAGTCCATTTGCGTTTTGGACCTATCGCTCGTGGTGGCATTCGTTGGTCTGACCGCGCACTCGATTATCGCACTGAAGTGCTGAACTTAGTCAAAGCTCAACAAGTTAAAAATGCCGTTATCGTTCCTGCAGGGGCAAAAGGTGGATTCTATCCCCATCGCCTTCCTCAAACAAGTGATCGTGCTGTCATCATAGAAGCAGCGCGACAAGCTTATACGGACTTTATAACAGCTTTACTCTCCATCACAGACAATCTCATTCACGGCAAAATAACTGCGCCCCACAATGTCATCTGTCATGATGACCCTGATCCCTATTTTGTTGTTGCAGCCGACAAAGGAACAGCAACCTTTTCTGATACAGCCAACGCCATCAGCCAAGCAAACCATTTTTGGCTCGATGATGCTTTTGCCTCTGGCGGCTCAGCAGGTTATGACCACAAAGAAATTGGAATTACAGCGAAAGGTGCATGGGAAGCCGTTAAAAGACATTTCCGAGAATCCTTTAATCAGGATATTCAAACAACGCCCTTCACCTGTGTTGGTGTTGGCGACATGTCTGGTGATGTCTTTGGCAATGGAATGCTCCTTTCCAAACAAACAAAATTGATTGCCGCTTTTGATCACCGCGATATCTTTATTGATCCAAATCCAAACATAGAGGAAAGCTATGCAGAGCGTGCGCGTCTCTTCAAACTACCTCGCTCAAGCTGGCAGGATTACGACCAAAGCAAATTATCAAAGGGCGGCGGTATCTTCTCACGCAAAGAAAAAACCATTACGCTCTCCCCTGAAGCAGCAGAGGCCATTGGTTTCGAAAAACAAACAGGAACCCCCTTTGAAATTATCTCTGCTCTTCTCAAAGCCCCTGTTGATCTTTTATGGTTTGGTGGCATTGGGACTTACATCCGCGCCACAACAGAAAGTGATGCCCAAGTAGGTGATCGTGCAAATGATGCAATACGCATTACCGGAGAACAAGTGCGTGCAAAAATTATTGGTGAAGGGGCTAATCTTGGTGTTACGCAGCGTGGACGGATTGAATATGTCTCAAATGGTGGTCGCTGCAATACGGATGCCATTGACAATTCAGCCGGTGTGAATTGTTCTGATATTGAAGTCAATCTCAAAATTGTTCTTGCATCAGCACTTCGTGCTAAAACGCTCACCCGCGAAGAACGTAATAAACTCTTGAAAAAAATGACTCCTCAAGTCGAACAACTCGTCTTGCGCAACAATTATCTACAACCCCTTGCTCTTTCTTTAGCAGAAAGCCAAAGCACTGCTGATTTACCCTATCAAATACGCTTTATGCACGATTTGGAACAAAAAAAGCTTTTAGATCGCAGAGTTGAAGTACTCCCTGATGAGCAAGTTTTACGGCAAAGAATAACTCAAGGAAAAGGTCTTATCCGTCCAGAACTCGCCGTTATTTTTGCCTATGCTAAATTAACGCTCAAAGAAGAAATTGCTCATAGCCCCATTGTTGATGATCCCTATTTCAACAGAGCCTTGCTGAATTATTTTCCAACCCAAATTCAAGAAAATTTTGAAAAGGAAGTTATTAACCATCAATTGCGTCGTAATATTATTGCAACGCTGATTGCCAACGATATTGTCAATCGTGGAGGTCCGACTTTTGTTAAGCAACTCCACGATGCAACAGAACAAAAGACTGAAAATATTATTCGTGTTTTCATTGCCATCCGTGATGGTTTTGAAATTCCTCAACTGTCTGATCAAATTGATAAGCTTGATAATAAAGTACCCGGTCTTGTCCAAAACAAACTCTACGCAGCAATGACCCCAATGCTCTTTGAAACAACAAATTGGGGGTTACACAACATGGATCTCTCACATCCATTAGAAGAAATTGTAAAAACAATAAAACAAGCCCGTAATGTTATCGAAAAAGAGCTTATGCATTCTCAAGATAACGATATTAAGCAAAAGATTGAAGAAAAAGCACGACACTACAGTGAAGAAGGGGCTCCAAAAGCATTAGCAAAACAACTGGCTCTCTTGGAAGCTGCTCCAACCATCTGTGATATTTCTTTAATTGCAAAACAAAGCAACAGCGATCTTATTAAAACTGCAGAGATCTATTTCTCACTTGCGCAAATCATTCGTATCAACCGAATTAACGAAGCAAGTCGTATTATTCCTGTAGTAGATTATTATGACAGTATGGCTTTAAGCCAAGCCAAAGAAAGTATTTCCGAAAGCCTACGGCAAATCGTCATTAAAATTCTCAAAAATTATGGAAAAAAAGAGGATCCTTTTGCCACTTGGAAAAAAACAAACGAAGATCATATTCACAATCTTACAAACCGCATTAGTGCCCTTATTGAAAATGATCTCAATATTTCTCGTTTTACTTTTGCAGCAGGGTTGATTTCTCAACTGCAAAATACCGGCTTTCAAACTTAACATGAATATAAAACGCCCCAGTTAAAAACTCCCGTTCCATCCCACCAGATAAAACCAGCAAAGATGAAGCGGGAGTTTTTGTTTTGAGATGCAGCACCCAAAATAAAAATCCCGCTCTTTATCACAACAGAATTACTTATAACAATTTCAAAACGACAACAGGAATGGATTTTAACAATTGATTTCTCAACGTAAAAACATCTAACTTTCAGATTTAAAAGCAGCATGTTTGAGACAAATATTAAGAAGATTCAGTACTTTATGATCTGTCTCAGCTTTTATATACTAAATTGGAGCGGAGAAATTGCGTATCTCAGTTTGTGTAATCTCTAAAACGATAGACAATCTCATTTAGGGAAAACATGGAGTTTTAAAGGTATAAATCTGTTCCCATTCTTACCATAATTTTTTAATTTAGCTTTACGGATTTCAAAAGAATTTAGAGCGATGTCTTTTAAAATAATGGCGATTTTTGATTGCCTCACGCTTTTGTTTAACACGTTCTTTAAGAAAGTTACGACTTTCACATAAAACAAAGCGCCCCAAATAAAATACACTGCATCGCATATTTATTGGTGTGTTTTAAAGCGACATTTCTCAAAGCACGTCCATTTTGTGCCAGCGCTCGTGAATGATATAATAGTAAATCCACTGAACACCATCATCTTTTATACTCATGAAAAAGTAAGCCGGCACCATCACATATTTTTCTAACCCCTAATATGCTGCGATACCTTTAAACCATTGAGACGGTTCATAAGAGGCATTTTTAGCCCTTTCTTAAGCAAGTGATCCACATGACTTTGCCATTCACAACATACAAGGAGGACGGATTTTGTTTGATTCAATATGAACAAGATTGAAATGAGAAAGCCTTACAATCTTCAAGACTCTCATTCAACATATAAGACAGTGAACACTTTTTATAAAGCAATACCTATCCATACAGACGCTCTTACTCATTTCTTCTCAAATCTAAAGTGGAGCAAGACGACCAAGTTCTAAAAATCCCAGTTTGACCCACCCATGACTAATAGTTAAGGAAAGAATGGGAGAACCATCTGCATTTTTAGGCAGTGTACTCAAAATAAAAAGTAGCGCTTGAAAATTATCCGTTTCTTCAGGAAACAGATGTTGCAAAGCCTCAAGAAACTTCACGTGCTGTATACAAACAATTTCAAATGTTGCTGACAAATATCCTTCATCATCAAAAGAAAAAGGTCCACTAATATGCACCCCACCACCTGTATGAAAAGCCAATTTAGCATGCTTTAAAATGCCATTTTTCCCATACAAATGCTGTTTCCAATTTTTCCCTTCATTTTCAGATAAAAGAGAGATATCATTTAAAATCCATTTCAAATTTCCATCGATTTTTGGAACTTCAACAAAAGAAGATGTAAAAACTGGAGAAACATCAAAACCATCAAAAATGATATTTCCTGAGAAATGCTTCTTTTCATGTTTAAGATCAAGACGCAAAAATTCTGTCGTTATTTTTTGAGAGACATTTTTGGGATCTAATGGCTGGGAAACCCCATCAGGACTATCTTGTGATGATAGCTGATCTTCAACATTTTGTTGTGTTATTTTTTTGTCTGTCGCTTTTGATCCCAATGCTTCTTGAAGCTTTTGATCCTCAAGAAAAGAGGAAAGAGGAGAAAGTTCAAGCCCTTCAGCGACAACCTTCAATGTCTGACCCGTTTTCCAATAAGGTTCTGTTTCAATCATCAACTTACGCCAATGGGATACGATGGAAGTTTTCCCAGAAAAAACAATTGATGCAGGAGAATCAACATTAAATTCGACCAAATGAGGTGCATAAATTGGTGCACCAGCTGTCAAACGCCCCGTCGATAAAGAAACCCCATATAAAGGCCAAGAAAATTGAAACTTGTCACAAACAACACCAATCCGTAAAGGATAACCATTCTTGCGCACATTCTCACACACGGCCACCCTATTATCGGAAGATGCTTTTGCGGATATATCAGAAACATAATTTTCTATTTTACGTGAAAAAAAAACCAGAAAGCGCTATAAATGAGGATCAGAGCAAGACAAAACAGCCCACATAATAAATAGCGCAAAGAAAAACTTTTTTGTGATGATGGTATTTGAGAGGACGTAGACAACTTTAAAACTTTCTTTATCTTTTGATTTTCACCCCACCCTAAAAAGGATAAAGTTTCTTAAACATTCACCAATCTATAAACAATCCAGCTTCTTAATCTATTGGATTTTATCTACTGACCACGTTATGGAGGTTATAATCCTCCATCCTAAAGTACAGCACCTCACGCGCTCAAGAAGCAAGAATGTCTTAAGAAAACCCTTTACACCTTCTAACAAAAAATACCTTATATGTAAAGTTTTACATGCGCTGTCTATCTTCAATCTTAAACGACATTATTTTACAATACAACAAGAATGACAATGACAAATTGATTTACAGTAGTAACTTACTGTTTTGCATATTGAATCGAGAGTCCCGAATATCGTAAGATTCTCTCATTTCAAACCTGTTCTAGGTTGAATTAATCAAAACCATTTTCTTACACGTCAAAAGCGAAGCTGACGTAGAGGTAAAAACGGTACAAGAAAGGACAAAAATACCTTTTCATGAATCGTCGAGAAATGCCAAGGGATGTCACAATATTGGATCGGACAGAATGTGTGATGGCTACCGACTACCCCCTTCACAAGCATAAAAATGGCGCTGCTCTATGTATTTTATATTATTCCATGAGAGCTTTATTATTATTATACTATTCATGGTCAGCACCGTAAAATGTGCTTGAGTACGCTTTGAGAAATGTCTCTTTAAAAACAAGCCCGTAATGATGCAACCACATGACGTTCTGTTTTACGTAAAGGTCATGAGCCCATTAAGAATATAAAGCACAGACTCATACCAGTGCGGGCGGTGTACAAAAGATCTGCCGTAATGCACCTTCAAACCATTGGCTTAAAGCTTGATCATAGATTAAACGCCCTTTTAAATGTGCACAAGCAGGTTGAGCACCTTTTTCAGTCAATTTATGGGCTGAACGTACCAACAAACGCCGCATCATAGCGCGTGTAAATTCAGCATGAAATTGCAAGCCCCATGCATTTTTTCCATAACGGAAAGCTTGCGTAGGATATGTATGCCCTGTTGCCAAAAGCTTTGCCTCTTTTGGTAAATCATAAATACCTTCATCATGAAAATGGTAGACCATTTCTGGCCAATTCATCAATTCCTTTCCTTGTGGGGTCACTTCAAGTGGATACCAACCCACTTCAACAGTCCCATCACTTCTTGTACCAACGCGTGCCCCTAAGTTTCGCGCTAACATTTGTGCTCCCAGACAAATACCCAAAAAAGGTCTATTTTCCTTTAACGATAACGAAATCCAATCAATTTCCTCACCAATATAAGCTTCGCTGTCATTCACACTCATTGGTCCCCCTAAAATCACAACACCGGCATAATGTTCTAATGTATCAGGGAGTTTTTGCCCAAAAATAGGACGATAAACATCAAGAACAAAACCATTTTGTTGTAAAAATTTTCCCAAACGACCAGTATAGGGAGACCGCCGATGAATAACGACAGCAATCCTTGGTTTGCTATTTTTTTGCTTTTTATCAAGACATCTCTGATTTAAAAACATTTTTTAATCAATCACCTCTGAAACCGAGCAAAACTTCATTTTTAAAGCATAAGAGAATAATTTTATTGGACAAGATTGACGATAAATTTTTTTCTTCTACATTCATTGTTTCTTCTGAGAAAACATTCCAATTACCCTGTTGATGCAATTTAAAATAAACGAAATTTTTTCCTCGATAAAGACGTGTCCTCTTCTTCTGTTTTAACCCCTGGATCATCAACGTTTAAATGAATTTGGCTAAACGTTTTTGCATCTTGTTCTTTTATATCTTGTTTTTCCACCTGCATATTATGCAAAAAAGAATCGTCTATAGGTGTTGATTTTTCAAGCTTCTTATCTTCAACCCCTTCAGTTTTTTCCACAATGTCCTTTTTATCTTGGCTGTTTGGCACAATATTGACCGCCTCTAATGTAAGAGAAGGTACACGGGGAGGCGCTTTCCATTCAAAGCAACCCAACCGTCCACTGATTGGAGAAACAGCTGACCAAGAAGAAAAAATAGACCCCTCACACATCCATACTGGATCACGTTCAGCACGAAGAGCTAAGGAAAGCCATTGCCGCACAGCACCTTGATTGTTTCCCTGTGCTTCTTCAATATCTGCCAATAATAAATAAACACTTTCCCGTGGATGATACTGCAATGCTTTTTGTGCCTGCTCTCTTGCTAATGTTGTTTCACCAGCATCCAAAGCAGCTTTGGCAATAAGAAAAACCGACTCAAATGCATCTTTATTATAAGAAGCAAGTATCTTAGCCCTTTTTAACCGCCCAACAGCTCCTTCTTCTTTTTCAAGATAAAGGGTTCCCAAATCAGGATGAGGTTCTTTCTGCCAAGCGGCTATAATCATTTTATCCGCTTTACGCGTTTCGTTTAATTTATAGAGAATATCAGCAGCTATAATTGTTATTGGAACAAAATCAGGCGCCAATTTATGAGCTTTCAAAATGGCTTCACGTGCTTGTACTGGATGTGTATCAAACAGATGAAGAGCCTGCCCACTTAACAGTAAAACCTGTATATGCTGTCGCTCTGGAGTCGCGCGCTCAGAACGCGGAAGAGCTTTTTGTGCTCTTTCAAAAACAGTAAGTGCTCGATCCCATTTACCCTCAGCACCCAATCGATCAAGCACCGCCTGATGCGCCCATACAAGTGCTGGCGATAAAGACAGCGCCTCTTCTGCATATTGTTGCGCTGCCTCATAAGCTTTACTCTTCATCGCTTCACGAAACAAACCGTAAAGTCCAACTATTTTTGTTGGATCTTCCTTTCTCATTTCCTCAAAAAGACGGATGGCGCGAACAGAGTTATTTTGTAAAGACAAAGTTTGCGCTTGTAAGAGTTTCACCAATGGCTCTTGTTTTCCCGCAAGATATTTAGCAACCTGTGCTTCCATTCTTTGCGCAACCATACCATCACCAGCAAAAGCTGCGAGAATTCCCTTCGAGAGAGCTTCATAACCGCGCTTTCGATGACGTTTATAAAAATAATTGGAAAGCGCACTCGGTATGGAAAAAAAGAAAGAGAATAACCACCACAAAAGCACCAGCGTTACAAAAAGCAAAGTAAGCACACTTAATACTGTAAGCAATGAAGCAGAAAATCTGAAATTTAAAAATGTGAGGACAAAAACACCATTATGATTAGCAACCCACCCGAAAGCTAACCCAAGGATACAAACAACAAAAGTATAAATAAAAACACGTATCATCTGGAGCCTATTTTACTTTGTTGCCTTAAAAGACCCTTGTTGCACAGACAACAACAATTGCTGCAGCAATTGTTGAACAGCAATATGTTTTTCAAGCTGCTGAACAAAATCCTTTGAAACATCTTTTGCATTTTGAGGTAATGTCTGCCATTCGCTCAAAGCCTTTTCATAATCACCCGCTTGAATGGCAACTTCCATGCGTGCTGTAATAGCCCCAAGCGTCATCCCTTCAACATTTCCAATGGGTCGCGAAACAACAAGCCCTTTTATCCACGCTAAAATTCGATCAAAAAAACCAGCATCTGACGTAACAATATTTTCTGTACCAACAATTGCATCAGCAACACGCGCAAAATCAACTGAAAGTTGTGCTGAACTTGGAAGACCTACAGTAGCTGTCTTTTGCAACAGATCAAGTCCATCAATCGAAGGTGATAATTGCTCTAACAGCTTTAATTCATTATTATAAGATCCACCCCGCTCTACAGCATTTTTTAACGAGCTTATTGCTGTAAAAAGTGCTGTATTTATTTCTTTTTTTTCATTATTTTTAACAATAATTTCTTGCTGTAGTGCTTCCAACTGTTTTTTTAACGAAGCAAGATCATGTGCATTGCTCTGCCCGATAGACAAAGCCATTTCTATCTCTTTTGACTCTCCAACAAAATTTTGTACCGCCTCTTCAAGAGCTTTTACTTTTTCCTCTAAAATCGCAAAAGCTTTTCTTCTTTCTTTTTGCAAGAGTTCATCGTTTTTGATTGTTTGAAACTGTTGTGATGAAAAAGAAGAAAATGCTGTTTTTAACGCATCGATCTCCTGAAGGACCTGCCCCAATTGTTCTCTTGTTTCTTCACTTGTGTTTTTTGCAGCTTCAGCAATCTGCAAAACTTTTTCCCCTCCAACGGAATTTTTCTCAGAAGAAAACGCTGTTTTTAATGCATCGATCTCTTGCAGTACTTGCCCCAATTGCTCTCTTGTTTCTTCACTTTTGTCTTTTGCAGCTTCAGCAATCTGCAAGACTTTTTCCCCTTCAGCAAAATTTTTCACAAAAGGAGAAGAAAACAAACCCACCCATTGAAGCCCCACAAAAATTCCCAAAGCAATGAGTCCCCCTACCCCCCCTGAAAGGAGCAACAAAAGCCAAGTTGTACGAGAAGTACTTTGATCCTGATTTTGCATATTCTGTTTTTCTTGGATATGAGATTCTACAGAATTTTGTATTTTTTCCTCTGAATCATGGGAAACAGCTTCATGTTCAATGACTGGCTTCTTACGACGCGTACCAGTATAATGTGATTTAACTTTTGGTTTTGAAGAATCGACCATTTTTGTTACTTTTTGTGCACACTTCTTTTAATGATAAAATAATAAGATGAAAAAAGTTTTAAAAATGAAGCTTTTCTCAAATATCCTTGTTTGCTTTACACACTTTTCATAAAGAGTAGAGCTTTATAGAAATTTTCTAAAACGCATTTTCCTCAAGAATATTTACAATGATAAACTTTAATAGACAAGTTTTTAAAAACACATCTGCATTTTATACTCAAAAATACAGCTTCATTTTTTGATCAACAATGCCATAAAATTCAAAAAAGTACCAAACAAACTCATTCTTTCATAGAAAAATCAATTTTTAAGAGAAATACTTTGCATCTTTTTCTGTTCATGATACGCACGTGGAAAAGAAACTTCAAAATAAGGTTTTGTTTAAAATGCGTCTGTTGGGCATAGAAACAAGTTGTGATGAAACGGCAGCGGCTGTCATTGAATACAACAATGAATCAAACAGCCGAATTCTTTCCAATATTGTTTGGAGTCAAATTGATCATCATGCACCTTACGGCGGTGTTGTTTCTGAAATTGCCGCGCGTGCCCATGTTGAAATTCTTGATCATTTAATTCTGCAAGCCCTCACAGAAGCAAACATAAAATTAAAAGATATTGATGGCATTGCAGCTACCAGTGGACCAGGCTTGATAGGGGGGCTATTGGTAGGTGTTATGAGCGCAAAGGCACTCTCTCTTGCTACTGGAAAACCATTTATTGCCGTAAATCACTTAGAGGGACATGCTTTAACAGCTGTATTAACGCACAATGTCAAATTTCCTTATTTATTACTTTTAGTTTCGGGCGGGCATACACAAACAATCCTTGTTCATGGAGTAGGCAACTATCAGCGTTTAGGAACCACCATTGATGATGCATTAGGAGAAGCCTTTGATAAAACAGCAAAACTTTTAGGTCTTCCTTATCCTGGTGGACCAGCACTTGAAAAAGCAGCTTTATTGGGTGATAAAAATCGCATCCCTCTTCCACGACCTTTAAAAGGTGAAAAACGGTTAGATTTTTCTTTTTCAGGCCTCAAAACGGCTGTTCGACAAGCCGCAACAGCCATAGCTCCTCTTACAGAAAATGATGTTGCTGACATTGCAGCAAGTTTTCAAGCCGCTGTGACTGATACGGTGCGTGATCGCGTTCAATTGGCTCTACAACACTTTACCAACCAGTACCCTTTTTCTCATAATCAAGAAAAGCATTCCCCTGCTCTAGTTGTTGCAGGCGGGGTTGCCGCAAACCAAGCACTTCGCTTGACATTGCAAGAGCTTGCCCATCAACATGGTTTTGAATTTATCGCACCTCCTCTTTCCTTGTGTACGGATAATGCAGCCATGATTGCTTTTGCCGGTGCACAAAAGCTCGCACGTGGAGAAACAAGCTCGCTTGATATCGCCCCTCGCTCACGCTGGCCCTTAGATGAAAAAGCCTCCCCCTTAATCGGGACAGGACGCCGTGGAACAAAAGCATAAGAAAATGGCTTTCCCTCACCTTTTAAAGAACAAAGATTTTCACTCAATCCGGTTTGTAATCTAGATAGTTATTGAATCGATTTCCCACCTGCAAACGCTTTCATCTGCTTCTTATTTTACACGATTCACTTAATCCAAAGCTTGATACGCAAACTTAAATATTCATCCCATAGTTCTAAAAACACTTCATGTTTCAAAGAAACTGTCTTATATCACCACATTTTACATGACAGTATTTTACGGCATCATAAGACGCATCTTACCCCCTACCGCAGCATAATATGAAGCCATTCTTGTACCCTCTTCATCTTTGATCACCCATTTGTTTCAAGACCATTGTCGCCACTTTTTAGAACCAATTTTCTTTTGCTAAACTTTTTCCAACGCAATACTTCCACAGTAAGCGTGTTTTAAACCGTAGCCGAAAAACAGAGAATGCTCGTTCTTTACGCCATTTTAAAAATCATCATTGATGATTTTACCAATATGCTTATAAAAATACATAACAGTCTATGAAAAAGGTGAACGCATGGCTTATTGGCTTTTTAAATCTGAACCCCATAAATGGTCATGGGAGATGCAAAAGAAAAAAGGAGCGGATGGCGAACAATGGGATGGTGTCCGCAATTATCAAGCCCGTAATAATATGCGCGCCATGAAATATGGTGATAAAGGTTTTTTTTATCACTCAAATAAAGGTTTAGAAATTGTAGGCATTGTAGAAATATGTGCTGAAGCACACCCCGATTCTACAACTTCTGATCCACGCTGGGAATGTGTGGATATCCGCGCACTTTATGACATGCCAACACCTGTTTCATTAAAACAAATTAAAGCCAATCCCAAACTAGCCAATATGGTGCTGGTCAATGCCAGCCGCTTATCAGTACAACCCGTAACAGAAGATGAATGGAAAGAAGTGTGTTTGATGGGCAACCTTAAGAAGGAAATGCTTTGATCCTAAAATAATAATTTTTTATTCATCAACTCATATGGAAAAGTGCTTTATAGCACAGAAGGACAAGCATGACACATCCCTTACGTGTTCTCATGCTAATGTTTCTTGTGATTTTTTATTCTGCACCCTGTCTCAATACAACCCTCCCCAAATTGCACCAACACCCTCTTTATGATGCATCTTTCAGAATACTCAACAATTATAGTGAACAACACCACGAGCACTAAACCGCTCCCTCCACATACAAATGTGATGAAAAAACTAAACGTAGATAAAAAACATGCCTCTTATGAAGAATCTCAAACACCAAGGGTAAGCAACATTGGGAGTAAGCTCAAATATATAATGACGCCGGCTTTTTTTCTATAAGTATAAAGATGGCGGCTCTCCATGACAAAAACACAACCCCAAAGTATAAAAAACGCTTCTAGACCATGTATAAATATTCTGCACACGAAAGATGCATCTTCTTTTTAGCACAAAACCATAGAAATCATAAAAGGTTCATTTTTTAGAGACTCTCTTTTTTAACTTTCCTCTTTTAATTTTTCTTGCATGAAAGCTCATTTTTCATGAAACTACTCTTTATCAATCAGTGCCTTAACATGCCTATAAGGAAAAATATGAAGCACCATACTCTTTTAATCATTGAAGATGATGATCTACGTCCCATTTTGGTAGAACAATTGCAAATGCATCAAGAGTTTGAAATTTTCCAAGCAAAAACAGCTGAAGCAGGAATGAAAGTAATCCAAGAAGAAAATATTAATCTTGCTATTTTGGGACTTGAACTTCCTGATCTGGATGGTCGCAAAGTTGTTAAACAATTACGTACCCAAGGATTTCGTGCGCCCATTATCATGATAACAAATGATGATACAGACTGCGAGACTATCTTAGATCTTGAAACAGGGGCCAATGATTATGTGACAAAACCCTTTCGCTTTGCGGTGTTATTAGCGCGAATTCGAGCACAGTTGCGCCAATATGAACAAAATGAAGACACAACCATCCATATTGGCCCCTATACTTTTAAACCAAGACAAAAGCTCCTTCTTGATCCATGCAACAATAAAATCTATCTCACAGAAAAAGAAGCTGCGATTCTCAAATTCCTCTATTATGCTAACGATAAAATTGTCAGCCGTGAAACATTATTAGAACAAGTTTGGGGTTATAATGAAAACGTTGTCACCCATACTTTGGAAACCCATATCTATCGTTTACGCCAAAAAATCGAAAATGATCCCTCCAATGCACAAATTCTCATGACCGATCAAAATGGGTATCGTTTAAACCTCTAATTTGATATGGATTGTTTCAAAAATAATTTTAGTATCTTCAGTTGCTTCCTCTGCATTAAGACAACAACGAGATGAAAAAATGCTCACATATAATTTCGGTAGTACCGTATAGAATTTTCCCCTATCAGCAACTTTTATGACAAAATACAAAAAACTATTCTGAAAATATTCCAACATGAGAGCCCGCAACAGAAATACTTTTCAACCTCACAATACACTTAGCAACATCTGCTTCACATGCTTTTGCTTTCTTTAAAAATTTTAATATTTTTCATAAAAACAATCGTACTCTCTTTTAGCAACATTTTTTATCATAAGTATCTTCTTTAGAATATTGATATTTATAATTATTTTTTGAAGATACTGCTTTACCTTACATTTATGCCCTACATTGAGAGATAATTTTTATATTTTTTCAATCCCCTTACTTATCTCCTCTTAAAAGACAGGATAATTCATTATAAGTAAGCGAGCACCATCGCCCGCTCTAAAATGTTGTGACAGCCCTATAATCCTTGAGACAGCCCATAAAGCTCATAAGAAGCATGTTCTTTCTTATATAATTTTAACCTACATAGCCCACCCGCTTGTGTACAACAAATAATTCTTTTTTGATTCAATATGCAGAAAATTTGCAATAAGTAAAAGCCTCATATATTTGTGGTTCTTATGCCAATAGCAAAATGATTAATGATCCTTATAAATTAAAATATTTCTTGTCTGTGGGGATAAAGCAGGAATAAAAACACGTCGCGATTGACGAGGTTGTACGAGTAATCCCTGATAGATACGTTTTTGCGCCTGACACATTAGGAGTCCACCAAAATAGGGAAAAAGATGGCGTGCAAAGGGCTCATAAAAAAATGAGAAAAATCGCGAAACATAACCTGTAGAAGGCATATAATGAACAATTTCTTGTATAGCTCCAGAAACAAAATTTGTTTTTTCAAACAAACGCGTAATTTGTTGCCGAGTATAGGGTTCACCGTAACCAAAGGGCGTGGACGTATTGCGCGCCCAAAAGCCAGAACGATTAGGAACAATGACAATTAAATGACCATTGGGGGCTAAAACACGCCATATTTCATTCAACGTCTCCAATGAATTCTCTGTATATTCTAAGGCATGGACCAATAAAATACAATCAACCGATGCATCAGAAAGCGGTAAATCTTCTTCAAAAACAAGCGCTGTAGCAACTTGCTCAACACAAGGCCAAGATGAAGCACCTTGTCTTGCTGGCATAAAAGCAAAACATTGTTGAGTACGTTCACGCAATGCAGAAAGATAAGGAAGGGTATACCCCAAGCCCATAACCCGTTTATCCGCAAGATCTGGCCACCATAAGTTCAATTGGTCACACAGTGTCTTTTGTACACGTAGTCCAAGTGCAGAAGCATAAAAATCTTTCAGTGTAACGATATCCAACTCAACATACCATGTAGAAATAAATTTCAAAATATTACAATTTTTATCTACTCAACCTATATGGACTTCCACGCTTTCTCCGCAATAGCGAACATTTTAATATTTCACATTTTAAACTTAAATGATCCCCAAAAGCCGTACAATAGATGATTATTGCACTATAAACACTTTAATCATTTTCTTTTGAGATGAACGCCATAGAGTTTTCTCATACGTTGTTTCTGACATCAATTAAGAAAAAAGCCAACAACTTGTTAATTAAAATGAAGCAACCTTTCAAGATAGTTTTTGTCTGCTTCTGGAATATGTTCCTTGCCCAAACGTTTGCGAATTTCATCTAAAATTTGCCGCGTACGCATTTGATCACTTTCTTGTGGGAGTGCCTCACCTTTTTGTCCTTCGTCTGTTTTTGGAGAAAGTGGGCGTCCTAACGGATCTTTGGGACCAGAATCAGCGTTTTGATCATTTCCCGTTTCTTTGAGTATTTCACGCATTTTTTTCAAAACACTTTGGGCACCTTGTCGCAAAGATTCCAAAGCATCAGACTGATTTTGTATAGATGCCTGATGATTTCCATGATCAAGAGCATCTCCTGCAGAATTCATTTCTTCTTCTGCTTTTTTCAATGCATCACCTGTTTCAAATCCCAGTTCTGATAATTCTTTTTCTAATGTTGATAATTCAGACTGCAATTCAGTCTGACGTTTTTTCAAAGATTTTTTTTGTTTTTCCGGTACATTTTCCCCACGTTTTTGTTTCATGTCTAACTGATGTGTTTCATTGAGAATTTCTTGCTGACGACGCATTAAATCACCAAGTTTGTCCATCTTTTCTTTCATTTGTGCAGATTGATTGTTTTCTCCCTCATTATGATTGCCTTTTTGCACATGCAAGTGGTCAAGCGTCTGTTCAATTTCCGCCAAGAGCTGTTCTGCTGCTAAAGAAGAGCCTGTTTTAGCCATTTCTTCAATGAGATTCAGCTTTTCTTGTAATGTATTTTCAGAAAGATTAGGACTTTTTGAGCTTTTAGAATTTTTAGAAACTTGACCATCTGGTGCTTTTTCAGCCAAAGCTTGAATATACGCATCCATAGCTTGACGTAAATCTGCCATAAGCCGTTCAATTTCTGCCGCTGGAGCACCATATCGCAGCGCATCACGTAAAGCCGCTTGTGCTTGTTTTAAATTTTTTTGTGCAGATTCAAGCTGATTGCCTTCAAGACCTAAAGCAATCTGCCATAAATAATCCACCACACCGCGCAAATCCTCTTCTGTTTGTGCCAAAGAAAGCCTTGTCCACGCACTTTGTAGAACGAGAAAATGTGTTGCATTTTGAAGTCCCTTTTCTGGACGCACCAGCAAAGCAGAGAGCATATCCAATACATGCTCTCTCGCAGAAGTATCAAGAGCAAGTAAACGACGCAATTCACTGACCGCACGCGCAACAGGATTTGAGAAAACACGCTGTGGTAATATCATAACAAAAGTTTTGCTACGCCCTTTTTGCCCTGCACCATCTTCTGCCACCAAAGTAATTTTGACTTGTGAACCCGCCCATGGATGCGCTGAGACATCGTGCACTGTCCGCATTTTACCTTTTCCACTCCGTGGAAGAAGAAGCTTTATTTCTGGTGCGTGATAAAGAGAAGAAGCACTTTTATTCTGAAAAAGAGGCTCTATTTTAACAAAAGCCTTTGTCACACCATAATCATCATCCAACACATACCGCAACTCTAACGACCCCGTTAAAATCCGCCCTGGTTTTTCCAACCAATCAATTGTTGGTTGCTTATCCTTCATCACCTGTAAATGCCACTGCTGTTTTTTACGACGTGATGAGATAAACAAATTCATTGAATGCTCTAAATGGGTTTCAAAATGAACAATTGGTTCATTGAAAGCTGTTTGTTCCGTTTTCTCTGAAAACAAAACTTTCTGCCCATCTTCTACAGTTTTTGCTTTGACTGTAACACCAGCCCCATTAACAACACGCACAACCACATCACTCCCTTCAGGAATTTCCAGTTGTGTCTTTTCATCTTTTGTCAAATAAATCGGTGCCACACCGGTATAGGCAGGTGGTGTTACCCAAGCATCAATCCGTATGAATTTTTCATCAACAACAGGACGAAAATCAAAAGCATCAGCCAAGCGCCCCCCACGTGAACCGAAAGAAAAACTAAAGGCACACACAAAAAGGAGAACACACAAAGCCCTCAAAGCCAAAGGATCATAAGCCGCACTATTAAGAGAGATAAATCCAGTTTTTAAATGGTATAATTGCCCCGCCATTCGGCGTTGATGCTCACGCCAAATAACACCACCAAAATCTTCTTCATTTTCAGAACATACATGATCTGTCTGAATATTCAAAGGCTGGTGTTTAAGATCATTAACCCGTTCAAGACGATGATCCACGTCCCGCATGGTGGGAAACCGAAAACCAATAAGAAAAAATAAACTCGCTCCAGCACAAACAAGCAGCACCCCAAGTAAGAGCCAATGGAACCAATAGCCTAAAACGCCAAAAATCCCCAGCCAGCTAAGCGAACAAAAGAGACTAAGAACAAGGAGAAATGGCAACAACCGTATCCATACCCGTTCAAATAAAAGGATCCCCCACATCAAAATGCGTACACACAAAAGCTTTATTGCAAAGCTCTTGATGTTTTTATTTTTCATAAACAAGCATTTTTCCCCTTTTACAGTGATGTATTAAGATCATATAAGACAATTTCCAGAAAATAAATTGTTTCATCAAAGTTTAGTAAAAATAAGACCAGAAACATTTAAGAATGCTCAATCCAATCAGGAATACGATCACATCCCATCAATTGCGCATAATCAAGGCGTGGACGAATAACCGCATAACGCGTATCCTGCACGAGAACTTCAGGGATCAAAAGTCGACTATTATAAGTACTTGCCATCACAGCACCATAAGCCCCAGCCTGCGTAATTGCCAAAAGATCACCGGGTGCCAAAATCGGTAAACAGCGATCTAATGCTAAATAATCACCAGTCTCACAAACGGAGCCCACAATATCTGCACGAATAAGAGGAGCACCTTTTGCTGCTTGTTTCACAAGGACGACATTCTGCCAAGCATCATAAAGCGTTGGTCGCATCAGATCATTCATCGCCGCATCCACAATAACAAAATTGCGTCCTTGTCCCTTTTTTAAATAGAGAACAGAGGTTACCAACACACCAGCCTGACCGACAATACTGCGTCCCGGCTCCACCACAATATTAATCCCTAAAGGAGCAATATGCTTCTTTACCAGCGCGGCATAATCAAAAGGAGAGGGTACAGTATGTTGTTCACAACCATAGGCAATACCAAGCCCACCACCAATATCGATATGCGTTATTGCATAACCATCACTCCACAATTGACGCACACAATCTGCAATAAGAAGGAATGCCTCCTCAAATGGCTTTAAATCACAAATCTGACTGCCAATATGCATATCAATACCGCAAATCTGCAATCCAGGTAAAGAAGCAGCTTTTTTGTAAGCTTCTCTTGCCAACACCAATGGAATACCAAACTTATTTTCAGATTTTCCTGTTGTAATTTTCTTATGAGTCTTTGCGTCAACATCTGGATTAATGCGCAATGAAACACGTGCTGTCTTTGACAAAGCAACAGCACGTTGCGACAATTGTTCAAGTTCCGGTTCTGATTCAACATTAAAACAATAAATATTCTGAGAAAGAGCAAAATCTATTTCTCTCACGGTTTTACCAACACCAGAATAAACAATACGATGTGCCGGAATACCAACAGCAAGGGCGCGCCGTAATTCACCTTCTGAGACCACATCAGCGCCCGCCCCATTTGCCGCTAAAAGCCGTAAAATTGCTTGATTAGAATTGGCTTTAACCGCATAAGCAATCAAACTGGGCATCCCTTGAAATGCCTTTTGATAGTCCTTAAAACGTGTGATCAATGCATTAGCCGAATAACAATAAAAAGGCGTCTCCACCTCTTGGGCAAGAGCAGCAAGCGAACACCCTTCAGCATAAAGCATACCTTGATGGTAGGGGAAAAAATTCATATTCTCCTCCTACTTTATCAAACGATCAAGAATAAAAGGTTGATCATCTTCACTTTTAGCAGCAGATGTCCCTTTCACAGACTTTTCCACACTGGCAGGAGGCATCTCTAATGACCCTTTACGCCCACACCCAGCGACAACGACACCCAAGCCCCCCAAAAGGACAATCACCAACCCCTTTACTATAATTTTCATCTGCCCTCTTTCTTCATCTCGATCTCTTTTTACCTTTAAAGCACAATCATTCAAGTGTTCACAAGACGCTTTTTTCAATATGCAATTTGCCAAAGAACTTTTGAAGATACTGCCCCCAAAAGCTTTTACGATTTTCAACAGACTTTTCAATGGTCACAACATCAAAAAGCGTCGCATTGATAATTCATCTAATGATAAATCCTGAAGGCGATACTGTTTTTTTACCAATGCTAGAACACACTCTCCCATATGATGTGCCTTATGAAAAGGAATCCCTAATTCCCAAACAAGACAATCAGCAAAATCTGTAGTTGTTACATACCCTAAATTCACTGCTTATTTCATGGCTTTCTTATTCACTTCCAAATCAGCGATCATCCCTTTCATCGCTGTCAATGATAAGTCCAAACTCAAAGCCCCATTAAACACATATTCTTTATCTTCTTGCATATCCTTTAAATAAGCAAACGGTAATCCTCTTATCACCGTTAACAATCCCATAAGCGCACCATTCAATCAACCTGTTTTTGCCCTTACCAGCTTTGCTGCAACAAGTTTACTCTTTTTTGGCATCATCGATGAACACGGTGAAAAAATATCTGACAAACGAATAAAACAAAACTGCTCACTTAACCAAAGAATAATTTTTTCTGCTAAACGCGAAAGATGTATTGCACAATGAACACCAGCATTTAAAAGTTTCGATATAAAGCTACGGTCAAAAACACGATCAATCGAAAAACATGATCCTGCCAAAACCACAGCCCCCAAAGTCGATTCATTCATTCGTTCAAAAGCATCAGACATCCACGATAAATCGCAACCAAACATTTCAACATATGCCATCCTCTAATGACCCCGTATTACGGGTTGAACCAATTATAAATACGTAAAGCTTGGCATAAAGGTTTTAACATGTTTTTCTGCAAGAGCGAGCAATTGCTTTATAAACGCCTTTAAGGCTTGTGCTATTTTCTGCACTGCTTCATGCACACACAATCAAAAATCAACAACCATTTGATCATTGCGAGAAAGTGCCATATGCAAACGCCCAGCACCACGACCAATCAACACGCTTAATCGCCGCTTTAATATTCATATGAAATATCTTCAAGTGTTCGTGAAAAAACAAATGTACCTTCTTTAATTTCTTTGAAAATAATTTCTAAACTATAAGAAATTTTTTCATAACCAGACTGTAAAATAATTTTTGTTTGCGCTAATATCGCAGCAAGAGAGCAAACCTTCAATATATTGCCGATAGAGTTTTTGATCGATATCAATTAAGGTGTTAATTTCTTCCATAACTACAGCAAGTTTTGCGATAAGCCACCACACACACATTTGGTTCTTTACCTTCTCATCGATCATATTAAAAAAAACACCCATAAAAAGGATAAAATCATGATTCCTCAAAGTGTTAATAGCCAAAAGAAGAAAAACAAAAAGAAGATAATCTTTATCGCATCTTTTTTTATTATTTTGGTTGGTGTCAGTTTATACGCAATAAAAAATCATCATGACAAGACGGTTTCTTTTTTTGCCAACACTCTTTCAAAAGAAAAGACCGAAAAAAGACAAGACAAAAGAATGATGACAATCCAAAAAGCCGCCACAGGCTTTTTTGCTCACATGCGATTTATGGATACACCCTTAGATATGAATACCTTCTCTTTTAAGGATATTCAAGGAAAAGACCACACATTCGCTGAATTTAACGGAAAACTGTTACTCATCAATCTATGGGCTATCTGGTGCGTACCCTGTCGCACAGAAATGCCGGAACTTGCGCAATTAAAACGCGAATTGGGTGGAGAAAACTTTGATGTCGTAGCGATTAATATCGATAAAGCCGCTTCTGTAGAAAAAATTCAGCAATTTTTACAAGATATTCATGCTGATAATTTAGTCTATTATCGCGATGAAACCATGAGTATCTTCAATGACATGAGAAAACAAGGTCTTGCGTTAGGACTCCCCGTCACATTTCTCATTGATAAAAAGGGGTATCTCATTGCTTCCTATAATGGGGCAGCGCCGTGGGCCAATGATAAAGCCAAAGCACTTATTAAAGCTGTCATAAAAGAAGCACAATAATTTAATAACCGCGTCTTTTTAAACGTTGGATTGTCAAATCCAATGCTGACAAAAAAGCAGAACGATCTTTACCACAAAAAGGACGTGGTCCTCCTGTGACATGCCCCTGCTCTCGCAAATTTTCCATCAAATTGCGCATGACTAAAGCTTGACCGATTGAATTGGCATCAAAAATACGCCCCGTTGGCGAAAGACAAAGCCCCCCAGACCGCACAACCCTTGCAGCTAAAAGGATATCACTGGTAATAACGATACTCGCCTCATGCACATGATCGACAATCCAATCATCAGCCCTATCAAGCCCATCAGAAACAATGATTCTTTCAATGAGTTCTTCTTGGGGAAGAGAAAGAAAACGGTTTGCGACAATAAATGTTTTAAGCTGATAACGATTCATAACACGATAAATTTCAGCTTTTACAGGACAAGCATCCGCATCAACCAATAAAGTAATGGCTGGTCTTATTTCTTTCCCCATCTTTTGGCTTTCATAGGATCTACAATTTTTTCATTCATCGAGGCGATTGCCAATAATTGCGATAAAACATGATTGCGGCGTTTATTTCACCCCCCAAAATAAAAATTGCACTTAATATATAAAGAAAGATAATGGCAACCATAATAGATGCTAACCCCGCATAGGTTGAAATATAATCAAACATCGTTAAATATTGCGCAAAAGCAAGAGAAGCCATAAACCATACAAACATTGTCACCACGATTCCTGGTAAAATATCTATGAATTTCCGCTTCCCTGCTGGAAGCCATTTATGGACAATCAAAAGACTCACAAATAAAATAACAACAGCAATTGTATAACGCCATAAACGAATGATCCCAATATATTCAGTCATAAAAAAAGAATGATTTTGCATAATTTTGATCAACAAAGGCGCTAAAATCAATAAAAAGCTCATCACAACAAGACCAAAAGCGCCAAGAATCACAAAAAACAAACTTTGAAAACGACAAAACAACAAACTCCGTTGATCCGTCACACGGTAAGCTTTATTCAAAGCCGTACGCAAAGCCTCTATTCCATTAGAAGCAAAATAAGCCGCTCCAATAACAGAAAGCGTCAACACACCTCCTTGATGAAGGGTTAAAACATTGACAATTTCCTGAGATAAAGGCTCGGCAATGACATCAGGCAATAACTGTACCAGCGCTTTAATTTTTTGCGGTGTATAAGTAAAAGCCCCGAGAAAACGAGCAAAAGATGTTCCAAAAATAAAAAAAGGGAAAAATGCTAAAAGACCCGACAGCGCAACATGGCTTGCAAAAGCACTTCCATTATCACGCCAATAATGACTTATTGCGTCACCAAAAACACGATAGCTATACCAAAAGATATTTCTTAACAAACCTCAATACTTTCTGGTAACATCCTTTTTTCAGTTATCTCATGCTTTATAAAAACCATCAAGACTTTAAAAACAAACATTTTTTAGTATAAAGGGCAATAATCTATGTGGTCAAGCCTCACCCTATCCAAAAACTGAGAAGCCAACAAATTTTACCAATTCAATGTCTTCTGTTTGGGGCGTTTTATTTTACACGAGAGTCACCCTTCATTACAGGCGGATACCCCTCATTGTTGTCCAAAGGACTAAGTACAGCGCTATATCTTCATTACAACGAACAATTTAAAAGAACAGATAGCCTAAGAAGCATGATAAGAATAAGCAAAACAACAGCACAAAATTCAAAAATCGCTTATTTTACACGCCCTCTTTAGAAACGCTATGACGTCCAAAATCAGGAGCATCAATTTCCTGTCCTGCCGCAATGATCTTACGGCGCACAGCACGCGTGCGCGTAAAAAAATTAAACAGTGTTTCACCATCACCTATACGAATTGCCTGTTCTAAAAAAGAAAGTCCTTCACTAAAACGGCTCAACATTTCTAAAATAGCATCCTTATTATGCAAACAAATATCACGCCACATGACAGGATCAGAAGATGCCAAACGCGTAAAATCGCGAAAACCGGAAGCAGAATAAGCAATCACTTCTGAATTGGTTACTTTTTCTAAATCACTCGCTGTTCCAACAGTATTATAGGCAATTAAATGCGGCAAATGCGAAACAATTGCTAAAACAAGATCATGATGCTTCGGCTCCATCTTTTCAACACGCGCCCCACAAGCTTCCCAAAACGCTGTCAATTGTGCGACAGCCGCCACATCACTATCCGCAAAAGGCGTTAAAATACACCAACGATTCATAAATAAATCAGCAAAACCAGCATCCGGACCCGAATATTCCGTTCCAGCAATAGGATGTCCCGGAATAAAATGAACCGTTTTTGGCAATAAAGGCGCCATTTCTGTAATAACCAATTCTTTTGTAGAACCAACATCACTCACAATCGCCCCTGGCTTTAAATGATCATGAATGTTTTTTGCCACCTCTGCACTCGCTCCAACAGGAACAGAAATAATAACGAGATCAGCACTTTCAACAGCCTTTGCATTATCCGTTGTATAAAAATCTCCAAGTTCCAATTCACGCGCTCTTTCCAGTGTTTCTTGACGACGTGTTGCAATAGAAACCTGAGCTGAAAGCTTTTTCTTTTTAATTACTCTTGCTAAAGAAGATCCAATCAGACCAATCCCAATGAGCGCTATTTTTTCAAATTGAATATGGGGCATCTTTCACCTTTAAAGATTCTTTGCAAATGGCAAAAAAAGACAGTTGTAAAAACATAATTTTCTGTTTGTTCATCTTAATGAGTTATGCGCAAAATATTAAAAAACTACAACTAGAGAATAAAGAGAATAACGCAGTTTACCCATTATCACCTGCGCAAACTGACAACAGATCATTTGAATCAGAAAATGCAAAACATACGTGACGAAAAATGTAACACCAAACTTAAAATTCTCACTTCATTTCTTACGATCATACAACGCATTGATTCATAAAGATAATGACATTATTTATTATATTGGAAGAGATCCCTTCGCAGAATTATTTCATTTTAAGTCTTCTTATGTTGAGTTTAATCAAAATCATGTCTTTTGCACCTTACAATAAGAACTTCTTCTCCACATGCCTTTTTACGACTATATAAAACAGCAGTCTGAATTTTTTCATTGCGTAAGAAATCTGTTCTAAGTTCCAATATTTTAAAGCTTGTTCAACAATTTTTTTCCGTTGAAAAAAATGGGAGGGCGCGCTTGAGAAACCACTGTAAAAGGCGCTTTCCCTTCAACCTCTACCTAATAACGCAAGAGCTATAATTGCTGAAAATGCTCCTGAGCTGCACTCAAAATAAAAGATTATCATTTTTTAAATATGTTAAGCGGCCATTTGCCGTCGTGCAATAATTGTAAGCCCTAACAAAGCTTGACGAATGATGTCCTCACCCAAAAGCGGATTTTTACGGCTTTCTAAAACAGCAGTCTGAATTTTTTCCATCGCGTAAGAAATTTGTTCTAAATTCCAATATTTTAAAGCTTGTTCAACAATTTTTTTCCGTTGAAAAAAAATAGGAGGACGCGCTTGAGAAACCACTGTAAAAGGCGATTTTCCTTCAACCTCCACCTGATAACGCAAGAGCTGTAATTGCTGAAAATGCCTTTGTGCTGTACTTAAAATAAAAAAAAGCGCCCCCTGCAATGCTGCATGTCGATTAAAATGCGCTTCAAAGCCTGATATATCACCCAATAAAAGAGCATCAATGACTTCATCTTGAGAAAGAGCACTGACATCACTTACAACCGCTTTTACATCTTCAAGAGTAATATGAACATTTGAAGCATAAAGACAAAGTTTTTCTAATTCACCTCGTGATACAAGACGATCTACCCCTAAAATTTCATGCAACCATCTACGTGCATCCAAAGAAAGAGTCTTCTTAAACTGTCCTAAAACCTCATCAATCAAACCGTCAAGAGAGCGCATATCATCGGCAAAACAGGGCAAAGCCATTGCATTTGCCGCCGTTTCAACAGCATTGCGCAACCCAGTTCCTTTTTTCAAATCCCCTGCCTCGATGAGAATAAAACTTTTCTCTGGTGGTTTCTCAATTAAAAGCTTCAAGGCTGTAAGAAAACCTTTTTGGTTAGCAGCATTAGAAATCCATATCAAACGATCCCCCCCAAAAAGCGATAAAGTCCGCGCTTCATTTTCCAAACGTGCGGGATCTTTATCAATTTCAGCAGCATCCAAACGAATTGTCGAAAATGGATCTTCTATTGCGACCTTTGTAAGCTTGGCAAAACGTTGGGCACGTTCACAAATAAGACCACGATCTGGACCATAAATGAGAACAATAGGAAAAGCACGTGAGAAACGCGTTAGAAATTGATCAACCTCATGTGCTTTTTTCTGAGCCAAACCATTAATCCATTAATAGTTCATCGTTATCAAGAACTTCCCCGCGAACTTTCTGAAACATGTGAATTAAATCATTAACATTCAAGCCCTTACGCTCTTCATGACAGACATCCAAAATCACTTTTCCACCATGCAACATCAGTGTGCGATCTCCATAATCAAGAGCCTGACGCATAGAATGGGTGACCATAATAGTCGTTAATTTTTTCTCTTCAACGATTTTTTCTGTCAACCGCATCACAAAATCAGCCATCCCAGGATCCAGTGCTGAGGTATGTTCATCCAGTAATAAAACATCTGCATGAGCTAACGTTGCCATCACAAGACAAACGGCTTGGCGTTGTCCACCAGATAAACTGTCCATAGGATTTTGAATATAAGCTTCAAGACCAATTCCTAATTGAGCAATTTTATCTCGAAAAAATTGTCTTTTTTCATGGTTTAAAGCTGAACGCAAACTACGACGATTTCCTCGAAGAGCAGCAAGAGCCAAATTTTCTTCAATTGTTAAAGAACCACAACTTCCCTTTAACGAATCTTGAAAAACACAGGCTACCTTTCCAGCACGTTCACTGACTGATTGCCTAGAAACATTTTGTCCATTGATTACCACTTTTCCTGTCGAGGGAAGTGTTTCGCCTGCCAAAACACTGAGCAACGTTGATTTACCCGCACCATTTGAACCGATAACCGTAACAAAGCTACCCTGATCAATTTTGAGGTTAATATCAATTAAAGCCTGTTTTTCCAAAGGCGTTTGCGGTTTAAATGTGACCCCAACATGAAAAAGCTCAATCACGTTTACGCCTCCTCCAATAGCGTGGCACAATAAGAGTTAACACAACCAACAGTGACGTAATCAACTGAAGATCTGTTGAGGTATCAATACCAATTCCATTGGCTTCAAAAGCAAATTGCACCGCCACACGATAAAGCACAGACCCCACAATACAGCTGATTATAATCCAAAAAATATTGCGCGTACGAAAGAGCGTTTCGCCAATAATCACGGCGGCCAACCCAAAAACAATTGTACCAATTCCACCGGTAATATCTGTTGCAATTGCAGTTTGAATATAAAGAGAACCACCAAGTGCAACACAGGCATTGGAAAGCCCCATACCAAAATAAATCAATGCAGATGTATGAACCCCTTGCGCCGTCGCCATGCGTGGATTAGCACCCATTGCACGCATAGCAAGACCTATTTCACTTTCTAAAAAGCGCCAAATCAAAAACGCTACAACAAGCAATACAATCCCAACGAAAAGAGGACGCACAAAGATATCAGACAACCCAAACAAATTATAAAAGGGTGTTAAGGCTGTATCAGCAAGCGCCAAATTAACATTGGACCCTCCCATAATTCCCATAATACGAAGATTAACCGTATAAAGTGCTGACATTGTTAAAATGGAAGCCAACAGATTCAAAATGCCAAAACGCAAATTCAACAGAGCTGTTACCAAACCTGCTACCATACCCGCACAAAAAGCACATGCCATAGCTGTCCATGCATTAAAACCTAAAAGAATCAAGACGCCACAGACACAGGACCCGAGAAGAAACGAGCCATCAACCGTTAAATCCGGAAAGTCCAAAACGCGAAATGAGAGATAAACCCCTATAGCTACAAACGCATAAATAAGACCTAATTCCACCGCGCCAGAAAAGGCAAATATATTCATGTAAAGAAAATCCCCATGAAAACGTAACGTACTTTATTGTATCAACACTCTCTCAACAAAAGTTATTGAATGACTTTTGTTGCGCGGTCAATAACGGCCTGCGGGATAATAATTCCTGCCTTTTTTGCTGCTTTCAGATCAATTCGAATGTCATTATTAGCGGCCTGCACAACATCAATATCACCAGGCTTTTCACCCTTTAGAATACGCACAACCAACTTCCCAGCATCGACCCCAACATCGTAGAAATTCACACCTTGCGTCATAAAAGGACCACGTCCTATCGTATTCGCATCAACAGTAAACACAGGCATATTGGCTTCCTGTGTGACCTTTATGGCTCCTTCTAAAACAGACAGAATCGTATTATCAGCAGGGACAAAAATAACATCGACCTTCCCGATTAAAGCGCGTGTTGCTGCCTGAACATCAGAAGGTTTTGGTGCCGATGAAGGAATGATTTCAATTCCAGCTTTTTTTGCCACATCCTTTAACGTCTTAAGGGTTGAAACAGAATTTGCTTCA
Source organism: Bartonella mastomydis (assembly GCF_900185775.1). Taxonomy (NCBI): domain Bacteria; kingdom Pseudomonadati; phylum Pseudomonadota; class Alphaproteobacteria; order Hyphomicrobiales; family Bartonellaceae; genus Bartonella; species Bartonella mastomydis. The sequence goes on from NZ_LT883137.1 coordinate 365,082, forward strand.
GAGGCATTATAAAGATAACCAATTTTTTTCAAATCTGGTTTTACTTCTTGTAAAAGTTTAACACTTTCAGCAACATCGATACGATCAGAACTCCCCGTCATATTACCACCAGGTTTGGTCAGCGAAGAAACGATTTTAGCTCCAATAGGATCAGAAATCGCTGCAAAAACGATAGGAATTGTTTTTGTTGCTGCAAGCATTGTTTGTGCTGAAGGTGTGGTAATCGCTACAATAACATCGGGTTTATCACCAACAAATTTACGTGCAATTTGCGTTGCTGTTGAAATATTGCCCTGTGCCGATAAAAAAGTCAGTTGAAAATTTTCACCTTGCTTATAGCCATTTTCTGCAAGAACATCTTCCACCCCTTTACGAACAGCATCCGCCGCAGGATGGATCATAATTTGTGTTAAAGCAACTTTAACGTGCTTAACTTGGTCATCGGCTTTTGCAACAGTGTTCATCATAAAAACAGCTGCGATGACAATCCCTAATATATTTATTCTCTTCAACATTATACTCCACCCCTCTCCATGCAAAAATTAAAAAAGGAACAATTTATTACTGAAAAATCTTCTAAAATCAATCTTTATTTCATTTTATCGAAACATAGACAAAATAAATCAAACTGAGATGATATTTTTTTGTTGCAATTCATAAAAGGCTACGCCATACAAGCAAAGTATATATCGAATCGGTGAGCGGGTGTAGCTCAGGGGTAGAGCACAACCTTGCCAAGGTTGGGGTCGTGGGTTCGAATCCCATCGCCCGCTCCATTTGAGTTTTGATTATTGGATTTTAATTTATTTATTCTTCCGTAGCGCCATAATCGTAGGTTGCTAGCAGATTTTATATCGATTCCTTTTTTCAAATCATTTTTGAAGGCTTCTCTAAAAAAGTTTCAGAGATCTTTCGAAGTTTTTTCTTAAGATTCGTAACTTCTTGTAAAGCATCTATCGGATTTTGCTCCTCGATCATCGAATAATCATTTTTAGCTCAGAAAAAATAGCCATTACTTATATGAAAGTGATTTAAGCAGCATTTCTTTAGGAAATCACTGTAATTTGCTAGGTCCCTCGTGTAAAATAAACTTGAGACAATTCCCATTGGTTTATGACGCTGTTTGGTAACAATAACTTTGGCTTTTTCAGAAGTATTTTATCCAAAGGCATTTTTTCTAACAATATTTTTCACTGTCTCTTACCATCTCAAGGGTAATTTTTTTAATATTGGCAGCGGATTTTTTGCGACCGTTTAGATTATAAAAGCTTATACAAAAGAATTTAAGGTTACTTTTGAGCTAAGGAATTTTTTACAACCCTCAACATTAAAAGATCAATGAGAAATGGCAAGAAAAACAAATGTTAAACAAAACAAAAATTAACTTATCATTAGAAAATAATTTTTGTTCAAAGGTCTGTTTTTACCAAAATTATGTCCCCAAATGCAGGTTATTGATTTTTCAAATGGCGTATCTTCTGTTCATTCAACATTTTCTTCAGACACATTCAACATTATCTCTGCTAAAAATTTACAAGAAACGGTACCTGTAAGCCAAGCAAAGTCCATAATCGATTCTTTCAATGCACAGAAACTTCCTTTGGCTTGGTGGGTTGGACCTCATTCATCTCATTACAACGTTGATGAAGTTCTCTTATCTATTGGTTTAAAGCATGTTGAAACAGAGATAGGAATGGCGGCTTTAGCGCAAGATATAGATTCACATATTGCGTTTCAGCCAGATAACTTCAAAACCAAGGAAGTTGAATCACTTCAAGATTTTAGAGATTACGGAAATGTTATGGCATCCGTCTTCAAGCCTTTTGATAAAGAGGCGGTCATATTTTATGAAACGATAGGAGGCTGTTATAAAAAAGATCCTAATGTAGATCTGTTCATTGGTTATATCAATAACAATCCTGTAGCCATATGCTTTTGTATGAAAGCGGATGGCATTGGTGGCGTGTATGATATTGTTACCCATCCAGATTTTCAGAAAAAAGGTATTGGAACATTCATGACAAAAATTGCCATTCAGCATTTAAAAAGAAAGAATTGTCATGTTATTGGGATGCAAGCATCTCATGAGGGAATGAGCATTTATAAAAAATTGGGTTTTATAAACTTTGGTGAATTTAAAGTTTATTCCAATAAACACATGGTTATTTAGCGACGGACTCTTTTTTGCTCATCAATGAAGAGAATTTATTATTTTCAGCAGAACGCAAATATAACCCACCAATCGATCAATATAAATATGATAGGATCAACGATCTTTAATATCGTCTTGTAAAAAGTCTTTCCCTCTACCTTTTTTGCCATCAACTCTTGAGTTATAGGAGTCTCTCGCTTTCTTTTTTTACATTTAAAATTGCTTTTTACAAGGCGATATATTAATCGTAAAAAACATATATAAAAGCAACAAATTATAACTTTTTTCTCTCTTATTTTTCTTAAATACAAAACAACTGTTAAGCTACAATGCATTAACAGTTATCCGTGATAAATCCCAAATGGCATATAATGACGAAACAAATTCATAGAATGGAGATTTTTCACCTTCAATTGTTGTATCAATCTTTCCACAATGCATAAAAATGGTGAAGTGGACCTCGTCCTTTCCCAACTTGCAAAGCATTTGAGGCAGATAATGCTCCATGTAAATAATCTTTTGCTTGTTTAACAGCACAATCCAAAGGTTGTGTAGGCAATAAAGCTGCGATGGCAGCAGAAATGGTACATCCTGTCCCATGATCATGCGTGGTTGAAAGACGAGAAGCTTCAAGCATAACCAGATTTTCACGATCACAATAAAGATCTGGACTAGAACAATCGTAATTTTCTGTACTATTTTTAGTAAGCGTATTCAAATGTCCGCCTTTTAACAAAACGGCATGACATCCTAGCGCCAAAAGTCGTGGAGCATATTGATACATAGCCTCTAAAGACCATTGTACATCACATCCCAATAACAGTGCAGCTTCAGGCAAATTTGGCGTGATCAAAGTTGACATCGGCATAAGAACATCACGCATAATTTCAACGGCATCAGGCTTTAAAAGAACATCACCACTTTTTGCAACCATAACCGGATCAAAAACAATGAAACGCGCTTTATGATAAGCAAGACGTTCTGCAATAGCCTGTGCAATTTGAGCATTTGCAACCATACCAATTTTAACGGCATCAACGTGGATATCCTCAAAAACAGAATCAATTTGATCAGCAACAAAAGAAGCCTCTAATGCCTGAAAAGCACGCACGCCCTGAGTATTTTGTGCAACAACAGCTGTAACCACACTCATACCATAAGTTTTCATAGCTGAAAAAACCTTCAAATCCGCCTGCATTCCAGCACCACCAGAAGGATCTGTTCCCGCAATAGATAAAATCCGTGGAATAAAAAGTTTATCTTTTTGTAATTCCATCAACCTCTTTCCTTCTGTTTTTAAATATCAGAAAATAAATTACCGAAAAAATAGATGCTTGAAAAAACATAAAGAAGATGTTTTCTCATGCAAATTATATTATATACGAAGTCTTCTTATAGATATAAAATGGAAAATATAGTGCTTATCCTTCGTTCTATTCTTTTTACATTCGCTTTTTATACCACAACTTTCATACAAATGATTCTTTACGCTCCCGTTTATTTTCTCATGCCTCGAAAAAAGGCATGGATTGTTCCTAAAACATGGGCGCGCGTTACACTCTTTTTGCAAAAATACATCGCAGGCACACGTTATGAAATTGAAGGATTAGAAAACCTCCCCCAAGGACCCTATATCATTGCTCCAAAACATCAATCTGCATGGGAAACTTTTAGCCTTGTTCCCTATTTTGATGACCCCACTCTCATTTTAAAACGTGAATTGATGTGGATTCCCTTGTTTGGCTGGTATATGGCAAAAACACAAATTATCCCCATTAACCGCACAACGCCCATCAAAGCCTTAAAAATGGTTATACAAAAAGCAAAAGAGAAAGTAAAACAAGGACGCCAAATCCTCATTTTTCCTGAAGGGACACGCCGACAACCTGGTCAAGAACCAGATTATAAGTCAGGTATTGTCGCGCTCTATAATGAATTAGGACTTCAAGTTGTCCCTATTGCGCACAATGCAGGTTTATATTGGCCACGAGGTAATTTCCGCCGTTATCCCGGAACAATTCGTGTTCGTATTCTTCCTCCAATAGAAGCTGGTTTAAGCAAACGTGATTTTCTAAATCAACTGATTCAAAAAACTGAAGAAGCGTGTGATGAACTGCTTCTCTTAGCCGCTCAAGATCCTACCCCTCCTCCTATGCCACCATCTGCTGTTCAAAAGCTTCAAAAACTGAAGCATCATGAAACACAATCTTGATTGATAAAAAACATCACTTTATGTGTTAAATGCAGCATATGAAACAAAAATATAAGAGAGATATTTCAAATTTTCTTATCCAAAATTATAAAACACACATCATCAAAAATGATGAATGTATGAATTTTTTGAGAAAGCATTCTTTCTCTCCTTAAAATCGTTTAAATAACACACAGGGTATTGATTTATAAATATAATTTATCCTTATTCAACGTGGAATAGATTTGGAATGAGAAAGTCGTATGATACTCAAAAGCCTCATTCAATATGTAAAACAGTGAATGATCATCACAAATCAATATTTATATAATAGAATAACAGGCAGAATGTATGGTTATACGAGCTTGTTCCTTCCAAAAAAACATCAATCCCCTCAAGAACCTGAAATCTTTTACAATCTTCATTATTTAAAAAGTATTTCTTGAGAGACTTAACTTATCAAACCAAATTTAAGGGAAAAATAAAAATGAGTGTTGTTTTTTATCCATGAGACATAACTCAATACAATAATTAACCATCTGTTCTCTCTAATCCTAGACTTAAAAGCTTTATATGCTACATTAAAATAATTCTAAATAATGAATAAGAAGGAACTGAATTTAAACTCATGCAACGTCTCTTCTATAATTTATTTTTTTATTTCATTTTGAGTTTGTCGAGCACTTTTGCTTTAGCACAGCCTTTTATTTCTGTTGATGTTACAACGGGACATATCTTAAAACATAATCAAGCTTTTGAGCGTTGGTATCCAGCGTCCTTAACAAAATTAATGACCGCGTATGTTATTTTTCGTGCCATGAGCCGAGGGGAAATTTCACCCAATAAACCTATCACCATCAGCGAATATGCTGCAAAAGCTCCCGCGTATCGTTCAGGCTATAAAGCTGGTTCTGTTCTCACACTTGATACAGCCTTAAGTATCACCATGGTTAAATCAACCAATGATTTGGCCATTGCCATGAGTGAGGCCGTTGCTGGTTCACAGAAAGCTTTTGTACGCAAAATGAATAGCGAAGCTAAACGTTTAGGCATGTTTGGCACCCATTTTGCAAACGCAAGTGGTTTACCAGATCCTCAAAACTATTCCACCGCACGTGATATTGCTCTTTTAGCTGTCCAAATACGTCGGGAATTTCCACAATATGCTCATTATTTTTCTATTCCAGCCATTGATTTTGGTAATAACCGAAAAATCCAGCATAACTCAAACAACCTCATTGGTCGTTTTTATGGAATAGACGGTATGAAAACAGGCTTTATTTGTGCCTCTGGTTTTAATCTTGTTGCCTCAGCCACCCGCAATAAACGTACAATTATTGCTGTTATTCTAGGGGCAAACAACATAAGTGAAAGGGAAGAAAAAGCGGCACAACTTCTTGAAATAGGTTTTTTGCATCAAGGAGGCCCCCAACTAACACTTACAACATTAAAACCTTATGGGAGCAACATAACGCAAGCCAACAATATGAGCCAACAAACATGCACGCCTGAAGCCATAAAAATGCATGCCAATTCATATGATGATCAAGGAAATATTATTCTCACCTCACCATTTATCACAGCTCCACCTTCTTTTTCTCATCCTTTAGTAGTCCATCTCATTCGTAGTCCACAGACGCCTAAAATAACAGTAAAACCACTAAAAAAACCCCATAGTCCGTATAAAAGACGCGCAAACTATTCTATAAAAAAGCCGTAAGCTACAATTCATAATTTATGATTAATTATTTTGCCCCGTATGTCAGAACCACAAATACCGTATAACCGCCAATACCGTAAAATTCTCTTATTTCAAATCCATCGCTGTTGAATCAATTAAAATCCCTCTCTTTCACATCACAAAATGGATGAGCATAATAGATAAAATAATCAAAGTAAGGAATTAAAACTCTTCCTATAAGACCTTTCAAATTCCAAAAATTATTATAACACGAGCACTGAAAAAGTGCATGATTGCACCCGCATTTACCTTTATAAACTTAAAAGGAGTGATAAAATGGATTTCGTAGGCAATTATCCATCACATATTCCTCACACCTCATTATGAATGGGGTTGACGTCGCAAGATATGTTTCTTTAAAACAGAACCACGGTTGATGATTAAAATGAAAATGAAGCGCATTCCTCTCACGCTTATCACTGGTTTTTTAGGCTCTGGCAAAACAACTTTGCTCAACCGTCTGTTACAAGACTCTCTCTTAACGGAATGTGCTGTTATCATTAATGAATTTGGCGAAATCAGTATTGACCATCTTCTTGTTGAAAAGGCGACAGAAGGAATTATTGAGCTTGCCAATGGCTGTTTATGCTGCAATTTACGCAGTGATCTCATTGATACATTAGTGGATTTAATCAATCGCGTCGAGACAGGACAGATCAAACAACTCAATCACATTATTATTGAAACAACAGGGATAGCTGATCCCGTCCCTATTTTACAAATACTGTTAAGCCACCCACTGTTTATTCAAACACTGTCCATAAATGCTGTTCTTGCAACATTTGATACATTAAGCACACTTTCCATATGCGAGCGCTATCCTGAAATATATAAACAATTAATCCTTGCTGATAAAATTATTCTCACCAAAACAGATCTCACAGCCCCACAATCCTTTTCTAATACGCTCCTTAACACGCTTAAAACAATAAATCCTACAGCACAAATCATTGATGTCCACTCTGAAAATTTCTGCTCAAATCTACTAATAAATCACACATTATGGAATGAAACAGGAGAAAATACACACCTTAAGCAAAATCTTACCACCGCTCCACACGATCATGCTCCCCATAAAACCATTCGCACCTTTTCATTAGATTGTGAAGATCTTGTTGATTATGCCACAATTGAAGCTTTTTTAGATCTCCTACAAGACCGTTATGGTACAAAATTACTCCGTATTAAAGCAATAATCGCATTGCGTGATGATCCTTATCGCCCCCTTGTATTACATGGTGTACAAACATTTTTTCATCCCCCCATCAGACTTCCAGCATGGCCAAAAGGAATAAAACAAACACGTTTTGTCATTATTGCCGATGGTGTTGAAAAAGAAGCAATACAAAAACTTCTCAATGCTTTTTTTAATAAACCAGCCATAGATACTGCAGACAAAACAGCTCTCTTGGAAAACCCTCTCATCATTCCAGGAATAAAGTTTTAATTCTCCTTTACAACGTTAAATCCATCGAGCTATAGCCTCTTTACGCTTAAAAAAAAACAAAACAGCTCCACCATAGATTTTGCCAGCCCCCAATATTTGGTAGCTCTCGGCACATGAGACGATTCATGAGAGGCATTTTTATTGTACAATTTTATCCATGCAGCGCTTTGCGCTTGGAATGTGCAAGCGAATAATTTTGATTGATTTATCATAAACAGATTTTTAGATAAAAAACCTCATGATATTCAAGCTCTTATTAAAACAGAAAATTATAAATCAAATTGTTATTGTAAAATTTTTTAATATTTACCAATCAATCAGGTTGTTTTTTTTCGACGTACACTTCATGTGATTCATTTCAAAAACTCCATTGGATAGGTTCTTGGTTTTAAATACTCTACTTAACTCTATATTTCCCGAGCTGATTGAAACAAACCCCTCTTAAGTTTAAGCAAAAAAACTAAAATCAACAGAGCTGATAACGTATTTTTAGATGCATCTTATAGACCAGTACGATAAGACAATACTTTACAGGATAAAAGAATAAAACCCTTTGAAAGTAAAAAGAGAGAAACATTTTATGTTAATTCACTCTCCACGAGAAAACCAAAATTGCCATCCATACTGGTCTGCAAACAACGCAAATTCTCTGGGCAAGTTGCTCTTGGTCCTCCTATTTCGATTTACTGACATAAAACTTTATAAACAAACTCAGCGTTTAAAATAGGTAACTCCCTTAAGAATCTCATGCATAAGATTTTTGCATATCCTGTATCGCCATCGTAAGCGATGGTATTTTACAGTATAGCGGAATAAAATAACACTCACTTCATGAGGGAAACTGAAGTTTTATCAACATCGCGATTAAAAACGTAACGTTTTCCATACACTTCAACGATTGGTGGTTGACGATTTTCTTCAAAAAAATCATAACCTTTCTTAAGCATCACCCAGAATGGATAATGAGGATCATTGCTATGACGCAACATATTATCCTTGGTCATGCGGAAAGGAAAAGCCTGCAACTGAAATGCTCTTTGTCCTCCTTTAAAAGCGTCGCGCGCAAAGGCATAAATTTGCGCCATATTCTTATCACTCATAGAATAACAACCGGCAGAAAAGCAAGAACCATGCACCATAAGATTGCTTCCTGTCCGACCATTTTCCTGATCATAAAGGTTAGGAAATCCTATATTAAAAGAAAGATAATATTTTGAATAAGGATTCATTTGGTTTGCAGTAATCGTATAAAAACCTTCTGGTGTCTGTAGATCCCCTTCTTTATATTTAGGTCCAAGCTTACCAGACCATTTGCAAATACCATAACGAGCAACCAAGATAAAAGGACCTGAACGAGATTGCTTCCAAACTTCAGCAAGATTTTCTTCCTTGAAAAAGCGCATTACAATTGGTGCATAGGGATCAATATCGTACAAAGCCATTCTATTCTGGATTTCTTGCGGAAGAGGCTGCTCAACTTTAGCACGAATAGAAGCTGGTAATCTTCCTTCACAGGCCGTCAATATTCCCATTACAAACAACACACACACAGCCAGGAATTTGTTAAACGTCATCGAAAAAACTCCAATCCAACACCCCTCATAAAAACGACTTACGCCAAAGATCGACCAATTTGAAGATATTTTTCCCTTCGCTCTTGTTTAAGAACTTCACCATCTTTTCCAGCCATAGCTTTTAAAGCCTCTGAAATAATCTCACCCGTTGCATCAATAGCAATCTCTTTATCACGATGCGCTCCTCCTACAGGCTCTGAGATAATGCCATCAATAATCTTTAAGCGAAGCAAATCTTGAGCGGTAATACGCATATTCATTGCAGCATCTTTTGCACGTGCTGGATCACGCCATAAAATAGACGCTGCTCCTTCTGGAGAAATAACCGAATAAATCGCATGTTCTAACATATACACTTTATTGGCAGCCGCAATGGCTATCGCCCCCCCAGAACCACCTTCTCCAATCACAACGGATACAACAGGAACCTTTAGGCGCAAAGTTGCAGCGGTTGATTGAGCAATTGCTTCAGCTTGCCCACGTTCTTCAGCGCTTACCCCAGGATAAGCACCCGCTGTATCAACAAAAGTAAGGAGCGGTAAACCAAATCGGTCAGCCATTTCCATAATACGGACAGCTTTACGATATCCCTCTGGACGAGCAGAACCAAAATTATAGCGCAAACGTGTTTGCGTATCATGACCTTTTTCTTGACCGATGTAAGCAACTGCTTCTCCCTTAAAGCGTGCAAATCCAGCTTGAATAGCTTCATCTTCAGCAAACTTTCGATCTCCTGCCAAAGGTGTCACATCACTCAATAGGCGCTTAGAATAGTCCATAAAATGCGGACGATCAGGATGACGAGCAACTTGTGTTTTTTGCCACGGCGACAATTTTTTATAAAGATCGCGTAACGCCGTTTGGGAACGCACTTCAAGACGTGCAATCTCGTCACTCATATCAAGACTGTCTTTTTCCTGAGAAATTTTTTTTAATTCAAGAATTTTTCCATCAAGATCAGCAACTGGTTTTTCAAAATCAAGATAATTATACATTTGTACCAACTCATTCAGTGTCACTTATACACTTATAATTTGCTTTATAAAGTCTTTTTCAAAAACATCACCTTTTCTTTAACGAGCCTTTTACGCATCGGCAAGTGGATGATGCTCATTAACGAGACGATAAAGTCCCTCTTCCAACACATGGGTATAAATCTGAGTGGTAGAAATATCAGAATGACCTAACAAATGTTGAACGGCACGCAAATCAGCACCATTTTGCAAAAGATGACTAGCAAAAGCATGACGCAACACATGGGGAGAAAAGCTTTCACTTTTTATTCCAGCCCTTTTAGCAAGATTTTTCAATTCCCGCGCAACAACTTGACGCGCAATATAGCCTGTTTCTGAATGCGCCGGAAAAAGATAAAGGCTTTTAGCATCTTCTCCCTGATCACGCAAATCCAACCACTGCAAAAGAATTTGGTGGGCTTTTTTTGATAACAGCACCATTCGTTCTTTTTTTCCCTTACCGCGAACCAAAATACTGTATGCTTTCCCTCGAACAGCCTGCACAGGCAGACTCACCAACTCACTAATGCGTAATCCTGTCGCATAAAGCATTTCGCTGAGCAGCTGAAGACGCAATGCACGCAGATAATCCTTAGATCCATAGTCTGCTTGATTAACCTCCACCTGCGCCAAATCAAGAAATTTTGTCACTGCATCTTCACTGATAATTTTGGGCAAAGAACGCCCTTGGCGAGGAGCATCAATATCATGGGAAGGATCATCGGCTCTTAATCCTTCTGCATAAAGAAACTGATAGAATTGACGCAATGTTGATAAACGGCGCGCTTGTGAAGTTGCAGCAAAACCAAACGTATGCATGAGCGACAAAAGACCAATAAGATCCTCCTTTTGCGCTGAAAGAAGCGAAACCGAATGCGAAGACAATTCCTCTTGCGCCCACTGTAAATCATGCTGATAAGCCGCAAGCGTATGAGCAGAAGCACCTCGCTCAGCACTCATCATTTCAAGAAAACGCTCTATCACAATGTTACTTTTCATTGATTCATTCTCAAAGAAAGAGTCAGCGAATCCAAAGGGACATCAACAGACATATCCACAGTTACGGGTTCAACAAAAACGACAAGAATGATCATTATACTAAAAAGAATAGCAAACAAAATGAAAAGAATCATCAAAAGTCTGGTTAATGTTGGCATAAAATAATAAACTTTTCCAAAATACTCTATCCCTTATTCTATCTTATAAAGATTAACAGGAATTGACTTTAAAACAGATAAATGCCGAAATAAGCTATGAAAAGTAATCGATCCCAACACCCCCCCCTGTCACAAATAAAAAGACAAATCTTATCATCCCTTGATAATCAAGCTCTTGTGTTTGTTGGTCTTATGGGAGCAGGAAAATCAGTCATCGGAAGACGTGTTGCCACCATGCTCGATTTACCCTTTTATGATTCTGACCAAGAAATTGAAAAAGCAGCACAACTGTCTATCACAGAAATTTTTAAAATCTATGGTGAAGCGGAATTTCGTTCCCTTGAACAGCGTGTTATTCTCAATCTTATAAAAAAAGGTCCTCTTGTCTTAGCAACGGGTGGCGGTGCTTACATAAATCAAGATACACGAAAAGCTATTCAGCAAAATGGAATATCTATCTGGCTCAAAGCAGATCTTGATATCCTGATGCAACGTGTTTCCAAGCGTCCAACACGACCGCTTCTTCAAACAGTAAATCCTCAAGAAACAATGCAAAAACTCATGGAACAGCGTTATCCTCTCTATGCAAAAGCAAACGTAACAATTAACAGTCATAAAGAAAGTCCCTACAGTGTAGCAAAAAATGTCATACGATCTCTACAACATTACCTCTATACAAAAAAATAACGATAGAAAGAACAAGCATGCAAGCCAAAACCGTCACCATTAAATTAGACAAGCACTGTTACGATATCATCATTGGTCCAGATCTTATTGCGCAAGCTGCATTACAAATTAAGCATTCTCTTCAAGCAAAAGATTTTCATCAAACGCGTTTGGCAGTTGTTACAGATACAAATGTTGCTCCTCTCCATTTAGATACATTACAAAAAGAATTAACAAAAAATAAAATTCATACTGTCCCTATTATTGTAAAAGCAGGAGAACAATCAAAATCATTTTCAACCTTGCAAACTGTCATCGACCAAATTCTTTCCGCACGTTTAGAAAGAGGTGACTGTGTGATTGCTTTTGGTGGCGGTGTCATCGGAGATCTAGCAGGATTTGCAGCAAGTATGATCCGCCGCGGAATGAACTTCATTCAGATGCCCACAACGCTTCTTGCACAAATTGATTCCTCTGTTGGTGGAAAAACAGGGATCAACAGCCGATATGGTAAAAATCTTATTGGTGCTTTTTATCAACCTCAATGTGTTATTGCTGACACATCTGTTCTTGATACACTCCCACCACGTGAATTTCGCGCAGGTTATGCGGAAATGGTCAAATATGGACTTATTAATCAGCCTGATTTCTTTGAATGGCTTGAAAAAAACGGACAAGAAATTTTTTCTAATGGCGCGATAAGAATAGAAGCCATTGTTCGCTCATGCCAATTTAAAGCTGCCATAGTCGCCCGTGATGAATACGAAACTGGAGAACGTGCACTTTTGAACCTCGGTCATACCTTTGGACACATGCTTGAAACAGCAACCACTTATGATTCAAAGCGTTTAATTCACGGTGAAGCTGTAGCAATTGGAATGATTCTTGCCCATCAATTCTCTGCACAACTGAATCTATGTGACCCCACACTCACACATCGTATCGAAGCACACCTTAAAGCTGTAGGTTTACCTACACGGTTAAAGGATATCCCAGGAGATCTACCAGATGCTGAAACATTAATGACTCTCATTGCTCAAGATAAAAAAGTTTCACAAAATAATTTGACCTTTATTTTGACACGCGGACTTGGCCAATCATTTATTGCAAAAAATGTTCCACCAGATGCAGTTTTATCCTTTTTGGAACAAAAATTAACAGAAATTCGTTAATTCATATTGAATATAATTGATTCGTTTTTATACTTCTATTAAAGGAATAGTTATGATGATGTCTACGTAGCTCAGTAGGATAGAGCACAGGATTCCTAAAGAAATTGGGCGCTTTGAGGAGAAATCCACAAAGCGGATCTGCTCAAATTCGGGGAAAGCTTCATGGGCAAAACGATATGCCAATCCCGAGCCAAGCCTCTCTTCACATGAGAGGAAGGTGTAGAGACTGAACGGGCAGCACCTAAAAGGCGCGAGCTTCAAGGTGAAGAGACAGTCCAGACCACAAACAACCAATAAGGTTGGCGGTGAAAATCGAAGTGGTATGAATCCTGGGGTCGCAGGTTCGAATCCTGCCGTAGACACCATCACATTAAAGACAAATTACTTTTCACATAGGGAAGCATTATGAAAAAAACTCTACAAATTTTAGGATTTTTTTCCTCTTTATTATTCTTCAATGTCAGCAGTAGCTTAGCTGCTGCTTTAGTCATTGAAGTGTCAGGTAATCCAGAAACACAGACCATAACCTATCAATGTGATATGGGTGCAAATAAAGAACGCGTTGAAGCAACCTATTACAACGCTGATGATATTTCATTGGTTGATTTCAAATGGAAAGGCGATCGTATTATCGCTGCAAATGTTATTGCTGCTTCTGGAGCAAAATATGTAGGGGAGCAATATATCTTGTGGGAGAAAAATAAAGAAGTAACACTTTATGATCTTATCCAAGATCCAGAAGAAAAAAACCCCATCCTCTGTAAGGATGAATCACTGTTATTATTTTAAATAACTGAGGAAATATCATGAAAAAAATTGCTTTTATTGTAGGATTTTTTACTGCTTTAAGCCTACCGCTCTTCGGTTCACTTAATGCTTTTGCTGGCTCTTTAGTTATTGAAGTGCCAGATGATCCAGAGCCAACAACAGAGGTTACTGCCTATCAATGCGAGACAGGGACAAATAAAGAGTCTGTTGAAGTAACCTATCTCAATGCGGGTAATATTTCACTTGTTGATTTCAAATGGCAAGGAAAGCGCATCATCGCTTCCCGTAGTATCAGTGCTTCTGGAGCAAAATATATGGGAGGCCCCTATATATGGTGGACAAAAGGAAACGAAGCCATGCTTTCAGATCTCCTTAATGATCCAGAAGAGAAGAATCTTATTCACTGTGTAGAAGAACAAAAAACAGAATAAAAAAGCTTATAGTATCTTAAAAATCGCTCTGGCTCGTATCACATGACATTTCGTCGGAAGTAGATGTTTGTTTTTCCATCTGACGTGATAAAAGGGCCAGCGGTTTTTTTAATTTATTTTCTGAATAGTCTCGATAAGCCGCTGCTTGCGATACCAACATAGAAGCGACTGGTATTGTTACAAGTAAAAAAATTACCAACAAAAATTCATGAAAAACAAAATGATGATCGACAAAAATTGAATAAAGAAACGACGCAACAAGAATACTACCAGCGCCCCAACTTGTACTCAACGAAAGCATATGTAAACGCTTATAAAAAGTGGGAAGACGCACCAATCCTATCGTTCCAATCAACGTGAGACCAGATCCTAAGATCAAAAAAACCGTAACAGCAATAGCAACAATAAGCGATACATCGTCCTTCATTCAATAATCTCCCCCCGCATAAGGAATTTTGCCAACGCAATACTTGATACAGGGCCCAATAAGCCAACAATGAGAGCTGCCACAAAATAAATAGTTGTTCCTGAACGGATATCGAATGTCAGAAACAAAAGAATAGTAATTATATAAAGAGCATCCAACCCCACAATCCGATCTTGCGCTCGTGGACCACGAATCAACCGAAACAGTGCGAGAATCATTGCCAAACTTAAAAAAAATTGCGAAAGATAAAGCCCCCAATAAAGGATCACCATACTCATTAAAAAATCTCCAAAAGTAATTGCTCATAGCGTTTTTTGATCAATTTTTGGTAATCATATCCATTTTCAAAATTTAAGACATGAAGCAAAAGTTCACTATTCTTTCTATTATAGGCAATCCAAACAGTCCCTGGAGTTGCTGAAAGAATACATGCCAAAACAGCTAAAGCTGTGCGACTTTCAAGCGAAATGGACACCACAATAAAGCCAGACTGCTGTTTTCGAGATCTTTTGGTTAAAACAAAGCAAGCCACAGCAATATTTGAAATAATAGAATCAATAAACACACGAAAAAACAGCTGAAAGGCGGCACGCCAACTTTTAATCGTTATTTTTTCCGGCTCAAGAAGCCGCATCATCCAGCCCCCAAATAAAGCAATGATAATTCCTAAAAGCAGTTGACCAAAACTAAAGCCATTTAAGATCAGCCACATAAAAATAATTGCTACGCTAGAAAAAGGAAAAAAATAACAATGTTTCACTAATGAATCCCCCTATTTTCAAGAGAAAAATCATCTAAAACGCTGCCAATATAATTTTGAGGCTCATACAAAGTTTTAGCTGTTTCAAACATATAACGACTAACAGGACCAGCGACAATTGTGATAAGAAAACACAAAGCAAGCAGAACGGCAATGGGAGCAAATTCAATCACTTGCACCCGTGGAATCCTCCCTTCAAGAGAGATCCAAAAAGTTCGAATTCCCGTTCGTGTCATCGCAATCAAAGCAGCAAAACCAGAGAGAGTGACAAACATCATAAAAAGCCAATCGTGATAAACGAGTAAAGAGGGAGAAATATTTTCTTTACTATGGTTTAAGAGTGCCACAAACATCATAAATTTAGCAACAAAGCCAGAAAAAGGAGGTAGACCAATAATCAAAAGTGCACAAAGACCAAAACAAGCTCCAAGAATTGCCAAAGTTACCGGTAAATAAGTCCCGACTTCATCTTCCTCCTCCTCTTCATCGTCCCCATAGACTTCCATTGTCACCGTCAAAACATTGGCTGCAACATCTTGACAGCGTTCAACCAATTCCACCAAAAGAAAAAAAGCCCCCAGTGCCAAAGTTGAGGAAACAATGTAAAAGAGTGCGCCTGCAATCAGAGCTGTATTGCCGATCCCAATTGCTGTTAACAATGTCCCAGAAGAGACCAAAACACTATAAGCAGCCAAACGCACCAAGACTTGGCTTGCCAACACCCCAATAAAACCAAAAGCCATAGTGGCAAGCCCACCGTAAAACAAAACCGTTTGACCAAAATGGCTAAAATGTCCACTTTCTGGACCAAACCATAACAATGTTAAACGTAAAATAATATAAATACCAACTTTGCTTAAAAGTGCAAAAGAAGCTCCCACAGGGGCTACTGCTGCGCTATAAGTTGGCATCAACCAAAAATTCAATGGCCACACCCCTGCTTTAATTAAGAAAGCAATTCCCAAAAGGGCAGCCCCTATTTCGAATAAAGTCATATCGCTAGAAGCGATATATTGCATTTTTACAGCCAAATCAGCCATATTGAGGGTGCCTACGATTCCATAAATGAGCGCCGCACCAACGAGAAAAAACAACGAAGCAACCAGATTAACCACGACATAATGCAACCCAGCACGCACACGTAATGGACCAGAACCATGCAACGCAAGGCCATAAGAAGCTGTTAACATCACTTCAAAAAATACAAATAAATTAAATAAATCACCTGTTAAAAAAGCGCCGTTTATTCCAACCATGAAAAATTGCATCAATGACTGAAAATGAGGACCCACTTTATACCAATGTGCCCGCGCAAAAACCAACGCGGCGCTGATCAACACGCTAGAAAGCAAAAGCATCATAGCACTTAAGCGATCAAGCACCAAAACAATACCAAAAGGAGAAGGCCAATTACCAAGCCGATAAACATCCACAGCTGGTGCAACTTCAAGAGCACGCATCACCAGTAAAACAGCAATGACAACCAACAATACAGCAGAAAAAATACTTATGAGTGATTTCAGTTTTGAACGGCGTTCATCATAGAAAAGAAGCAGGGCTCCAGTACTTAACGGCAAAAGAATCGGCAAAATAAGAAGATGATGCACACAAGCTCCCATCACTGTACCTCACGTCCATCAACGTGATCTGAACCTGTTAAACCGCGTGAAACCAACAAAATAACCAAAAATAAAGCTGTCGTTGCAAAACCGATCACAATCGAAGTTAAAACCAACGCCTGTGGAAGAGGATCAACATAATTTGCTGGATTGATAGCCATCGTAGGATCAACAATTGGTGCTGCATTACTGCGTGGCCTACTCATTGCAAATATAAAAAGATTAACACCATAGGATATCAAAGACAAACCAAGAATGACTTGAAACGTTCGGGGACGCAAAATGAGCCAAATTCCAGATCCAACAAGAACACCAATAGCCAAAGAAAGAATAATTTCCATTACTTTTCCTTCTCTTTTAAAGGAGGTTTTTTACCGATTCGGTAACTCCGTATTGATTGATGTGCAAGTGCGATTAAAATGAGAATCGTTGCTCCCAATACGAGAGAAAACACACCAAAATCGAACAAAAAAGCAGATGCTATAGGAACCCTTCCAATCAATGGCACATGAATATATTGGAAAAATGATGTTAAAAAAGGGTACCCAACAAACAAAGCCCCTGCTCCCGTGACAACTGATAGCAATAAGCCAAAGCCCATCCAACGTAAGGGCAAAACTCTTAAATGGTTTTCCACCCAACGAATATCTCGGGCAAGATACTGCAAAATAAAGCCTATCGCTAAAGTCACACCACCAACAAATCCACCTCCAGGAAGATCATGTCCTCGCACAAATAAATAAAAAGAAAAAGCAATAATAACGGAAAAGAGCCACCCCATAATAACAGAAGGAATAGCGAGATAATTCAAAACTGTATCCCCCACATTTCGATCTGGTTGTGCCTTATCAAAAGCTTCCTGAACACGTTGTTGAAACGGTGCATCAATACTTTCAGGAGCAGGGCGAAATCGACGTAACAGAGCAAAGACAGTCAAAGAAACAATCCCCAAAACCACAACTTCTCCCATCGTATCAAAACCACGGAAATCAACCAACAATACATTCACAACATTGCGACCACCAGCACCAGAATAAGCATTTTTCAGAAAAAAATTAGAAACTGTTGTCCCTTGAGGACGTGTCATCATCGCAAAAGAGAGCCATGCAACACCAGCACCTCCCATAATTGCTATAATGAAATCACGGGCGCGACGTAAACGCACCCCAAAACGAACAGACGTTGGAGCAGGATGATATAAACGCTTAGGCAACCAACGCAAACCCAGCAATAATAAAACAGCTGTCACCACTTCAACAACCAATTGCGTTATAGCCAAATCGGGCGCAGAAAGCCATAAAAAGGTTGCACACGTCATTAACCCTGCTCCCCCCAACAGCATGAGAGATGCAAGACGATGAAACTTTGCTTGCCAAGCGACTAAAAGCGCGCACAATCCACCAACCAGCCAAAGCGCGAGAAAAGGAATATCAAGTGGAAAAAGCGGCAACCCTCCTAGTGCAATGAAACCATCACGCCAAAGCAAAAGACCAACAAAAATAAAACACACAGCAAAAATCCAATGCAACTGGATTTGCAAACGACGTGTTGACAAAAGAGCTTCCACCGCACGTGCCCATTTCCAAGAAATAATCACAAGAATGCGTTCAAAAATACGCGGTCCTTTCAAATGACGAAAAAAGGGAGCACCATCATCACAAGATAAAAAATAACGCCGCCCAACAACATAGAGCAAACCACCCCCAAATAAAGCCACCAAGCTCATCATTAATGGCGTATTAACCCCATGCCAAACAGCCAAGCTATAAGAGATTGTCATCGGTCCTAAAACAGAGACAACAGCATTGTCTAAAATAGGCCCGATTGTTAAATTAGGAAAAATACCAACGGCCAAACAAATAAACACCAAAAGTTCCATGGGTAAACGCATAAAATGCGGTGGCTCATGGGGAGTTTTAGGTAATTTATGAGGTTTTGGTCCCCAAAAGACACCATGAATAAAACGTATAGAATAGGTTACACTAAACAGGCTAGCAAGTGTTGCGACATAAGGAGCAATCCAATCAAGCCATGATTCCATATGCGTTTCAACAGCTTCAGCAAAAAACATTTCTTTTGATAAAAAACCATTGAGCAAAGGAACACCAGCCATTGCCGCACTCGCGACTAAAGCAAGAGTTGCTGTAATAGGCATAAAGCGATAAAGACCAGTTAGCTTACGCATATCACGTGTTCCCGTTTCGTGATCAATAATGCCAGCAGCCATAAATAAAGACGCTTTAAAAGTAGCATGATTAGCCATATGAAAAATCGCAGCAACACACGCAAGGGGACTCCCAAGGCTTAAAAGCGTTGTAATCAATCCAAGATGACTAATCGTTGAATAAGCAAGCAATCCCTTTAAATCTTGCTGAAACATGGAAAAATAAGCACCAAGGAGAAGTGTTGAGAGTCCTGAAAAGCCAACCATCCAAAACCAAGACTCTGTCCCAGAAAGTACAGGCCATAAACGAACCAGCAAAAACAACCCAGCTTTCACCATCGTTGCCGAATGCAGATAAGCCGATACAGGTGTTGGCGCAGCCATCGCATTAGGCAACCAAAAATGAAAAGGAAACTGTGCGCTTTTTGTTAATCCGCCCAATAAAATACAAATAAGGGCAGGGATGTAAAGCGAACTTGACCGGATCACATTTCCAGACTGCAAAATTTTATCCAGATCAAAACTACCAACGATATACCCAATCAATAAAACCCCAATAAAAAGGGCAAAACCACCAAAACCTGTAATCGTTAAAGCCATACGCGCCCCTTCACGCGCACTCGCATTATGATACCAATAACCAATCAACAAAAAAGAAAAAATACTGGTAAGTTCCCAGAAAACAACCAAAAACACGAGATTACCTGATAAAACAATCCCTGTCATTGAGCCCATAAAGGCTAGAAAAAAAGAAAAAAATCGTGGAACAGAATCTGCAGGATCCATATAATAACGGGCGTAAACAACGACAAGCAGCCCAATTCCTGTAATGAGCAAGCAAAAAAGCCAAGACAGGCCATCCATCCGGAGGATCAAATCACCTCCCCATTCTGGGAGCCAAGAAATATTTAAACGGATAATGTGATTGCCACGAATTGCCGGATAAAGCATGATTGTAAAAAGAAGACTAAAGAGAGCAATCCCCCCAGCAAACCATGCTTCATTATTTTTTGCTGTCGAACGAAAAAAGCCAATAACAGCACTTCCACAAAAGGGAAGCAAAATGAGCAATATTAGCATTGCTTCCCGTGTTGCCATTCTTTCAGCTCCATCCTGCCCTTAATATTTTGTCATTGACAAAACAAAAATTTATATTCTCACCCCCCATTGCACACTTAATGATAATAAGATTTAATAAAACTTAAAAGCATTTAAATTTTTCAAAAAACAATGCTTGCATGGAAATGCTGCGCACAATTCCAGTTCTCTTTTTATTGTAAGAACAATAACGCTCACGACAAGAAGCAATTAAAATTTTATTTAATCATTTCTATCTTTTTAAAAAGCGCGATAAGCACTGTCTACGAGGCCCATGAAAAGGCTGAAAACTATTATCATTTTGATTATAAGAGCGATAACGCGCACGACAAGATTCAATATGCTCTTTCAGCATCCATGGCTCTTTTTTTTCTGAACTTTCAGAAGAAGCCGTTAAAAAAACTCTTTTAGCATCTGATACAACTTTTAATGATGCGCCTTTTGTGCTTAAGTGTGGTGATGTAACAAAAGCCGCTTCAGGATACCACCAATTATCTTTATACCTAACATAACCACGCCGATAATGATGATAACCCTTAAAACCATTCAGTTCTCTACGTCCCGTAAAAATCAAAGGCACCGAACTCTCTTGGACAGCGGTTTGAGAGACCAGTTTGGCTTTAGCATCACCTCTATTTTGCCCCAAATGAACAAGAGCAGTTGTTATAATGAAAAGACTGCTTATAAATACAAAAGCTAAAGCATAATATAATTTTTTTTTCATACGCATAACGCAAAACTCAAACTAATAAACGACAGCCGTTACAGAAAGCCTTTCTCTTGCTAGACAGAAACAGATTCTTTTCTTAAGATTCTTTTTTCTTGAGACATTCTGTTACTCTTTGTACTAAACGCTGATCTCAAGAATAAGATCCTTTAAAAAAGAATGAATGAATGATGATAAAAACCCCCTACTACCTTATAGACAAATCGAAACTTATCAAAAATATGCAAACAATTTCTCAGTTGCGAGAAATGTCAGGAGCAAAAGTTTTGCTTGCTTTGAAATGTTTTGCCACATGGAGTGTTTTTGATTTAATGTCTGAGTTCATGGATGGAACCACCTCATCATCCCTTTATGAACTGCGTTTAGGAAGAGAAAAATTTGGTAAAGAAACCCATGCCTATTCGGTTGCGTGGGCTGATCACGAAATTGATGAAGCCTGTGGTTATGCAGATAAAATTATCTTTAACTCAATCCAGCAACTTCAACGCTTTTCTGATGCAACCAAAACCATTCAACGAGGTCTCAGATTAAATCCAGGAATAAGTGCATCCCATTTTGATCTTGCCAATCCCTCGCGCCCTTTTAGCCGCTTAGGAGAAACGAACCAAAATGCTATTAAAGAAGTCCTCCCTCTCATCAACGGCTTAATGATCCATAACAATTGCGAAAATGCTGATTTTAATCTTTTTAATCAAATGCTCGGGGTTATGGAAGAAAAGTTTTCAGAACTTTTCTCTGCCGTAGATTGGATAAGCCTTGGTGGTGGAATTCATTTTACAGCTGAAAATTATCCGCTAGAAGCTTTCGCAGAACGCTTAAAAAACTTTTCACAGACCCATGGTGTCACTCTTTTTCTGGAACCAGGAGAAGCTGCTATCACCAAAAGCACCACCTTAGAAGTTAGCGTCCTTGATACATTGTACAACGAAAAGAATCTTGCCATCGTTGATAGCTCAATCGAAGCACATATGCTTGATCTTCTCATTTATCGTGAAAATGCCAAATTAGAACCCAATCAAGGAGAACACGAAATTATGATCTGCGGAAAATCTTGTCTTGCTGGAGACATTTTTGGAACGTTTCAGTTTCAAAAACCTCTTCAAGTAGGGGATAGACTGTCTTTTCAAGATGCAGCAGGTTATACAATGGTCAAGAAAAACTGGTTTAATGGTGTGACAATGCCTGCTATTGTTCTAAAAGAGTGCGATGGTACATTAACGCTGCAACGCCAATTCAGCTACAATGACTATCAGACAAGCCTTTCATAAAGATAACCACAAAAAACGTCATACAACAGTATTAAAAAGGAGATGAACCTACAATGAAAAAAAATGTTCTCATTATTGGTGCTGGAGGTGTTGCACAAGTTGTTGCCCACAAATGTGCTCAAAACAACGATATTCTTGGTGAAATTCATATTGCTTCACGAACACTCAAAAAGTGTGAGGCTATTATTGCTTCTATTAAAGAAAAAAACAGCATGAAAGAACAAGGTGTTCTCAAAAGCCATTCGCTCAATGCCATGAATGTAGAAGAAACTGTAAAGCTCATCCAAAAAACCAAGTGTGAAATTGTCATTAATGTTGGTTCAGCCTTTCTTAATATGTCTGTTCTTTCAGCCTGTATCGAAACCAAATGCGCTTATATCGATACTGCCATTCATGAAGATCCTCTTAAAATTTGTGAAACCCCACCCTGGTACGGCAATTATGAATGGCCACGGCGTCAAGAATGTGAACAAGCTGGTATCACGGCTATTTTAGGTGCGGGCTTTGATCCAGGTGTGGTCAATGCCTATGCAGCACTAGCGTATAAATGTTATTTTGATAAAATCACAGACATCGATATTATTGATATTAATGCTGGAAATCATGGGCGTTGGTTTGCTACAAATTTCGATCCAGAAATTAACTTCCGAGAATTTACAGGACAAGTATGGTCATGGCAAAACAAAAAATGGACTTCTAATAAAATGTTTGAAGTCAGTCATGAATGGGATCTTCCGGTTGTTGGAAAACAAAAAGCCTATATGACAGGACATGATGAAATTCATTCACTTTCCAAAAATCTTGATGTCCAAAATGTCCGCTTCTGGATGGGGTTTAGTGATCGTTATATCACTGTTTTTACCGTTTTGAAAAATCTTGGCCTCTTATCCGAACAGCCCATTAAAACAGCAGAAGGACAAGAAGTCGTCCCTTTAAAAGTTGTCAAAGCTGTCTTACCCGATCCTTCTTCTCTCGCCCCTGAATACACAGGAAAAACCTGTATCGGAGATCTTATCAAAGGCGAAAAAGATGGAAAACCAAAAGAAATTTTTATCTATAACATAGCTGATCACAAACAAGCTTTTCATGAAACCGGTGCACAAGGCATTTCCTATACAGCTGGTGTACCCGCAGCAGCAGCAGCTCTCCTTATTGCCACAGGCGAATGGGATGTTAAAACGATGGTCAATGTAGAAGAATTACCTTCCCGTCCTTTCCTCAAATATCTTGATCATATGGGACTCCCTACCTTTATAAGAGAACAAGAAGAGGATAAAAAATTACAATTTTAAATTTATCCCTATAGAGTGCATAAGCTTGATTTTTTTAAGTTATCACAAAACTGCCTCATGAAAAAAACTTAATATTCTTAAGAAATTATGTTTTTTCAAAAATTTTAGCTATGGGTCATGTTTTGGCAACATTGGGATTTCTTAAAAACCTTAAAGAAGATCCAGATCATCTTTAAGATACAGCAAACAATGATAAAAAAGAACAGAGAGACATAACTTAATTACGTCGCATGACCTACCATCGTCATCAAAAAGAGAGCGTCTCAACAAAAGATATAAAAATACCACTCTTCTAAAAAAGGGTGGTATTTTGTAAAATATTTAGCACCCGCTTCATCTTAAAAAAAAATAAAGATCCTTAACCCGCACCAATCATTAAACAATCAGATTTCTTTAAGAAAACTCCACTTTCCTTCATACTTCATCTGTCTCACATCATCTATAACTCATTAATTTATAACAATAAAATATCGTTTCTCTAAAAAACGATCAACAACCTTGTGTCTTATCCAATACTTTCCGCTTGGCTTTCCACTTCATACAGCTCTATAAGAAGACTTTGCTCTAAATATAAATTGTAAGTATAATTTATTGTTGTGGCCATTGAATGAGAGCTCCATATCCGTAGGATTTTCTCATGACAAATCTATTTATATTGAATTAATCAAAGCCATTTTTTCTACATGTCACAAACAGAAGAGGTTCGTGTGAATAAAAGGGCAAGAAAAAAATACCTTTTATAAACGCTTTCAAATAGCTAAAAATTGTATAACATTGAAGGTTCGTAAATATAACTTATGGCGCCGACTTATATCTTTTATGAAGCATAAAGATGATGGTGCATAATGAGTTTTAAGAATTTCAATTAACCATTCACCAGTTCCATCACGAAATAGATTTGAGAGCTTTGAGAGATGTTTCCTTAAAACACAGCACGTAAATAGGTTGAGAATCTCATCTCGAAATTTATAACATGGTGAAACACCAGACATGTAAAACTTGACATAGACTAAATACCACACGCTCTAAACGCGTGTGCACAACAGGGTAATTAATCAAAACAACACAACAGAAATTTAAAACAATAATTATTGAAAAGCACACAAAAAATTAAGTGGAACACTTCATACGATTTTTTGTATTCTCTCTCAAAATTTTTTGCATGCTTCACAAATATTTACTATCCTCTTTGGCCTTTTAAAATGTCCTTTTTAAAAGCTTTTTAAATATGAAGCGGTTTAGCAAATGTTGCCAAAGCTGCTTCACGAACTGCTTCTGACAAGGTAGGGTGTGCATGACAACAGCGTCCTAGATCCTCTGATGAACCACCAAATTCCATTAAAACTGCAATTTCATGAATCATTTCACCAGCACCAAATCCAAGAATATGCCCGCCCAAAACCCGATCTGTTTTTTTATCAGCAAGAATTTTAACAAATCCATCACTTTTTTGCATCGCGCGTGCACGACCATTAGCCATAAAAGGAAATTTTCCAACATTATATTCAATACCGGCTTCTTTCAGTTCTTCTTCTGTCTTTCCTACACTCGCAATTTCCGGCTGTGTATAAACGACACTAGGAATAACATCAAAATTAACATGCCCTTTTTGACCTGCCAAAATTTCTGCCACCGCAACGCCTTCTTCCTCTGCTTTATGCGCTAACATTGGTCCTTTTACGACATCACCAATCGCATAAATTCCTGGAACATTCGTCTGCCAATGAGCATCAATGGCAATAAATCCGCGTTCATCTAACTGAACACCAGCCTCACTCAAACCAAGCCCCTCCGTATATGGAGAACGCCCAGTCGCAATAAGCACAACATCAGCCTCTAAGGTTTCAGATTCACCACCTTTGACAGATTCAAAGCTCACCTGAGCCGTTGAGCCAGATTGTGTAATGGCTGTTACCTTTGCACCCGTTTTATATTCAATCCCCTGTTTTTCCATTAACTTTTGAAATTGACGTGAAACTTCACCATCCATTGAACCCAAAACTTTATTAAGATACTCAATAATAGTCACTTTAGCCCCTAAGCGGCTCCAAACCGACCCAAGTTCCGAACCAATGACACCAGCGCCCACGACAATCATACGCGATGGTACTTTTTCAAGGGAAAGGGCTCCCGTAGAAGAAACAATAGTCTTTTCATCAATTTCAACATTTACCCCTGGAATGCTTGAACTCTCTGAACCCGTAGCAATAATAATATTTTTTGTTTCAATTGTTTGCTTGTTACCATCTCTAGCAACAACTTCCACCTGCCCCGCGTTTACAATTTTGGCTGTTCCAAAAAAAGTATCAACTTTATTTTTTTTCATCAAAAAAGAAACACCACTTGTATTAGCTGTCACCACGGCTTTCTTATGAACCATCATTTGTTCAAGATTAAGTTTAGATTTGCCAATAGAAATCCCAAGCGTTTCAAAACCATGCTGGGTTTCAGCAAACACTTCTGAAGCGTGTAACAATGCTTTAGAAGGTATACAACCAACATTGAGACATGTTCCCCCTAATGTTGTACGCTTTTCAATAATCGCTACTTTAAGCCCCAGTTGTGCCGCCTTTATCGCTGCTACATAACCACCTGGACCCGCTCCGATCACAGCCACATCATAAGACATCCGTTTCTCCTTTCATCCTGAAAACTGTATTTTACAAGTCAAGAACAAGGCGTTCCGGATCTTCTAAGCTTTCCTTAACACGCACAAGGAAAGTTACAGCTTCTTGCCCATCCACAATACGGTGATCATAAGAAAGCGCTAAATACATCATGGGGCGGATCACAATTTGACCCTCAACAACCATTGCACGTTCTTTAATCGCATGCATTCCCAAAATACCAGATTGTGGTGCATTCAAAATCGGTGTTGACATCAACGATCCATACACACCACCATTAGTAATGGTAAAAGTTCCGCCTTGCATATCAGAAACGGCTAATTTCCCATCACGCGCAAGACGTCCCAAACGGCCAATCTCCTTTTCAATTTCTGCCAATGACATTTGATCTGCATCACGCACCACTGGAACGACAAGCCCTTTATCCGTTCCAACAGCAATTCCAACATTAACATAGTTTTTGTAAACGATATCTGTTCCATCAATTTCAGCATTAACAGCAGGAAGTTCTTTTAATGCATGACAAACAGCTTTGGTAAAAAATCCCATAAAACCAAGTTTAACACCATGTTTCTTTTCAAAAAGATCTTTATAACGTTTGCGCAAATCCATCACCGCCGACATATCAACCTCATTAAATGTGGTTAACATTGCTGCTACATTTTGCGCATCTTTAAGACGACGAGCAATTGTTTGACGCAATTTCGTCATACGAACCCGTTCTTCACGTGTTTCTGGAACAGACACCACTGAAGAACCTGTTGCAGAAGAAGAAGGTGTAGGCGTTTTTGTTCTTTGTTCTAATCCACCAAGAACATCCTCTTTAAGAATTTGTCCACGTTTTCCAGAACCTGCAATATCACTTTTTACAATATTATTTTCTGCCATCATTTTCGCTGCTGAAGGTGCAGGAGGCATTGTACCACTGGAAGAAGATTGCTTCACTGTAGATTCAGTTGCAGGGATAGGTGTAGCAGCATGCGAAAATGATTGAGAAACACCAGCAGCTCCAGCTTCAACTGTCCCTAAGAGCGCATTCACTTCAACTGTATCGCCTTCCTTTGCAATGATTTCAGATAATTTCCCTGCAACAGGAGAAGGAACTTCAACGGTTACCTTATCAGTTTCTAATTCAACCAAAGGTTCATCCATAGCGACAGCTTCGCCAAGTTTTTTAAACCATTTGCCAACCATTGCTTCGGTAACCGATTCGCCCAAAGTAGGAACACGGATTTCAGTAGTCATAATATTTTTCCATACATCAGAGTAGTAATAAATTAAGAACCTAACGCGTCTTTGAGAAACGCAGCCAGTTGTTCAAGGTGTTTCACCATTAACCCAGAGGCCGGTGATGCACTCGCCGGACGTCCTGCATAACGAGCACGTGAATATTGCGCATTAATATGCGTCAAAACCCATTCCAAATAAGGCTCAATAAATGACCAAGCCCCCATGTTTTTTGGCTCTTCTTGGCACCAAAAAACTTCTGCCTGCAAAAAGCGCGATAACACATTCACCAAAACTTTTGCAGGGAAAGGATACAACTGTTCAACACGAAGGAGATAAACATCATCGATACCCTTTTTTTCACGTTCTTCATAAAGGTCGTAATAAACCTTTCCTGTACAAAGAACGACACGGCGAATTTTATTATCTTTTTGCAACTTCACAACAGAATCTTTGAGACATTCTGCATCATCAAGCAATACACGAGAGAAACTCGTTTCTGGTCCCATTTCATTGAGAAGAGAAACAGCCCGCTTATGGCGCAAAAGCGATTTAGGTGTCATTAGAATCAATGGCTTACGGAAATCGCGCTTAATTTGTCGACGCAAAATATGAAAATAATTTGCAGGAGTTGTACAATTAGCAACCTGCATATTATCTTCCGCACAAAGCTGAAGAAACCGCTCCAAACGTGCAGAAGAATGCTCTGGTCCTTGTCCTTCAAAACCATGAGGCAATAAGCATACAAGACCAGACATACGAAGCCATTTACGCTCTGCAGATGAAATAAATTGATCAAAAATGACCTGTGCACCATTAGAGAAGTCACCAAATTGTGCTTCCCAAAGTATTAATCCTCGTGGTTCAGCAAGAGAATATCCATATTCAAAACCAAGAACAGCTTCTTCAGAAAGCATAGAATTAACAACTTCATAAAATGCTTGCCCCTTTTGTAAATGATTCAAAGGAATATAACGCGCTTCATTTTCTTGGTCATAAAGAACTGAATGACGCTGTGAAAAGGTTCCCCGTTCAACATCTTCACCCGAAAGACGAACCGGTGCTCCTTCTAAACAAAGTGAACCAAAAGCGAGAGCCTCAGCGGTTGCCCAGTCAACGCCCTCACCAGTTTCGAAAATTTTAGCACGATTATTTAAAAAACGCTGTATCGTTTTATGAACATGAAAATTTTCTGGAACTTCGACAAGTTTCTGACCAATTTCCTTTAAAGTCTTTAATTCAACACCCGTTGTTCTAGAATGTTGCTCATCAGCATTACTAAAAGCTTTGAGTCCCGTCCAGCTTCCATCAAGCCAATCAGCCTTATTAGGCTTATAAGAAGCACTTGCTTCAAACTCACCTTCAAGTTTATCACGCCATAATTTTTTTTGTTGCTCAATCTCTTCTAAAGAAACCACCCCTTCTGCGATCAATTGATCACTATAAAGCTGAAGAGTTGTTTTATGATTACGAATTGCTTTATACATAAGTGGCTGCGTAAAGGAAGGTTCATCGCCTTCATTATGTCCATAACGGCGATAACAAAACATATCAATAACTACCGGTTTATGGAAAATTTGACGAAACTCCATTGCTATTTTAGCAACAAAAACAACAGCTTCAGGATCATCACCATTCACATGAAAAATGGGAGCATCAATCATTTTTGCAACATCAGATGGATAAGGCGAAGAACGTGAAAAACGTGGCGCTGTTGTAAAACCAATCTGATTATTAATAATCACATGAAGTGAACCTGCAACACGATAACCTTTAAGACCTGAAAGACCGAAAGTTTCTTGGATAACGCCTTGGCCTGCAAAAGCAGCATCACCATGAATAAGCAATGGCAACACTTTTGAGCGCTCACTTAATGGGAGTGAATCAGTGTGTGTGGGACCGACAAGTTGATCTTGTTTAGCACGTGCTTTTCCCATAACAACCGGATCAACAATCTCAAGATGAGAAGGATTAGCCACAAGCGATAAATGAACTTTATTTCCATCAAAGTCTAAATCAGCCGTCGTTCCTAAATGATATTTAACATCACCTGATCCCTCTACATCATCTGGCTTATAAGATCCTCCTTTGAATTCATGAAAGATGGCTCTATGCGGCTTAGCGAGAACTTGTGAAAGAACATTTAAACGACCACGATGGGCCATTCCTAAAATAACTTCCTGAACGCCTAAAGCACTACCGCATTTAATAATTTGTTCAAGAGCAGGAATCAGCGCTTCACCACCATCAAGTCCAAAACGTTTTGTCCCTTTATATTTCGTGTCTAAAAACTGTTCGAATCCTTCTGCTTCAATAAGCTTATTCAGGATAGCTTTCTTGTCTTGCTGTGTGAAAGCAATTTTTTTATCTCGCCCTTCAATACGCTCTTGAAGCCATGCTTTCTGGACTGGATCCGAAACATGCATATATTCCACACCGATTGTTGAACAATAGGTACGATTGAGAATTTCAAGCATTTGCGGAATAGTTGCATATTCTAATCCTAAAACATTATCAATAAAAATGGGACGCTCATAATCAGCAGGAGTAAAACCATAAGCTTCCGGAGAAAGTTCTTTATAATCTTCCAGTTTTTCCGCCAATTGAAGAGGATCAAGCTTTGCACGAAGATGCCCCCGAGCTCGAAACGCACGAATCATCATAATGGCATGAACAGAATCACGTGTTGCGCGAATAATATCTTGTTCACTGGAAGATTTTCTATTTTGAGCAGTCCCTGTTGCTGCTTTTTCTTTTAATTTATCACCAAGATATTTTTCAAGAGAAGACCAATCACCATCAAGAGCAGAAACCAACTCACCATCTGGCTTTAATGGCCAATGATCACGCTGCCATGTTGCTCCTTCGGCATTTTTGAGAACATCTTCTTTGTTATCATGAAGGCCTTCAAAAAAAGCACGCCATTGTGAATCAACACTGGTAGGATCTTTTTCATACTGAGCATAAAGTTGATCTATATAATCCGCATTCCCACCATAAAGAAATGACGTCTGTGCAAAAAGACTATTTATCTCGTCCTGCCTTGCCATATACCTCTCCGGAACATCTATTCCGTCTCCTTACATCTCTTTTCACCCCTTAAACGCTCACAAAGCAAATGAGGGGTCGAATATTCAAAAAAGTTTTACCTATTTATACTCAAGTTTTTTCACCTGAATTAAGAAAATACTCTTAATTCAGGTGAAATTTTCTTTTAGCCTTTCAAAACTGACATTAAAGTCTTACCTATCTGTGATGGCGAAGGAGATACACGAATTCCTGCTGATTCCATTGCCGCAATTTTATCTTCTGCTCCACCTTTACCACCAGAAATAACAGCACCAGCATGCCCCATTGTACGTCCTGGAGGAGCCGTACGACCAGCAATAAAGCCAACAACGGGCTTTTTACGACCTTTTCTTGCTTCATCTTGTAAAAACTGTGCTGCTTCTTCTTCAGCAGATCCCCCAATTTCACCAATCATCACAATAGACTGGGTTTCATCATCCGCTAAAAACATTTCCAACACATCAATAAATTCAGTCCCCTTAACAGGATCGCCCCCAATTCCTATAGCGGTTGTTTGTCCAAGACCTTCCTGACTCGTTTGAAAAACAGCTTCATAAGTTAATGTTCCCGACCGTGAAACAACCCCCACAGAGCCTTTTCTAAAAATAGAACCAGGCATAATACCAATTTTACATTCGTTTGGCGTGAGAATACCAGGACAATTAGGACCAATAAGACGAGATTTTGAATTTTCTAATCGCGCCTTTACCTTGACCATATCCATAACGGGAATACCTTCTGTAATACAGATAATTAAACGAACTTCAGCTTCAATCGCTTCTATAATAGCTGCCGCTGCTCCTGCAGGAGGAACATAAATAACGGAAGCATCCGCGCCTGTTTTTTCTTTTGCTTCTGCAACACTAGCAAAGATAGGAAGAGTCTCACCTTTTGAACCTTCCCATGTTTCTCCACCTTTTTTAGGATTAACACCACCAACCATTTGCGTACCATGATAAGCAAGTGCCTGTTCTGTATGAAATGTTCCTGTTTTTCCTGTAAGCCCTTGAACAAGAACTTTCGTCTCTTTATTCACAAGAATCGACATAACTTAAGCTCCCTTCACGGCTGCAACAATTTTTTGAGCAGCATCATCTAAATCATCAGCGGGAATAACATTCAAACCACTGTCCTTGATAATTGCTTTACCCTGCTCAACATTCGTACCTTCAAGACGAACAACTAAGGGAACCTTTAAACCAACTTCACGCACAGCAGCAACCACACCTTCAGCAATAACATCACAACGCATAATACCACCAAAAATGTTAACCAAAATGCCCTTAACATTTGGATCAGCTGTAATAATTTTAAAAGCAGCTGTCACCTTTTCTTTTGATGCACCACCCCCAACATCCAAAAAATTTGCCGGTTCAGCGCCATAAAGCTTAATGATATCCATGGTTGCCATTGCAAGACCCGCACCATTGACCATACAACCAATTGTGCCTTCAAGAGCAACATAAGCAAGATCGTGCTTTGAGGCCTCGATTTCTTTTGGATCTTCTTCTGAAAGATCGCGCAATTCTAAAATATCTGGATGACGAAACAAAGCATTATTATCAAAAGAAACTTTTGCATCCAAGACGCGCAAGTGACCATCTTTCATCACAATAAGCGGATTAATTTCTAAAAGGCTCATATCTTTTTCACAAAATGCTTTATAGAGAATTGGAAAAAGCTTTTCACCATCCTCTCGCGCACTATCGCGCAATCCCAATGCATCACACAGTCTTGCACAATCAGCTGAGGTAACACCTTGCGTAGCATCAATGGGCAGAGTGAAGATTTTTTCTGGTGTTTCTTCAGCAACTGTTTCAATATCCATTCCACCTTCTGTTGAAACAACAAAGGCGATCCGATCAACGCTACGATCAACCAAAAGCGAAAGATAAAGCTCGCGTTCAATATCGGCGCCATCTTCAATGTAAAGACGATTGACCTGTTTACCTTCTGGACCAGTTTGTTTGGTTACCAAAGTTTTCCCAAGCATTTCTTGAACATTTGCAACAACTTCTTCAACAGAATGTGCAAGCCGAACACCACCCTTTGCATCAGAACCAAGTTCTTTAAACTTACCCTTACCACGACCACCAGCGTGTATCTGACTTTTAACCACATAGAGAGGTCCGGGCAATTTTTTTGCCCATTTTTCAGCTTGCTCTACAGAATAAACAGCAACACCATTTGCAATGGGTGCCCCATATTCATGAAGCAGACGTTTGGCCTGATACTCATGGATATTCATGCATTTGTCCTTTTCTTTTATGAATTATTATTAATCCTAAAGTTCTAATATTCTAAAATACTTTATTTTAATGAACGAAATCTTATTTTATTTACTTCAGACTAGGCACAAGAGCAATACAAGCTTCACAAAGCTTTTTAACCGCATTTACGGAATAATCAAAAGCCTCTCTTTCCTCTTTATCAAGCTCAATTTCAATGACCCTTTCAACACCACCTGCACCAAGCACAACGGGAACACCAACATAGGTATCACTCACCCCATATTCCCCTGAAAGATAGGCTGCAACGGGCACAACACGCTTAGTGTCTTTTAAATAAGCTTCAGCCATGGAAACAGCAGAAGCAGCGGGTGCATAATAAGCAGAGCCTGTTTTTAATAAACGAATAACTTCTGCACCACCATCACGGGTCCGTTGAATAATTTGATCAATCCTTTCCTGTGTTGTCCAACCCATTTTAACAAGATCAGGCAAAGAAATACCACCAACTGTTGAATAACGCACCAAAGGCACCATTGAATCACCATGCCCACCTAAAACAAATGCTGTCACATCTTTAACAGAGACTTTAAATTCTTCAGATAAAAAATAACGAAACCGCGCTGAATCCAGAATACCAGCCATACCAACCACTTTATGGACGGGAAGACCTGAAAATTTTTGCAATGCCCATACCATTGCATCAAGGGGATTTGTAATACAAATAACAAAAGCTGAAGGCGCATATCTTTTAATCCCAGCACCGACTTGTTCCATGACTTTCAAATTAATAGCCAAAAGGTCGTCACGGCTCATACCAGGTTTACGTGCAACGCCTGCTGTTACAATAACAACATCAGACCCTTCAATTGCTTCATAAGCATTTGCACCTTTTAAATTAATATCAAAACCATCAACGGGAGAAGATTCAGCAATATCAAGAGCTTTACCCTGTGGCATACCTTCTGCAATATCAAATAAGACAACATCACCAAGCTCTTTTAACCCAATAATATGTGCTAAAGTACCCCCAATCATACCTGAACCAATGAGAGCTATCTTTTTTCGTACCATTTTATTTTTTCCTAACTTTTAGATCATTCAGCGCACACTCATCAGCGCCCATATACTGAAAATTTTTGACTTACACCACATTTAAACAATATCATAAAAAGCAGTAAAGAAATGAAATTTACAAATTTCTCTCCTTACAGAAACAACAACCCTCCGCACAAACAACTATTAGAAAATTATCATGATGTATCGATAAAGTGAATTTAAAAAAAATACAACAGAATTATTACATTTCTTTAATTTCAAAGAGTTATTGTTTTTACAGTTTACGTAAAGGTAAAAGTATAATCAAAGCTTCTTCTTCAAAAGAAAATGTTCTTCCCAAAGCTTCAAATAATCATAGCTTTGCATTTCAAAAAGACGTGACTGTGTTCTTTGAAATTCAAATGTTTCTGCAGTCTGAGCATGCCCCTTATACAAATCCTCCACTCCTGCTGCTGCCGACATAAATAATCGAATGTGGCGCTCATAAAGAATATCAATAAGCAAAATAAACCGTTTTGTTTCATTGCGACATGTATCATCCATGATCGGTACATTATCGATAAAAATCGTATGATAGCGCTCCCCTAATACCAAATACTCAGCTGCAGCCAAAGGTTTTGCACACAAGTCTCGATAATCAAAGCGCGCACAACCAGAAGAAAAACGTGGAATAGGAATAAGGCGCCCTCTGATAGAAAGCTCATCAGATCTTTCTTTATGTCCTTGCAACACACGTGCCCATGCTTGATCCATACATTCATCTGCTTTTTTCCCTAATGGCGTTACATACACAGGCTGTAGATTTGATTTTTCAAGACGATAATCTGTTTTTGCATCAAGATTAACAACACGAACATATGCTTTCAAAACTTCAATAAAAGGCAAAAAGAGTTCACGATTTAAACCGTTATAATAAAGGTTGTTCGGCGCCACATTTGAAGTTGCAATAAAGAAAATTCGCTTATCAAACAAAGCAGAAATAAGCCGCCCCAACACCATAGCATCAGCAATATCTGTTACACTAAACTCATCAAAACAAAGTACCTTTGCTTCTTGTGCAAGATCTTCAGCAACAGCTAAAATAGGATTATCCCGTTTAGATTTTGCACGCCCAGATGCTTGACGATAAAAATTAATACGCTCATGCACATCGGCCATAAAATCATTAAAATGAGCGCGTTTTTTATCACTCTGAGGCAAACAAGAAAAGAACAAATCCATCAGCATGGTTTTGCCTCGTCCTACTTCACCATAAATATATAATCCCTGAAAAGAACCATTTTCATCCCCTTGTTTTACAATATGATCAACATTTTGTCTTTTCCTTTTAAATATTCTTTTTAAAAAAGACCAAAATAGCCAAGACCAAGGACGAGAAGCACTTCGTTCCGAAATTTTTTTTAATAAATGATCAAAGTGCTCTGTTACAGCCAATTGAGCTGGATCAAAACGGACCTCCCCTTTAGAGACCAGCTCCTTATAGCGTGTTGAAACGAGAATCATCCAAACAACCTTTTTCCAACCGTTTTCAATGAAAAATACAAATTCTTTTCACGAATCTGCCTCTATAGCTTATTTTTTCATAAACGGTCAAAAATGATTTAACGGCTTAAAACAACGGGATGATCATCAAGTGTACGTCCCTCAAAACGATCAACATTTGAAGAATAAAGAGCAACGATAACACGTCCATAATTATTATAAAAATATAATCTTTTTCCTTTAACAGCCCACGATCTTACTTGGGAAACAATTCCTGGACAGTGTAAAGGACCAGCTCGGTACCCTTGTCCAAACTTTGTTTGTGGCGTTGCAATCCGACAAACTTTACCCCCCATAGAAAGATTCCATACCCCAGCAATACTTGCAGGAAACAAATCAGTGGCATTGCTTGGTAATTCGAGACTCGCCATTCGTCCATCGCTCTGAGAATCTCCTTTCTCATACATCGAAGCGTTTGCAGCTTCAGATACCGACGAAGAAGCAGACGATAGATCAGATACTTCTAAGGTTGTCATTTGTTGAGATGGATAAAAAACTTCTAATGCGTTACTATTATCATTACTGTCAAACCGCGTTATTGAACATCCCCCTAAAAGCATTACAGTTGACATTGCAACGAAAAACGAAATTTTTGAAAACGACATATCTGTACTCTCTCCCATGACAATAAATAAGTTCACAAAAAATTAAGTGAATATTTTTTATAATTACAAAGATAAATTAACAAATTAAAAAAAACAGGATTAAAATTCCTTATTTTAAACGAAATAACTTATGTACCTAGGTTTATATTGATTAAACACTAGAAATTTATAAGATTTTTAGTCATATATCCCTTGATAAGTAATCTTTAGAATAGAGAAATTTCATGAAAACGCCATTTAGCAAAATGGATGGTCTTGGAAATCAAATTATTGTTGCTGATATGCGCGAAAGCACACAGGCTCTTACACCACAAGCAATCCTTGCTTTATCGGCAGATCCTGAAATGCATTTTGATCAAATCATGGCTATCCACACTCCAACTCAGAACGAAGCCGACTTCCGCATCGAAATATGGAATGCTGATGGTTCAAAGGCTAAAGCTTGTGGCAATGGTACCCGCTGTGTCATTGCATGGCTTACAGACCACAATTTTGGTGAAAATTTTCGTTTAGAAACCCCCGCTGGATTAATCGAAGGAAAATACCAAGCCAACAATCTCATTTCTGTTGATATGGGATGCCCAAATTTCAATGCAAAAGAGATGCCTGTTTCACGTGAAATAGTTGATACTAATCACGTAGAAATTACAGCTGGTCCCCTAAGAGATGCTTGTCTTGTCTCTGTTGGCAATCTCCATGCTATCTTTTTTGTTGAAAATGATCTTCAACATATTCCATTAGAAAAATACGGACCAATACTTGAACATGATTCCCTTTTTCCAGAACGGTGTAATATTTCCATAGCTTGCATAACGTCAAAGAAAAGTCTAAATTTACGTACATGGGAGCGAGGAGCGGGATTAACACAAGCATGTGGGAGTGCTGCGTGTGCCAGTGCCGTGGCCGCTTATCGACGCGGTTTGACACAGCGCCATATCGATGTAAATTTACTAGGGGGGAAACTTAATATTTTTTACCGAGAAGATAATCACATTATTATGACAGGACCCATAAAATATCAATTTAGTGGTTTTTTAAATCCTTTAACAGGGTGCTATAAAAAGGATCACTCTTGATGGCAATAGAAATTGTAACTTTCGGTTGTCGACTCAATAGCTATGAATCGGAAATTATTCGCAAAGAAAGCACTGCTTCAGGTCTAGACCAGCTCAAAGATGGTGCTATTATTTTTAATACCTGCGCTGTCACTGCCGAAGCCGTACGACAAGCAAAACAAGCTATCCGCAAAGCGCGACGTGAAAATCCTCATGCGCGTATTATTGTAACAGGATGTGCTGCCCAAACAGAAGGACAAAATTTTGCCTCAATGACAGAAGTTGATCTCGTTTTAGGGAACGAAGATAAACTTCACGCCCATTCTTATCGTCAACTTCCTGATTTTGGTATTAATCATTCCGAAAAGGTGCGTATCAATGATATCATGGAAGTGCAAAAAATTGCTCCCCATATGGTCAGTGCAATGCAAGAGCGCACCCGCGCTTTTGTACAGGTACAAAATGGATGCGATCATCGCTGTACATTTTGCATTATTCCTTATGGACGTGGACCATCTCGTTCAGTTCCCATGGGTGCTGTCATAGAGCAAATTAAAAAACTTACAGGCGAGGGGATTCAAGAAGTTGTCCTTACAGGTGTTGACCTTACAAGTTATGGTCACGATCTTCCTGGAAAAGCGACTTTAGGAAAATTAACATCAGCCATTTTACATCATGTCCCCGATTTGGCCCGATTACGCCTCTCTTCTATTGATTCTATTGAAGCAGACGAAGAACTTATAAATCTTTTAGCCTATGAGAAAAGGATCATGCCCCATTTGCATTTATCCTTGCAAGCAGGCGATAATATGATTTTAAAACGGATGAAACGTCGTCATTTGCGTGAACATGCTATTCAATTTTGCCAAGAGTTGCGTTCCAAACGTCCTACAATGGTTTATGGTGCCGACTTAATAGCTGGTTTTCCTACGGAAACAGAAGAGATGTTTCAAAACAGTCTTGCTTTAATCAAAGATTGTAATTTAACCCACCTTCATGTTTTCCCCTTTAGTCCAAGAGAAGGAACACCTGCCGCACGAATGCCACAAGTCAACCGTAAAATAGTTAAGATGCGTGCTGAAAGCTTGCGTAAGGCAGGTGAAGAGGCCTACCAAAAACATCTTGTTCATTTACAAAACAGCCAACAAACAATTCTCGTTGAAAAAGATGAAATTGGACGAACAGAAGATTATACTCTTGTACAAATTAAAGGTGCAAAAGCAGGGACAATTGTTCAAGCTCTTATCATTGACCATGATGGCA
This sequence comes from Bartonella mastomydis, assembly GCF_900185775.1. NCBI lineage: Bacteria > Pseudomonadati > Pseudomonadota > Alphaproteobacteria > Hyphomicrobiales > Bartonellaceae > Bartonella > Bartonella mastomydis. Next base: position 403,424 of record NZ_LT883137.1, read on the forward strand.
ATAAATTAATTGCTGTCCTTCCAAAATTAAACGCTGCTTGAGCAGGAAAACTCTTATGACGAAATCTTTTATTAAAAAAATATTTTCTTATTCCAAATCCAAAGAGCAGGAAAGTGAACAAATTTCCGCTCCTGATAAAAGCGATATAATAGAAGAAAATGAAGGGATAAAAAACAGCCAAGCCTCTATAGGGGTAGAAAAAGAGGAAAAAATAAAAAGTAAAAAATCAATACCTATAAAACACGATGACCTCCCCTCATCTGTAGAACTTCATTCTGATAAAGTCCCCCATTCTGGTAAAGTTTCTCCTTATGGCAAAATTATTGTCACAAACACCATTCGTGAAAAAAAGAGTGAAGAAACTTTACCCGAACCCTCTGTTGAACAAAAAAAGACAGCGTGGTTTGGACGCCTTAAAAAAGGTTTAGCCCTTTCTTCACAACGTCTAAGCGGATCAATTAGCGACCTCTTTGTTAAGAGAAAACTTGATGAAGAAACATTGCAAGAGCTCGAAGATATTCTTATTCAAGCTGACCTTGGTGTAGAAACGGCAACACGCATCACAAATACTTTAGCTTCCAGTCGTTATGAAAAAGATCTCTCCCCAGATGATATTCATATGATTGTTGCTGATGAAATCAAAAAAGTTTTGGAGCCTGTAGCAATACCATTAGAGCTTGATCTCAGTCATAAGCCTCATGTTATTTTACTGGTCGGTGTAAATGGTACTGGAAAAACGACAACTATCGGAAAACTTGCAGCTAAATTAACTGAAGGGGGACTAAAAGTTATGCTTGCTGCAGGTGATACTTTCCGAGCCGCAGCGATTGAACAATTGCATATTTGGGGTAAACGTACCGATTCTCCTGTTATTTCAACTAAATTGGGTGCAGATGCCGCAAGCTTAGCTTTTGATGCTTTCGAGAAGGCAAAAAAAGCAAACAGTGATGTATTAATTATTGATACAGCGGGGCGTTTACAAAATAAATCTGAATTGATGGATGAGTTGGCAAAAATTATTCGTGTTTTAAGAAAACACTCTCCCCAAGCGCCCCATACAATCCTTCAAACACTTGATGCCACCACCGGACAAAATGCACTCAGCCAAGTGGAGATTTTCCGTGATATTGCCGGTGTTAATGGTTTAGTCATGACAAAACTAGATGGGACTGCACGCGGAGGAATTCTTGTCGCGATCGCAGCAAAATATAAATTACCCATTTATTTTATCGGTGTAGGAGAGAATATTGAAGACCTTCAACCCTTTTCTGCCTCTGACTTTGCCGAAACTATCGTAGGAAAACATGTATGAAACAACCTTTAACAAACCCTAATTCACACAATAATTCTGAGAAAAATATGAACAACAATAAAAAAACACCTCTCTCACCAACATTTAAATTTCTCTTAGAAATGGGACCATTGGTCGCCTTCTTTTTTGCCAATTATAAGGGAGAATGGTTGATAAAAAACATTGAATTTTTTCAAAATTTTAGTAAGCCCATTTTTCCTGCAACAGCTATTTTTATGGTAGCGATTATTATTTCTCTAAGCTTATCGTGGATCCTTGCAAGACAAATTCCTATTATGCCTCTTATTTCGGGAATATTTGTTCTCGTTTTTGGCTTTCTAACGCTCTGGCTTCATAATGAAACTTTCATAAAGATGAAACCAACAATCATTAACAGTTTATTTGCTTGTATACTTTTTGGCGGCATATTTTTTAAAAAACCACTTTTACGTTATGCTCTTGACTCTACCTTAAAACTTGATGATTTAGGCTGGCAAAAACTCACCTATCGTTGGGCATTTTTTTTCGCTTTTCTTGCCCTTTTGAATGAAATTATTTGGCGCAATTTTAGCGATAATTTTTGGACGAGTTTCAAAGTTTTTGGTGTTATGCCTATAACAATTCTCTTTATGCTTACCCAAATGCCTCTTATATTAAAACACTCACAAGGGCTTTTTACAGAAGAGGATAAATCTAATTCTTAAACAAATTCACGATTACAGATTACTTTATGTATTCATTGACAGATACACTGTTCAGGAGAAAAGGTATGTTGATTGAACAGTTTATCTGTCGGGAGGATAATTTTGGTGTGCTCATTCATGATGAAAAAAGTGGTATGACAGCTGCAATCGATGTTCCTGAAAACAAAGCCATTCACAATGCTTTAAAGCGTCGTAATTGGACACTTCACACTATTTTTGTGACTCACCATCATTATGATCACGTGGAAGCCGTAGCAGAATTAAAACAAGTGTACAACGCTATGGTTATAGGACCAGAAGCAGAAAAAGAAAAAATTAATCATCTTGATCAAACACTTAAACCTGATGAAAAATTTTTCTTTGGCCCTCATACACTTTTAGCTCTCTCAACACCTGGTCATACCCTAGGAGCACTATCCTATTATTTTCCTGAAAAAAAATTACTCTTTGCCGGAGATACACTTTTTTCACTAGGCTGTGGACGCTTATTTGAAGGAACAGCAACGCAAATGCTGAACTCTTTAAAAAAACTTCGTGAGCTTCCTGACGAAACACTTCTCTATTGTGGACATGAGTACACAAAAAATAATGCTCTTTTTGCATTAACACTTGATCCAGATAATCAAAAACTTCAACAACGAGCAGAAGAGGTTTTTTCATTACGCGCAAAAAATGCCATGACTTTACCAGTCACTTTAGGGCAGGAAAAAGCAACAAACCCCTTTCTTCGTTGGGATGATCAAGCAATTAGAAAAAATCTTTCAATGAAGAATGCTACAGATGAAGAAGTTTTTGCCGAAATTCGAAAAAGAAAAGATAATTTTTAGCCACGTTTAAACTTGCGCTGTGCTTTTTTTCTTTTGTATCATATGCTCTAGAAAAAAAACACTAATAATTCTTTTTTATATAACTTGCCATCAGCAATTATCCTTTAATAGGAACTTTTCTTTTAAAGCTGGAAAAAACTGAAAAGGAATGTAAGAATTTACTTTCATAAACAAAAAATAAGTCTATCATTTATGACTCCAGTATCCACTCTAGTGTTAAAAATTACACTGCCTATATTTCTAGTAAACCAAAACTCGCGAGTATTTTAAAAGAAAATAATCTCACCCGTAGAGATTTTTCTTCTGGAATCTTAACACTTAAAGGGATATGAATGCTTCTTGCATTGGTATCCGAAAAGAAATATTCATCTGAGAAAAATATTATATTTCTCAATAATCTTAAATTTGTTAAAAGGGGCTTATTACAAAATAACGACTCATTTAGGAAGCTGTGGAGAGTTTATTTTGATAAACTAATCAATTATGAAAATTCGAGAAATATCATTCCATTACTATAATAGATCAAAATATTGTTTTATAATGATAATTCTCTATTTTGCGGGTTGAATAAGGAGTAAGAATATCGCAAAATTCTCTTATTCAAAATCTCTCCCATGTTGAGTCGACCAAAACTATCCGCTTGTAATGTACAAAGGGGCGGACTTGTATTGAGTAAAACTCTACAATAAAAATACCTTTTATGAATCATTTTAAGTACCAAGCACTTTGTCGTCCATTGAAAACTTTTGGGTGTTGGAAAAGTATACGTGATGATATGGCTTGCTCCTTCATAAAAGCAAAGATTAGAACCCTATAATTTTATATTATTCACGACGCTTTATCGTTATACCATTTATGAGAACGTCATAAAATGTGCTTGGGAATGTTGAAGAATATCTTTTTAAAACAAATATTTAAATTAGCAATCCAGTAGCGTTCTATTCTTCATAAGGGGCATATTTTCACCATTTAAAATAATTACCTTGTGTTCTGGTTATGTTTATAAATGATTTTTCTAAAAATAAAGGTCAATAGATGAAAAAGCCTTTATTAAAATTCAAAAAAGAAAGGATAAACTTTAATCATGTTTAAATTTTTATTGTGCTTTCTTTTGCTTTTTCCCTTTATATCATATGCTCAAGAAAAGAAACAAGAAACAGATAATCCTTCTCTTATATCACCTCTTATTGCAAATTATCCCTTAACAGAAGATCTTCTTTTAAAGCTAGAAAAAATTGAAAACGAATGTAAAAATTTACCTCCAGAGCCAGAAACAAAAAATACAAAAAGTGATTTCACCACTGATAATGATCATATTGAAGGATATGTCGCTTATATTTCTAGTAAACGAGAACTCGTAAACATTTTAAGAGAAAATAATTTCACACCAAAAGATTTTGTTGTTGCTCTCCTAGCACTTCAAGCAACATTGAATGTGCTTACCAACGAAGAAAATTCTATTTATAACCCAAAAATTATACCTTCAAGTAATATAGAATTTGCTAAAAAACATATGTATAGAATAATCGAAATTTTAAAAGGGAATTGTTAAAAAATTCTTTTAAAATAATCGATTAACTTTGTAAACGACGACAAATTTCATCTAATTGTTCTAGTGAAGAATAATGTATTTTTAAATCTCCACCTTTTTTACCGTGACGAATCATAACCTTCATTCCAATAACATCGGCAAGTAATTTTTCTAAAGATTTTGTTTCTGCATCCTTCTCCACAGTGGTACGTTTTTTAGTCTTAGGATTAGCTTGCTCATAGGCAAGTATTTCTGTTTGACGTACCGAAAGCCCTTCACGGATAATTTTTTCAGCTAACTCTTGTGGATTATCAACGGTTATAAGACATCGCGCATGTCCCGCAGAAAGTTGTCCATCCGTCAAGAATTGTTGTACTTTTTCTGGAAGTTTTAACAAACGAAGCGTATTAGCAACATGACTACGACTTTTTCCTATAACGTGCGCTAAATCGACTTGTGTATAATCATGTTCATTCAGGAGCATCTCATATCCTTTTGCTTCTTCAATAGGATTAAGATCAGCCCGCTGAACATTTTCAATAATAGCCAATTCCAAAGCAGTTTTATCATCGACATCACGAATGATAACAGGCAATTGACTTAAATTTGCACGTTGTGCAGCACGCCAACGCCGTTCACCCGCGATTAATTCAAACCGATGAGGATGATCTCTTAAAGGTCTTACAATAACAGGCTGAACCACACCATGTTGACGAATTGATTGTGCCAAATTGTCAAGCTCTGTTTCAGTAAAATGCCGCCGCGGATTATGAGGATTACACGAAATAGATTCAAGAGGAACAAATCGTTCGGAAATGCTACTGGATTCGGTTAATTTATCAAAACTTGATGAACGTGCAAGATTGTTGTTTAAATTGATATCGCCAATCAATGCTGCTAATCCACGTCCTAGTCTTTTTTTTGAGAGATCATCATTCATAATTTTTCTCTTTGAACTTTTAAATATTTTTTATATTTCTAAGCAGCGGCGCGTGCTTGTTTTTCACGTTGAATCATTTCTGATGCTAGACGCAAATAAGCTTGGCTCCCAGCACATTTGAGATCATAAAGCAATACAGGTTTACCAAAAGAGGGCGCTTCTGATACTCTTACATTTCGTGGAATAACAGTACGATAAACTTTATCTCCCATAAAAGAGCGTACATCTTCAACAACTTGATTTGAAAGATTATTCCGTCCATCATACATGGTGAGAACAATACCTTGAATTTCTAGGGATGGATTAAGAACGGATCTCACTTGTTTTACTGTTTCAAGCAATTGACTTAAACCTTCAAGCGCTAAAAATTCACATTGCATAGGAACCAAAACGGAATCTGCAGCGCCCATAGCATTCAGTGTCAGAAGATTAAGTGATGGTGGACAATCAATTAAAATATAATTGAATTTTTTTTCCATTTCTGGATCATCGTATAGAGCTTTACGCAAGCGTTTTATACGGTCTTGTGATGAAGAAATTTCCATTTCTACACCTAAAAGATCAAGAGTAGAAGGAACAATATAAAGATTGGGTACAGCTGTTTTTAAAGCCGCTTGTGTAATTGAAACTCCTGAAACCAGAACATCATAAGACGACAAAGGACGGCTATTACGATCAATTCCTAAACCTGTACTTGCATTACCTTGTGGATCAACATCCATAATAAGGACATTTTCACCAATAGCCGCTAAAGCTGTCGCAAGATTAATTGCTGTGGTTGTTTTTCCGACTCCACCCTTTTGGTTTGCAATAGCGATAATTCTTGTTTCGCTCATTTTGCTTTACCCTCTAATATGATCGAATATGAGAAATTTCTAAAATAACAGAATTTTCATCAACTTTACTTTTATGTTTTAACAGATCAAAGTGCCAATTGGCAGAGGCATTTTTTATTTCTGTAGCGTAATCCCGACCTTTTTGCAAAAGAGCGATCGTTTTTTCTGTTAATAAAGGAAAAATAAGCGGTAAAAGAACATTGAGCGGCGCTAATCCTCGCGCCGTTATAATATCTGATATGGGAATTTTTTGATATACATTTTCAATTCTAGCATGATAAACTGTTGCAGGAAGATTGAGTTGAGCAATAACAGTTCGCAAAAAAGCAACTTTTTTTCCATTACTTTCAACAAGATTAATATGTCCTTCTCTTTTTTCTTTCAAAAAAATAGCAATCACAATTGCGGGAAAACCTCCTCCTGATCCTAGATCACACCACTGTAAAGAATGAGGATACAAAGGAAAAATTTGTGCTGAATCTAAAATATGCCGTGTCCATAGATCTGGTATTGTTGCAGCAGATATCAAATTAATATGCGCATTCCATTGAAGTATTAAAGACTCAAACTGAATTAAATTTTCCATCGTTTCACGTGAAACAGAAGGAACTATATTTAATAGTTGCTGATATTTTTGTTCTGTAGAAAAATCCATTAAGCTGTTTTAGCCTTTTCACGTCGTTGACGTTGAATATATGTAATAATAAGGGATAACGCGGCGGGTGTCATACCATCAATTTTTTGTGCATCGGCAATTGAACGCGGCGACATTTCTTGAATCTTTGATTTAAGCTCATTTGAAAGACCTGAAATTGCCTGAATATCAAGAGATGAAGGAATTTCTAAACGTTCATCTCTCTGAAGAGAAGCAATATCTTGTGCTTGTTTATCTAAATAAACCGCATATTGTGCTTCAATTTCTAAAGATTCTACTGTTTTAGAATCAATTGTTTGCAGTTGTGGCCAAAAATGTGACAGACGCTCTAAAGTCATATGAGGATAAGCAAGAAAATCATAAGCCGAACGCCGAATTCCATCATGATTCACATGTAATCCATGAGCGGAAGCTTCATTCGGTGTTAAAAAGAGATTTTGGCATATTGATCGTGCTTGATCAAGCCGTTGTTGCTTTTTCTGATAACAATCCCAACGGTTTTTACTGACAATACCCCATTCTTGTGCCAAGGGTGTCAAACGCGTATCAGCATTATCAGATCGTAAAGATAAACGAAATTCAGCACGTGATGTAAACATTCTATAAGGTTCATAAACACCGCGTGAAACTAAATCATCAACCATAACACCAATATAAGCCGTAGAACGACTTATAAGTATTTCATCTAATTTACCCACTTTACGTGCCGCATTTAATCCAGCCAATAGTCCCTGTGCTGCTGCTTCCTCATATCCTGTTGTCCCATTAATTTGTCCTGCTAAAAACAACCCTGGTAAGGAGCGTAATTCTAAGCCTCTCGTTAATTGTTGTGGATTAACAAAATCATACTCAATAGCGTAACCAGGTTGTAAAACTGTAGAATTTTCCAATCCTTCAATGGTTTTCAATAGGGAAATTTGTACATCTTCAGGAAGAGAAGTAGAAAGACCATTTGGATAAACTGTATCATCATTTAATCCTTCTGGTTCTAGGAAAATCTGATGTCCATCACGTTCCCCAAATTTAACAATTTTATCTTCAACTGAGGGACAATAACGGGGTCCTAATCCTTCAATATTTCCAGAATATAAAGCAGAACGATGAATATTATCACGAATAATTTGATGTGTTTGCGCATTTGTACGTGTTATTGCACATTCAATTTGTGGCTGTTCAATTTTCTCTGTTAAAAGAGAAAAAGGAACAGGATTTTCATCGGCTTGTTGTTTTGGAAGACGATCCCAATCAATTGTTTTTTTACTCAGACGCGCAGGAGTTCCAGTTTTTAATCGCCCAAGCTTTATAGAATAATTTTTCAAACGATCAGCAAGTTGCACACTTGAGGGATCCCCCATACGGCCAGCAGCCCATGTTTTATCACCAATATGAATAAAACCATTTAAAAATGTTCCCGTCGTCAAAACAACAGCACCAGAAAAAATTGTTCCTTGTTTTTTTAAAACAACACCTGATACACAATGATTTTTTAAAACCAAATCAATAACTTCATCTTCAATGAGCGTCAGATTTTCTTGCTCTTTTAAAAGTTTTTGAATGGCTTCTTTATAGAGTTGTCGATCTGCTTGTGTCCGTGGACCTCTTACGGCTGGTCCCTTACGTCGGTTAAGAAGTCTAAACTGAATTCCAGCAGCATCTGCTGCACGTCCCATAAGACCATCTAAAGCATCTATTTCACGAACCAGATGTCCTTTTCCAAGTCCTCCAATAGCAGGATTACAGGACATTGTTCCCAGTGCCGATATTTTATGTGTCACAAGTGCTGTATGTGCTCCTACACGCGCTGAAGCTGAAGCTGCTTCACAGCCAGCATGACCACCACCAACAATGACAACATCATATGATTGCATTTAATTCATTCCAGAGAGAATAATTCTAAGGTTTCACGTGAAACAGAATATAAATTACATAATCTTTTAAATCTGTCTATGAAATAATTAATGTTTCACGTGAATCATTATTTACCAACACAAAACTCTGAAAAAATAATATCAAGCAAATCTTCAACATCAATATCTCCCGTAATTTTTCCAAGAAAATCACTTGCACGACGGAGATGTTCTGCACGTAAACTGAGATCAAGAGAATGATAATTGAGAGAATTTTCAATCTCTTTAACAGCTTCCTTTAAGAGTTGAAGTTGTCTTTTACGCGCCGGAACAAGGTTCCCAACTTCAGAAGCACGATGATGACAAAATAATTCAAGTTCTTTGATAAAATAATCAAAATTTAAACCCGTTAATGCAGAAAATTGTATAGAATAATCTTCATCATTTTTTTCATAAAGATCAAGCTTATTGCCAATACGCCATATTTCAGCCGATGTTTCTGGTAAATCAACTTGCTTAGGATTTCCTATATCATAAACCAAAATAACCAAATCAGCTTCTCTAACATGCTGTTTAGCAACTTCTATTCCTAATTGTTCTACCTTATTTTCTGTTTTTCTAAAACCAGCAGTATCTGTTAAAAAAATAGGTAAACCAGCAAGAATAAGCCTCATTTCTAAAGCATCACGTGTTGTCCCTGCTTCTTCCGTTACAATAGCAACAGATTTTCCTGCAAGACGATTCATAATGCTTGATTTTCCAGAATTTGGAGCCCCTGCAATAACAATTTTTAATCCATCACGTAATATACTTGCACGCTCTCCTTCAGCAATATGTTCTCGAAGAGAAATACAAAGATCTTCCACATCTTTCCAAATTTTATCAGATATTGCGTTGGGAATATCTGCTTCATCAGCAAAATCAAGTTCTGCTTCAATAAAAGCACGCGCCTTCATAAGTTTATGACGCCAATCACGATAAAGTGTCGTTAAATGTCCACTTGTCCCCATCACCGCTAAACGTCGTTGGCTTTCCGTTTCTGCTTCTATTAAATCAGCAAGACCTTCTGCTTGAACAAGATCTAATTTTCCCTCCATAAATGCACGACGTGAAAATTCACCTGCCTCAGCCATACGGCATCCAGAAAATGTCGATAATTCATCAAGAAAACGATTAACAACTGCTTTTCCGCCATGCAAATGAAATTCTGCACAGTCTTCTCCCGTGAAACTATGAGGAGCAGGAAAAAAAACAGTCAAAGCAGAATCTAAAAAACTACCATCACGAGCAGTAAGATTTCCATAATGCATAAAGCGTGCTTTAGGTAAACAACCACAAAGGGTTTCAACTATATGCACAACATGAGGACCAGAAAGCCGAATGACTGCAACCCCTGAAGGTAACAATCCACTCGAAATAGCAAAGATTGTATCCACAGGTTCTATCCTAATAAAAACTTTAATGACTCTATGTATTCATTGAATCAAAAAATTCACTATTGTTTTTTGTTTGCTTTAATTTATCAATCAAAAATTCAATTGCATCTGTTACATTCATAGGCGCTAAAATACGACGAAGAACAAAAATTTTGTGTAAATCTTGTCGTGCGACCAAAAGCTCTTCTTTGCGCGTTCCTGACTTCAAAATGTCCATAGCAGGGAAAATACGCTTATCAGCAACTTTTCGATCAAGAACAATTTCCGAATTACCTGTTCCTTTAAATTCTTCAAAAATAACCTCATCCATACGGCTTCCTGTATCAATCAAAGCCGTTGCAATAATGGTTAAAGATCCACCTTCCTCAATATTACGTGCAGCACCAAAAAAACGCTTTGGACGCTGTAAAGCATTTGCATCCACACCACCCGTTAAAACCTTCCCTGAAGAAGGAACAACCGTATTATATGCACGTCCAAGACGCGTAATCGAATCTAGAAGAATAACAACGTCACGACCATATTCAACGAGGCGTTTAGCTTTTTCAATAACCATTTCTGCCACTTGTACGTGACGTATTGCAGGTTCATCAAAAGTAGAAGAAACGACCTCTCCTTTTACTGAACGCTGCATATCCGTAACCTCTTCTGGTCGTTCATCAATCAAAAGAACAATAAGATAACATTCAGGATGATTAGTGGTAATAGAATGAGCAATATTTTGCAATAAAACTGTTTTTCCTGTCCGAGGTGGTGCAACAATTAATCCTCTTTGTCCTTTTCCCAATGGAGATATTAAATCAATCACGCGCGATGACATATCCTTCTCTGTAGGATCTTGTATTTCCATTTGGAAGCGTTCATTTGAATAAAGAGGTGTGAGATTATCAAAGTGAATTTTATAACGAATTTTTTCAGGTTTTTCGAAATTAATTGTATTAATTTTAAGAAGAGCAAAATAACGTTCCCCTTCTTTTGGGCTTCGTATAGGACCTTCGATAGTATCACCTGTTTTTAGAGAAAATGACTGAATTTGCGAAGGTGAAAGATAGATATCATCAGGTCCAGGAAGATAGTTAGCATCAGCAGATCGCAAAAATCCAAATCCATCTTGTAAAACCTCAACAACACCTTCGCCTATAATTTCTACATCTTGTAGAGCAAGTTTTTTCAAGATCGCAAACATTAATTCTTGTTTGCGCATAAGGGAGGCATTTTCAACTTCTAATGTTTCAGCAAAAGAAACAAGTTCAACGGGATTTTTGCTTTTAAGTTCTTGTAGTTTCATTTTTTGCATGAAAGATGCTCTTTTAATTAAGGAGAGAATTACCTTGAACAATTTACGGAGATTTTATAGAACGAAATATTCTCAAGAAAAAAATATTTTACACTCAATTTTTTCAATCTGCAAGTGCCATTTATATGAAATTTATTCATGTAATATTAGGGATATTATATAAAAAAATATAAAATCCGAATAGTATTTAATTGTTTTATAAAAGAATATGAATTTAATTTGTAGCATTCACGAGATGCTATTTAAAGGCATTTTTTACAGAACTTTTTATTAATAAATTTATATTAAAGAAGGGATTATTTTTATTTAAAACTGTGTTTAGTGTGAATTATTATTTATGCTTTATTTATCCTCAATTTTATCCACAAAAGAGAAAAAAAAAAGGATAAAAATAACACTATCTTAAAGATATTATCCCCTCTTTTTTTTACAAGAGGTTTTAGATTATCACAAAGGATTTATTTGTGCATAATAATGGAAGGTTTTTTCTAAATTTTAGTTTTATAAAAAATCCTAAAGATATATACACATGTCTTAACAAGGAGTTAAAATTTTTGTGACAAAAGAAAAAAAATCCTTTCATTTACACATGCTTTCTGATGCAACGGGGGAAACGTTAATCTCTGTTGGAAGAGCTGTAGCATCCCAGTATACAATGAGTCAGGCAACAGAACATATCTATCCTATGATTCGTAATAAAATACAGTTACAAAAAGCTCTTGATGAAATACAACAAGAGCCAGGTATTGTTCTTTACACAATAATTGATGAAGAACTTAAACTTCTTCTTCAAAAAAGATGCGAAAAAATAAAAGTTCCCTGTATTGACATATTACATCCTGTTTTAAATGCTTTTCAGTCTTATCTCGGAATGCCAACCCACTTACGTGCGAGCGCACAACATGATCTTAATGCAGATTATTTTCGCCGTATTGAGGCATTGGATTTTACGATAGAGCATGATGACGGGCAGTCTTCCAGTAGCTTATCTGAAGCGGATGTAATTCTTGTAGGAATTTCAAGGACCTCTAAAACGCCAACAAGTATCTATTTAGCAAATCGCGGAATCAAAACGGCTAATGTCCCTCTTATTCCTAATATTGATTTACCAGAATCCCTTTTAGAGGCAAAAAATTCTTTAATTGTTGGTTTAATCGCTTCAGCTGAAAGAATCTCACATATTCGCCAAAATCGTGATTTGGGAGAAGGTTTTGCTCTTGATAGTTATACAAATCGTATTAACATAGCTGAAGAATTAATCTATGCAAAACGCATTTGCGAACGTTTTGGTTGGCCTATTATTGATGTCACAAGGCGCTCTATTGAAGAAACCGCAGCGGCAATATTTGAACTTTTATCACGATTTCGTGAAGGAAAATGAGAGAAAATTCTCATGAACACAGAGACATTAATATTAGCATCTCTTAGTTTTTATCGTGCACAATTATTAAAAAAAGCAGGTTTAAATTTTTTGATTGAAGGAGCTTCCTTTGATGAAAGAGAAATAGAAAAAAAAGCAAAAGAAAAAACACCCAAAGAGCTCAGCTGTTTTCTTGCGTGTGCAAAAGCAAAAAATGTTTCAGATCGTTTTTCTGATGCTTTCGTTATTGGTTGTGATCAAGTGCTTGATTTGGAAGGTCAAGTTTTTCATAAAGCAACAAATATTAAGGAAGCACATCAACGTTTATGCGAATTATCAGGAAAAACACATTCTCTTCATAGTGCGGTAGCTTTATTTAAAAATGGTCAAAAAATTTGGGTTGAAGCTTTTAGTGCACATATGTCCGTACGTTTACTTTCATCAAAATTTATTGAACGTTATTTAGCGCGCGTAGGAAAAGATGTTTTAAACAGTGTGGGAGTCTATCAAATTGAAGGGGAAGGGATTCAACTCTTTGAAAAAATTGATGGAGATTTTTTCACTATTGTTGGTTTACCTTTGCTCCCTCTACTCGTAAAATTACGTCATTTAGGAATTATTGATGGTTGACTTAACAATAAAAAAAACAAATTATCCCCGCGCTTTTGTTGTTGGTTCTCCTATTCATCATTCAAAATCGCCAAGAATTCATAATTTTTGGCTTAAACAATATAATTTACAAGGGGAATATCTTGCACAGGAAGTGTCTTCTGAAGAGTTCAACCATTTTATTAGTTCTTTAAAAACAATGGGCTTTTGTGGAGGAAATGTTACTCTACCTCATAAACAGGAAGCCTTTCTTCTGGCAGATTATAAAGATGAGAAAGCAACAATAATTGGTGCTGCTAATACACTTTGGTATGAAGGAGATAAACTTTGTGCCACAAATAGTGATGCTTATGGTTTTAGCGCTAATCTTGATGATTTTGCATCTGATTGGGAAGGGGAAACAGCTCTTGTCTTTGGGGCAGGTGGCGCTGCACGCGCTATCCTATACGCTTTAAAAGAACGCAGATTTGAACAAATTTATTTAGTTAACCGTACAAAACAACGCGCTGATAATTTAGCCCAGCATTTTGGAAAACCCATTAAAGTCTACGATTGGCATAAGGTCCATGAAATACTTTATCAAGCTGATTTGATTGTTAATACAACGTCCATTGGCATAAAAAATCCAGAAGAAGAAAATGATTCTTTTTTTTGTGATTTTCATAAAGCAAAAAAAACGGCATTAGTAACAGATATTGTTTATACACCATTGATAACCCCTTTTTTACAACAGGCTAAAGCTTGCGGTCTAAAGACTGTTGATGGGTTTGGGATGCTTCTCCACCAAGCTGTTATAGGTTTTGAACGGTGGTTTGGAATAAGACCACAGGTAACAAAAGCCTTACGGGCAGCTATTTTAGAGGATATGAGTGAAGAGAGAGAATGAAGATCATAGGATTGACGGGATCAATTGCTATGGGAAAATCAACAGTTGCTGATTTTTTCAAGCAAGCGGGTATTTCTGTTTTTAGTGCTGATGAGGCGGTACAACAGCTTTATAAAAGTGAGCCAGCTGTGTCTCGCATAGAGCATATCTTTCCTGGTGTTGTTGAAAATGGTGAAGTTAATCGTTTGAAACTTTCTGGAATTTTGATTGATGATAAGGAAAAATTACAAACATTAGAAAAAATAATTCATCCTTTGGTGCAAAAAAAAGAAAAAGAATTTATTGATACAGCACGCCACCATGGGGAAAAATTAGTTATTCTTGATATTCCACTTCTGTTTGAAAAAAATGGTGAAAGTCGTGTAGATAGCGTTATTGTTGTTTCTGCTCCACCAGAAATACAAAAAGAGCGTGTGATGATTCGCCAAGGGATGAATGAGAAAAAATTTGCCTTTATCAATGCGAGGCAAATGCCAGATGAAAAAAAACGAGAACGTGCTGATTTTATTATTGATACAGGGAAAGATTTAGAGAATACACGTCAACAGGTTTTTGATGTCATAAAAAAATTGCTAAAGAATTAAAATTATGCGGGAAATTATTTTTGATACAGAAACAACAGGTTTAGATAAAGAGAAAGATCGCATAATCGAAATTGGTTGTGTAGAAATGGTTGATCGTTATCTTACGGGACGCCAGTTTCATGTTTATTTAAACCCTGAAGGCGTTATTATTCCTGATGAAGTGGTAGCAATTCACGGATTAACCAATGAACGCTTAAAAAACGAGAAAAGTTTTAGTGATATTGTTGATGAATTTTTAGAGTTTATCAATGGTGCTACCATGATTGCGCATAATGCGAGTTTTGATATAGGTTTTATTAATGCAGAATTAAAACGCGTCAATAAGCCGCTTATCAGTGTTGATAATATTCTTGATACATTAGCTATGGCGCGGCGTAAATTTCCTATGGGTCCTAATTCTCTTGATATTTTATGCAAACGTTTCGGAATTGATAACAGCCATCGTGTTCTTCATGGTGCTTTGCTTGATGCAGAGATTTTGGCCGATGTTTATATTGAACTGATTGGTGGAAAGCAGGGCGTATTGAGTTTTGAGAACAGAAGAAATGTTGATGAATATACCAAAAATGATAAAGACACATCTTATGCAGTTAAATCTCGTCCACAGGCTTTACCTTCAAGATTAAGTGCACAGGAAAAAAAGTTGCACGCTGATTTTATCAGAAAAATGGGTGAAAAAGCTCTGTGGAATAACTTCAAAATTCATGAATAACATCCCTACCTTATCTCTAAAAAAGTTACTTAAGATTAAAAATGAAAAATATGGATGTAAAAAAAATGGTCGTTGTGGGGAGGGGAACACCACAACGACCCTGTCGCTACATTGTACCTCAGCTATCATAGGAGGAGCAAAATGAAAGCTATTAATCCTGTAACAGCAAAGAAAAGCTCTAGGTACATAATATAAAGTGTAACGACTTCATGTCTTATGAAAAGAAAAAATGGCTTTTTAGAGGCAAAATGGAAAAAATAAAATAAAAGTGAAAAAAATATATAAGGGGAATGTGTTTTTCTAGCTGAAATGGAGAAATAAAATTGTCATGAAAGCAACAGATCATCTTTTGTTGGTTGACGGGTCAGGCTATGTTTTTCGTGCTTACTACGCTTTACCGCCTTTAAAACGTAAAAAGGATGGACTTCCTATAGGAGCCGTAGCTGGTTTTTGTAATATGTTATGGAAATTACTTTGCGATGCTCGTAACACAGCGACAAGTATTGTTCCAACACACTTTGCTGTTATTTTTGATTATTCATCTGATACTTTTCGAAAACAAATTTATCCTCAATATAAAGCGAATCGCTCTGAACCTCCTGAAGATTTAATTCCTCAATTTGCGTTAATACGCCAAGCAACAAAGGCTTTTAATTTGCCTTGTATTGAAAAGGAAGGCTTTGAAGCGGATGATTTGATAGCGACCTATGCACAATTGGCAACAAAGGTTGGTGCAAAAACAACCATTATCTCTTCTGATAAGGATCTTATGCAACTCGTCAATAAGCATGTATCCTTGTATGATGGAATGAAAGACAAGCATATAGGTGTCTCAGAAGTTATAGAAAAATGGGGTGTTCCCCCTGAAAAGATGATCGATTTACAAGCATTAATTGGAGATTCGACGGATAATGTACCAGGGATTCCAGGCATTGGACCAAAAACTGCCGCTCAGTTGTTAAATCAGTTTGGTTCTCTTGATCTTTTGTTGCAACGTGTGACTGAAATTAAACAAACAAAACGACGTGAAAACATACAAGCTTATAGTGAACAGGTTAAAATTTCTCGTGAACTTGTTAAGCTTAAAACAGATGTTCCTATAGACAGTGATTTAGATGATTTTATTTTGGAGCCACAAGATGGACCACGCTTAATTGCTTTTTTGAAAGCGATGGAATTTTCAACATTAACGCGTCGCGTGGCAGAGGCGACAGCATGCGATGCAGCTGTTATTGATGCACTGGATATAGATGTTGAATGGGAAAAAACTAACGACAAGCATGATTTTAGTACCAAGAACATAGAACAAAAATCTCTTCATGAGTTTTCTGAAAATTCTCCACAAGCTTTTGCACAAAAACGTAAAGATCAAGCACTGACTCAAAAAATTACAAGAGAGACTTATACAACAATTCTTGATGAGGAAATTTTAAAAGAATGGTTATCACAAGCACAAGAACAGGGTTTTTTTGCTTTTGATACTGAAACAACTTCTCTTGATCCAATGCAAGCAAAGCTTGTTGGTTTTTCACTGGCATTACAGCCGGGAAAAGCGGCCTATATACCTCTTGAACATTTTGATGAAGGAGAGAAAGACCTTTTGAGGGGTGGACGCATTGCTTCCCAGATTGAGACTCAAAAAGCCTTAGCATTTTTAAAACCGATATTAGAAGATTCAGCGGTGTTAAAAATTGGTCAGAATATAAAATATGATTGGTTGGTGATGAAGCAATATGACATTGTGATACGTTCTTTTGATGACACCATGCTTTTGTCTTATGCTTTGGATGCTGGAACTTTAACCCATAATATGGATGATTTATCGGAACGTTGGCTTGGACATAAACCAATTGCTTATAAAGATTTAACACATAACGGAAAAAAAATTACTTCTTTTGCACAAGTAGATTTAAGGCAAGCAACCCTTTATGCGGCGGAAGATGCGGATATAACACTCCGTCTTTGGCAAGTTTTGAAACCGCAACTTGTCTCTCGGGGTATGACAAAAATTTATGAACGTCTTGATCGACCTCTTGTAGAAGTTCTTGCAAGAATGGAAGAACGCGGAATTCTTATTGATCGGCAAATTTTATTGCGCCTTTCAGGAGAATTGGCGCAGGCTGCTTTAATTTTAGAAGAAGAAATTTATAAACAAGCGGGTGAAAAATTTAATCTTGCTTCGCCAAAGCAATTAGGAGATATTCTTTTTGGCAAAATGGGATTGCCTGGAGGCGCTAAGACAAAGGGTGGCCAATGGTCAACTTCTGCACAAACCTTAGAAGAGTTATCTGCTGAAGGTCATATTTTACCACGTAAAATTATTGAGTGGCGTCAACTTGCAAAGTTAAAATCGACCTATGCCGATGCTTTACCTTCTTATATTTTACCAAAAACAGGGCGTGTTCATACGAATTATTCTTTGGCAATAACGTCAACAGGGCGGTTATCATCATCAGAACCAAATTTGCAAAATATTCCAGTACGAACTGCTGAAGGACGTAAAATTCGAACAGCTTTTATTGCTTCCAAAGGACATGTTTTGCTTTCTGCTGATTATAGTCAGATTGAATTACGCATTCTCGCACATATTGCGGATATAAAAGCATTAAAAGAAGCTTTTGCTAGAGGACATGATATTCACGCTATAACGGCGTCAGAAATGTTTGGCGTTGCGATAGAGGGAATGCCTTCAGATACACGACGGCGTGCAAAAGCGATTAATTTTGGTATTATTTATGGTATTTCAGCTTTTGGATTAGCCAATCAATTAGGGATTTCACGCCAAGAAGCAGGGCGGTATATTCAACTTTATTTTGAAAGATTTCCAGGAATTAAGGATTATATGGAAAAGACTAAAAGCTTTGCGCGTGAGAATGGTTATGTAGAAACAATTTTTGGACGTCGCATCCATTATCCAGAAATAAAAGCAAAGAATATAAAAATTCGTTCTCTTAATGAGAGAGCAGCGATTAATGCTCCCATTCAAGGTTCTGCAGCCGATATTATTCGCCGCGCTATGATACAGATGGAAGATGCTTTAAAAGAAGAAAATCTATCAGCAAAAATGTTGCTGCAAGTGCATGATGAACTGATTTTTGAAGTACCAGAAGAAGAAAGTAAAAAAACCATGGCTGTTGTTAAAAATGTCATGGAAAATGCTACAATGCCGATTTTATCTTTATCTGTACCCCTTGAAGTGAAAGTTATAACGGCTCAAAATTGGGATGAGGCTCATTAACTTTTTTCATTTATTTTTCAGGATGTTTATTGCATGAGCAAGATTAAGATAGGCTTTGATTGGCAAATGATCTGAGGCAATACGCGCAAGTGGTGAATGGTGGTTTTCAAGACTTGTTACCAATTGGTGAGGAAAGGCAAAAACGCGATCAAGAGCTAAAAAGGGAAAGCGAGAGGGAAAGCTTGGTACAACTTCAAGTGCGCTATCAAAATAGGGATAAAAATGATTTAAAGATGAGCCTTTTCCCATCCGCCATTCATTAAAATCTCCAATGAGGAGTGTAGGCATGAGGGAGCGTTTTTGCAAAATTGCAAGGAGCATTTTTGTTTGTTGTTTGCGAGAATAACGTAATAAGCCAAAATGAGCCGCAATAATACGAATAGGACCTGCTGCCATTTCCAATTCTACAATGATAGCCCCACGTGGTTCAATACTAGGAAGAGAGACTTGTAAAGTATCACGTACATATCCCTTTCGCAAAAAGAGAGCGTTCCCATGCCAACCGTGACCATGAGGTGACATAGTATTGAGAGGCACAGGGATCAAACCGGTTTCAGCTTTTAACAGCTGAAGATTAATCAAACCAACACGTTCTCCAAAACGTTTATCTGCTTCTTGAAGAGCAAGAATATCAACTTGTAATTCAGTAATAACACGGACAATCCGTGTAGGATTAAAAATTTTATCAACACCTACACATTTATGCACATTATAGGAAGCAACGGTCAGATCATAATGATTATTTTGGTTGAGGATATTTGATGGATGATGAGAACGGCTATGGATTGCCTTTAAAAGGGTGTTATGGAGTTTTTGTTGAATAAAACCGCTAAACCAAGGGAGTTTTTGCTTGTAAGGCATTTTTGTCATTTTACGAAAAGAATAATTTCTAAAAGGCAAAGGATAAAAACTTACACTAAAAACAAAAGAACCTTGTCTCTTTTAGAAACAAGGTTCTTTCATTAAGCGATGATTTTTGCAATCAATCACGGTTTGAACCGAGAAATTGTAGCAAGAAGACAAACATATTGATGAAATCAAGATAAAGACTCAACGCGCCCATAATAACTTTACGACCTCTGGTATCGCCTTGATCTCCTTCATAATACATCAACTTAATGTTTTGAGTATCGTAAGCTGTTAAACCAGCAAAGATAAAAACACCAATAACGGAGATAGCAAATTGCAAAGCGCTTGATCCAAGAAAAATATTAACAACCATAGAAAGCAATAAGCCAATCAATCCGATGAATAAGAACGAACCAATTGCTGTAAGATCACGTTTTGTAGTGTATCCATAAAGTGAAAGAGCTCCAAAAGTCGCAGCGGAAATAACAAAGGTTTGTACAATACTCTCTGTCGTATAACGTAAAACGATTGAAGACAATGAAAGCCCAATTAAAGCAGCATAACCAAAAAAGAGACTACGAGCAGCATTGGTGCTTAATGTATTAATTTTAAAACTGAGGAATAAAACTGCAACGAGTGGTGCAAACATCACAATATAAGAGAATGGAGATGTATAAAACGTTACTCCAAATGATGTTAAATAAACACTGCTACTGATCTGAGCTGCTGCTTGGCTCATATCTGTTGTGGTTGCTAATGATACAATTGCATAGGCAGCAGCAGCTGTAATAAGCAAACCAATGGCCATTGTATTGTAAACACCCAACATATAGTCGCGCAATCCCTGATCAATCGATGCATCAGCATGAGAAGCAGGCGCTGAACGTAAATTTTTAAAATTAGCCATAATATAAAATCCTTTAGCATATGTCCCGTCAGGCATTGGGTTTTTAAGTATCTCTCTCATTCCAGAGACAAACCCTGTATAAGCCTTAATAATTTGGCGAATACAAAAAGCCTTCAGAATCGCTGGCGGAATTCCAGCATATCTTCCCCTTTATTATGGAGATTTATTTAAAAATTACAAGAGATTTATCGAAGCAAGGAACCTTACAAATTGGTAAGGAAATAGTTCATTTTAATGAAAAATATTTCCATTTTTTGCCATATTTTTGCAAGATAAAAGGACAATACTAAGGTTTTTTTATTATTTATGGGAATCCTATAATTCCCAGTTACAAAATACCTATCTTTAAGGTGATAAAAAAAGTGTTGCGTAGCATCACGCTATTTTTCAACCTTCAAGACTGCATATGCTTTGTCTTACCAGAATTCCTAATTGAATTGAGTTTTTATATAACATATTGATATACAAAGATATATTATTTTTTCACTCTAAATATCTCTCACAAAAATATCGTAAGATTGTCTGATGACAAATCTGTTTATATTCAATCTATCAAGATCATTTTCTTGCACGACACACGAGCAGGATTAGCGTACTAATAAAAAGCTGTAAAATACTTTCTCTTAGGGTGTGATAGAGGATATATGGATAAAAAGACATTGATTTCTATTTGAAATCAATTCTTTTGTATTGATGAAGAATGGAAATATAAAGTTGAAGAGAAAATAAAATCTCATAAAGAAAAATACGCGAAATGATTAGCCGCAAGAATTATCCAAGAGAATTTGGACTCAGGCTTATGGTGGTTAAAAATCTCTATTTTTTAAGGCGATGAGAACCTCAATGAGGAGATGTATGGTTTGAATGACGTCTTGCTCTCATCCAAGTACGCAGTTCCTCAATAAGGATGGCAATAACACCCAAAGTGATAAAACTATCTGCAAGATTAAAAATAGCAAAATAAAAAATATCATCAATGTGAAAAAGTATATAATCAGTGACATGATGAAAGCGAATACGATCAATAAGGTTGCCGATTGCTCCCCCAATAATAAGGACAAGACCGAAACGCATTAAAAATTTGTTGTCTTCAGTATTCTTCCATAACCATAAAAGAAAAATAATCACAATGATCGTGATGGCAATGATTCCCCAGTGAGAAAAGGAAGAAAAAAATGAAAATGCAATGCCAGAATTACGCACATGATAAAGGGAAAGGAAAGGAATAAGGGGGATTTCTGTTCCGAGAGGCATATTGTGCATAATCCAATACTTAACAGCTTGGTCAAGTCCCACTGTAAGGGCCAAGCCAAGAAGAAAAAAAGGGAGTGATTTGCGGATCATATTTTTTCCTCGCATGGTTCCAGTGTTAAATAAGGGCGACGGATTTCATAAAGCATAACAGCTGTTGCTACTGCCAGATTAAGCGAGTCAGCGCGTCCACTTTGTGGAATACGTGCAAGTTTATCACACCGACTTGTCAGAATATCTGATAACCCCTGTTTTTCATTTCCCATTAAAAGGATTATCGGACCATTTTTCAAATCAAGAGTGCGATAATCCAGAGCTCCTTTGAGATGGGTGCCAACGATTATGCCTTTAAAGCGAGCCGACCAGCTTAAAAAGGCGCTTTCATCAAAACGATAAAGAGGTATAGAAAAAATAGATCCCATGGTTGCACGAACTGCTTCAGGTGAGAAAGGGTCTGTTGTTTCGCCAATTAAAAGAACACCTTTAGCACCTACAGCATCAGCAGTGCGAATAATGGTTCCAAGATTTCCAGGGTCACGCACACGATCAAGTGCGATGTAAACATCTTTCTCCTGTCCTTTTATCATTTCAAGGGGTTGCCATTTTTGTCTAAAAATACCAATAACTGTTTGTGGATTATCGCGTCGGGTAAGTGATTCCATAACCTTTTGTGAGGCTTTGATAACAAAACCACCATTGGCTACAGCGCGTGCAGCAGTATTTTCGATAGCGGCATTACCAATTTCGCTTTTAGAAAAAATAAGTGTCTGTATTGTCCAGCCGAGATTGAGAGCATCAATGACCAATTTTAATCCCTCTGCCATAAAAAGACCTTCACGATTACGGTTTTTCTTTTGGCTAAGTGCTTTAAGATCTTTTATGATAGGGTTGCTAAGAGAGGTAATTTCTTTCACTCTACCAGTTTTTTGTCCACACATATTTAAGCAATCCAACGGCTAAAAAGAGAAGTAGAAAGGGCGCGCCCTGCAATTTCTTCACGCAAAATGAGCTCTCCTGATTCGACTGTACCCCCAAGATTTACAAATGCATCGCGCATTAAAGCATGAAGTGCAAAGAAGGAAGCGCGAATGGAATAAGCTGTAAGGACAACAGAGAGCGGTTTATCAGAGAGAAGTTTACGACAATTTGTGATCATCGCTGGTAAATGATCAAACAGTTGCCAAACTTCGCCATGAGGTCCACGTCCATAAGCAGGGGGATCAAGAAGGATCATATCATAGCTTTTTTTGCGACGGAGTTCTCGCTCGACAAATTTTACAGCATCATCGCAAATCCAGCGAATAGAATGATCTGGTAATCCTGCTCTTTCCTGATTAGCTTTTGCCCACGCAATGGCTTTTTTAGAAGCATCAACATGGGTAACGTTTGCACCCGCTCGTGCTCCAATCAAAGAGGCAACACCTGTATAGCCAAAAAGATTCAATAGTTTTATAGGACGTGCGGCTTTAACAATTTGTTCTTCCATAGAGCGCCAATGGGCATCTTGTTCAGGAAAAACGCCTACATGACGAAAGGAAGTAAAGCGACCTAGAAAAGACAGTCCATTCCAAGAAAGAGGCCATGTTTCACCAAGTGGCTTTTTAGGAAAATGCCAACGACCAACCCCTTCTTCATCACGGTTTCCTGTGAAAATAGCATCAACATCAGCCCATTGTTTTTGTGATAAAGCAGGTTTCCATAGTGCTTGACCTTCTGGTCGAATAATCCGATAGTCTCCATAACGCTCTAATTTTTGTCCATTGCCAGAATCAATGAGAGCATAATTTTCACTCATACCTGTTTCTAAAATAAGAGGCAACTTTTCCTGCGGATATCTATTCTTGTGGGAGGATTGAAAGCATTGTGCAGGCATGTTTTGGTATCACGGTATATGAAGTATAAAAGATTACATTATAAAGCTCTTAAATGTTTCGTAAAAGTGCAAAAGAACTAAAATTAATTAAAATACATATAGAAACAAATTCTGTATTGAATATAAAATACTAAAGAGAAAAAGACTTCATTAAAAGACCATTACACTAGATTTGTGATAGACGTTTTCAATTTCTCGATCTCGGCTTTACTTTTTTTGAGGGCCTTTTTGCATTTGTGATAGGAAAACCAACGGATCAGATTTCCTAATAAAATACCCAAACCAAAGAAAATAAAAAGCCATATAAAGAGGGGAGCATGATAAGTAAAACTTTCAGAATTTTCTCGAAAAGGATCAAGAGTTAACGGAACAACTTGACGATTAGCTACGATAAAAACAATCAAAAACGCTGTGATAATCACACCGATACTTGTTAGAAGAATACGTTTAATAATCATAAGTTTCTCACTGATTAAGACGGTCGCGTAAATCCTTGCCCGTTTTAAAAAAAGGAATCCATTTTTCTTCAACAGCAACGGCTTCTCCAGTTCGTGGGTTACGTCCATTACGGGCTGAACGGCTTTTTACAGAAAAAGCTCCAAATCCACGAAGTTCAACACGATCGCCATTGGCAAGTGCTGTTGAAATTTCTTCAAAAATAGCGTTTACAATATTCTCCACATCCCGTTGAAAAAGATGCGGGTTATGACGAGCAATAATTTGCACAAGCTCTGATTTAACCACAATAGCCTCACTTTCACACAAAAAACTTTCTTATAATTGTGCACTTCATGCATATTACAATATATAAACGGATAAAAGCAAAATAAAACCAAGAAAAAACAAATTTCAAGAAACAAAATTTGAAAATACCTCTTATAAAGGTTATACAGATTAAAAATGCGGAATATTTAAGAGACTGGGAGAGTATGTCCGTACACAATCGTAATGAAGTCTTTTCAATGCAATCATCTGTTGGAGATGTTTTTAAAAAAGCATCTCGGCATTCGCGTCGCATTAGCCACTTAAAAATTTTTCTACCCCTCTTAGCGCTAGTTTCAGGGCTGGTTTTTTGCTGGTTTACGTTTTTCTTGGTTCCCGTTACGTCTGATCCTATGCCTTTGAATAGTGAAGAGAATGGAGTGACCAACTTAACGATGCTCAATCCAAAATTAGAAGGGTATACGCGTGCTCATGAACCTTATTGGCTTAAAGCAGAAAAGGCATTTCAAGATCAGAAGCGCTCTGGAATAATTGGATTACAAAACATCACAGCGAAGGCATCTGTGGGCCAGCAAAGACAAGTTTTTCTTGCTGCACAAGGGGGGATTTACGATAACATTCACGGTTTTTTACAGTTGGATAAGCCATTCACCATTACGACGAATGATGGGATAATGGCACAATTTATGTCGGCTAATATTAATTTATCTGAGGGACAGTTAAAAACAGAACAACGCGTTAATATTCAGCGAGCCGGTTTTCATCTTGCTGCCAATGCCTTACAAATTCGAGAAAAAGGAAAAAACATGTATTTCCATGGTGGTGTACATCTAGTGCTTCAAAAGCAATAATGCAATATCAATACGAATCTTTAAGGGATATTTAAAAGAGAATTTATGTGTCTATACAAACAGAAGAATTGAAAGAATGAGATCATACAAAAGATGGATCGGTATGACGTTGGCTTTTAGCATGGGAATGTTAGGAGGAGGAGCGGTTTTAGGATATGCTGAAGGGACCCATTTGGGAATAAGCCTATCAAACGACAAAGAACCGGTAGAACTTCATGCAGATTCTTTAGAAATACGTGATAAAGAAGGGATAGCCCTTTTTAAGGGTGATGTTTCAGTGGTGCAAGGTGAACGTCTTTTACGGACGGCAAAATTAATTGTTTATTATGATAAAGCCCATAAAGAAGCGGATAGAAACAGAGAAGATAGGAAGGCATCATCTGTTGCTTTGTTTGGTTCGTCGAGTATACAAAAAATGGAAGCCTTAGGAAAGGTTTATATAAAAATAGCGACGCAAGTTGCTACGGGAGATAGAGGTGTTTTTGATGGAAAATCAAAAATGATGAGCTTGACAGGGAATCATGTTGTATTAACGGATGGTGACAATGTGGCAACAGGATGCAAATTAACGGCCAATATGGAAAGCGGAAAGGCTTTTTTAGAAGGTTGTGAGACGACTAAGAAAAAAGGTCGCGTTTCTATTATTTTTAAACAAAATCAACAAAATGGCCATTAAGGTTTCATGTTTGGAATCAAAAGAAAAAAACAGACTGATCAGCATGACCTTGCAAGTGAAGCTTCAAAAAAGCGCTTAAAAGGGACTTTGATTGCCAGTCATTTGATTAAAGTTTATCGGGGAAGACCAACAGTTAATGGCGTTTCTTTTGGCATTCGTACGGGAGAAGCTGTTGGCATTTTAGGGCCTAATGGGGCAGGTAAAACAACTTGTTTTTATATGGTTACGGGGCTCATAAAATCTGATGGAGGATCCATTAAAATTGATGGATTTGATATTACGCATCTTCCGATGTATCGACGGGCACGTTTAGGTATTGGGTATCTTCCCCAAGAAGCATCTATTTTTCGTGGTCTTTCAGTAGAAAATAACATTAAAGCTGTTTTAGAAGTCGTTGAAAAAGATCGCCTTAAACAACGTGAAGAGCTCGATAGCCTTTTACATGAATTTAAAATTGATCATTTACGTAAAATGCCTGCACTTTCGTTATCTGGGGGTGAACGTCGACGACTTGAAATTGCGCGCGCTTTAGCTTCTCGTCCTCATTTTATGTTACTTGATGAACCATTTGCAGGAATTGATCCTATTGCTATTTTTGATATTCAACAACTTATTCGTCATTTAACGAGGCGTGGCATTGGTGTTTTAATAACAGATCATAATGTACGCGAGACACTAGGGCTTGTCGACCGCGCTTATATTATTCACACCGGCAAAGTGTTAGTTCATGGTCGTCCTAATGATATTATCAACAACGTTGATGTCCGCAGAATTTATTTAGGACATCAGTTTTCTCTATGATTTTACAACTTTCATGCATTTCTATTTAAGCTTAACAGAAACAACTTGGTCGCCACAAACACTATTCTAGGTAATCAAACACATCTCAAAGGAGCTGGATGAGGTTTCGTTGTGATTATTAAGAAAGCATATGATGTTTCCGTTACAGTAACAAAGGCTACTGTTCCTTTATTGTAGAAACGATGATGATGTTATCAAAAGCTTGTAAAGCAATAAAAGAATACGACTTTAGGATAAAGTTTTTTAATTGGAATGTGCAATAGGTTTTTTTCTGGTATTATTGAAAATCTCCTTATTTATGCCAAAACTTCTTTTATGAATATAATCTAATAAATTTTTATTGAGTGGTGCAAAAAGTTTCATCACTATAAGCTGAGCTTATCGTTTTATTGGTTAAGCTTACGCATGATTGTATCATAGAAAAGGTATCGCTAGATTAACTTGATAATGAGTGATAAATGAGGCTGTAAATAAATGCATGTGTTATTGAAAAGTAAGAGATATTCATCATATTTTTTCTGTCGAATCAAAGAACATGTCGATGATGCTTGCTTTAGGTATTTTGATTGGAGAATCCATCCGTTATATATTGCGTTTATTTAATGGGGATTATCGTGTTTTATTGGTTTGTATGGTGTATCTAAAATAGGAGCAAAAAGCCTTTAGGTTCTTGTTATAAGGCTTTGTTTAAGCTATACAGTAATTTTCAAACTAAAGGTCCATTTTGCTTGATATGCTTCTCATTCTATTAAGAGCTTATTTTTAAAGAAAGAAAAAAATCTAATGGGGAGTTATACATTAACTCTTGTGGCAGGTTTAATAAACTTATAAACAATGCCCTTTTCTAGTGTCTTAAGGAAATTAATTTTATGAACAACTTCATTTCTTTTCTCATGCTGTTAGTGAGGAGCTAAACACTATTTATTGTTCTGTTAAAAGTGATATGAGACGTATTAAGCCATCACCCATTATAAATTAAAAATAAAAACACATGCGATGTTACAACAAGTGAAAGAACTTAAAGGTTTGATACCGTTTATAGGTTTATTGGTGAGCATTTGAGCGTGTAAAAGGAAAATTAAAGGATGAATTTGAGTGAGTTAATAGCACCGGAAGCAATTATTCCGGCTCTTAAGGCGAATTCTAAAAAACAAGTTCTACAAATTTTAGCCGAAAAAGCATCTCAGCTTACAGGTCTTAGTGAGCATGTAATTTTTGATATTGTTTTGCAACGTGAGAAGCTTGGTTCAACAGGGCTTGGTGGTGGTATTGCGATTCCTCATGGAAAATTACCTGATATTAATCGGATTATTGGTATATTTGCACGTCTTGAAAGTCCTGTTGATTTTGAAGCTCTTGATGATGAGCCTATAGACCTCGTTTTTCTCCTTTTGGCACCTGAAAATGCTGGTGCAGATCACTTAAAAGCTTTATCACAGATTGCACGAGTTTTGCGTCATGCTGATGTTGTGCAAAAATTGCGCAATACGCACAATGCCAATGCGCTTTATACTTTATTGATTCAAACTTCAGAATCAAACGCAGCTTAAAAAATATTATAAGTGTATAAATCGCGGAGTATACACCATAGAACTTAGAAATAATATAATTTATCTTAAAGGGCTGATAGTAAAAAATAACGCTATGCGATTCGCTATTGAGATAGAATCTAAGGTTTCTATGTTTTATGATTTAATATATTGATAATATTTGGTTATTTTTGCAAGATATTTTTAAGATTATGACAAGACGATATCAGCATGATATTGAATACGACGTATGAATACACTATAATAGTTAAAAGGTGGAGTATCTTACGGACAGACGTGTATTGAATGTGTAGAGTTGAGAAATGATATTCACAAAGCTATGAGATGCTATGAAATTTTTTGGGGATTATAAAGTGTATTTTCAAAGTTTTGCAGCAGATTGCTTATGATGTAAAGAGTATGGTTTATTTCTCAGCAGAGTGGTGGTATATTTTTATCTTGTTTTGAAATCCTATTGCCTAAGGGAATCGTTTTTTTATAAAAAACGAAATGGGTGATATGAAATCAAAAATATTGTTTTTTAATGCGATTATTGAATGAAAAGTTCATATTTTGGTAATGACTAAAAGGTCACAATGGAACGTGAAATCTGTTCTAATTGCTGTGAAAATATTTCGCTTATTGGAGGAATTAGGATAATTACACATGAATATCGAGGAGTTTTTGTTTGAACTTTTCCAATGAAGAGAATCTTGTTAGAGATTAAAGAAGTGAGCTAAATGAAGATGTTTGAAAAGACTGTTATTGCTGCATCTGTAATGGTTCTTGTTACAGCTGGGGCGGCGTGTGCACAAACGCCAAGCCGTTTAAATCAATTTGAAGCGTGGGGAGCCTATTCTTATAAATCGTCCCAAAATACGATTTGCTATGTGTTATCTGTTCCTTTGAAGGCTCTTCCAACAACGGTTAATCATGGGGATAATTTTTTCTTAGTTACCAAGCGTTCTCAATCGCCTGTTTCGTTTGAACCGCAGTTTATGGCTGGTTATACGCTTCAAGAAGGGTCGAGAGTGACAGTGACCATTGGAGATAAGGACTTTGATTTTTTCACGAAGGATTCCTCAGCTTGGTTGGCGTCATCAGAGCTAGAAAAGCAACTCGTTTCTGCGATGCGTGCTGGAAACAATATGACGGTGAAAGCAATATCAAAACGAGGAACGCATACCACCTATACTTATTCTTTAAAAGGGGTCACTGCTGCATTAAATGCGGCTCAAAAGTGCCATTAAGGTTTTAATAACTTCTAAAATAGTAATGTAAATTGGAAAGCAATGGCTATTTCCTATGATCTTAGACCTGTTGGTTCATGTTTAGCACCAAAAACAGATGATGTGGTGGTACAGGAGAGTTCTAAGCTCTCTTTAATTGGATTATCGCAAGATGAAATAGTGCAAGCTTTAAAGACACTTGGTGTACCAGAGCGTCAAACGCGTATGCGTGCACGTCAGCTTTGGCATTGGCTTTATGTCCGTGGCGTTTCAAATTTTGGTGAAATGCTGAATATTTCTAAAGCAATGCAAGAAACTCTCAAACGTCATTTTTCCATTGCACGTCCGGAAATTGTTGGAGAACAAATATCAAAGGATGGTACACGTAAATGGCTCTTACGTTTTCCAGCACGTGGGGCTGGAAGGCCTGTTGAAATTGAAACGGTTTATATCCCTGAAGAAGGACGTGGTACTTTATGTCTTTCATCGCAAGTAGGGTGTACATTAACCTGCTCTTTTTGTCATACGGGAACGCAGATGCTTGTTCGCAATCTGACGGCGGAAGAAATTTTGGCACAATTGTTGGTTGCACGTGATTGTTTGGGGGATTTTCCTGATAAGGATACGCCTGATGGGGCAATTGTTCCTGTTGAAGGGCGCAAAATTACCAATATTGTTATGATGGGAATGGGAGAACCTCTTTATAATTTTGAAGCTGTAAAAAAAGCTTTATTGATTGCTTCTGATGGCGATGGACTCTCTTTATCAAAACGCCGGATTACGCTTTCAACCAGTGGGGTTGTTCCTGGAATTATCCGAACTGGCGAAGAAATTGGTGTGATGTTAGCAATTTCACTGCATGCCGTACACGATACACTAAGGGATATGCTTGTTCCTATCAATAAAAAATATCCGCTTGCTTTGCTTATGGATGCTTGCCGTAATTATCCTGGTCTGTCTAATGCAAAACGAATCACATTTGAATATGTGATGTTGAAAGATATCAATGATAGTTTAGATGATGCTAAGCGATTAATACAGTTGCTAAAAGGTATTCCAGCGAAGATCAATTTAATTCCTTTTAATCCGTGGCCAGGGAGTAATTATCAATGTTCTGATTGGGAGCAAATCGAACGTTTTGCTGATGTTGTTAATCAAGCAGGCTATGCTTCTCCTATTCGGATACCGCGTGGACGCGATATTTTAGCGGCGTGTGGACAGCTTAAATCGGCCTCAGAGCGCTTACGAAAATCTGAACGTTTGAAACTTGAAAGTGCTATTGGTCATTAGTTAACACAATTTTAGTCTATAAAGCCTGTATTTTTTCCGTAAATCAACATATAAACCTCATATAGAGATATGTGTGAGACAGACAGTCTTTGCTTGTGTAGGTTCAATAGGGAAAAGATATTCTATAAAGTCTGTTTGTGTAATCTCTGAAATGAGGAGGCAGCCTAATTTAGAGGAAAGTCTCAAGAGTCGTTCATTTCCACCTCACTTCACACTTTTTACTTCGGTTTTATAATTTTTAAAAGCATCGACAGTAATAACTTTTAAAGAGTGGAGATATACATTGCCAGATGCTTTTGTTTGTTACGTTTTTTAGCAAGATTATGCTTCATACATAAAATGGTGTGACTAGAATACAAATATCCCACACCATAAATACCATTGTTATCCATTGATATGTTTTTAAAAAAGAATCTCTTAATGTACTCCCCGTCTCACGACAACGCCTGTGAAAACTATAGCACAAAAGCTTCTGTGAAATATATGATACCATCCATATTTTTAGCTTTCATACAAGGTATGTCAGTTGGTACGAGCATTCTATTTTCTAGCCTTCAATGTTGTAAAAGCTTTTAGTGTTTAAGACGGCTCATAGGAGATATTCTTTTCTTAAGTCATTTTTATCTACGTGACAATTCTAGGTTTTCTTGTGATGTACAAAAAAATAAAGCTATTGTTTAATTCAATATAAAGAGATTAAAATGAGGGCATTTCCACAATATCTAGAGTTTTCATTTAAATTAAAAACGATAAATTAAACTTTATAAATCAATCTTTTGTAACGATAAGAAGATGGAGAGCAAAGCTAGTAAAAGTACCAGCAATAAGCCAGTCGAGAAAGCGAATATAAAGAGGGTTTTGTTTAAGAGTTTTGGTCAGTTTATGCGCTGTAAAAACAACAGAAATTGTAATGGGGAAAGAAATAGGAATATAAGAGAGTCCTAAAAAGAGCAGCTTTTGTGTTGCCATAGGATCATTCTCATTGATAAATTGTGGTAAGAATGTTGCATTAAAGAGTATAACTTTAGGATTGAGAAGATTAATTCCAATACCAGCAAGATAGTTACGTTTAGAGCTTTGAGATTTAGAAGATGTTTGTTCAAAGGAAAATGTTGGTTTTCTTCGTAAAGCTTGGAAAGAAAACCATAAAAGATAAAAGGCCCCGACAATTTTCAGAAGAACAAAAGTGTGTGGCGCAGCAAAAATAAGCGCTGATAAGCCAAGAGCTACAGCGGTAACTTGAATAGCAAACCCTGTTGCACTTCCTAAGGCACACATAATTCCAGCTTTTTTGCTTTGTGTAATTGTTCGCCCTACAGACAGCATCATATCAGGTCCTGGAATAAGTGCTAAAATCAACGATGCTAAAGCAAATTGCACAATAATAGACCACTCCGGTAGAAATGACACGAAAATCTCCTCTTATTTTTAAACCGTGTTCACTATTTACAATCCGATTCGCCTTTATTTACGCTTTTTGAGTCTTTTTAATGTTGTTTAAAGAGAATTTATTTTCACATTTCTTGCGCTGTTGTGATTTTTGGGAAAAAAAGAGTAACGCGTATAGAACTTTAGAGTGAAAAAGTAACAAAATATTAGAAATATTGTTTTGGCTTATTCAAGGGGGTGGGTGGATACGTCAATTATTCTTAAATAGTTGCAAAAGTACGTTAGGCGTTGAAGTTGTAAATTTTACGGCGGATTTGGGGCAGGGGGAAAAGCTAGAATTTGCTTGTTGTAAAGCTGAAATGCTAGGGTGTTAAAGAAATCTATAATGAAGATTTGCACGAAGAATTTATGCTTGATTTTGTCTTTCCGATTGTTTCGAGTGAATACCGTTGATGAAGAAATTTATCTTTTAGGGACATTAATCTCACGTCCACTTATTTCAAAATGCCTTATTGAAATTACTAAGGGAAACAGGGGTAGATGAATTGCTCATGGGGAAACAGGTAAAGGCAATGATCAGGTACGCTTTTCGCTTATGTTCTTAAATTTTGGTATAAAGGGTATTGCCCCAAGGTGTGATTGGGATTTTAAGAAGTCGAGCAGATCTGTTTGAATTTGTTCGTATACATAAAATACCTATAGAAAAGAATAAGCAAGGCGAAGCACCTTTTAAAGTGGATGCGAATTTATAGCATGCTTCATCAGGAAGAAAGATTTTAGAAAATCCAGCACTTCTCTCGCTCCTGAAGATGTCCATTTGTGTATTTTTTCGCTGAAAGATGCACACGATCAAGAAACCAGAATCATTCTTGGTTTTAAAAAAGGCAATGCTATTTTAATAAATGAAAAAAATTTATTGCCTGCAACTTGATTTGCAGAATTAATCATTACGAGCACATAATTGCTATTGGTTGGTTAGATTTTGCAGAAAATTGCTTTGTAGGTATGAAGTCGTGGAGTATTTATGAAACACTAGGGGAGGGGATCATCCTTTTAACGGATCAAAGAGCAATAGAATCTTAACACTAAATTATGGTGCAACGCATTTGAAAGATGAATTGATGCTCCGTTAAGCAGAACTCATTTATTATAGCTTTTAGTTTTCTTCCGAATGCAAGATGTTGCAGGCAGCAATTGATTTATCTCAAGAACATATTGAAGATGAAATTACGCTAAAGCTCTATAAAGGAAATGTGATTGTTAAAGGGTGTCAAAGTCAAAAATAACTTTATTTTAAGTGCGTTGGTCACTTATCGAGGATAATCAAGGTGCTTATGATCAAAGAGACGCAAACAGGTTTTATTAAATTCAATTCTCTACATTTGCGTATATTAAGCCGTATATCATAAAGGGTGATAAAGAAAAAAAAATAAAAAATGACTTTGACAAGTCTCATATTGGGTCATTGTTTTTATATGAAACACATCATTTAAATATTTTTTTATTGGTTTTTAAAGTTTTCTCGTTCACTGTTAGAGGGCTCACTTTTGTGCTGATAAATATGATAAACAAGCCTCATGATAAGAGCAATGAAAGCTTTGACAATCAAAATGAGGCAGTTTTGCTTTATCATGTTCAATGTTTTTTATTTTTCTATGAACAAAATATGTTTACAGCGAGGGCGGTTTTTTTATTGTGAGTTAAGAATATCAAGAAATTTACATCTTTTTGCTTGCTATTATTGACGAATAAATTCAAGAACCATACACCCTATTTTGAAAGAGTATAATTTTTAGGATAAATAATGATGCGTAATCAGTGTGATGCCCTTAGCCTTACGTCTGAATTAAAGGATGCGGCTGCTCAATCGAGAACTTGGCCATTTGAAGAAGCACGTAAGATTATCAAACGGTACGAAAAGACGGGTTATCCAGATAGTGTAATATTTGAAACAGGTTATGGACCTTCTGGTTTACCGCATATTGGAACTTTTGGTGAAGTGGCACGTACAACTATGGTGCGTCATGCATTTCATATTCTTACGGAGAATAAAGTAAAAACAAAGCTGCTTTGTTTTTCTGATGATATGGATGGTTTGCGCAAGGTTCCTGAGAATGTCCCTGATCGCGAGAAGATGGAACATTATCTTGGTCAACCGTTGAGCCGCGTTCCTGATCCTTTTGGAGATGATTATCCTTCTTTTGGAGCGGCGAATAATGCACGTTTACGGGCTTTTCTTGATCGTTTTGGTTTTGATTATGAATTTGCAAGTGCTACGGATTATTACAGTTCCGGTCGTTTTGATGAAACACTTTTAAAAATTCTCGCCTGTTATGACAAGGTGATGGCAATTATTTTACCAACATTGGGTGAAGAACGCCAGGCGACCTATTCTCTCTTTTTACCGATTTCTCCCTTTTCTGGAAAAGTATTACAAGTACCGATGATTGCGCGTAATGTTGAAAAAGGAACGGTTACTTATATCGAGCCTGAAACAGGAGAAACTATAGAAACGGAGATTACAGGGGGCAAGGTCAAGTGTCAGTGGAAGGTTGATTGGGCGATGCGTTGGACAGCGCTTGGCATTGATTATGAAATGGCAGGAAAAGATCTTATCGATTCCACAAATCTTTCTTCTAAAATTTGTAAAGTCTTGGGTGGGAAACCTCCAGAAGGATTTAACTATGAGCTCTTTTTGGATGAAAAGGGTCAGAAAATTTCCAAATCCAAGGGAAATGGTTTAACCATTGATGAATGGCTTACTTACGCTCCAACGGAGAGTTTAGGGCTTTATATGTTTTCAAAGCCCAAAACAGCCAAAAGGCTTTATTTTGATGTTATTCCCAAAGTTGTGGATGAATATTATGCACATCTTTCAGCCTATGGTCGGCAAAGTTGGCAAGAACGGCTTAATAATCCAGTATGGCATATCCATAATGGTTGTCCTCCACAGGTTGATTTACCAGTGCCCTTTGCTCTTCTGTTGAATTTGGTAAGTGCTTCAAATGCAGAGAATAAAGAGGTTCTCTGGGGGTTTATTTCTCGCTATGCTCAAGGAGCCAATGCACAAACTTATCCAGAACTTGATCAGTTAGTGCAATTTGCTCTTAAATATTTTGATGTTTTTGTAAAACCTAACAAAAAATTTCGAGCAGCAGATGATAGTGAACGGGCAACATTAGAGCAAATTGATGCAAAATTAGCCAGTTTGCCTGAAACTGCTGATAGC
The DNA here is from genome assembly GCF_900185775.1 of Bartonella mastomydis. NCBI lineage: Bacteria > Pseudomonadati > Pseudomonadota > Alphaproteobacteria > Hyphomicrobiales > Bartonellaceae > Bartonella > Bartonella mastomydis. Next base: position 438,774 of record NZ_LT883137.1, read on the forward strand.
AATATGATTCAAAATGCACTTCTTGATGTTGCTCGTTTAATAGAACGCTATCAAGATCATAACAAAAAAAGCCCTGAAGGGGGACCGGGTGTTTCAAATGTCTTTTTTCAAATGATCTATGAAGTCCTTTTAGGGCAGGAACGAGGACCACGATTGGGATCATTTATTGCGCTTTATGGGATTAATGAAATGCGTGCACTAATTGCTGAAGCACTTGCACGATCTGTGGAGGAATAATGGAGAGAAGAGTGCAAGAAGTAAAGCGACGCCGTACATTTGCAATTATTGCTCACCCAGATGCTGGAAAAACGACATTGACAGAAAAGCTTTTATTGTTTGGTGGTGCTATTCAACTTGCAGGAGAAGTAAAAGCTAAAAAGGATCGTATTCAAACCCGTTCTGACTGGATGAATATTGAGCGTGATCGTGGTATTTCCGTTGTGACTTCAGTGATGACGTTTGAATATGAAAATCATATTTTTAATCTCTTAGATACGCCCGGTCATGAAGATTTCGCAGACGATACCTATCGCACGCTGACAGCTGTTGATAGTGCTATCATGGTGCTAGATGGTGCCCGCGGGATTGAGCCTAGAACACTGAAATTATTTGAAGTGTGCCGGATGCGGGATATTCCTATTGTTACATTTATCAATAAAATGGATCGTGAGGCGCGTGATCCTCTAGAGCTTTTAGATGAAATTGAGGAAAAGCTGGCGCTTGATACCGCGCCCATAACATGGCCCATTGGGACGGGTAAAGATTTTGTTGGGACCTTTGATTTTCATCATAATCGTTTTCGTCAAAAAGACGATGAGATAACACAACAGATAGTTTCTGGCTCCCATGAGGTTGCAAATCTGCTTCCTGAGTATCAACGTTCAACTTTTATCGAAGGGGTGGAACTTGCTCGAAATGCTTGCAAAAATTTTGATCTTCAAGCTTTTCGTGAAGGTCATATGACTCCAGTTTATTTTGGTTCGGCTTTACGCAATTTTGGTGTTCGTGATTTGATCAATGCACTCATTGATTTTGGTCAAAGTCCTCGTGATCAGGACGCAGATCGTCGCAGCATTGTTGCAACGGAATCTAAAATGACAGGGTTTGTTTTTAAAATTCAAGCAAATATGGACCCTAATCACCGTGATCGTATTGCTTTCTTTCGGGTTTGTTCTGGAACACTTGAACGCGGTATGAAGACAAAGTTGGTGCGAACAGGAAAACCGATGACACTTTCGGCTCCACAATTTTTCTTTGCGCGTTCACGCCAAATTGCTGATCAAGCCTATGCTGGTGATATCGTAGGAATCCCTAATCATGGAACGTTACGGATTGGCGATACTTTGACTGAAGGAGAAGATATCCTCTTTAAGGGAGTTCCCAATTTTGCACCAGAAATTTTGCGTCGTGTTTGTTTAGGCGATCCAATGAAAGCAAAAAAGCTTAAAGAAGCTTTGCAACAGATGGCGGAAGAAGGGGTTGTGCAATTATTTATTCCAGATGATGGGTCACCTTCTCTCATTGGTGTTATTGGTGCTTTGCAAATTGATGTTTTAAAAGAGCGATTGAAAATAGAATATTCTTTACCGGTGAATTTTGAGTCTGCGCGTTTTAATTTATGCCGTTGGGTTTCAGCGCAGAGCAAGGATGAGTTGCAAAAGTTTCTCAGCAATCACCGCTCTGCTATTGCATATGATTTAGAGGGTGATCCAGTATTTTTAGCAGAGAACCATTTTTCATTAAATTATGAGGCAGAAAGAGCTCCTAAAATAAAATTTTCTGCTTTTAAAGATTATCAAGTACGCTCTTAACGTAAAGAAAAATATTTTACACAACAATTAGTATATAATGATTTTTCACGTTGAGTTGGAGTGTTTTTTTCTGAAAACGTAAGGGGTATGTAAAGAACATTTTCAGAGTGCACGATAGAAAGAATGCCGTAAATTTAATTTTTGTATTCAATAAGTTACAATATATTTATACTTTTGGCGCCTTTTAAAATTTAATATTTGTTTTTAGAGTACTTCTGTGAGTTAGAAAATAAGCTATCGCCTATTCTTCGTTGAAAAAGATCAAAAAATTTTTGATATGTTTTTTCACGATAGCGTAAGACATGGAATGTCTTTCAATCTTTTTAAAATCTAAATTAAGAATCTCCTGTATAAATAGAGCTTTTCATTGTATGAAAATTGTATACAGTCAAAATAATACAAATAATCAATAAGATGGAATTTATTATCCCAAATACAATATCATATGACCTATAAACCACGTGTCTTTTCTATTTCTTCTGGAACAGCTTTTTTGCCTCACTTTGTTGATGCGCTTCTCTCTGGTGCTCTTATTGATAATTTTGCTCCCAATGGAGATATTCAAACGGCTCTTGCCGATAGCCTTATTTATGTTCCGACACGTCGTGCGGCTCGTGCTTTGCGTTTAGCCTTTGTTGAAAGAAGCGATACACGATCAACCTTCTTGCCAACCATTCGTGCTCTAGGAGATGTCGATGAAGACAGTTTCCTTTTTGTTGAAAATTATACCAGCGCTCTCAATCCACCCATTGGCGAAAGCGAACGCTTGCTGCTTTTAGCGCGTCTTATTCGTCCATGGCGTGAAAATTTGCCTGCACATCTGCGTGCCATGTTTGGTACAGAAGATGTGCTTATTCCGGCTCATAGTGCCGATGCACTTTGGCTTGCTCAAGATTTAGCACATTTGATGGATGAAATTGAAACAGAAGGAGCAGATTGGTCGAAACTTAAAGATATTGCCCCTGATATGGTTGCTGAATGGTGGCAAATAACGCTCGATTTTTTAACGATTGTGACACAAAATTGGCCACAAATCTTAACAGAAAGGCAACGCAGTAATCCTGCTGAATGGCGTAATCAAGCACTTACAATGCACGCAGAGACTTTACGACGCGCACAATCTGATAAACCTGTCATTGCGGCTGGTGTATCAGGTTCTATGCCCGCAGTTTCTCATCTTTTAAAGGTTATAGCCTCTCTGCCAAAAGGAGCTGTTGTTCTTGCGGGCCTTGATTTTCATATGGATGAAGAACAATGGAATGCACTTGGCACAAGCAATAAAGAAAAAGAAGCGTGTGCTTCTTTTGATCATGCAGAAAATATTTTTAGCCATCCTCAATATCATTTAAAAAAACTTCTTTCTCTCATGGAGTGTCAACGCAACCATGTTTGTGAAATTGGCCAACAGAGCACAACAAAGAAAAGGCGAATGGCGCTTTTATCAGAAGCATTCCGACCAGCTTCTACAACCGATAAATGGGTACAAATTGTCCGTGATGATTATGAAAATCTTTGTGCAGATTGGTCATTTATTGAAGCTATAAATGAACGTGAAGAAGCTCTGGCTATTGCTGTTTCTTTACGCGAGGCTATTGAAAACCCTAAAAAAACCGCAGCCCTTATTACAAATGACCGTAATTTAGCCCGCCGTGTTTCTGCGGAATTACAGCGGTTTGGCATTGAAGCAAATGATTCAGGAGGAATACCACTTGCCCAAACATTGCCTGTAACGCTTTTGCGACTGATCTTAGAAAATATTTTGCAACCTGATGATCCCATTGCTTTTCTTTCTCTTCTGAAACATCCACTGACAACACTCCAACAAAACCGTCATCGCTTACGCGAACTGGCAGAAAATTTTGAACTTTTTGTACTTCGAGGGAATACAGGGCGCATCAATCTTTTTGAATGTGATCAATTCCTTGAAAAATGGATTGAAACATATTCCCATGATCGTTCTGAAGTGAATGCCCTTGATCAGCAGAAGTTTGAAGAAGCACGTTTTCTGTGTCATCTTTTGAAGAAAGCTGTTGAACCTTTAACCTCTCTCATGAAACAAGAGAAAGAATGCACCGTCAATGAAGCTGCGATAGCAACTGTTGAAGTTTTTGAGAATTTTGGTCGCAGTGAGGATAATTCTCTTGCCCATCTTTATCAACACGAAGCAGGACAAGCTCTATCAAATTTTTTGCGTGAATTGGTCAGTGATCAATCAGGATTAACATTTCATCTGAGCGAATGGCCTGCTATGTTTTCTGCATTGATCGCAACGCGTTCCGTCACGCCTTCACCTGGAGGACATCCACGTTTATTCATCTGGGGAACTTTGGAATCGCGTTTGCAAACGGTTGATACAGTGGTCATCGGCGGTCTTAATGAAGGTTCATGGCCGATATCAACCCGAAATGATGCTTTTTTATCGCGACCGATGAAAATGATGTTAACTCTGGAACCACCAGAGCAGCGTATAGGTGTTTCTGCGCATGATTTTCAATGGGCTATGGGAATGGATCAAGTGGTAATGAGTCGCGCATTGCGGGTTAATCATACCCCTTCTATTCCTTCACGTTGGCTACAACGTATAGAAACAGTTGTAGGAAAACAGGTTTGGAAACAAATTCGTGCACGCGGTGAAATGCTCCTCTATTGGAGCAAGATGCTTGATCATACAAACGTAAATTCTGAAGTGAAACGTCCTTGTCCTGTACCACCTCTTGCTATGCGTCCGCGTCATTTTTCAGTCACTGAAATAGAAACATTACGGTATGATCCTTATGCTATTTATGCCAAAAGAATCTTACGACTAAAACCCCTTAAAGCACTTATTCATGACCCTAGCACACTTGAGCGCGGAATACTTTATCACGCTATTCTTGCCGCTTTTTGCACACAAATAAAAAATCCAAATGCTGCAAATGCACTCAATGTTCTGCTCGCTATTGGACGTAAAGAATTTGATAAATTCAATTTTCCACCCGATATTGAAACAGTTTGGTGGAACAGTTTTGAAAATCTTGCTCCACGTTTCATTCAATGGGAACAAAGTTTAGGACCGCGAGAGCGATATTCTGAAGTAGTCTCACAAAAAATTCCTATAGGCAAAACAGGAGTAACCCTTTCAGGACGGGCTGATCGCCTTGATGTTTTACCAGACAAAACGGTTGAAATTCTAGATTTCAAAACTGGAACGCCTCCTTCATCAAAACAAGTTCGTGAGTTATTATTTCCACAATTGGCTTTAGAAACAGCTTTGCTGATGGAAGGGGCATTTCCAGATTTTCAAGATCTTACTCCCTCAAATTTGTTTTATGTTCCTCTGAACGGAAAAGGTGAAATTAAATCTCAATCCATTCTTTTAACGGCAAAAGACAAAAAAACTTATCTTAGTGCCGTTAATCTTGGTGAAATCGCATGGAAAAATCTTATTGCCCTTATAACGTATTATCAAAATCCACAACAAGGCTATCTCTCACATGCTGTTCCCTTAGAAAAACGATATGAAGGTGACTACGATCATTTGGCAAGGTTGTGGGAATGGTCAATTGGATTTCATAAAGAAGAGTAATCATGACGTTTTTTTCTATCCCTGAAGCTGCTCTTGATGCACAAGCAACGGCAACACATCCCCAAAAAAACGTGTGGGTTTCCGCAAATGCTGGATCTGGAAAAACCCACGTTTTAAGTGAACGTGTTATTCGTTTGCTTTTAAACGGTACGCCTCCAGCACGTATTTTATGCCTTACTTATACAAGAGCTGCTGCGGCTGTTATGCAATCACGAATTTTTCGCACGTTATCCAGTTGGAATGAACTTGATGACGCACAGCTGCAAGAAACCTTAACACGCTTTGAAAATAAACCCGTCAATGCGCAAAACTTAACGTATGCACGACAACTCTTCGCGCGTGCTCTTGAAACACCTGGTGGCTTAAAAATTCAAACGATTCATGCTTTTTGTGAATCTCTCTTGCATCAATTTATGTTAGAAGCCAATATCGCAGGACATTTTGAACTCCCCGATGATATCAGTCGTAAAAAATTACGACAAGAATCCCGTCGCCAACTTTTAACGCGTCGTGATATACAACCTGCTTTGCAACAGTTACTTCAAGTTATTAGCGAACATACTTTTAACCAATTGCTCTATGAAGTCGTTGAAAAGCAACATAAACTCTCTGATTTTTTATCGTCTCTTTTGTCTGAAAATGGAGAAGAAAAATTGCGCGCGCTCTTTAACTTAGCGCCCAGTGAAACAAACCAATCCCTATTAGAACAAATTCAACAAACCGCGCGTCTTCCTCTTTATGCTCTTAAGCATTGTGAAACCAATGGCAGTCAACGTCTGAAAGAGATGGTGGAAAAGTTTTCCCAATTAGAAGAAGCGCGTGATGAGACCAATATTCTCAATATTGTCTCTGATATTTATTTGACCACAGAGGGTAAACCACGTAATTTTCCACATTTATTTCGTAAAAAATCAGATGAAATTTGGCCTTTTATTCAACAAATTCTTGAAGATAAACAAAGCAAAATTTTTGTTCTTTTAGAAAAATATCAATGCGCAAAAGTTGCCACCCTCAATATGGCTGCTTTTCAGATCTGTGCCATTTATCTCGAAATTTATAACAATCTAAAAAAGGCCAATGGTTTGTTAGATTTTGACGATCTTATTGAGCGCACGCTTCATTTATTACAGCGCAAAGGTGCAAGCCAATGGGTACACTATAAACTTGATCAGGGGCTTGATCATATTCTACTTGATGAAGCACAAGATACCAATCCTGAGCAATGGCAAATTATTCAACTGTTGGCACAAGAATTTTTCTCAGGGTATAGCCAACGAACGAATATACGGACTCTTTTTGCTGTTGGAGATGAAAAGCAATCTATTTATTCTTTTCAAGGCGCTGCCCCAGAAAATTTTGCTGCAAATGGACGAATCATTCAAAAAAAAGTGCAGCAAACAAATCAGCAATTTGAGAAAATACAATTGCATTATTCTTTTCGCTCTACAGCAGATATTCTTAAAAGCGTTGATCTTGTTTTTGAAACACCAGAAAACTATAAAGGACTTTCGGCAGAAAATACAAAAACGGTGCATGAAGCTATTCGTGTTCATAGTCCAGGAGAGGTTGTTATATGGGATGCTATTTCTAAAGAAATAAGCGAATTTCCGCATGACTGGCATTTAAGCGTTGATCATTTAGATACTCCTGAAGTGCGTTTAGCAGAAAAAATTGCTGAAACGATTGCTGGCTGGTTACAAAAAGGCGAAATGCTTCCAGCAAAGGGACGCTTAATACGGGCAAGTGATATTATGATCTTGGTCCGTAAACGTGATAAATTTGTCTCAGCGCTTTCTCGGGCTCTTAAACACCGTAATATTCCCGTAGCAGGGGCTGATCGTTTACAACTCACCAAACATATTAGTATCCGTGATTTAATGGCACTTGGGCGTTTTGTTTTGCAGCCACAAGATGATCTTTCTCTTGCTTGCGTATTAAAAAGCCCCCTTTTTGCTTTTTGTGAAGAGGAACTCTATCAGCTTGCCGCACACCGCACCGGCTCTCTTTGGCAAAGCTTATGGACAAACGCATCATTGAAAGCGTCTTTTAAAGATGCTTTTGAAAAATTGAACCATTATCGCGCTTTAGTGGATAAAATACCGGTTTTCGAGTTTTATAGCCATATTTTGAATAATGATAAGGGAAGGCAAAAAATTCTGTCTCGTTTAGGATCTGAAGCCAATGATGTGCTCGATGCTTTTATGGATTATACGCTTAACATTCAAAAAACAGGATTACCAGGATTACAAGCTTTTTTAGAAACATTAAGTGCAAGCGAACCAGAAATTAAACGTGAATTTGAACAAAACAATGAAGAAATTCGCATCATGACTGTTCATGCTGCAAAAGGACTAGAGGCTGCTGTTGTATTTTTGGTTGATCCTGGTAGTGCGATTTGGCATCCTCAGCATGCGCCTCATTTGCTTAAAGTGTCTTTAGACAGTGCACAAGGGAATGGACAACACGCTTTTATTTGGTGCCCCAATAAAAAGTTTGATACAAAACTTTCTAGACAAGCAATTTCACATTTAAAAGAGCGTGCAGAAGAAGAGTATAGGCGCCTTCTTTATGTAGGAATGACACGTGCTGAAGATCGTTTATTTGTTTGTGGATATAAAGGTGAAAAAACACTCTCTGATACATGGCTACAACTGGTAAAAAAAGCCCTTGAACCCCATGCGGTCGCTATAAAAGGCCCCACAGAAGATATTGCAGCTTGGCGTTATTGCATTACATCTTCTTCTACTGTTCCTATAAACCAAGAAGTTGCTTTCGCTGAGAGTCAAGCCTTACCACCTTTGCCTGCCTTTTACTCCCATAAAGTACCAACAGAACAAGTGCTTCCAAAACCGTTAAAGCCCTCTGTCGCAAGCCTTTCCATTGAAGCTGATACAGAGCTTTCTTCAAGCTCAAAACAACTTTTTACCTCGCCTGTTTTAGGAGAAGTAAACACCAACAGAGCTTTTTCCATTGAATATGGAAATCTCATTCACCGATTATTACAATATCTACCCGACTGCCCCCCACAAAAACGTCAAGATTATGCTCGCAACTATCTCAATATAAAAGCCTCTCATTGGGATGAAAACCAAAGAGAAGAGGGTCTTCGCCATGTTTGGAAAATGTTAGATCACATTTACCTCAAACCTCTTTTTTCTCAGCATTCACGTGCTGAGGTTCCTTTAATGGGTATTGTAAAAATTCGAGGAAAAGAACAAGCAATTTCTGGTCAAATTGATCGTCTCTACATCACGAAAAACAGCATTATCTTCGCTGATTTTAAAACGGGATACCCACCAGAAAATGAAGCCGCTATCCCTCCTCATCATTGGTTGCAAATGGCTCTTTATCGAAAATTGTTACAAGCTATTCATCCCAGTAAAGATGTCCAAGCTCTACTTGTCTACAGTAAAGAAGCCAAAATTTTTAAACTTCCTCCAGAAAAGCTTGAGTCATTTCTTGATGAAATTGCCTTATAAGTTATTTTCTCTTCAAAGTATCTTTACGCTTTTTACTTTTATAAAATTGCTCAAATAAACACGCTCCACAATTTTTGGTACAGAAAAGCCCTTTAATAATTTATCTTTGCAATAACTTGATATGAATTGTTATCATACCAATCTATAAAAAGTGAGTATAAAGGATAAATCAATGACGTGTATAAAAGTTGATAAGAACAATTTCGAAAGTGAAGTTTTAACTTCTTCCACCCCTGTTGTGGTTGATTTTTGGGCAGAATGGTGCGGTCCCTGCAAAATGATTGCGCCAATTTTAGATGAAATTTCAACGGAAATGCAAAATCAAGTTAAAATTGCCAAAGTAAATATTGATGAAAATCCGGAATTGGCTACCCAATATGGAGTGCGCTCTATCCCTACGTTATTAATGTTTAAAAATGGAAATGTCTCATCAAATATGGTTGGCGCTACCTCTAAAGGACGTCTTTCTGAATGGATAAAAGATGGGCTTAGTTAATGCTGTACATAGGCAATGATAAAGGAGAGACATTTTATCTCTCCTTTTGAGGTTTTTTAAATATTCTACGATATATTGTAAAAGAAGTTCAATTAAAGCAAAAAGCTAGATGCTTTTAAGAGTCGATACTGTTAAGCATGCTGATGTCGATGTTTTTTTATGTGCGAATTGCAAAAGATTGTTGCAAACGTTCAATGGAATGTTGTGACGATCTCAATGTCACATGACGTCCCTGTGCTTTATAGTGTAAGGTGAGTGCAAAAGTGGCAATCTCTAAAAGATCTGCACTTCTTTCTGGCCATTCAACGAGTAAAATGGTTTTCTCACGTGTTTCATGAAGCCCTAATTCGTCAATTTCTTCTGCCATAGAAAGGCGATAAAGATCAGCATGAATAATTTCAAACTGTGAAAGTTGATAGCTTTGCACAAGAGTAAAAGTAGGGCTTGGAACATCTATAGTGTTATCGTTTGCAAGCGTTTGGATGATTGTGCGTGCAATGGTTGATTTTCCAGTTCCAAGATCTCCTTGCAGTGTTACAAGATCCCCTGGCTTTAAAGAAAGGGCTAAATTTTTTGCAAAAAGCTTTGTTGCTTCTTCATTTTCAAGGAAAAAATCAAAATTCATTAAGGCTTTCATTAAAAAATCTTATCTCCTTTTGGGAGGGGGAAAAAGCACTTAACTGTTGTTCCTTGTCCTGTACCGGTAAGAATTTCAACATGTCCACCGTGTAGTTCAACGAAACTTTTCACAAGCGAAAGACCAAGCCCAGCTCCCGCACGCCCACCATGGTGTGAATGGGAAGAAAAACGTTTAAAAATACGATCAAGAATGTCTTCAGGGATGTCAGAGCCCTCATTGTGAACGCTAAAGACAATGTTATCATCTTGTTCATCGACACAAAATTCAATTGTGCTCGCTTCCGTTGCAAAATTAAGTGCATTACTTAAGACATTCACAAAAATTTGATGTAAGCGTTTTTCGTCAGCAGAAATAGTGTTTAAGGAAGGAGAAATTTGTTGTAAAAGCGTAATGTGGCGCCCATTAAGGCGATCTTCTACACGGGCTACTGCTTGTATCATCGCATCGGCAATGTTCACTGGTTTTATGTCTAACTCCATAATGCCTGCATCAAGAGTGGCAAGATCAAGAATATCGTTAACAATATTTAAAAGAGTTCCTGATTCTGAATGAATGTGCCCAAGATATTCTTGTTGACGCTCATTGATAGAACCAAAAATTTGATCCCGTAAAATATCGGAAAAACCAATAATATTGGTGAGAGGTGTACGCAATTCATAGGAAACATGTTGGACAAATTCATTACGCAAACGATCTGCACTTTCTAAGGCTTCATTTTTTTCTTGAAGAGCACGTGCAACATGGACAGTATCTGTAACATTCACAAAAGTAAGCATCGTCTGTCCATCGGGAAGAGGGACCAAAGTATAGTCAATAATCATATCATTTTTAAGATCTATACGACCCGAATATGTTTCACGTTTTTCAGCAAAACCGGTAATGAATTTAGTAAATTGATCCCATTCTTTTCCTAAGGTTAAGGCTGAACAATGGCTTTTTAACTGTGTAATGTGGGTTCCTTCTACCATTAAATTATAAGGAAGCGACCACAATTTCGACAGGGAAGGATTTGATAAACGAAGGCGTCCATCAGCACCAAAAACGACCACGCCTTCAGAAAGTTTATCAAGTGTTTCACCTTGTATTTTAATAAGTGTATTATAACGGCGTTCAAGATCAATTTTTTCTGTAAGGTTTTCATAAAGCCATGTAACTCCTCCTTGTGGATGAGGATTCGAGACAACACGCACTGTACGACCATCTGGAAGATTCCAAATTTGTTGGTTTGATTCTGTTTGCCGATAGGCTTTAAAAAGTTCTTCTTTCCACGCACGCCAATCAGGATGTTCAGCAATGAGCCCTTTTTCACGTAAACGTTCAAGAAATAATGTATGGCTTGGTTCACTTTCTAAAAAGGAACTTTCTAACGGCCATAAAATTTTAAAAGCATGATTGCAGAATTTTAATTTTTGGTTTGTATCAAAAATGGCGACAGCTGTTGAGATTTGGTCAAGGGTTTCACAATGGCTTTGAAGCACATATCTTAATTCATGAGCAAGATTTTCATAGGCGCTGTCATCTCGTGCAAAAGCAGCCATCCCTTCGGCTGTTGTGAGACGTGTGAGATGAAAATAGCGCCGTTCTCCATCAATGACGGTATGAACATGTTCTTGAAAAATTGTTTCTGTTTCATCTGTTTTGCGTTGTGTGTTTTCATTGAAAAGATCCCCCACTTCATCACTGCCTTCACGAAAGTCTGTCATTTCTCTAAAGGCGCGATTGATAAAACAAACTTTTCCTTTACAATCTTTTATCCATACAGGCTCTTGAATAAGATCAAGAAGATTACGCTGCATTCTCAGTTCAGTAAGAAGGCGAGCAATATCTTTTTGTAAACGAGCATTTTCGCTCTGCTGTTTTGAGATATCTTGAAAACGAGCAATAGCGACTGTCCCTGCAACAACCCCTGTAACTTGTAGCAGCACATTATTTGTGGTGGTGATAGAAAGCTCAAAAGGGTGACATTTACAACGCAGTTGAGTCAACGCATAATCAAGTTCTCGCAGAGAGTTTTCTTCAACCCAGAGTTCAAAGCGCTGAAAATCTTGCTGATCAATGCCTATTTTTTGCAATGTGGAAAGGCCACCAACGACACGAGGCAAGGATGTTGGATTGTCCCAAATAAGAAGGACTTGACCGGTTTCTTCCAGAAGCCATTCATAATATTTAAGTTTTTCAGAAAAATCTGTCTGAATTATCTTCAAAGGCTTCTGGGCTGCTTTTTTTGCATGCATAATAACAGCCATGCATGTGAGAAATGAAGCACAAGAAATTCCTCCACACAGCGCTAAAAGCAGCCAAGGACCATTTGGCAAAGTGAAAGAAAATGGTAAATAACCTTCTAACGTCTGAGCAACAGTGCGTGTTGGAGAAAAAAAGAAAAAAAGGCAAAATATATGCGTGCAAATTCGAATCATGTTTTGAGCTTTTTCTTTGGGGGTATGGTCACCAAAGCTGAGCACGACATTTTTCCCTCTTTTTAAACCCAAGGAAGCATTTTAGTAACGGTAATGGTTTGGTTTATAAGGTCCTTGCGGTGTGACTCCAATATAAGCAGCTTGTTCTTCTGATAAAACAGTTAATTTTATTCCTAATCGATCAAGATGGAGACGTGCAACTTTTTCATCAAGATATTTAGGCAAAACAGTGACTTCATTTTTATAGTGTTCAGCGCGAGTAAAAAGTTCAATTTGCGCTAAAACTTGATTGGTAAACGAGGCTGACATGACAAAAGAAGGATGTCCCGTCGCATTACCGAGGTTTAACAAACGCCCTTCAGAAAGCAAAATGATGCGTTTTCCATCGGGAAAGGTGATCATGTCAACTTGAGGTTTAATATTGGTCCATGGCAAATTTCTAAGGGCTGCAACTTGGATTTCATTATCAAAATGACCAATATTGCCAAGAATACACATATCTTTTACTTGGCGCATATGATCTAAACGGACAACATCTTTATTGCCTGTTGTTGTGATGATAATATCAGCACTGGAGGCAGCATCATCCAAATTAACAACTTCATAGCCATCCATAGCCGCTTGAAGAGCGCAAATAGGATCAATTTCTGTTATTTTCACACGCGCTCCAGCACCTGAAAGAGAAGCCGCTGAACCTTTTCCTACATCACCATAACCACAGACAATGGCTGTTTTCCCCGCGATCATCACATCTGTTCCACGGCGAATACCATCAACCAATGATTCTTTACATCCGTATTTATTATCAAACTTTGATTTTGTGACGCTATCATTGACATTAATAGCAGGAAAAGGCAGAAGCCCTTCTTTTTGTAATTGATAAAGACGATTGACACCTGTTGTGGTTTCTTCGCTTACACCTTTAATTGCTGCGCGTTGTCGTGTAAAAAATCCTGGCGTTGTATCCATACGCTTTTGGATTTGTTTGAAAAAAATTTCTTCTTCTTCTGTTTTGGGATGCGAGAGGATATCTTTATTTTGTTCCGCACGACTTCCCATTAAAATATAGTTTGTAGCATCTGCTCCATCATCTAAAATCATATTGGAAGGATTACCATCAGGCCATTGGAAAATTGCATCTATATAAGTCCAATATTCTTCCAATGTTTCACCCTTAACAGCAAATACAGGAACACCCGTTGCGGCAATAGCTGCTGCTGCATGATCTTGCGTAGAAAAAATATTGCTAGAGCTCCACCGTATATCGGCACCAATCGCTTTTAATGTTTCAATTAAAACAGCTGTTTGAATTGTCATGTGCAATGAGCCAGAAATGCGCGCACCCCGCAAAGGTTGACTGAAGGAAAATTCCTTGCGACAAGCCATCAAGCCAGGCATTTCAGTTTCAGCAATATCAAGTTCTTTACGACCATAATCAGCAAGGGCAATATCTTTGACAACAAAATCTTGAGCTGTCATTCTTCATTCCTTTAAAATCAGTTTTTTAAAGACGGTAGGAGAAATTAAAAAAAAATGCAAGACAAGAAGAAGACTTCTTTATGTGAAAAATCTCTATAAATTTGTGCAACAAACATGCTATTTATGGCTCTGAATAATGATTTACGAAGAGGACAAGAGATCTCAGGATAAGTCTTATTATAAAAACAAAATTTTATCCTTTTTACGTCACGTTAAAGCTTCCAAAAATCTTCAGATGGATACCTTTTAAAGGATAAAATGATGCATTGCTTCACAGTTTTTATATCGACTTTTTTACGGGGTAATCAAAGGGAGTATACTCTTATTCTACGCACGCATACGGTTGTTTAAGAAAGGCATTATGACCTTGTTTCATTTCATGATTAAGCTTTTGAGCAAAATAATATAATGCAAAGCTATATGTTATTATCTTTATATTTATGAATAGGTAATCCAGATCCAGCTCTTTTGGATTCCTATGGTGCCTCTGCTTTTGCATAAAGACAATTTATAAGAGATACTTTTTTCTATTTTCAATAATTTTTATCAAAAGACTGTAAATGTGTGAGAAAACATTTTTTATGATACCGCATGGAGCATTTAAAATGCAAAAACACCAATCTATTGAACACGCTGTTTTTTAAATAGCGAACAACAAACCGTGAATTATAAATCAAATAACTAATTCAATTTTGGGAGAATTTATTTTAGACGGTTAAGTTTTGGGAAAATTGACCATGTGGACGAAATCTCCAGAGATAACTTGGCAAGGACGCAGCGATTGCTTTAGGAGTAATTCCCACACCTTCTAAAGTATAGCCATTTTCAAGAGCTTCTTGAGAAACAATGTTATCCATTTGCAAAAAGCGTATCTGATTAGCCGTTACAAGTGTTGGTACAAAGGGCAATTTACCGATTGTTCCCAAAATCCCTCCAATCAATAACCCCGCAGAAAGAGGCATGGATAGGAGTGTTTTTTTACGGTGAATAATTTTGAGAATATTTTCAAGAGCATTTTGGAAGGTAATAATCTGGGGACCACCAAGATCATAATTTTTTCCCCAAGAAACCTGTCCATCTAAAGCGCGCGCAATAAACTCAGCAACGTCACCAACATATACGGGTTGCAATTTACTTTGCCCACCTCCAAAAAGAGGCATAATGGGTAAAAAACGTGACAAATCTGCCAAGGTATTAAAGAAACAATCCTCTGGCCCAAAGATAACAGATGGGCGGATAATAATTGCTTGAGAATGCTTGTTATGAATGATTTGCTCACCCATAAATTTAACACGCGCATAAAGACATGAAGCATTCTCTTTGGCTACAAGTGTTGACATATAGATGAGTGGAATACCAGCTTCTGCTGTTAGTTCAGCAACATTGTAGGTACCATCAATTTGTGTACTTTTAAAATTAGATTGATTGGCTTGTTTTAAACTACCAGGCAAAAACACTGCAGCATCAGCTCCAAGTAATGCGCGTGCAACAGAGGCACGATGCTTGATATCCGTTTTAAGCATTTGGGTTTGTCCTACTTCTCCTATTTGGAGCATGTAATAAGCCTTTTGTGGACAACGAACAGCGATACGAACGCGATATCCTCGTTTCGTCAAAGTTTCGACGACATGGCGTCCTACAAAACCAGACCCGCCAAAAACAGTAATAAGTTTAGGGTGTTGATAAAGTGCACAATCAAGTTGCATGATTAAAAAGTCTATCTTTCAAAGCTTTAAAAATAGCCAATCTCTAACACGGTGGTGTTTTATTGTCACGCAAAATATCGCCAGCAAGATAAAGGGAACCTCCAATAAGGACAATAGCCTCTTGATATTCTTCCTTAATTTTACGCAAAGCATCTTGTAGGTGCGCTTGGGCGGACGCAAAGATTCCAGCTTTTTGGGCTGATTCAGCTAAATTTATTGGACAGATACTGGCGTTATTATTAATAAGCGGTATCGTATATACTTTCTCGATAAGGTTCGCTAAAGGACGAAAATAACCGACAGCATCTTTTGTATTGATCATGCCAGCAATCATAATAATGGGGCGATTTGTTTTTTTTCTCCATTGTGTAAGTTCAGCGGCAATAACTTTTCCAGCAGCAGGATTGTGACCACCATCTAACCATAAATCAAACTTAGGAGACAGTTGATCAACCAAATATCCTTGGGTGAGATGTTGCATACGTGCGGGCCAATAAATATTTTTCAAAGCGTTGTTTATGACTTGTTCTGAAAGTTGAAAACCCGCTTGATAGACGGCTTCAAGAGAAGCACCAGCATTGGCAACTTGGTAGTCTCCAATAAGGTTAGGAAGGGAAAGATCCATGAGACCTTGATTGTTTTGAAAAACCATACGGCCATGTTCTTTATAGCTTTGATAATCTTGATCAAATAGAGAATAAGGTGCTTTATTTTTATCGGCAAGGGATATTAAAGTAGCGAGAGTTTCTTCATAATTTTGCTTACCGATTACGACAGGAACGTTTGGCTTGATAATTCCCCCTTTTTGGAAAGCGATTTGAGCAATTGTGTTTCCAAGAAAGTTCTCATGATCATAATCAATGGGCATAATAAGCGATACGGCTGGTTTGTTAATGACATTGGTAGCATCAAAACGTCCTCCCAACCCAACTTCTAAAATGACAACATCAGCTGGATGGATACGAAACAGCATAAAGGCAGCAGCTGTAAAAATTTCAAAAATAGTAATCGGTTCTTGACGATTGACTTTTATGATTTCACGGATTGTTTCAGCCAATAGGGTCTCTGGAACAAATTGACCACCTCCTTTTTGTCCTAACCGGCAGCGTTCATTCCAGTTGACGAGATGAGGTGAGCTGTACATATGAACGCAGTAGCCTGCACTTTCTAAAAGAGCGCGACAAATTGCTGAGGCAGATCCTTTACCATTTGTTCCAGCAATGTGAATAACAGGGCCAAGTTTTAAATGTGGATTACCCAGACGTTCTAAAAGGCGGACAATACGCCCTAAAGAAAGATCAAATTTTTTTGGATAATTCTTGAGTAAATCATCTACCACCCTTTGTACTTGACTTTTTTGCATAAATTTAAGCTGCTTTTGTTGTAGAAAGCAATGTCTGAGAATCTGTAGGGGATGGGTTGGAAGGGTTAACAACAGCAGGATGTTTCATCATTAAGCGTAAAAGACGTGCAATGGTTGGTTTCATTTCTAAACGCGATACAACCATATCAACCATACCATGTTCAAGCAGATATTCACTACTTTGAAAACCTTCTGGTAGAGTTTCGCGTATAGTTTGTTGAATCACACGTGGACCAGCAAATCCAATCATAGCGCCGGGTTCAGCAATGTGAATATCGCCGAGCATGGCGTAAGAAGCGGTAACACCACCAGTGGTAGGGTTGGTCAGAACAACAATATAGGGAAGTTTTGCTTCTTTTAGCATTTCAATTGCTACTGTTGTACGGGGCATTTGCATTAATGAGAGCGTTCCTTCTTGCATGCGTGCACCACCAGAAGCAGCAAAAAGAACCAACGGGCGCCTTTCAGCAATAGCCGTCTCAAAAGCTTTGATAATAGCTTCTCCTGAAGCCATACCAAGAGATCCACCCATAAAAGCGAAATCTTGAACGGTTGCAATAATGGGTAAACCTTCAATCGTACCACGTGCACTTAAAATATTGTCATCAACACCAAGTTTAGAACGATAATCTTTCAACCGGTCAATATAGCGTTTTTCATCACGAAACTTTAAAGGATCTGTTACAACTTTTGGATTTTCAAGAGCTGTATAGACACCATCATCAAAAAAATGCATGAGACGATTCTTGGCGCTGATACGCATATGATAGCCAGAATTGGGAGCCACAAACTGATTGGCTTCCAGATCTTTATGGAAAATCATTTCACCACTAGTAGGATCTTTAATCCATAGATTTTCTGGAATTTCACGGCGTCCCAATATAGAGTTAATTTTAGGACGAACATAATTTGTAATCCAGTTCATCTTTATCGCCTTCCTTTAAATATTACACATCTTTTGCATGATTTGAAAGAATATAGAACTTAAGCAGTTACATTTGCTTTTCCGGCTGAACAATAATGAATCCATTTAATACTTTTATTCATGCACGTATAGCTCTAACCTCATTGTTTTTTATTTTTACCATTTCCAATGTCATAAAAATCATATGCACGAAGAGTGTTCCCTATCACAAATCTCTAAGAATTTTTAAGAACTGATATGTTTTTATTCTTTGACTTTGGTGTTAAAACTCACCTCTTGCGCTGGTTAACAAACGGCTTATTTTCTTTTAATAAAAATGACTCTCCAATTAATCAGGAACACCAACGGTCCTAAAGTAAAGAAACCTCATAATATAAAAAACCTTAACAAGGTAATATGCATCCATTAAAAAGAACGGATATGACAATGTTATGTTAGCGAAACGCTAATAGTAGAGCAAGATTTTTTTCAAACGGTTTTCTTAAAGCGCACGCATTTCACATATTTTAAAAATTCTCTCATGAGAGTGCCTATGAAGCGTATACTCTCCTTTCCATGAAAGGTATAAATTCATGATGCTTCCCATTTTTACTGAAATAGAAGGTACAAACCACTTCATATTATTTGCTCGTTTCCAATGTGACAATAATTTTTGCATTGAGAGGGAGTATGAGAGGTATTTTATGCTTTTTTAAAAGTGCTTTTATCCACACACCGTTTCCGTTTATGACATCTCAACAAACCATTGCAATTGGATTCAAGATGGATAGGGTTAAAATGAGAGAGTTTTATGATATTTAGGTTTTCTATTGATGTCATAGAACGATAAATTATCAGTATAAATCAATATATTGACTGAAAAAAGGTCAAGCATAGAATTTTATAGTATGTTTTCTTTGGCTAATAAGTTTTGTGAAGTTTAAAAAATATTATTTTTGAGTGATGCGTGCCATGGTTTTTTGGGAAAGCATTTTGTGTAAATGTGTCATAAAGGCAGCTGCAAAAAGTGGTGTAGCTAAATTAAGAATGGGAATTGAAACAAAAACTGCGATCAACAATCCAGCGCCAAAAACCGTTGTATAATGAGTGTGTAAAAAAGCACGCGCATCTTGCTCTGTTCGAAAACGATAAGCAGCAAACAAGAAATATTCGTGCCCAAGCAAGTAACCATTAATAATATAAAAAGCAATGAAATTAACACCTGGTATGAAGAATAAAATAAAAGCAATTCCATTACCAAGAAGGCTTAAAATAACAAATTTAAAGGAGAGGATAAGAGAACGTCCAAATGGCATCGCTTGTCCAAGAGGCTCATTTGGATAATCTTCCTTTTCAATAATTTCAGCAGCAGAGTCAATGAAAAAACTACCAATCATAGCGGTGATGGGGGCAATCAAAAAAGCCAACAAAAGAGCCAAACCAAGATTGAAGATGATAAGCATGCTAAACCCCAACCATCCTGCCCAACTCGGAAGTCCAGGAAGAAACTGAGAAACCCAAGGCCAAAAGTAAGACACAAAAAGTTGGTGTACACATAACCATAAAATGGCGAGCACAAAAAAAGTAATCCCCAACGCTTTTAGGATCATAATGCTATATTGCGAAGTCAGCAAACGTTGTAAAGCACGATAGGCAGCAGTAAAAATCATAGATTAATAAACTAAGGAAAGAAGCAAAAAAAACAAGAAATATATTTAAAGAAGGTGTCGTGTAATTTTTTCTTTCTTGAATTACAAGCTCTATTTTCAATAACATTAAAGAAATACATTGATATTGCTTTGTAAAAAAGAGGATTTTCACCTTTATATATTATTAAAATCAGGTGTTTTTTTCTCGTGAGGTGTAGACGTTTGGGTAGTAAAAAATGATACAATTATGTTTGCTAATTTTTGCGCTACGTGTTGTTTATGCATAGGGGGCCATTGTTCAACTTTTTCTTTACTTACGAGATAAACTTTATTTGTATCAGCACCCATGACACTTGTGCCATCCGGTTGAAGAGAAATATCATTAGCAAGAATGAAATCAGCGCCTTTTTCAACACATTTTTTTTGCGCATTGGCAATGATATCACAAGTTTCAGCAGCAAAACCAATAACCAAGGAGGGGCGGTTTGGAGCGTGTCCAATTGTTGCTAAAATATCGGGATTTTCAACCATATGGAGGGATGGTGGTGTTTTATGAGCATTCTTTTTAATTTTGTGTAAAGATTGCGTTTGACTGCGCCAGTCACAAACTGCGGCAACAAAGATGGCACCATCCGCAGGCAATGATTCTTGAACAGCTTGTAACATTTGTTGTGCTGTTTCAACATGAATAGTTTTTACTTCTTGCGGATCTGCAAGATTAACAGGTCCACAAATAAGGGTTACTTTTGCTCCCAAATGCGCAAGAGCGGTCGCAATGGCATGACCTTGTTTACCCGAAGACCGATTAGCAAGATAACGCACTGGATCAATGGGTTCATGGGTAGGACCAGAGGTAACGATAAAATGGCGGCCAGAGAGAGGTTTTTCACGCACATTCAAAAGAGCCTCTATGGCAGCAACGATGGTTAAGGGTTCACTCATGCGCCCATGGCCTGTCTCGTCACGTTCAGCCATTTTTCCCATTTCTGGTCCGATAATATGGACGCCGTCTGCGCGCAATTGTGCAACATTGCGAACAGTGGCTGGATGTGCCCACATGGCTGGATTCATAGCGGGGGCAATTAAGAGTGGACAGCGTGCAGCTAAAAGGACGCAATCGGCAAGATCATCTCCTATACCATGGGCTATTTTTGCAATGCGATTGGCTGTAGCAGGGGCTAAAATAATAAGGTCAGCATCACGTGCTAGTCGGATGTGTCCGATATCATGTTCTTCTTCGCGTGAAAATAAATCAGTATATGCCCTACCACCGTTTAAAGCTTCAGCGGCTAAAGGCGTAATAAATTTTTGCGCTGCTTTTGTCATTATGACATTTAAGTGTGCTCCGCGTTCTTTTAAACGACGAATAAGATCAAGCGCTTTATAGGCCGCAATACTTCCACCAATAATAAGAAGGAGTGATTTTGATTGCAATGATTGCACTTCAACGGCACTTGCATGAGGAAGGGGCGTGGTGAGAGCGGTAGGATTACTTAGAAGACGGCGTGCTTCTTCTTCCATAGAAATGCCATTTTGCGCGGCACGTATGCGCAAAGCTTCTTTAATTTCAGGAGAGAGGTTACGAATAGTAATACTGGCCATAAAATACCTCCAAGAAACAAAATGATAGCAATGATTTCATTGTTGATATTTTTAGCATATTAAGGAGATTAGAAAAGATGAAAAAAGTAAAAAGTGAAAAAAACACAACAAAGTGCAATAATAAATAGGCTATAACGACCATAACGGTTTCTACGACTTTGTTCAGCAGCAAGTTGTTTCAGGGTAGTAGGAGAAAGACTAAAACCTGTTTTCCTCATTTGATTGAAATCTTCTTCTATACGTTGGAAATTTTGTATCAATTGTGGTGTTTTGCGTGCCAGCGAAAGGAGAGCTTGTGCTCCTTCACTAAAGTCTTTTGCAACGCCTATGGGGCCTAAATTTTTACTAATCCATTCTCTAACAACGGGTTCAGAAGCTTTCCACATGTTAAAACTGGGGTCTAAAGTGCGGGCAACACCCTCCACGACAACCATTGTTTTTTGCAGTAAGAGAAGTTCGGGTCGCGTTTGCATGTCAAACAATTCAGTGACTTCAAACAACAATGTGAGCAACTTAGCCATGGAAATGCTTTGTGCTGATTGCCCGTGAATTGGTTCACCAATCGCGCGATTGGCTTGCGCAAAGCTTTCAATATTATGGTGTGAAGGGACATAGCCTGCTTCAAAGTGAGCACGAGCTACCCGATGGTAATCGCGGGTAATAAAGCCATAAAGAATTTCAGCAAGGAAATGTTTTTCTTTTTTGCCAAGCCTTCCTGTAATCCCTAGATCAACAGCAACAATACACCCATCTGAGTCTACAAATAAATTACCAGGATGCATATCGGCATGAAAAAAACCATCACGCAATGTGTGGCGTAGAAAAGATTGAATAAGCGTAATGGCAAGCGCCTGTAGATCAAAACCCGCTTCTTTAAGCTTGGAAATTTCGGATATTCTTATACCATCAATCCATTCCATGGTGAGAACATTACGCCCTGTCCGTTCCCAATCAATTTTTGGTACTCGGAACCCCGTATCCTGTTGAATATTTTCAGCCATTTCAGATATGGCGGCTGCTTCTAAGCGCAGATCCATTTCAAGGCGTGTTGTTTGTGCTAAAGTATCCACCACACGAACAGGACGTAGCCTTCGAGAGGCAGGGATATAACGCTCTTGTAAATGTGCAATGAGGTAAAAACCTCTCAGATCTTTAGAAAAACGTGCTCGGATATTAGGACGAATAACTTTTACGGCACATTTTTTCTTATGACCAGTTTCATCACAATATTCAGCAGGATGAACCTGAGCGATAGAAGCAGCGGCAATGGGGGGATAAAAATTGACGAATAAATCATCAATAGAACGACTAAGCGAACTTTCAATTTGAGAAATAGCGGCGGTGCAAGAAAATGTTTCAACACGATCTTGGAGTTGTGACAAATCGTCTGCAACATTCCGTCCGACAATATCAGGTCTTGTGGCAAGAAATTGACCAAGTTTTATGTAAGAGGGTCCAAGCTTATTGATAGCATATGAAATATTTTCAGATCGCTGTTTCTTTTTTGTTTTGCGTCGTGCTAATGCACGCGCTATACGATGACATAACGCTGGAAATCCTTGAAGATCATCATGAGGAAGAGCACTTAAAACACCTTCACGTGCTAAAACCCATCCAGCACGCATCAATTGAAAGTAAGGAGAAATTTGCACCATTTTTAAAGTTTCCAACCTGAATGCAGTGCTGCAATCGCACCGGTGAGATTGCGGTACGATACGCGTGAAAATCCCGCTTGCTTGATCATATGGGCAAAATCATCTTGTTTAGGAAATTTGCGAATAGACTCAACCAAATAACGATAAGCATCACCATCATTCGCAATAAATTGACCCAGCTTAGGGATAGCATGGAAAGACCAAAGATCATAAATTTTATCGAGCCAAGGCATCTCGACATTTGAAAATTCTAGACATAAAAAACGTCCACCGGGTTTTAAAACACGAAAAGCTTCTCTAAGAGCTTGATCAATATGAGGAACATTGCGAATTCCAAAAGCAATTGTGTAAGCGTCAAAGCTTTGATCTTCAAAAGGGAGATGTTCTGCATTGGCTTCAACAAAATCAATCAGAGGAGCAAGACCATTTTTTTGTGCACGTTGTTTGCCAACGTTGAGCATAGAGCCATTAATATCAAGAACCGTAGCATGGGCTTTTTGGCGCGAAGCATTAAGGATGCGAAAAGCAATATCGCCTGTACCACCAGCAACATCAAGAACTCTCCAATGAGAAAGTGCTGGTGGAGAAAGCCATGCAACCATAGAATTTTTCCACACACGGTGTAGCCCTAAGGATAAGATATCATTCATCTTGTCATAATTTTCAGCAACAGAATGAAACACACCATCCACCATGGATTGTTTTTGTGTTTCATCAACTCTTGTGAAACCAAAGGAGTGCTCCATACCCCCTTTGATGCCTACACGTTCTGTTTCAGTTGCCATATCTATGACCTTCCTTATTTTTCTTTTATCGTAAATGAAAGAGAGAGGTAATGTTCAAATACGAAAAAATAACGTATAAAACTGCGACGTTTATACAGCCAAAAACAGAAGAGTACCTTTAGATATCAAGATTAGCAACGCTTAAGGCATTGTCTTGAATAAAAATACGTCTCGGTTCAACTTCATCACCCATGAGACGAGAAAAGAGTGAATCTGCATCGGTTGCATCATTAATTTTTACTTGTAAAAGAGAACGCGCATTGGGATCAAGGGTTGTTTCCCAAAGCTGTTCAGCATTCATTTCCCCAAGACCTTTATAGCGCTGAAGAGTAATACCCTTTTTACCGTTTGTAAAAATGCTTTCTAAGAGGCTCATAGGTCCAAAAATACGCTCTGTTTTATCTTTGCGGCGTAAAAGAAGAGGCGGATGATATAGGTCGCTAAAATTTTGGGAAATGCGATCAATTTGACGTGCATCTGTTGAGTTTATAAGTCCTGCATCAAGCGTGATAACATCTTTAACACCACGCAAAACACGCTCAAAACATAAACTTCCATTTTCTGTATATCGTCCACTCCAACCTTGTTCCATATCATCAGCAATCAGATTAAGACGCTGCGCGATGGCATCTGCTATTTTTTGTGCTTTTTCTTCTGTCGCAAAGGCTTCAGAGTTAAAAGCCCCAACAATGGCGGCTTGCTCAACAACATTGCGGTCATAACGGGTATGAAGGCCATTTAAAAGTTGACGGAATATACGGGCATCTTTAGCGAGTTGATATAAATCAGCCCCTGCACGAACTTCTCCCGTTGAAAGCTCGAGAGTTGTTTCTTCTAGTCCCGTATCGATCAAGAATTCTTCAAAGGCTGCTTCATTTTTAATATATTGAGAAGATTTTCCCCGCGATACTTTATAAAGTGGTGGTTGCGCAATATAAAGATGTCCCCGTTCAATCAACTCGGGCATTTGTCTAAAAAAGAAAGTGAGCAGCAGAGTGCGGATATGGGCTCCATCAACATCCGCATCTGTCATGATAATAATCTTATGATACCGTAATTTATCGGGTGAAAATTCATCTTTACCAATAGATGTCCCAAGAGCTGTAATAAGGGTCCCGATCATATCAGATGAGAGCATACGGTCGAAGCGGGCGCGTTCAACATTGAGAATTTTACCGCGCAGAGGTAAAATTGCTTGATTTTGACGTGAGCGTCCACTTTTTGCTGAACCACCTGCTGAATCTCCCTCGACAATAAAAATTTCTGATTTTGCAGGATCACGCTCTTGGCAATCGGCAAGTTTTCCTGGCAGAGAAGTGATATCAAGCGCTCCTTTTCGCCTTGTGAGTTCACGTGCTTTACGTGCTGCTTCACGTGCTGTTGCAGCTTCCACCACTTTACTAATGAGAAGCTTTGCTTCATTAGGGTGTTCTTCTAGCCATATTGAAAGGCCTTCGTTGACCAAATTTTCAACAACGGGGCGCACTTCAGAAGAAACCAATTTGTCCTTTGTTTGTGAAGAAAACTTAGGATCAGGAACTTTGACAGAAAGAATAGCTGTTAATCCTTCACGGCAATCATCACCGGTTAAATTCACTTTTTCTTTTTTGGCAATCCCTGAAGATTCAGCATAACCATTAATTTGGCGTGTAAGAGCACTTCTAAAACCGATTAAATGCGTCCCACCATCCCGCTGAGGAATATTATTAGTAAAACACAAGACTTTTTCATGATAGGAATCATTCCACCATAGGGCAACATCAACGCCCATACCATCTTTTTCACTGGCAATGTAAATAGGAGTGTCTAGGAGTGCTTTTTTTGATTGATCAATATATTTGACAAATTCGGTTAATCCGCCTTCATAATGCAATTCAACGGATTGAATGTCAGCATGACGCTCATCAACAAGAAGAATATGAACTCCAGAATTAAGAAAAGCCAATTCCCGTAAGCGACGCTCTAAAGTTTCAAAATCAAACTCAACCATAGTAAAGGTTTCAGAGCTTGGTAAAAATCTAATTTCTGTTCCACTTTCTTGATCACAATCGCCAACAACTTTTAAGGGAGCATCAGCCACCCCATGGGTAAATGATATTTCATGAATTTTACCATTCCGTCTGATTTTCAATTTAAGCCAAACAGAGAGTGCATTCACCACAGAAACACCAACACCGTGTAATCCACCTGAAACTTTATAAGAGTTTTGATCAAATTTTCCACCGGCATGAAGCTGTGTCATGATAACTTCAGCAGCAGAAATACCTTCTGTTGGATGAATATCTGTTGGAATTCCACGTCCATTATCACGAACCGAACAAGAACCATCCGCATGGAGTGTGACGTTTACAAGAGTTGCATGACCGGCTAAAGCTTCGTCGATAGCATTGTCTACAACTTCATAGACCATATGATGTAACCCTGATCCATCATCAGTATCACCGATATACATACCCGGACGTTTGCGTACAGCATCAAGACCTTTGAGAACTTTGATAGAGGCGGCGCCATAGTCATCGCCTTGTGTCGGTGAGGTTATTTCATCACTCATAAGTTAGTCCATTTCTGTGTTCAATTTACAATATTTTATTCGCTTTTTTAAAGCTCAATGTTCCGCTCAGTTATTTATGGAATAACCACATTAAACATTTACCGTATATCAGCGCTAGATTCAATATCTGTCGATATATAATGGAGAGAATGATGAAATGATATGACACTATTATACAGTAAAACATCGTCATTTAGGACGGTTATATAAGAAAAGTAAGCGCTTCTTTGATATATTTAAGTATTTTTACAGTGCGTGGTGAATATTCAGCACAGGATTTATCAGTCTAGCCTTTCGGTAAGTGAATCGCATGAATAGGAAGACAAAAGAATTTAAAAGCGTAAGAATTTATCGAGAGAAGCTGAGTTTGAAGAGTATAACGTCAAATACCTTGAATACTACAAGGTTAATTTCTTTTTATAGCTTTATTTGAGATTAAAAGTTTAAGCATTTTCAATGTATTTCAAAAAATATATGAAAATTATTGAAATTTTTAACAGTTTAAACAAGAGCAAGAATTTTATTGATGAAACGGAAGATATTTTGGTGAAGTGCGTTAGATAATAATGAAGCAGAGTTGCACCTTATCTTAGAAAAATGGGGGGAGAGATTTTGGAAATAAGAAAACCTACACATGTAAAATATCTTCAATGGCGTTTTTGGGACTTTTTACTCCATACACTATACATTCTTTTTATTCGTATTTTATTTGTAGCAGGGGGATTTCTATTTTTCTCTTACGCAGAAGCTGAAATAGCTGGGAAGTTGCCTTCTTTTTTTGATTCGCATGAATATTTTGTACAACCTGATACCAAGGATATCACTCGTTTGCGTTTTGTAACAACTTTTGATTTTCCTCCTTTTAATTTTCTTGATCAAACGGGGCATCTTGCAGGTTATAATATTGATTTATTGCGTGCTATTTGCTCAAAATTAAAATTAGAGAAACTTTGTGAAGTAGAAGTGGTTCCTTGGCAAGAGCTGGTCGAGCATGTCAAAAATGGTGGTGCAGAAGTTATTATTGCGGGTTTAAAAGAAACAAGTCAAACCCAACAAGATCTTGTTTTTACAAAGTCATATTTGCGCTTTCCAGCGCGATTTGTTGCTTCTCGACAGTTAAATCTTGATGAACCAATAAGCGATCAATTGATCCATTTAACCAGTGGTGTTTTGTCTAAAAGTATTCACGAAAAGCTTTTTCATGATTATTTTCCTAAAGCAAAATGGCAAGGATTTAAAGAGAGGGAAGAGCTCTATAAAGCCTTACAAGAGCATAAAATTGACCTTATTTTTGATGATGGATTTTCTTTATCGTTATGGTTCAACAATCAAAAATCTATTGATTGCTACCATTTTGTTGGGGGAGCCTATATGGCTCCACAGTTATTGGGTCAAGGAATGCAGCTTGCTGTTGCAAAAAAGAACGAAAAATTGATTGATATCCTCAATTATGCCCTAAAATCTTTAGAAGAGGATGGTAAACTCACAGAGCTTTATTTGCGTTACTTTCCAATAAGTTTTTACTGATGAACAGTTTTTTAGTTAAGAGCTGTTAATCTTTCCGTACCGAGTCGATAGGAGATAGCTTCTGCGAGATGATGGCGTGAAAGATTATCGGATTCATCAAGATCAGCAATCGTACGCGCAACTTTGAGAATGCGATGATAAGCACGTGCAGAAAGATGCATTTTTTCACTCACATCTCGTAAGAGTGTGGCGGCATTTTTATCAGGAATGGCAATATGTTCTATGATTTTGGCAGGGCAATCGCCATTGGTTCGGATATGGTCAAGCCCTAGCGTTGCAAAACGTTTGGCTTGAATGGTACGGCAACGTGCGATGCGTTTGGCAACATCGCAGCTTTTTTCTGATTTTTCTGGTTGCATAAGGTCCATTGCTGTCAAAGCAGGAACATCAATTCGTAAATCAATTCGATCGAGAAGCGGACCAGAAATACGGGATTGATAATCGATTTGACAACGTATACCTTTAGCACAAACATGGCCTTTTTCACCTGCCATACCACATCGGCAAGGATTCATTGCGGCAATGAGTTGGAAGCGAGCAGGATAGCTGATATGGTGATTAGCTCTAGCAATAACCGCTTCTCCACTTTCTAAAGGTTGACGAAGGGAATCGAGAACTTGCGGAGAAAATTCAGGCAACTCATCAAGAAATAACACGCCATTATGAGCAAGTGAAACTTCTCCTGGTCGTCCTTTAAGTCCCCCACCAATCATTGCCGCCATAGAAGCAGAGTGATGTGGAGCACGAAAGGGGCAATGAAGTGAAATGGTATTATGAATTGTTTCTCCTGTAATAGATGCAATCAGACAGACATCTAAAAGCTCACGACTATCAAGAGGGGGTAAAATAGAAGGTAAGCGTTGCGCCAACATAGATTTTCCAGCACCAGGAGGACCAACAAACAAAAGATTATGGCGTCCAGCCGCACAAACTTCTAAGGCACGTTTGGCTGTTTTCTGTCCTTTGATTTCGCAAAGATCTGGAAGTTCAGTTTCAATTGTATATTGGCGCGGTTGTGGACGTTTTTGAATTTGGGTTCCTTTAAAATGATTGACTATCGTGAGAAGAGTTTCTGGGGCAAGAATATTTATTTCTGCATTTGCCCATGCTGCTTCAGGTCCACATTGAAAGGGACAAATCAGTCCTTTATCGAGTGATACAGCTGTCATGGCCGCTGGTAAAACACCATTGACAGCGGTCAGCGAACCATCCAGTGACAATTCACCTAAAATGACATAGTCTTGCGCTACTTCGGGAGGGAGGATTCCCATAGCAAGCATTAAGCCTACAGCAATTGGCAAATCATAATGTGATCCCTCTTTAGGCAAATCAGCTGGTGCAAGATTAATCGTAATTCGTTTGGTTGGCATAGAAAGCCCACAAGCATGGAGGGCTGCTTGTACACGTTCACGACTTTCTGCGACTGCCTTATCGGCTAATCCAACAATAGCCATTCCTATTTTACCGGGTGAAATCATAACCTGTACATCGACAGGGACCGCTTCTAGACCGCGAAAAGCAACAGTTGTAATATGTGCGATCATTTATCTTCCCCCCTTCAGACTTTGGAGAGACAATCATATCTACGCACAAAAATCAAGAAGCATCTCTATGGTTTTTTGAATGGAGAGGTCTATATACGTACGCAGGTTTTTGTAGCGTTCTCATGGTAAGTTATTTGTACAAATTTAACCATGATAATATGGAGCGCAATAAAACACTTATAATAAGCTAAATGAATATGTTAAGAAAAAGGGATAAGGCTGTTTGTGTGATACAACAGAGCAGAATGTTGTTAAGATATGAGGGGAGGGTGACGTTATGTATCGCAGAGTGTTATTTGATGTGATAAAACATACAAAGTAGTCATATTTACCTTTTTTATTTTATATTATTTAAAGTGTAGTAGATGCAAAGTGTATTAAAGGTATCTGATTTATGGTATCCCAAGCAAGAATTTTGTTAAAATCAGGAACTGTGCGCTGTGTATTTATAGGCTTGTGTTTCGCTTTTGCTTTTCCAAAGCCCCTTGCTGCATTTGATTTTTTCGGCCTCCCTCTTTTTGGTCAAAAGAAAACAAATTCTTCTTCACATTCTGTTAAAAGTACAGAGAGATTTTACAAAGTTGATATTGTTACACCACCAGGGGCGCCATCGGAAGGCATAAAAATAGTTAAATCTGTCTCTTCTCTTTTTGCAGATAAAGAGAAAGCATCTGCGAGTTCTTCTGGTTTGTTAGCCAAAGCGCGTTCAGATTATCGTGCTATTCTTTCTGCTCTTTATGCTGATGGGCGCTATGGTGGTGTTATCAGTATTAAAATTAATGGTTTAGAAGCCGCTGATTTAAGTCCGGTAACGCAACTTCCAGCACAATCCAATATCGTTATTACGATTAATGCTGGTCCACAATATGTTTTTAGTATTGCGAGTATTGATAAAGTAGCGCCTCCTGAAAAGCGTAAAGCGCGTAAAATGCTCACCATTGAAGAATTGGGCTATAAAGTTGGAGCTATTGCCAAATCTGAAACCATTTTGAAAGCAGAAAAATGGGCGGTAGAAGGATGGCGTCAACAAGGTTATGCAAAAGCTAAAATTATAAAAAGTGAGATTGTGGCTGATCATGCTGCGTTGCGTATTGAAGGAAGGATTGTTGTTGATCCTGGACAAAAGGCTCATTATGGTCCTTTAAGTGTCCGTAATATAAGTAAGAAACCACGTGTCGATTCAGCTTATATCGCATGGATGACCGGATTAAAACCCGGCCAAAAATACGATTCCGATGCGTTAGCTAAGGCAAATGAACGTCTTGCACGCCTTGGTGTTTTTCGTGCGATCAATATCCGTGAGGCTGATACCATTAACCCAGATGGCAGTTTACCGCTTATGCTTATTGTACAAGAACGTAAACCGCGTCGTTTTGGTGTAGGGGGTAGTTATTCAACATTAGATGGTGCTGGTTTTGAAGCTTATTGGATGCATAACAATCTTTTTGGTCATGCAGAAGTCCTTAAAATTGAAACAAAAATAAGTGGTGTTGGCAGCAACAAAAAGCGATCATATAATTTTAAAAATTTTGATTATCTTTTCGGTGGTACGTTTATAAAACCCGGTGTACTCACACCTGATACAGATCTCAGGTCAGAATTAAAAATACAGCAAGATGTTCTGGAAAATTACACAACAAAAGCTATCAAAGGGAAATTAGGTATTACGCATATTTTCAATAGTAACCTATCGGGACAGGCTGCTATAGAAGTTTCAAATGGTTATTCACGTGATATCTATTTTGGAAGCCGTAATTTTACAACAATTGGTTTCCCGAGCGGTTTGATTTATGATAGTCGTAATAATAAGTTCAATGCAACAAAAGGTTTATATGGTGAAGTTCTCATTGAGCCCTTTTATGAAATGCGTTTTAGCAACTTTGTTGCAAAAGTAACAGCAGAAGGTCGCTCTTATTGGGCGTTGGATGAAGGGGATCGTTTTGTTTTTGCTGCGCGGGCAAAGTTTGGTACAATTCTTGGAAATAATACAGCACAAGTCCCTGCGGATACGCTCTTTTTTGCTGGTGGTGGGGGCTCTGTTCGTGGTTATGCTTATCGTAATATTGGTATCAAAACAGAAAATGATGCGATTGTTGGCGGACGGGCACTTATTGAGGGATCGGCAGAATTGCGCGTTTCTTTAAATGATAAAATAGGATTTGTTAGTTTTCTTGATGGAGGTCTCGTAGGGGAAAAGGCGAATTTTAATTTTTCTCAAAAAATTAAATGGGGAGCCGGTATAGGAGGTCGTTATATGACAGGTCTTGGTCCTTTACGTGTTGATTTAGCCTTTCCTTTAAAAAGGGAGCAGGGTGATCCTCGCATTGGTTTTTATGTGGGTATAGGACAAGCATTTTAATGAAAAAAAGTGTACGTTTATCAGCTTTCTTTTTTGGATTTGTGTTTTTTTTGGTCGGTGGTTTTGTTCTTGCACAAAGAGAAGACCGTCTTTCTTCTAGCGAAGAGACAGCAGATGATCGTTCATGGTTTGTGTCTTTAATTGAAAACAAGCTTTCAGCACCTAATCGTCAAGTTCGCTTACACAATATGCAAGGAGCGCTGTCTTCTCAAACAACAATTGATGCGATTACTGTCAGTGATAAAAAGGGGATTTGGCTTAAAATTACCAATGCCAAAATGGATTGGAATCGTCTAGCCTTGCTAAGAGGGCGGATGGATATTAATCAGCTTTCGGCAGAACAGGTTACTTTTTTGCGCAAACCACAAGGCAATTCTTCTCTTATTTCTTCTCTTGAGACGGGTAGATTGTCTTTACCAAAATTGCCGCTTGCTCTTTCGATCAATACACTGAAAGCTCAACATGTGACGTTTGAGCAGAATCTTTTTGGTTTTTCTGCTGATATGTCCGTGGCAGGCAATTTTACTTTGGCGAGTGGTCATTTTGATGTTGATATGGTGGCGCATCGTTTAGACGCACCGGGGTCTTTTTCTGTTCTTACCAAGATATCAGAGAACAATCGTACAGCTCACATTGATATCTCTGCTGATGAACCGCAAAATGGTATTTTGGCGAATGTTTTTAACATGGAAAAACGCCCAGCATTGAATCTCGCGATTAAAGGTGATGGTACTTTTGATGATTTGGTACTCAAACTTTCTTTAGAATCCGATCATCATTCTATTTTAGATGGTCATGTTATTCTTGCCAGTGTTTCAGAAGGACACAGTTTTTCTACGAAACTAGAGGGTAGATTGGATCCTTTAATGCCTTCTCAATATCGTCATCTCTTCGCATCTGATATAATATTAAAAGCAGAGGCAAGAAGGACAAGAGAGGGGATGATCCACCTTGATCAGATGGTTCTTCAGGGCAAAGCAATGAATGTTATCGCCAATGCCAAAATAACCGCCGATGGATTTTTGCGTCAGCTTTTTATTGATGGCAAAATGGCTCTTGATAACGAAAAGGAGTTTGTTCATTTGCCTATATCAGAGGCGTCAAAACCTGCAAATACTCTTGCTTTGAATGTTGACTATGGTCGTGAAGGACAACAATCTTGGAATGGACGGCTGATTGTCCATCATTTTAGCAATAAAAATGTTTATATTAGCGATGCGGTTTTTGATATGGGGGGAGTAAGCGAAAATCTTGATAATGCGGCTTCTCGTCATGTTGGTGTTCAGGTTAATGGAACGCTTCAAGGGGTTAAAAAGATTAAGGGAGGGGTCGTAGAAGATTTAAGCCAAGCGGTTCATATGTATTTAGATACGGATATTGTTGCAAATAAACCAATTTTGATTCATGATCTTAGTGTTACGTCTCAGGGTTTTTCTTCTTGGTTAAAAGGAACAATGGAGAATTTTATTTTTAAAGGTGATCTTGGGTTAAAAGCCCAAACACTAGCTCCTTTAGAAGTATTCAGTAAACAACCCCTCTCTGGTAGTGCAGATATTAAAGCCAAAGGAACGATTGGCTTATTGAGTGGCATTTTTGATTTAAAATTATCAGGAATGGCTGACAATATGCAAATAGGTGTGCAGCCTTTTAATCGTTTATTCAAAGGAAATATCACTCTTTCAGGTGGTATTGCTCACAATACGATGGGCTTCATTTTACGTCATTTGAATTTGAAAAATCAATATACAGACATAAAAGCTAATGGTTATTTTTCGGATGAAGACGCTAAAATGGACTTATCTGCTCAAATATCTGATCTCGCCAAATTAGATCCGAAGATAAGCGGTGCACTTACAATTCAAGGGACAGCAAGAGGGCGCAATCGCCATATAAAGCTCAATACAAGTGCTCATGTTGCTGAAGCGTTCGTTATGGGGAAGAAGCTTCAAAACACAACACTTAACATAAAGGCACTTGTAGATAATACAGCACCCGTTACTTCTTTAGCGGGGAGTGTAAAAGGTGAAGGAGTTTTTGCGCATAAACCTCTATATTTATCTGCTTCTTTTAAGGATTCTCATAAGGTTCGAAAACTTGAGAATATTGATATTAAAGGGGGAAGTGCAAAAATAACGGGTGATCTTTCTCAACAATTTGGAGGTTTTTTGAAAGGAGCACTGCATATTGATGCCGATGATATTTCAGTGCTTTCAGCGTTATTTTTGCAGGATGGTAGTGGAGAAGTAAAAGGAGATTTTATTTTTGACGAACAACATGGCAGACAAAAAGCCCATGTGAAGGCGCATGTTAACCATTTGAATTTTGCCAAGAATAAAATAAAAAAACTGGCAATAGATGCCGACATATTTGATCCTTTTGGCACAACTCAGTTTGAAGGTGTTATCAATGCAGAGCATATCCAAACTCCTTTGATAATGGTTAATCGTTTAAAAGCTCAGGCTAATAGAAATAATGAACAAACGGTTTTTACTGTCCAAGCGATGTTGCATGATGCTCTTAATGCTCAGCTTTCTGGTCGAGTAATGGGTGTAGAACTTCCAAAAGGCATAAAACGAGAAGTGCAAATTGAAACCGTAGATTTAAAACAACACCATTTTCATGCAACATTGCCGAAACCATCAATCATTGTTTTTGATAAAGATGGGATAACAATAAATGAATTAGGAATTGCAATAAATGGCGGTAAAATTACCCTTGCAGGGAATATTCAAGATACCCTGAATTTGCAACTTACCGTGGATTCTCTTCCTGCTACTTTAGCCAATCTGTGGAAATCCGATCTTGGAGCAGCAGGGAGTGTAACAGGAAAGGTTATGATTCGTGGTCATTTAAAAAAACCTGATATAACCTACGATATAAGAGGTGAGGACCTGACAACCATTGCTCTTCAAGATAAAAAAATTATGCCTTTTTCGCTTTCTGCTACGGGGAAAACCTTAGATCAAAACCTTACTTTGAATGCAAGTTTAACAGGAGAAGGAGTGCAAGCTCAAGCTCAAGGGCTGGTATCTTTAGAGAAAGACAAACTTGATCTCCATATTAATTTGCAAAATTTATCTGCACGTTTGGCGAATAGCTTTATTGCAGGACAAGCGCTTGATGGGACGGTGATAGGTAAAATTGATATTGGTGGGACAATGAAGGATCCATCGGCTCATTTTGAGCTTTCTAGTCAAAGTTTAACCACTATGACGCATAAAGGACCGATGTTAATCAATATAAATACTCGTGGTTCTTATAAAAAATCGACATTGCATATTGAAAATATGATAGCAACTGGAGATAAAGGATTAGATCTTTCCATTCATGGGCCTGTTTCTCTTAATGGCTCAGAGGCAAAATTGAATATTAAAGGAATAATGCCTCTTGATTTTGTTAATCTCTTATTAGCTAAGCGTGGTGCATATGTAACGGGTACAGCAAAAGTTGATACAGTTCTTAATGGTGCGTTATCAAAGCCACAATTTATTGGAAGTATTTCTATAGCCGATGGTAGCTTTTTAGATTCAAAAACCCATGTAGGATTGAATAATATAACGCTTGAAGGCAAATTAAATGGCGATCACATTCTTATAGAGAAAGCTTCAGCTTCTTCATCTGAGGGAGGGGGGATTTCTGCTTCAGGTCGTATTTCTAATGATCTAGAGACAGATTTGATCTTTCATCTTGATAATGCCAATTATAATGATGGTTCTATGATTCTTGCGACATTGTCAGGTGAGATGACAATGACAGGTCATTTTCTTAGTGATCTTGTTATTGGGGGAGATATCATTGTTGAAAAGGCTGAAATTCTGGTTCCTGATCATTTTCAAAATGCTAAATTTCTTGATGTCAAAAATAAGAATTTAACAAAGCCAATTCAAACAACACTTGAACGTGCTGATGTTAAGAGCACGAATAAAAGTCCTAGTACCACAGAAGAATCATCATCTGTTGTGTTATCAAATATGCGTATTACAGCACGCAATCAATTTTTTGTACGGGGAAAAGGGTTAGATGCCGAACTGGGAGGGCGCATTAATTTAGCAGGTCCATTAAATGATGTGCATCCAGTGGGTGAATTTAGAATGATTCGTGGACGTTTTGATATTCTTTCACAACGTCTTAATTTTGATCAAGGACAGGCGAGTTTTAGCGGTAATCTTAATCCTACGGTTTATTTTGTAACCAACAATACCAGTGGTGACATTCGCGTCACTGTAACCGTAAGTGGAACGATTGATAATCTTGATATTAATTTTTCTTCACAACCGCATTTGCCACAGGATGAGATTTTGGCGCGTTTGATTTTTAATCGCTCTCTTAATGAACTATCACCATTTCAGATTGCGCAACTTGCAGCCGCTGCCGCTGATCTTGCAGGGGGGGCTAATACATCTTTGTTGAACACTTTACGAACTAAAATTGGACTTGATGATCTTGATGTTATCGTTAATGAAAAGGGTAACACAGGTTTACGCATTGGACGCTACATACACAATAACATTTATTTAGGCTTTGAAGCAGGATCTGATGGAACGACGAAAGGGACAATTAATTTGGATATTTCGCGTCACCTCAAAGCTAAAGGTTCTATAGGAAATGAACAAAATTCGAGTATTGGTCTCTTTTATGAAAGAGACTACTAAAGATTAAAGTTTAAAAAACAAGTTCTTTATTTTTTCTCTCTCATTTCTAAGGTTGGAAAGGAAGCTTAGACTAGAAATATACTCAAAGGAGAAGTGTTGTATTGCGGTGCTAGGAGAACGATCTAAAATAATTTATTTTTTGTTTATGATAGTCTCTAAAGAGACAAAATCTTCATGAAAGAGAGCATATTATTTTGCTGATTTATATTTATTTTAGAAAAATACTTAAACCTCATTTTCAAGCCCATTTCATGCTGTTGACTAAAGAGTGTATTATATACAACATATTGATTTATAAAATTAATTTATCTTTATTCACCTTGAATTAGAACTTTGAATGCCGTAAGCTATTCTCATTGCAAATCTCTCTGATATTAAAGCAATCAAAACCATTTTTTGTATATTACAAGTGGAGAAGTCTGCGTGGTAAAAATAATTAAGAAATGCCTCAAAATGCTTCTTATGAATCATCTCGAGAACTAAGGGCTGTCCCACAAGCTGACAAAATGTTTGAAAGATGCTGGCTTGTTATCCCATGAGCGTAAAGACGGAGGTGCTAAAATGGATTTATCGTTATACAATTTCAGGGATGTTGTCGCGAAATGAGTTTGGGAGAATATTTGAGAGACGTCTCTTTAAAACAAGCCGGTGAATTTGCAACAGAATGCCATTCTGTTTTACATGAAGAACGTGCGCTCATTAAAGAACGCGATAAACAAAAGCATGAGACAAGCATAGAATTTATAAAATATCGATTTTATTTTCAAACGCAGTTAAAGCAATCTACAACAGTCAAAAGTCTTAGAATAAATCCTTTCTTATTTTTTAAATCTTTTTCTTTTACGCTGAGTGTATCTATAATTTGCAGCACATTTTTTGTAATTGATAGCTTACCTTGTTGCGCTATAGAAGACAGTCATTTTAGGGGTAGTGATAGTAAGGCGTGTAGCCTTTGATCAAGTATTTTGAAAGTATGTAGATGTGTAGTTAGGGGTGGTCTTATTCGTTGAGCCTTGTATACGTGAATCACATAAGTCATTATCGGGTGGAATGAATTCAATAAGAATCTGTATTGTCTATAAATTAGATTGAGTAGGAATCTTCGTCCTTTTAAGGTGTGAAGAGGAAAAAATTGTTAGCGTAGAGATAAATATGGATAAAGATGTCATCAACCTAGATTGCTTATCCTTCGTGGAAATTTTTTCTGATGGTATCCTCTTTTTAGGATTGGTAAAATTTAAGAATTTTCTATCACCTTCTTAAAAAGAGAAGAAGATTTTTGTTCTCATTATATGATTAAAAATCAATGGCATTCAACAAAATAAAAGAAAAGGCTTTCATCTAAATCCAAGAAGCTTTTTTCGATAAACCATAAATTTTTTGCCAATTCTTAATTGAAATAATACTCTCCCTTGGTAATTCTGTTTTTACAAGTGGAGCGTTAGCTTCTATCTATTTTTTAATTTAACTCTTCTTTAAATAACTAGAAATTAAGACGTGTGCTTTTTGAACTGGATATTATGAAGTTTTTTATAAAACCCATGTTCTTTTGCGAGTAATTCTTTCTGAGTCCCTTGTTCAATCAGTTGTCCATTTTGTATGACCACAATTTTATGAGCACGAGCAATCGTTGAAAGGCGATGCGCAATAATGATCGTTGTGCGCCCTTTGGTAAGGTGATGAATGGCTTCATTGATTTGTGCTTCGGTGTGTGAATCAAGAGCGCTTGTTGCTTCATCAAGAATCAGAATTTCACTATCGTGAATCATTGCTCTAGCAATAGCAAGGCGTTGTTTTTGTCCCCCCGAAAGATTACAACCATTATCGCCTATCTGTGTATCATAACCATTTGGCAAATTCATAATAAAATCATGAGCATTTGCTGCTTTTGCTGCTGCGATAATTTCATCATCACGAGCACCTTCTTTTCCAAGCCCAATATTATATTTAACGGTTCCTTGAAAGAGAAAAGTATCTTGCCCTACGTAGGCCATCAGGTTTCTCAGAGAACGAAATGTTGTGTAGCGGATGTCTTGATCATTAATTAGTATGCGTCCTTTTGTGGGGTCATAGAGGCGCATAATAAGATTGATAAGTGTTGACTTTCCTGAGCCAGAGGGCCCCACCAATGCGGTCATTTTTCCGGCTTCTATTTCTAGATTGATGTCTTTTAATACCATTTTGTTATCAGTGTATGCAAAAGAAACATGTTCGAAACGAATAGCTCCTTGCGTTTTATTCAGATCTTTAGCTTCTTTATGTTCTGTAACAGTGAGGGGACGATCGAGTATTTCAAACATCGTACGGATATTGACCAAGCCAGATTCAATTTTGACACGGACATTTGCTAGTCTTTTTGCGGGTTCATAAGCTAAAAGTAAAGCAACAATAAAGGACATAAATTCACCTTGAACACCTGAGCGTTGGGTTGCAAGGTATCCGGAAAAACAGATAATACCGGCAATGGCGACACCTGTGAGTGTTTCCATAATCGGATTGGTAATCGCTTCAAGTGTTGCAATATTGTTTGTTTGTTTTTCAACATCACAAATGGCTTTGTCCATCCTTTTTTTCATGACTTCTTCTAGTGAAAAAGCCTTGATAACTCGAATACCAACAGCCGTTTCCTGCACGATTTTGATAATTTCACCAAGTGAAAGAAGTTCTTTTTCCATAAGGCGGCGAACGCGTTTTAAAGCCATTCGAACACCTAAAAAAGCCAGTGGTCCCACGATTAAAGTAATGGAGATTAACACAAAATTTTGAATGAACATGACGAGCAACAGACCACTAACGGAAAGCAAATCACGCACAAAAGTTGTGATAATCGTATCAATGATATTACGCACAGCTGTTGCATTATGGGTCACGCGAACAAGCAGATCAGATGACGTATTATTGTGATAAAAAGAGACACCTTGTTCCATAAGGCGTGCATAAATTTTGCGCTGTTGTTCAGCAATGATACTGTTGCCTGCTTTGCTTAAGAAGTAAGTTTGGGCAAAAGTTGCAATTCCTTTAAGAATAAAGATAAAAGCAATGAAGCTAGAAATCACAACGATCATAGTAAAATTTTGCGCATCAACAATATAATTAACAACATCACGCATAATCCACGCACTGGTTGCCGTTGTGCAGGAAATGATGATCATTGAAATAATCGCTGCACTGTACCAACGCGCGTGTTTATGAAAATTTTCTCGCAAAAGGCGGATAATAAGATGTTTATCAAAAGAGGAAAGTTGTTTTTTGGCCATGCAGTGCTTCTATATTTTCTTGTTGTTTTATGCAAGATTGAAGCGCTCTTAATTAAAGCTCCTTAATCTTTTTTACAAAAAGAGCCTTCTTCTTTCAATGTGCGCCATACTTCTTCATGCGATAACGTTTCGTATAACATGAAATTCTTCAGAAAAGGTCTGTACCCCGCTATTAATTCATATAAGATATAGACACCATCTATAAGATATAAGCTGATACCATCACTCTATTGGCATTCGCATGTTGCAACAGTCTCTCCTAGTTGCTTGAAAAGTTTTATAAAAGGATAATGATTTCTTTTTATGCATATCATATCCCCTATGATGCACGAGTGAGTATTTTCGTTTGATTTCATATTAAAAAATTTGAAATGAGAGAATCCTACAATATTCATTTTTCTTATTCGATGAGAAGAAATATAAATTATCCATTATTAATGAATATGTTATTCTATTTCACTCTATGTAAAATATTGTGCAAGGAAATTTTCATGCTTTGAGCATTTAAAAATACATTATTTACATTCTATAACATTGCATATCTACTTTATTCTACGACATTCAGAAGATTAGGTTAAAACTAAAGGAATAAAAAATTTTTAAAAGCTTTGGTGGTGAATCAGCAAAAAAAACTCTCTTTAAAAGGGATAGTGGCTAAAGTTGCTGAGAATGCTGACAATAAAGTGGATAATAAAGGGAAATTTTTACTGAGCAGATGGTCTCTGATTTAAAAAAAACAAACACAGGTTGTACACTGGTTTATTGAATACTGTTTGGTAAAATGTTGTTATTGAGCCTCCCATCTTTTAAGCTTATGAAGGAATAAGCTGGGGCACCATCACACACTTTGATAGCTCGTGCGTGTAGCAATAACCGCTGGCACTCGAGACGATTTATGAGAGGCATTTTTACTCTTTTTTTGTATAGTTTTTATTCACGCATGCTTCTCCATTTGTAATGTGCAAGCAAGCGATTTTGATTGATTCAACATGAAACAGATTTGAAATGAAAGAATTCTACAATCTTCGGGACTCTTATTCAATATGCAAAACAATGAATTATTTTTATAAATCAGTATGTTGCTATTACAAGTAACAGATGAGAATGATCGTACTAATGGGCACCGTTATCTTTACGATTATGAAAGTTCAAATTAACACTCTCATTCTTTTACCTATTTCCATATCGCTACAGGCTTTGGCATTTGAAATGGTTTACAAAAGACATTTCTATTTTTTTAATATTTTATGCATTATCTCTGTTTGTGATGTACAAGAAAATGATTTTTTGCTGGATTCCATGAATTAAGAGAGCTCAGAATGAAGAAGACCTTACGATTCTAACGCTCTCTCATTTAAATGTTCTTCTTATAAATCAAGAAAGCACTATTAAACTCTTAAAAGGATTGATACACATTTACAAAATCTTAAAAGCACCACACAACCCTATAAGATGGTGCTTCTAAACGATATACTCACATGCTCATCGTGATGAGTTGTACACAGACATATTCCAATGAGAAACTATTTAGGCGCTATTACCATCATTATTTGCCGCCCTTCAAGTTTTGGCTCCAATTCAATCTTGGCAATTTCACTTGTATCTTCTTTCACGCGCTGAAGAAGTTTTAATCCAAGATCTTGGTGAGCCATCTCACGACCACGAAAACGCAAAGTAATCTTTACTTTATCCCCATGATCGATAAAGCGGTGGACAGCCCTGAGCTTGACTCCATAATCATGAACATCAACATTCGGACGCATCTTAATCTCTTTGATTTCGATGACTTTTTGTTTCTTACGTGTCTCTGCAGCTTTTTTTTGAGTTTGATACTTTAATTTGCCCAAATCGATGATTTTACATACAGGTGGTTCCGCATTTGGTACAATTTCAACCAAATCAAGTCCAGCTTCTGCGGCCATAGCGAGAGCCTCTTGTATTGCAACGACTCCCTGATGTTGTCCCTCATCATTAATAAGCTGCACATGAGGCACCCGAATATCCTGATTTGAACGTGGTCCGTCCTTTTGGTTAGGTGTCATTTTAAATGGTTTACGAATGGTTTATGCTCCTTAATTCTGATTCAACTACGAATAATTTAATATACAATTATGCACATAAAAACAACTATAATTCGTGTCTGTTTCATTATTTGATTTGTTACTTTTTTAAGTGATTTAGATTATAAAAGTTTTTCTCTTGATTTAAAGAACTTGATTTAAAGAACTTGATTTAAAGAACTTGATTTAAAGAAATTGTTTTATGGAGGAAAAGAATCATGAATCAAAATATTCCTTGCCAGTTTTTTTCATTTGAGGACACTGCTCTTGCAGTACGTCATCGCAAAGGGCGCCACTCTCCAGGCTTGGTTTGGCTTCATGGCTATCAATCCGATATGTTGGGAAGTAAGGCGATGTTGATTGATCAGTTTGCTCAAAAGCATGATTTGTCTTGTTTACGTTTTGATTACTCTGGCCATGGGGAATCTGAAGGAGATTTTTTTCAAGGAACGATTTCACGGTGGGTGAACGAAAGTTTAGCAACTTTTGAAACCTATTGTGAGGGGCCGCAAATTTTGGTTGGTTCCTCTATGGGGGGGTGGATTGCTTTAAGGCTTGCTATGATGCTAGCGCAGAAAAATAAGAAGCTTGCTGGTATGATATTAATTGCTCCAGCGCCTGATTTTACACAAACTTTGGTGGAACCAGAATTAGGCCCAGAAGAATGGAAAATTTTGGAAGAACAAGGCTATATTGAACGACCTGCTGTTGGTGATGAGGAGCCGATGCCCTTTACAAAAAAATTGATTGAAGATGGACGCGAAAATTGTGTCATGAAAGGGTGTATTGATGTTGGCTGTCCAGTTCATATTCTTCAAGGCATGGAAGATGATAAGATACCCTATCAGCATACATTAACTTTACTTGATCATTTACCTCTTCATGACGTAACATTGACACTTGTACGTGATGCAGATCACCGTTTTTCTCGTCCACAGGATTTAGATTGTCTAGAAACAGCTTTGAGATCTTTAATTAATCAGATTAATGCAAAATAAGGGGGCTATTTATTGATGATGAAGATAAATATATGAGCACTTCTGAAAAGTATTTTATTTTTTCTGATCGCGCTATCCCTATACGTGTGCGGGAAAATAGGCACGTGCGCCGTCTTACCTTACGTATTGATGCCAGAAGTCAAGAGATTTGTATAACAACACCACCAGCGATAAATCTCTGTACGGTTGAAAGTTTTATTGAAAAACATCGGTCTTGGATTGAGACGCGCCTTACGCGTATACAAATTTCTCATGAAAATACCTATCTCAAAGAGGGCGCAACAATTCCTGTCTTGGGTGTTTCCCATACCATAAAGCATGAGCAAGGCCGTGGAGTAACAGAAATTGTTACAGAAGATGCAGAGCAAGGGCCTCAAATTATTGTTTATGGTCAATTAGAATATCTTCCAAGACGCATTGCTGATGTTTTAAAAAAACAAGCAGCACTTATTATAACACCTTTGGTGGCACATTATGCTCATCAGGTAGAGCGGAAAGTTAAATCCATTTGCTATAAAGACACGAGAAGTCGTTGGGGATCTTGTTCCATCGATAAGCGTCTTTCTTTTTCTTGGCGCCTTATTATGGCTCCAAAAGAAGTTGTTGAGTATGTTGTCGCTCATGAAGTTGCTCATCTTGTTGAAATGAATCATGGACCAAGATTTTGGGCTCTTTGTGAGAAACTTTGCCCTGATAGTAAAACGTATCGTGCTTGGTTGAAAGAAAATGCCCATAGACTACACGCCATTAATTTTGATTCATATAAATTAGAGGCGTAAAAAACGTGCAAATGAGAGCAATATTTAACGGAACTTTTTGTTGAGTGTTTCGTTGTATGTGTGCTTCGTCATGCATGATGAGGAAGCCATTGAAGCTCTCAGCACGATTGTCCTCCCCTGCTTGGTTTGCTGAGTGTCTTCAATGTTTTTACTTTATCTTTTTTGCCATTCAGCGTAATACCCTTAAGTTCCGATAATTTATAACAAATGGGAAGGGGTTTTTATGTCTGTTCTTACAGATCCACTTCAGCTATTACAGGCACTGATTCGTTGTCCTTCTGTTACACCTCATGAAGCAGGGGCTTTATCAACGTTGGAACAATTTTTGAAAAAAATGGGATTTCATGTTGAGCGCCCTATTTTTAAAGATAAA
The DNA here is from genome assembly GCF_900185775.1 of Bartonella mastomydis. NCBI lineage: Bacteria > Pseudomonadati > Pseudomonadota > Alphaproteobacteria > Hyphomicrobiales > Bartonellaceae > Bartonella > Bartonella mastomydis. The sequence goes on from NZ_LT883137.1 coordinate 482,425, forward strand.
AATACAGATAATGTTGAAAATCTTTATGCAAAAATGGGAAGCGAAGGACCCCATCTTATGTTTGCGGGTCATACGGATGTCGTACCGCCAGGTGCATTGGAAGATTGGACTTATCCACCTTTTGAAGCTGTTATAGATCAGGGGAAATTATATGGGCGGGGTGCTGTTGATATGAAAGGCGGTATCGCTTGTTTTATTGCGGCTCTCGCGCGCGTTCTTGAGAAACAATCCATTAAAGGAACGATAAGCCTTTTGATTACTGGGGATGAAGAGGGGCCTGCTATTAATGGTACGGTAAAACTTCTCCAATGGGCAGAAAAAAAAGGCGAAAAATGGACTGCTGCTCTTGTAGGGGAACCAACAAGCGTAAAGGCTGTTGGTGATGTTATCAAAATTGGTCGCCGCGGATCGATTTCTGGGGTCATTACCGTGAAAGGTCGCCAAGGTCATGTTGCTTTTCCAGAGCGGGCTGCTAATCCTTTGCCTTTGGCAAATAAGCTTATTCAAGCATTGACACAAACGGCTTTAGATCAAGGGACAGAGAATTTTCAACCCAGTAATTTAGAACTAACAACCATCGATACCGGTAATTTGGCAGTCAATGTTATTCCAGCGCAGACAACGATTCGTTTTAATATACGCTATAATGATCTTTGGACAAAGGAAACCTTGATGGGGGAAATTGAAAAGCGCCTTGCTTTGGTGCAATCAAAAAATAATAGTGGTCAATATCCCTCTTATCAGCTTGAATGGATTCCGAGTTTAGGGGATGTTTTTTTGACCAAAAATGATAAACTTATTCAAATTTTATCCAATGCTATTAAAAGTGTAACAGGGAGTGCGCCAGAATGCTCCACGTCTGGAGGAACTTCAGATGCACGATTTATTAAGGATTATTGCCCCGTTGTTGAATTTGGTTTACCAGGGCAAACGATGCATATGGTAGATGAATGTGTCGCCCTTGATGCAGTGGAAACGCTTACCGCTGTTTATGAGCGTTTTATTGTTGATTTTTTTGCATAAAGAAATAATTGTTCGGTTCAATGATATCTTTATCTTATTTTGCATAGAACCCTTTTGTTTCCATAAAACATTGTCGTTTTAGGCGTTAATATATCAAGTGGAGAGTACGTGGTGTGCAGTTTTAAGGCTGGAATTTTTGCTCGTAAAGCCTTCAGCTCTGTGAACCATCACCTTTACGCTTCTAAAAAAGAAAGTTAGACTATCATATATTTTCTATCTCAAAATATTGCGATAGTTCTAGGTGATTGAAAATGCTCATAAAAAGTATTTTTACGTTTTTTGTATAGTTTGTATCCACACACTCCGCTATTTTTAAAAAGTAATAATTAATGTATTATAAATAGTTTAAAAAAAACTCTTACGATATTTTGGTTTCATTTTTGCTATGAAAGATAATGATGATCATTAAAATCAATATGTCGCTATAAAAACTCTAGTTTGCAAGTTGGCTGATGACGTAATCAAGAACAATACGTCCTTTGGTTGTTGCTTTTAAGCGTTGATTATCCACCATTTCGACCAATTCTTGGTTTTGTAAATCGATAAGTTTTTCTATTGGGATACGTTTTGGACTTAAGGTTTCATAGCGTGTAAGTTCCAAGCCTTCACAAAGGCGTAATCCCATAAGGAGCATTTCATTTGCCTGTTGCTGAAGAGTTAATCGTTCTGTTTCAATACAGCCATGCCCTGTTTTTTCGACTAATTCAAGCCACTGTTCGGGATTCTTTTCATTAATAGTGACATAACGTTCATGGTTTTCAAGGTGTGATAAAGATGTTTTTGAAAAGGAGGAAGAATGATTTGGCATGTTCTCAATAAAACGGCCGTGTGCTCCTGGACCAAAGCCTGCATATTGGTGATAACGCCAATAAAGAAGGTTGTGTGCTGATTCAGCACCAGGCATGGCATGGTTTGAGATTTCATAGGCAGGAAGTCCATACAGAGCTGTTATTTCTTGGGTAAGATGATACAGATCTGCTGCGAGCTCAGATGGGGGAAGGATAAGCCTTCCTGCATCATGAAGTCGTTTAAAGGCGGTTCCTTCTTCGATTGTTAATTGATAAAGAGAAAGATGGTCTGCTGCCAAATCAATGGCTTGTACAAGTTCAGATTTCCATTGTTCAAGGGTTTGTTTGGGACGAGCATAAATAAGATCAAAAGATAAGCGTGGAAAAATTTGCCGAGCTAAATCAATGGCATAAAGAGCTTGTTCTACATTATGGAGTCGGCCAAGTTTGCGCAATGCTTTATCATTGAGCGCTTGTATTCCTAGAGATAAGCGATTAACACCTGCAGCGCGGTATCCGCGAAAACGTTCTGCTTCCACACTGGATGGATTAGCTTCCAATGTAATTTCAACTTTATCATCAATTACCCATTTTCTTGCAAGTGCTTGCAAGAGGGCATCAACAGTTTGCGGCTCCATAAGAGAGGGGGTTCCCCCACCAATAAAAATACTCGTAATATGACGTGGACCTATTTTTTGATATTGCGTTTCTATTTCGCGCTCAAAGGCGGTGACAAAACGCGGCTGATCAACACCATGGAGGCGAACATGTGAATTAAAGTCGCAATAGGGACATTTAGCAGCACAAAAGGGCCAATGAATATAAATGCCAAAAGGTTCATTCATGAGAATGCCAGAAGGTTTTCTGCCAAAAGTTTAAAAGCTCGTGCGCGATGTGAAAGAGGTGGAATGTTATCGTGTTGCCAGCCGTGTTTTTGCTCTGTTGACATTTCTCCAAAGGTATTTTCATATCCATCTGGTAAAAAAATAGGATCAAAGCCAAAACCTTTATCTCCCCGTGGAGGCCAAATGAATGTTCCTTCAATGCATCCGCGGAAATAATCTGCATGAGTATCAGGCCACGCAATGCAAATGACGGATATAAAACGGCATTTTCGTTGGCTTTTTTCTCGCGCTCCGACTTTTTGAAGTTCATCTTCTATTTTTTGCATCGCTTTTGGAAAATCACGTGTACCATCGGCTTGAATTGCCCAATCAGCTGTATAAATGCCCGGTGCACCATCCAATGCATCCACCTCTAAGCCTGAATCATCAGAGAGAGCAGGAAGTCCTGTCTTTTTTGCTGCTGCAAAAGCTTTAATATAAGCATTTTCTTCAAATGTTGTTCCTGTTTCTTTTGGTTCTGGCAACCCAAGCTCTTTTGCTGATTGTATTATTAAACTGAAAGGTGCAACCAAGGTGGTGATTTCATGTAATTTGCCGGCGTTATGCGTCGCAATGACAAGTTTTTTATCTGTTATACTTCTCATATAGATTTCTCCGAAAATGAAAGGGAAACTATTTTTATGCTAAGAACCAGCTTAAAGGCTCATATCACACATTCTGCCTGATTTTACATGATAGAGTTATTTTACATGTTTTATGATATTTTATTCAAATAAAATTTTTCGTATTTTGTAAAGACAATGATTAAAAAGATATGAGAGACGATTTTTTTATGAAAATCTTTTTATGGTAGAAATCCAATTTTCTACTCCCAGTGGTTTATAAACAAACAAACCCTTCTTGGTAAGCTCTTAAAGAGACCAATTTCTGTCTTAAATATTCAATCACACGCTCTAATAAAAAACACCTCATGCATAATTTATATGCTTATATCATCATTTTAAAAGATGGTGTTTTATGGCTCAATAGGATAATATGTTTTTATACTACTTTAGATTATTTGACCAAACCTTGGCAAAACTTATATAAGAGAAGAGTGTTTTTAAGTAGTGAAACAATTGTGATGAAGCACAAGCCTATTGATAATGAACTAAAATATCTTGATGAGCGTTCGCGTGATATTTTCCGCCATATTGTTGAAGCCTATCTTAATGATGGTGAACCTGTAGGGTCACGTAATCTTTCGCGACTTTTGCAACAGACATTATCACCTGCGACGATTCGCAATGTGATGAGTGATCTTGAACATCTCGGTTTGATTTATGCCCCGCATGTTTCAGCAGGGAGGATGCCAACCCAATCGGGTTTACGCTTTTTTGTTGATGCATTTATGGAAGCGGGTGATTTGCCAAACGACGAGCGAGAAAATATTGAAATGCAAGTCAAAGAGGCAGGTCATGCACAATCGGTTGAACATTTTCTTGTTCAAGCAAGCCGAGTTCTTTCAGATCTTTCCCGTGGAGCAGGGCTTGTTCTCGCAACAAAACAAGAAGGAACATTGAAACATATTGAATTTGTGCGCCTTGATAGGGAGCACGCTCTTGCCGTTTTAGTGACTCAACAAGGTGAGGTTGAAAATCGTATTGTTCATTTGCCAGAAGGGGTTACCCATGCACAATTGACAGAAGCAACGAATTTTCTCAATGCTCATATTCAAGGGCGTACATTGAGTGAAGCTAAAGGAGAAATTGCTCGCTTATGCGCAGAAACACGGGCTGCACTTGATGATTTATCGCATCATCTTGTTGAAACAGGATTAGCTCTTTGGGGAGGAGAAGGCGCTGATCATAAAATACACCTCATTGTTCGTGGACGCAGTAATTTACTTGAAGATGTGAAAGCAGAAGAAGATTTAGAACGGTTACGCCATTTGTTTGATGATCTTGAAACACGTGAGAGTATGGCACAGCTTCTCGATTTAACGGATGAAGGGTCAGGGGTCCGGATTTTTATTGGTTCAGAAAATAAGTTATTTTCACTTTCTGGTTCTTCTTTAGTCGTAGCACCTTATCGTGATTCACAGCAAAGAGTCATTGGTGCTTTAGGTGTTATTGGTCCTACACGGCTTAATTATGCAAGGATTGTGCCTATGGTTGATTATACAGCTCAACTTGTGTCACAGTTATTGCGTTAAACGATGCAGGTAAGTATTTGTACTATAGAAGCTCATTGTATTAATATGCATTAATACCCCTTGATTTTTGTCTGTAAAATTTCGATATCGAGAATAATAAATCTTATGAAGGAATAGAATTTTTATGTCTGATGAAAAAAACAAGTTTACTGACGCTTCATTTGAAAATTGTGATTTAAAAAATCCAGCTGATCGTAATACACTAAAACAAGCAGCGGATGAGTTTTTAAAAACACATAAAACAGAAGCACATGGAGACGTTGAAGAAGAAAGTAGTGAGATTGATCTTTTAGCATCTTTGCAGGATGAAAACAAAGAGTTGAAAGATCAGCTTTTACGTCTTGCTGCGGATATGGAAAATCTTCGACGCCGTACTGCACGTGATGTAGCGGATGCGAAGGCTTACTCTATTGCTAATTTTGCGCGAGATATGTTATCTGTTTCTGACAATCTCAATCGCGCTTTGGAAGCAATACCAGAAGGTTCACGAGAAAGTGATTCTGGTTTGAAATCGTTGGCTGAAGGTGTTGAAATGACTGAACGTGCCATGATGGCAGCATTAGAACGTCATGGGGTGCAGAAAATTCATCCAGAGGGACAAAAATTTGATCCTCATTTTCATCAAGCGATGTTTGAAATTCCTAATGCCGATGTTCCCGATAATACTGTTCAACAAGTGGTTCAGGCTGGTTATATTATTGGAGAAAGGGTTTTACGTCCAGCAATCGTGGGTGTGGCCAAAGGAGGAACAAAAGAGGCCTCTGTTGAAACTGATTCGGCTTAAAACATATCAATAACAAGCTTCCAGCGTAAAGTGCTGCATTTCCTGTAATTGCGCGTATATGGAGGCTTTCCTCAAAAAGTTTTAAAGGGTGTTACAAACACCCTTTTATCTTTTAAGTGGCCAACTTCCTTTTACAATATATGGAGCATCGCTTGAGCGAGATAGCGATAAAAATAAAACAAAATGATCAACATCAAAGGGAGGAAATGAAAAATCACTCCGAGAGGACAAATAAGGAGGAAGGTCTTCAGGCTTAATATCGCGCAGTCGCGCAACGGTAATGTGCGGCGTAAATTCTCTTTTATCAGGCGTTAGACCTAAATGGCTGCGAATGCATTGCATTTTTTTGTGTAAAAGACTGAGAGCTTCACAAGGTTTAATGCGAATAACAAGAGAAGGGGAAGTATTTTCTGAACTAAAAATATCAAAATCCTTCATTTGTAGCATAAAAGGAGGAACCTTTATTGTGTCAAAAGCATGCTTAAGTGCATCTGCTGTAGCATTTTCAACTTCACCGAAAAAAGACAAAGTGATGTGAAAATTTTGCGGATTAATCCACTGCGTATTTGGTAAGCTCTTTTGCAACAATACAAGTTGTTGGGTTGTTTGTTGAGGAAGCTGAAGAGCACTAAATAGACGACCCATAATATTATCTCCTTATAATGAAAAGATATCATATCAAGTGCAATAAAAGATAAATTAAAAGGGAAGAATGCTACAAAAGATAAGGCAATAGTATAGAAAAAGAATGTCTAAAAAATGCTTACCATAATTATAAATGTACAAAGCTTATTTGTTGTAAGGAAAATGGTTATGATATCGATAAAAACTGCGTTTTCATGATCCACATCACAATGATTTGAAGTCGGGGATTGCTTGTGTATTATAAAAAGCTGCAAAGTTAGCAGAAAATAATGAAAGTTAATCAATTTCTGATTTTTTCTCTTGCCTAAAAGAAAACATATTCAGTCCAAGTCAAAATTCTCTTTTCTGTAAAGATATCAATTATATAGTTAAGGTGGGTAACAGCCATAATACGCAACAATTATTTAAATTGGCGAAATAATGTTAGGAAAGAAAGTAAAAAAACTTGGCACAAAAACGAGAAAAATAATCAAAATACAAGATAATGATGGAAATTTTTCTTCTCTAGAATCATCATCCTTGTTTATTATAAGAAGGCGCTAGTTTTCCTCTCCAAAGTTGTTATTGATGAGTTTTTCAAGAGCATTAAGGGCGTCTGTTGCTTCTGGTCCCCAAACACGAATGGTAAGGTTACAACCGGCTGAAGCTGCTAGCATCATGAGTCCCATAATTGATGATCCACCAACGATTTTTCCATCCTTTTCAACTTCAACAGTGGCGTTAAAATTATCAACAGTTTGTACAAATTTCGCAGAAGCCCTTGCATGCAACCCACGTTTATTACAGATATTAAAATGACGGCTTATTTGAGAGGGGAGGGCATCTTTGGAAAGCATCAGTATTGTATCATCCGCTATAAAATCATACTTGGTACATTAATATATTTACGCCCTGCTTCTTGTGCTATTCTTAACGCGTCTGATAATGAGATATCAGGGCATTTTCGAATAGAAATCAATTTAATAAGCATGGGCAAATTAACCCCCGCAATCATTTCAACGCGTCCTTTTTCAATAGCAGGAATAGCTATATTTGATGGTGTTCCACCGAACACATCTGTTAATATGATGACGCCATGATCTGTATTTGTATCGGTTACTGCGGCTATAATATCACCTCGGCGCTGATCTATATCGTCATCGGGATGGACGCATATTGTTGCGAACTTTTCTTGTGTTCCAACAACATGTTCCACGGCATGTAAAAATTCAATAGCCAGCTCACCGTGCGTTACAAGCACGAGTCCAATCATTTACGCAAACTCCTGTTAACTAATAAGATCCGACCATATTGGTGGGAAAGACATTTTACAATGCTTTGTCTTGCTGCCAAGAAAAATTTGCAAAAAAAAGGCAAAAAGTGTGATTTTTTTATCTTTAGAAAAAAATTAAACAGGTTTGCGCCATAATTTTCTAAACAAAAATGCTTCAATAGCTTGACAAATGGCGGTACAATCGGCCTCACGAAGAGAAGGAAGTTTTAAAAGAGGAATGTGCAAATCTTCAAATTGAAAAGTTTTATTTGTGGAAAAACGTTCATATTCGGGTCCGAGAAAAATAACGCAGTCGATGGTTGTATACTTTTGAAATTCTATCATATAAAGACCAGCACCACGAATCTCAATACCGCCCTGTAAGTTGTCGGGCGTGTATCCGTGAAGTTTTCCATTTTCCACACATAGCATTGTATAATCATCACTGATGAGTTTTGCTTCACGTTTTGACCACTCAGCGCGGTCAAGTAAAGCAAGGGTGAGGGTCGATTTTCCCGATCCCGAGGGACCTTTAATTAACAGCCCCTTTCCACTCAATTGAAGGCAATTTGCGTGGAGTATTTCACATTTTGTTTTCATGTCCTTTACTTGGGTAAAAGATTATTTAACGAGGGGAAGCATAATAATAAAGCGTGCACCAGTTTTACATTTTCCAGGTGACGGATCAATAATATTTTCGGCTGTAATTGTCCCATTGTGGGCTTCGATGATTTGCCGACTAATAGAAAGGCCCAGTCCAGAGTTTTGTCCAAAAGCATCTTCGTTGGGTCGATCAGTATAGAAACGTTCAAAAATACGTTCAATATTTTCTGAACGAATACCAGGGCCATTGTCTTCAATGGTTAAAATAAGAGTTGAAGCATGGCTTTTCATAGTAATGCAAATTTTGCCACGATTACGAGGAATAAAGGAACGTGCATTTTCAAGAAGATTGGAAATCACTTGCCCTAAACGGAGCTCATGTCCTAGCACAAGATAAGGTTTTCCATAAGGACGTGGGATAATATTCAGGCTTACATCGATGGTTTGCGCATTGCGGTATACTTCCTGAACGGCATGAACAAGACTTTCCAAAAGCGGTGTCATATCAACGATCTCTGCGGTTTCTCGTGCAAGCTCTGCATCGAGCCGCGATGCATCAGAAATATCTGTAATCAACCGATCAAGACGGCGCACATCATGTTGAATAATTTCAAGCAATTTTTCTTGTGCTTCTTCATTTTTAGCCAGAGGGAGGGTTTCAACAGCACTACGGAGGGAAGTGAGAGGATTTTTTAATTCATGGCTTACATCAGCCGCAAAGCGTTCAATGGCTTCAATACGCATATAGAGAGCATTGGTCATGTCACGAATGGAGGTTGAGAGATGACCAATTTCATCTTCACGCATTGAAAAATCAGGAATTTCTACACGCTGATTATTGCCATTCCGCACTCGGTTAGCAGAGGCAGATAATTTGCTTAATGGATGGGCAATCGTATGGGCTAAAAAGAGCGAAAGAACCAAAAGTACACTGCCTACAACGGCAAAGACTTTAAATATAACCAGTCTTTCAGCCTTTACAATGTTATCAATATCGGAGCCAGTTGTTGAAAGAAGAAGGGCGCCAACCACCGCGCGATAGCGTTGAACAGGAACGGCAACAGAAACGATAAGTTGACCTTGTCTGTTACGTCTTTTGGCGGTAGCAAGAGATCCGTTTAATGCTCGGTAGACTTCTGGATAAGCAATACCACGGTTTTTTGTTTGTTCTCTATCAAGAACAATACCTTTTTCATAAAATGTGTTTGAATACCATGAAGTAAGGCGATCCCATATATTTTGTTCTGTTTTAAGTGGGGGTAAATCATATCTAAAAACGTCTCCACTAGAATAAAGAACCCGCGAATCAAGAAGTAAAGTCGCATCACGATCATAGATACGTGCTCTTGTCGTTTTAGGTGTGATGAGACGTCGTAAAAGAGGGGCAACTTGCTCAGGGTTAATGGGGAAATCCCAAGAGTCGGTTGATTGAGGGGCGGGTGTAACGCTTTCACCAGTCTGTAACTCTAAGAGTTTTTGGGGGTCGATCAGGATAGAATTTGTATCTACTGTTGCAGAAGCAGCAATAGCCCCAGCGATAATTTTTCCTTGGGTACATAAACTTTTAATTTTTGCTTCAATGAGACCATCGCGAAATTGGTTAAGGTATAAAATGCCTGTAACCAGAACGGCAAGGGCAGCAATGTTTAAGATAACAATGCGGCGTGTGAGACTGGAAAAAAGCAATTGTCTAAAGAGACGTTGTATTCGAAGGTGTAAACGAGCAAACATAAGAAATGGCGCTGAGGATATACCGTTAGGGGCTGTTTTTTTTAGAGTTTCCAGTTGAGAATTGTCTGTCATCGATTTGATTGCCGTTCAAATTTTTGCGACAAAGCAGTTTTATACCTCGTGAAAACGATAACCTACACCATAAAGTGTTTCAATCATTGCAAAATCATCATCCACTTGTTTAAATTTTTTACGCAGACGCTTAATGTGACTATCAATGGTGCGATCATCTACGTAGACCTGATCACTATAGGCAGCATCCATTAAAGCATCACGACTTTTTACAACGCCTGGTCTTTGTGCGAGGGTTTGCAGAATCAAAAATTCCGTAACAGTTAAAATAACAGGTTTATCTTTCCATGTACAGGTGTGACGTTCTTGATCCATTACAAGATCTCCACGTTTAAGAGAAGAGGTGGAAGCAGTTCCTGTAGAAAGCGGTTGGTTACGGGCATTGGAACGGCGCAAAATAGCTTTTACGCGCTCAATGAGAAGACGTTGGGAGAAAGGTTTCGTAATAAAATCATCAGCTCCCATTTTAAGACCAAATAATTCATCAATTTCATCATCTTTGGACGTCAAAAAAATAACGGGAAGATCAGATTTTTGACGTAAACGACGCAAGAGCTCCATCCCATCCATTCGGGGCATTTTAATATCAAAAATAGCTAAATGTGGGGGGTGAAGAGTGAGACCTTTGAGTGCAGATGCTCCATCTGTATAGCTTTCAACCCGATATCCTTCTGTCTCAAGCGCAAAAGATAGAGATGTCAAAATATTGCGATCATCATCAACAAGTACAATCGTTTGCGTGATTGTTGGTGTATCTTTCATGGTTTCTTAGACCTTTCTATTGCTGTGGTAGCAAATTACCCACACTTATTTATATGGGAGTTCACATTTTTTTTGCAAAACAAATATGATACAAATTGTAGCAAAGTACAAAACCTGTTGTTATTCCTGTAAAATCTTGTTTTGCTTTCATAATTTATAATGTTTCTCCGTCTATTAAGATCCCTTCATTTGAGAGAAAATTTGCATAAAAGCTTTTTTTATTAAAATTTATTGCAAAGTTTATTCTTATCTTTGTCCCAAAATTGAACAGGTTTAGTTTTGATTGTTGAAGTTTAGAAAATCCGCCTATGTGTTTTAAGAGCAAAGACAAGAATGTGGCAATATATGCACAAAAATTTGTTTCTGCTATACGAAAGGAGGTCATAATGGGATTTGTTAATTTTATTAAAACTGTAGGGGAAAAGCTGGGTATGGGGGACCATGAACCAAAAGAAAAAGACTTTAAGGCCGCATTTGATCATTTTCAACTGGGTACAGAAAAAGTTAATATTCAAGTTGAAGACGGTAAAGCTATTTTAAGCGGTGAGGTTCCAGATAGGGAAACACTTGAAAAAGCACTTTTGGTTGTTGGCAATTCACAAGGTATTTCTTCTGTGGATGTTGAACAATTAAAGGTTATCGATACGACGTCTAGAAAAACTTCTCGTTTTTATGAGGTTAAGTCTGGTGATAATCTTTGGAAAATTGCTGAAGAGGTTTATGGAAAAGGGCAAGGTGATAAAAATACATTTATTTTTGAAGCCAATAAACCAATGCTAAAATCTCCTGATAAAATTTATCCTGGACAAGTTTTGCGTATTCCTGAAGTTGACCATATTTAACGTATAAAAGAGAATAGTTTTTTGCTTATGTTATGGCATTAAACAGAATGAAGAAGCATAAACAATTTCACGCTTCTTCATTTTATAAAATGTGTGTTTATAATAAAAAGAGCTTAATGAGCAGGAGTGGATTTGGAAGGTGGGGTTGTTTTCATAGCGTTTACAGAAAAATCAACATCAATGGTTCCTGCGTTCTCAAATGTCAATTTTGCGCTAATTTTATCACCTAGCTTGAAGGGTTGTGAAAGCCCCATAAACATAATATGATCACCACCGGGCTTGAGTGTGACTTCGCCATTTCCCGGAATTTCAATGCCATTATGCATTTTTTCCATTTTCATAATATCATTAACAACAGCCATAGTATGCATTTCTGTTGTTTTTACGCCATTTGTGGAAATAGAAACTAAACGATCTGGGGTATTGCTGTGATTAATAATATAAAAATAACCGCTACTAACTTTTGCACCTTTAGGTGTTTCGCGTACCCAAGGATTGAGAATTTCTATGTCACCAAGTTTATATTGCTGAGCACTTGCTGGTAGGGTTACACCAGCAAAAAGAAGAGCACACACGATATTTGCGATAACCCTTTTATACGGAAATAGTGCATGTATTGTATTCTTAAAGATGAGATTTGTTATTTTCTTAATAATAGATGTTACCATTGATTCACCCTCCTTCATAAGACTCACAATTTAAATTGTTTTTTTATTTTAGCAGATTTTTTATTTAAAATAAAAGCAAAGAATTACTAAAATAAAATTGATTTAATATGAGAATAGAAATCATAGAATTCTTGAATATTAAAGAAAGAAAGTCATGTTTACAAAGGCAAAACATCTCTCAACATTTCTGTGTTCATTTCACAAAAGTATTTGTAAATGCTAAAAATTTAAGACCCATCATTATTCTACTGAATAAAGATACAATACAGAAAGATCATAAACTTTATAAACTCTTAGTGTTACGACAGCTCTTGGTACTTTAAAGCGTATATACAGAGGCATGATTATATATTTTCAAATTTTAGAAGGATACATTTAAGAAAAAGCTTTTTCGGTGAATTTAAAGCACAGCTTTCAAATAGTAATGAAAGATGAGTCTATTAGAAGAAGAATTTTGTAAGAGGAGATCGATCAATGATATCGTTATCAATATGAGCATTTGGAAAAGTACCGTTTAATACTTGAAGGAGGCTCATAAAAAACAGGTTCATAAGATATGATAGCTATTTTATAGTCTTAAGGGAGGTTTATAATATTTTATGATATAAGTATTCGCCTTTAAGCGATATTTTTAAAAAGCTTTTGTGTCAGTATTTCTTACTTCATGATGAGAGATCAAGAGCGCGTGTTCAATGATTCTGTTTATTTTTATAGACAGATATGTTTGTTGAGAATTGCGGGAAAAATATATGATGATCTCAAGTCTTTCATAAATATGGTATTTATGGGTTATTAGGGTACCTATTTTAAAAGAAATTTTTTATTTTGGAGATGTTTCTCTCATTATTCTCTTGTAGCAATAAAATCCTGTTCTTATATACGAGGCAGCGAGGCTTGTTGGCGACTTGCGATTTATTATTATTTATGTTGCTTGAAGCAGGATATGGGCTTTAAGTGTTATGAGGAGCTATCTTAAAAAGATGCTTTATGAAGGTTGAGGTAGCTTGCTGAATGGAGATTATAATATGGCAAAAGTAATTGGTATTGATTTGGGGACGACGAACTCTTGTGTGGCTGTTATGGATGGCAAAAACGCAAAGGTTATCGAAAACTCAGAAGGAGCACGAACAACACCTTCCGTTGTTGCCTTTACGGATGGAGGAGAGCGGCTTGTTGGACAGCCTGCTAAACGTCAGGCAGTAACAAATCCTGAAGGGACAGTTTTTGCAGTGAAACGTTTGATAGGGCGCCGTTTTGATGACCCTATGGTTGAAAAAGATAAAGCACTTGTGCCTTATAAAATTGTTAAAGGTGACAATGGTGATGCATGGGTTGAAGAAGCGGGGAAGAAATATTCTCCATCGCAAATTTCAGCAATGATTTTGCAAAAAATGAAGGAAACAGCTGAATCTTATCTTGGTGAAAAAGTTGAACAAGCAGTTATTACTGTTCCTGCTTATTTTAATGATGCGCAACGTCAAGCGACTAAAGATGCGGGTAAAATTGCTGGGCTTGAAGTTTTACGGATTATTAATGAGCCGACTGCTGCTGCTTTAGCTTACGGTTTGGACAAAAAGGATGGAAAAACAATTGCTGTTTACGACCTTGGTGGTGGTACATTTGATATTTCAGTCCTTGAAATTGGAGATGGCGTTTTTGAAGTTAAATCAACCAATGGAGATACATTCTTAGGGGGTGAAGACTTTGATATGCGCTTGGTTGGTTATTTTGCCGATGAATTCAAAAAAGAGCAAGGTATTGATCTAAAGAATGATAAACTTGCTCTACAGCGCTTAAAAGAAGCGGCAGAAAAAGCAAAGATTGAGCTTTCTTCCTCACAGCAAACAGAAATCAATTTACCATTTATCACGGCAGATCAATCAGGTCCCAAGCACTTAACAATGAAATTGACTCGGGCAAAATTTGAATCACTCGTTGATGATTTAGTGCAGCGTACCATTGAGCCTTGTAAAGCCGCATTGAAAGATGCTGGATTAAAAGCTGGTGAGATTGACGAAGTTGTTTTAGTGGGTGGTATGACACGTATGCCTAAGATTCAGCAAGTTGTGCAGAACTTCTTTGGCAAAGATCCACACAAAGGTGTTAATCCCGATGAAGTGGTTGCAATGGGTGCTGCCATCCAAGGGGGCGTTTTACAAGGTGATGTCAAAGACGTGTTGCTGCTCGATGTAACTCCTTTATCCTTAGGGATTGAAACATTGGGGGGCGTTTTCACACGTCTCATTGAGCGCAATACCACGATCCCGACGAAAAAATCGCAAGTTTTTTCAACAGCTGATGATAACCAGAGTGCTGTAACGATTCGCGTTTTCCAAGGTGAACGGGAAATGGCGAGTGATAATAAATTATTGGCTCAATTTGATCTTGTTGGTATTCCCCCAGCACCGCGTGGTATACCGCAAATCGAAGTTACTTTTGATATTGATGCGAATGGTATTGTTAATGTTTCGGCAAAAGATAAGGGAACAGGTAAAGAGCATCAAATTCGTATTCAGGCATCAGGTGGTTTAAGTGATGCTGATATTGAAAAAATGGTACAGGATGCAGAAGAGCACGCAGCTGAGGATAAAAAACGCCGTGAAGGTGTTGAAGCCAGAAATCAAGCGGAAGCTCTTATTCATTCGACGGAAAAATCACTCAATGAATATGGTGATAAAGTATCAGCTGAAGAAAAGGGACAGATTGAAACAGCAATATCTGATTTGAAATCTGCGCTTGAAGGCAGTGATACGGAAGAAGTAACAACAAAGATGCAAAAATTAGCAGAAGTCAGTATGAAGCTTGGGCAGGCTATGTATGAAGCGTCACAAGCAGCGAGCGCTGATACTGAAACAGAGACAAAGAATGATGATGTTGTCGATGCTGATTTTGAAGAAGTTAATGATAAGAAGAAATAGTGTCAGCATGTGTGTTGATTAATTTATAAACCCGGCCTTTGAAATATAAGGCTGGGCTTTATTATGTGAGATAAGTTGCAAGTTTGTTGCTAAAAATATAAATAAAAGTGATATTATCCATAAAGGTGGATGATAGAAAAACGATCAGGAATACATGATGAAGGTTGACTATTATGAAATTCTTGGCGTGACTCGTGAATGTGATGATAAAAAATTGAAATCTGCTTTTCGTAAGTTGGCAATGCAATATCATCCTGATCGCAACGCCGGGGATAAAGAGGCAGAGCGAAAATTCAAAGAAATTGGCGAAGCCTATGAAGTTCTTAAAGATCCCCAAAAGCGTGCTGCTTATGACCGATTTGGTCATGCAGCCTTTGAAAATAGCAGTGGTCAAGGGGGAGGCAATCCTTTTAGCGGTTTTGCTTCCGCTGGTGGATTTGCTGATATTTTTGAAGATTTTTTTGGTGAGATTATGGGAGGTGCGCACCGTAAGCGTGGTGATGGTCGCGAACGTGGTGCAGATTTGAGTTATAATATGGAGGTGACCTTAGAAGAGGCATTTTCAGGAAAAACTGCAGAAATTAATATTCCTAGTTCTGTCACGTGCGATGTTTGTGAAGGTTCAGGAGCGAGAAAGGGCTCTAGTCCGCAAGTTTGTGGGACATGTCATGGATCTGGTCGAGTGCGTGCTGCACAAGGTTTTTTTTCTATAGAGAGAACATGTCCTACATGTCATGGACGTGGTGAAATGATTACAGATCCATGCCCCAAATGTCAGGGGACACGGCGCATAGAGAAAAAACGTTCATTGAGCGTGAATGTTCCAGCTGGTATTGAAGATGGGACGCGTATTCGTCTTTCTGGTGAGGGAGATGCGGGTGTTCGTGGTGGTCCCAATGGTGATCTTTATATTTTTCTTTCCGTTAAACCGCATGAATTTTTTCAGCGAGAAGGAGCAGATCTTCACTGTCGCGTTCCTATTTCAATGGTAACAGCAGCTTTAGGAGGAGAGTTTGAAGTTTCTGACCTTGATGGTGTTAAAGCACGTGTTAAGATCCCAGAAGGGACACAAAATGGACGTCAATTCCGTCTTAAAGGCAAAGGCATGCCCATGTTGCGTCGTCAGCAGGCAAGGGGTGACCTGTATATTCATATCACGATTGAGACACCACAGAAGCTCACGCAAGAGCAACGTGAACTATTGCAAAAATTTGAAAAGCTCTCAAATCACGAGAATTCACCACAATCACATGGTTTTTTTTCACGGATGAAAGAATTTTTTGAAAATATTTCCGGTTAAAATAAGTGCATGTTTTCAAAGTAAATGAGAAAACATTTTTGGAAGGTTATTTTTATTAAACTTTCGATTGTCTTATCATCTTTGAAAAGCATTCTTTTGGTTTGAAAAAAAAGAGAAACGATTACTTTAGTGTAAGCTCCTGCTGCGCAGAGTTTTTTTGCATTTTATGGATAAGTCTTACTTTTGCATGTTTATAACATTTTCAAAAGGACTTATCCATAGAAGGATGCACTGAGTGACTGATAATGTTTCCAGTGTTAACGGCATTTATTTTTTGTGCTATAAAAGATCGTCATTTAATGAGGGAATACAAGCCATGTAAGCCTCTTGTACACATGAAGTATTTTTAGAAGTGCGAGGTTATGAGGCTTGTTCGTAGAGTCTTATGTGAATAAATCACATGAGGAGTCATTAGGTGGAACCAATAAGAGTGCAGATTTTTTTTACAGACAAAATCTCTAAAAAACCTTCTTCTTTAAAGGAAAGGAAGAAGCCAAGCGCCCAAAATCCCTTTTAAAAGCTCCATCATAAAATTTTAAAATGGCAAAAACTTATCAAGTAAGACTACAAAAGCTGTTGGGCAATCTATCTTATTCCCAATAATATAACCTCTCATGATCGATTGTATAAAGTACTATTTTCATAGTCCTAACCACAGGCTGCTCTGAGATATAGGGACTTTTATTCGGATAACGCTAGCTTATGATTATAAATCAATAGTATTGTAAGTTTTATATGGTGTCCATACGCCAATTTCTTTTTTAATATGAAAGCCAATGGTTTTGATTGATTTGGAATTTGAGTATTAAAATGACAAAACATTCTCCATAACGTGCATTCATTGTAAATGATTTCATTAATATTTTTGAATGTTCAATTTTAGATAAGATGTAAAGAGCACTTTCTATGTCGGAGATATATTAATTTTATTATGATAAAAAAATTTTATTTTTATCTTACAAAATCAATGGTTGTATATATTCCTATTCATTGTTAAGTATCCATAAGGGTAAACAAATGAGTTGATTGTACAGTGTAGCTTAAAAATTTTACTCTTCAATTTTATACATCAGATCATAAAATAGTGACGTTTTTTGCGCTTATTTTGTTTAATTTTTCGCTGTTAAGTTTATTGAGGAAGTTATTTTCTTGTTTCATCTCGTTATTATTTTTTCGTAATTTGAAGGAAAATTGACGATTTTCAGGGGGATGGATAGAGTAAAGCTTTGTTTTATTGTTTTCACTTTTCCTAAATTTCACTAAGAGATAGTAAAAAGTGATGAGGAGGCTCTATTAATGGATGATGCTAAAAACAGTGCTGTGGATGTTTTGGAAAAACAAGCAGCATTTTTATCGTCTGCTTTACCTTATATGCAAAAATACGAAAATGAAACAGTCGTGGTAAAATATGGCGGTCATGCTATGGGTGATCCTGCTTTGGGGCGAGCATTTGCGCGTGATATTGCTCTATTAAAGCAATCGGGGATTAATCCTGTTGTTGTTCATGGTGGAGGACCTCAAATTGCTGAAATTTTGATGAAAATGGGGATTGAATCACGATTTGAAAACGGTTTACGGGTAACCGATGAGCGGATCGTTGAAGTGGTGGAAATGGTTTTAGCGGGTTCCATCAATAAGGAAATAGTTGCTCTTATCAATGCTGAGGGTGAATGGGCAATAGGGCTGTGTGGTAAGGATGGCAATATGGTTTTTGCCGAAAAGGCTTATAGAACTGTCATTGATCCTGATTCGCATATTGAACGTGTTCTAGATTTGGGATTTGTTGGTGAGCCTATTGAAGTTGATCGTACATTGCTGGATCTATTAGCTTGTTCTGAAATGATACCAGTTCTTGCTCCTGTGGCTCCAGGTCGGGATGGAAAAACCTATAATATTAATGCTGATATTTTTGCTGGAGCTATTGCGGGTGCATTAGAGGCCAAACGTCTTTTATTCCTCACGGATGTTCCTGGTGTTTTGGATAAACAGGGTAAACTTTTAAAAGAATTGACAGTTTCTGAAGCTGAGAAACTTATCAAAAATGGAACAATTTCAGGAGGCATGATTCCAAAAGTAGAGACTTGTGTGAAAGCCCTTCAAAATGGTGTGGAAGGTGTGGTCATTTTAAATGGAAAAACCCCTCATTCTGTTTTACTAGAGCTGTTTACCGAACAGGGAGTTGGAACGCTTATTGTTTCATAAATTGTACGGAAAATTGGAGGAGAAGGCCTTTCATGACGAATATAAAACAGTTTAAATATCCTTTATTAAGTAAACCAGAATTGGCAATATTTGCTGCAACGATATTGTGGGGGATTACATTTCTAGTGGTTCACATCGCGATGCGCTATAGTGGTCCTCTGTTTTTTGTTGGATTCCGCTTTATCGTTGCATCATTGATATGTGGAGCAATTTTTTGGCCTTCTATAAAAGGTATAACTGCTTATGAAGTTTTTGCTGGAATGGCAATTGGTTTATCCATGTTTTTGGGTTATGCTTTGCAAGCAGCTGGACTTCAAACGATTATTAGTAGTCAGTCGGCTTTTATCACAGCGCTTTACGTTCCGATGGTTCCAATCTTGCAGTGGATTGTTTTTAAAAAACCTCCCCGTTTTGCCTGTTGGGTTGGTATTGTTTTTGCTTTTATTGGGCTTGTACTTGTTTCAGGACAAAAGCCAGGAAGTTTTGATTTTTCAAAAGGCGAGATTTTGACTTTGTTAGGCGCTTTAGCGATTGCTGGAGAAGTCATACTCATCGGAATTTTTGCCAACAAGGTTGATAGTCGGCGTGTGACCATTATCCAGTTATTTTTTAGTGGTTTTTTTTCATTTTCTTGTATGCCTTTGATGGGTGAAAGCATTCCTGAATTTTCGTGGGTATGGTTTAGTATCGGTATGGGGTTAGCGTTAATGAGTGCTATTATTCAATTGGCGATGAATTGGGCACAAAAATCTATTTCCCCTACGCGTGCAACACTCATTTACGCAGGTGAACCAGTGTGGGCTGGTATCGTTGGGCGCTTGGCTGGAGAGCATTTATCTCCTTTAGCTTTATTGGGCGGTTTGCTTATTCTGATTGGGATCATTGTTGCTGAATTACAACCTTCACAATGGCGTAAAAAAAATAAAGCAATTGAAAAAATTGATTAGCGATGCACCTTTCCTATGATGATTTTATTGTATGCGTTTTTTGCCTGCAGCGTTTTCATTTAAATTGCAAAACAATAAATGATCATTATAAATCAATGTATTATCCAATAATTTGAAGAAAGTTGATGTTTTTATCTTTAATGGAGGAAGGAAGGAGTTGTATAAAAAGTACATAAAAGCTCTACGCAATAGAGCCTATTTCTAAAGTTTTAAATGTTGAGAAGAAAACTCTCTCTCCCGATATGTATTTATTTTATATAAGATTACTAGAAAAGCAAATTATTGTGTACAAATAAAAAAGCATTTCTCGCAAATTTTATCGAAAGTTTAAGTGATATATGCGTCCACCTGATATTCATACAATATATTGATTTATAATGATAATATAACATTATTCATATTGAGTTAGAACTCTGAAGACCGTAAAATTTTCTCATTTCAAATGTTTTTCATGTTAAATTAATCTAAATCATTTGCTTACACGCCGTAAGCGGGAGCCATGTGGTTAAAATTGCATAAATAAAGGTATGCCTCCTCTAAATTCTTTCAAATGTTAAGGAGCATCGCAACATTGGAGGTTGGCAAGGTGTGTGGTGGAACACGTACCGGCTTAACCAGCCGATGAGTCATCAAACAAGATGCAAAAAGATTATTTTAGTTCTTTTAGTATTTAATTTAGTAAACAAAAGCCTTATTTTTTAAGCAATGAGAAGTTCATGTTTTGAGAAGCTTTTTGGGTTAATATTCTTTTGAAAGGTTCTCGAGAGGCCATAATTGGTCTTTGCGTTTTGTGTTATTCTTTGCTAAATCGCCTTATATGACAATAGATCGTAATTATATTCGTAATTTTTCCATCGTGGCACATATTGATCACGGCAAGTCCACTTTAGCGGATCGTTTGATTCAAATGACAGGAGGGCTTGACACACGTGAGATGAAGGAACAAGTGCTTGATTCCATGGATATTGAACGTGAACGTGGAATTACTATTAAAGCACAAACAGTACGTTTACACTATAAAGCAAAGAATGGTGAAACCTATATTTTAAATCTTATGGATACACCTGGTCATGTGGATTTTGCTTATGAAGTTTCGCGGTCACTAGCAGCGTGTGAAGGTTCTCTGTTGGTGGTAGATGCGAGCCAAGGGGTGGAGGCACAAACGTTGGCAAATGTTTATCAAGCCATTGATAATTCGCATGAATTGGTTGTTGTACTCAATAAAGTTGATCTTCCAGCAGCAGAACCTGAGCGTGTTAAAGAACAAATTGAAGATGTGATAGGCATCGATACATCTGAGGCCGTAGAAATATCAGCAAAAACAGGTTTGGGTGTTCCTGATGTTTTGGAAGCAATTGTTACACAATTACCCCCTCCACGTACAGGCGATGGTGCAAGTCCCTTGAAGGCAATGTTGGTTGATAGCTGGTATGATGCATATCTTGGCGTCATCGTTTTGGTACGAGTCATTGATGGTGTGTTAAAAAAAGGTCAAACCATTCGTATGATGGGGACAGGGGCAAAATATCCTGTTGAGCGTGTTGGGGTGTTTACACCTAAAATGGTGCAGGTTGATGAATTAGGACCAGGTGAGATTGGTTTTATCACTGCTTCTATCAAAGAGGTTGCCGATACACGGGTTGGCGATACGATTACTGAAGAGCGTCGCCCTTGTGAAAATGCTTTGCCTGGTTTTAAGCCTGCGCAACCCGTTGTCTTTTGTGGACTTTTTCCAATTGATGCTGCTGATTTTGATGATTTGCGTGCAGCCATGGGCAAATTACGCTTAAATGATGCGAGTTTTTCTTTTGAAATGGAAACATCTGCAGCTTTGGGGTTTGGTTTTCGGTGTGGTTTTTTAGGACTTCTTCATCTTGAAATTATTCAAGAGCGGTTAGAACGCGAATTTAATTTGGATTTAATCGCGACAGCACCCTCGGTTGTTTATCGTATGAATATGAATGATGGTTCTGTTAAAGAGTTGCACAATCCAGCAGATATGCCTGATGTGGTTAAAATTTCTTCTATCGAAGAACCGTGGATCCGAGCGACAATCATGACTCCTGATAACTATCTTGGGTCAATTTTAGAGCTGTGCCAAGAGCGGCGTGGAATACAGGTTGGTTTATCCTATGTTGGAACGCGTGCTATGGTGACATATGATTTACCACTCAATGAAGTTGTTTTTGATTTTTATGATCGCTTAAAATCGATCTCAAAGGGGTATGCTTCTTTTGATTATCAGATGAGGGATTATGCCGAGGGGGATTTAGTTAAAATGTCTATTTTGGTGAATGGAGAACCTATTGATGCATTATCGATGCTTGTGCACCGCACGATTGCGGAAAAGCGCGGGCGTTCCATGTGTGAAAAACTAAAAGATCTTATTCCCCAGCATATGTTTCAGATTCCAATTCAAGCGGCTATTGGTGGTAAAGTTATAGCGCGTGAAACAATTCGTGCTTTGCGTAAAGATGTAACAGCAAAATGTTACGGTGGCGATGTGACGCGTAAGCGGAAACTTTTGGAAAAGCAAAAAGAAGGTAAAAAACGGATGCGCCAATTTGGAAAGGTAGAAATTCCTCAGTCAGCTTTTATTCAAGCGCTTAAAATGAATAAATAATGAAAAAAGGCGTATTTTCTCATTAGATTGCGCTTTTGCTTTTGTTGATTGGTTCAGGTTTTTAAAGAGTGTTTTTTAACGGAAATTGTGCAGTTCTCACGCTTTTAGATAGAGTATCTTTTCATTGTTTCATGTTGCTCACGTAAAACAGAATGCTTTAAACAAAATACATTCGTGTTGCATATTAGCGCGTTTGTCTTAAGAGAAATATCTTTCAATACACTCGACCTTATTTCACAATGGTGTTCGTAAGGATAATGGCTAAAGCCCCCGTGAATGCCATAAAAATCATTTGGCATGACCATCTTTACACATCATAAAGACGCGTATTACTATCATCATACTTTTTGCGCATTCAAAATGTTATGATCGCTCTTGGTGCTTGAGAGCGTTTATTAAGGACATTTTTATTCTTTTATTAAGGTGTGTTTTACCCAAATACTCTTTACGTTTGTGATGTGCAAGGAAATGAGAGCGATTAATTTAATATGCAAGGATTTGAAATAAGAGACTCCTTGTATTTGAGAGTATTGTTCAAGTTGAAAAACAATAAATGGCATTATAAATCAACATTGTGTCTCATCACGTAAAAGCTCATTAATGGATGTTTTCTCTCGTGTTTTTTGATCAACGCGTTTTACAATAACAGCACAATAAAGGTTTGGGCCTGCTTCACCATTAGGGAGTGGTTTTCCAGGAAGAGACCCCGGTATAACAACTGAATAGGCTGGTACTTCACCGATAAAAGTTTCACCTGTTGTACGATCAATAATCTTTGTAGATTTTCCAATAAAAACTCCCATTCCTAAAACAGCACCTTCACGAATAATACAGCCTTCAACAACTTCAGAGCGAGCGCCAATAAAACAATGGTCTTCAATGATTGTTGGATTTGCTTGCAGAGGTTCTAAAACGCCACCAATACCAACACCACCAGAAAGATGAACATGTTTGCCAATTTGTGCACAAGAACCAACGGTTGTCCAGGTATCAACCATTGTTCCTTCATCGACAAAAGCACCAAGATTGATAAAGGATGGCATGAGTATGACGTTTGGTGCAATATAGGCAGAATGGCGTACAATTGCTCCAGGAACGGAACGAAACCTCGCTTTTTGAAAATCATTTTCTTTCCAATCAGAAAATTTTGAAGGAACTTTATCCCACCAATATGTTCCATTGATTCCACCAGTAATAATTTGCATTGGGTTTAGCCGAAAAGAGAGTAAAACAGCTTTTTTCAACCATTGATGAACATGCCATTGTCCATTTTTTTGCCGTTCTGCAACACGGATTTCTCCTTTATCAAGAAGGTTCAATATGTGTTCGACACTCTCACGAATTTCCCCTTTTGTGGTAGTATTGATAGAATCGCGATCATCGAATGCTTTTTCGATAATGATTTCAAGTTGTGTGAGATGGGTCATGATGAGAGTTCCGTTAAACAAGTTGAAAGCTTCAAGATTTATTCTCTATGACCTACGCGAAGAAATGTTTTCAGTCAATAAAACGATGAGAAAGTAGGACATGTGCATGAAAAAAGGCTGTAAAGAAAAAAGAAAAGAAGAACAAGAAAATTGGACTCCACTTCTTCATACAAGGGAGGCTCTCCAACAGATCCATAAAGTTTCTAATTCAGCACAAATGTGTTCACCTACTTATCGTTTAGCCTATATCGATCAAGATTTTATGATGCGTCCAGAGCTGCGCTCACAACGTATTGGTCTTGAATTTTTAAAGCCGGAAATAACATTACAAGAATATAATATTCAATCAACAGTTGTTTTATTTGGTGGTGCGCGTATTCCTGAACCTGGGCAAGCAGCGTGGGCTGCAAAAAATGAAACACAAAAGAAAAATTTGCGTGCTATGTCACATCATTACGATGAAGCAAGGGAATTTGCACGTTTGTGTTCTCTCTATTCGGCGAAAACAGAATATCGTGAATTTGTGGTTGTTACGGGGGGCGGACCAGGGATCATGGAAGCAGGAAATCGTGGCGCTTGTGATGTTGGTGCCCCAACGGTTGGCTTGAATATTATTTTACCACATGAGCAAGAGCCTAATTCATATGTATCTCCGCATTTGTGTTTCAATTTTCACTATTTGGGGATGCGAAAAATGCATTTTTTAGTACGGGCAAAAGCATTAGCTATTTTCCCTGGAGGATTTGGGACTTTGGATGAGTTGTTTGAAACGTTAACCTTAATACAAACAGAACGTATGAAACAGGTACCAATTTTATTGTTTGGCAAAGAATTTTGGAGCAATGCGGTCAATTTTGAATATTTAGCTTCGCAAGGTACAATCTCTCCTACGGATGTTAATTTGGTAAAATTTGTCAATACAGCAGCAGAAGCTTTCAAAGAAATTCGTTCTTTTTACAAACTTCCTTAATTGCTCTTTAAGAAGAAACTTTGTAGAATAATTAATATTCTACTTTTGTTAAATAAAGTCCTGAAGGGGGAGCAACAACACCACAACGTTTACGGTCTTTAGCATGAAGAGCTGCTTCAAGATCTTGAGCTGTCCAACGTCCAATCCCCACTTCCATGAGGCTTCCTGCGAATGAACGGATTTGATGATGAAGAAAAGAGCGGGCTCGCGCATAAAGGAAGATTTCTTCACCTTCTCTTTGGACATCGAGGCGTTCAAGGGTTCGAATAGGGCTTTTGGCTTGGCAATGTGCTGAGCGGAAAGTTGTAAAATCATGTTGTCCTACAAGCTTTTGAGCTGCTTCATGCATAGCTTCAGCATCAAGAGGCTTTGGCAACCACCACACGCGTTTGGCATTTAAGGCTGGTGGAGAGCGACGATTGAGAATTTTAAAAAGATAATGGCGTTTGATAGCAGAAAATCGTGCATCAAAGTTATCAGGGACATTTTCTACGTTTAAGATTGAAATGGCTTCTCCCTGTTGACGTAAAAGAGCATTGAGCGCATCCCGTACAGTATATGAAGGCCAATTTTTTATGAAATCAACATGCGCAACTTGTCCCGTCGCATGCACTCCTGCATCCGTTCGTCCTGCTGTTGTTATGGTTAATTGTTCTCCACTAAAGCGAAAAATCGCTTGTTCAAGAGCTCCTTGTACCGTGTGAAGCTCTGCTTGACGCTGCCAGCCAGCATAATTTGATCCATCATATTCAAGAGTAAGTTTAAAACGGGGCATATTAAAAAACAGCAGAAATATGAGCACCTCGCAAAAAGGTTGCGCTCTCAAGGACTTTACCACCAGATCTTTGCAGATGGGTTATTTCAAGGCGCCCTTGTCCACAATGGACAATCAAAGAATTTGGTTCTATTCGACCAATTTCAAGAGAAGGACCAGTTATTAAACGACTTCCAAGAATTTTTACGCGTTCTTCTCGTCCACCGATATTCATGTTACACCAGCAACCAGGAGAGGGAGAGAGCGCACGAATATGCCTATGAATAACTTCTGCAGGTTTTGTCCAATCAATACGGGTTTCTTCCTTTTTGATTTTGGCAGCATAGGTTATATCTTCCTCTGATTGGGGGGTCAGTTTAAGTTGTCCTTTTTCCAGAGTTGATAGAGCTTCTACCATAAGTTCTGCACCAATATATGAAAGCTTGTTTGAAAGATCAGCAGTAGTGGTGCTATCAGTGATGGGAATAGAGCGTGAGAGGGCAATAGGCCCTGTATCAAGCCCTTCATCCATTTTCATAATCATCATCCCAGTTTTCTTATCCCCAGCCATAATTGCACGCTGAATAGGCGCAGCACCACGCCAGCGTGGTAAAAGCGAAGCATGGGCATTAAAACATCCAAAACGCGGTGTTTCAAGAATAGCTTTTGGTAAGAGGAGTCCATAGGCAACCACAACAGCAGCATCAACACAAAGTGCTGCAAATTGGGCTTGCTGTTCGGCTGTTTTGAGTGTTTGAGGTGTGAATACGGGAATAGATTTTTCTTCTGCTGCATTTTGCACAGGTGAGGGAATGAGTTTAAGACCACGACGTCCTGCTGGGCGAGGAGGTTGACTATAAACGGCGACAACATCATGACCCGCATCTAATAAAGCATGCAAAATGGGAACAGAAAAACTGGGTGTTCCCATAAAACTCAACCGTAATGCCATTACAAAATTGCTTCCTGAGTATTTTTTTCTTTTGCGCGTTTTTTAAATTTTCGTATCACCATATCACGTTTGATTTTTGAGATATAATCAATAAAAAGACGCCCATCTAAATGATCCATTTCATGTTGTAAGCAAGTTGCCAACAGATCATCTGCTTCAATTTCTGTCTGTTTTCCTTCACGGTTTTGATAGCGAACACGCAGACGTTTAGGGCGTTCAACTTCTGCAAAATAGTCAGGAATGGAAAGACAACCCTCTTTGTAAATATTACGTTCTTCTGAAAGCCATAAAATTTCAGGGTTGATGATAACAAACGGATTTTTCTGCTCGCCTTCAGAATTCCCAGAAACATCTATAACTAACATGCGCAGTGGTATACCAATCTGAATAGCAGCAAGACCAATGCCTTTAGCACGATACATGGTCTCCAACATATCATCTGCAAGCTTTTGGAGGGCTGCATCAACATGCTCGATAGGTTTGGATATTTCCCGTAAAATTGGATCTGGTAAAATAACTAAAGGTCTCATTGACATAAGGTACAGATTAATCAATGCTTGTGTATGGGTCAATATTGAATAACAAATTCTTACGCTTTTTTACGATGAGGGCGTTATATTACTTCTCATGTTTGATTCGTTTTTTTCTTTTATACTTGCTGATGAGTCTTTTACGAAATTGAGTGTTCTTCTTTTATTGATGCTCGTTTGCTTAGCATTTTTTATGTTAATTTATTCTCATCGAAAAAAGGCACTTTTGGAAAGTGAAGTTGCCAAGCGTGCTCGTGAGGCACAAGAGCAGATGACTATTTTGCTCAAAACACAATCTGAAATGCAAGGGCGCATGCAAACGATGGCGGAAATTTTTGGTCAACGGCAAGCTGAATTGAATAAATCACTCAGTGAGCAACTTAATGGCATGACAGCCAATATAGGTCAAACACTTCAGGTACAGACCAAATCTACTTATGAAAATTTGAATCGTTTGCAAGAGCGTTTAGCTGTGATTGATGCGGCACAAAATAATATTCAATCACTGACCGGACAAGTTGTTCAGTTGCAATCTATTTTAAGCAATAAGCAAACACGGGGGACTTTTGGTCAGGGGCGGATGGAAGCTATTATTGCCGATGCCTTACCAACAAATGCTTATGTTTTTCAGGCAGTTCTTTCCAATGGAAAGCGCCCAGATTGTCTTATTCATATGCCTAATAAAGCACCATCTCTGGTTGTGGATGCTAAATTCCCTCTGGAGGCTTGGAATGCTCTGCGTAAAGCTGCATCAGAGCAAGAGCGCCAAGAGGCAGAACGCCAATTTCGTACCGATATGGACGTCCATATCCGTGATATTGCGCAAAAATATTTAATTCCTGGAGAAACCCATGACACCGCTTTTCTTTTTGTACCGTCGGAATCGATTTTTGCAACAATTTATGAGGATTTTGAGCCATTGGTACAAAAAGCCAATAGAGCTCATGTGATTATTGTTTCACCGTCTTTATTGATGCTCTCTGTCCAAGTTGTTCAAACTATTATGAAAGATGCGCGGATGCGTGAACAAGCGCATTTAATTCAATCAGAAGTAGCAAAATTAATGGAAGATTTTGGACGAATGGATATGCGTGTTCGCGCACTACAGAAGCACTTTCACAAAGCAGGTGAAGATATAGAGGGAATTTTAATATCTTCCTCCAAAATTATGAAACGGGCAAATCGCATTGAAACTGTCGAATTAAAAGAAAATTACTCTGAATCAACAAAAATGACAACATCGGCTCAATCGCAAACATTGCGTTTGGTTGATGAAGAATAAAGCAAAGCAAGCTTCTAAACGATGATAAGTTCAGATCATGTTCTTTATTGATTGGTAATAATTTTTGAGTATCTCTATCTTGTTTTATTTCTTAAACGAGAGGAATAGGGAATATGCGACACCTTTTGTTTTTAGGGGCACTGGTGTTTCTGCTAGGGGGGTGTGCAACAACTACTCCCATCCACACAAACAATGCTTGTGCTATTCTAGCACAAAAAAATGGTTTTTTTGATAATTGGGGTAAGGCATCTCAAAGAGCAGAAATGCGTTATGGAATTCCTATGCCGATTATTCTGGCAACCATTAATATGGAGTCGAGCTTTCGTCACAATGCACGTCCTCCACGAAAAAAACTACTTGGTTTTATTCCATGGAAGCGTCGGTCGACAGCTTATGGCTATTCTCAAGCGCTTGATAGTACATGGGCAATGTATCTTCGCTCTACGGGGAGGTCTTTTGCATGGCGTACCAATTTTGCAGATGCTGCTGATTTTGTTGCTTGGTATCATCGCCAAAGTGTTCAGCGCAATGGGGTGAGGTTTGATGATGCCTATAGCCTTTATTTAAATTATCATATGGGGCATGGTGCTTATGCGCGGAGTGGTGGACATGTTAATGCTGCGCTTTCACAGGCAGCGCAGCGTATGGCAAGGATGTCTAAGCTCTATGCACAGCAATTAAAGAGATGTGGATGGCATTAGGAAAAATTTTTAAAAATCTCAATTAGGGAATTGATGGGATAAAATTGTTCAAGAGTAAAATTTCTTATGGGGTGATAAGGCAGTATCGTTTTTCCGATTATTAAAGAAACAAATTAAAATAAATTCAAGCGACAGAAAGCTTTTGCAAGACATAATCTATTTGAAGATACTCTTGGTATTTTTGTCTTCCTTAAGAAGGTATATTTATTCAAAAAATTTACAATGGATACTATCTTCCATTGAACGCCAACATTTAACTCTGGGCGAAATGACAGAAATTATTGAAGGAAATTTTTAAATTTCATTATGCGCATGATTGGCTGATTATGACATGAATATTCATTTGTTAAGCGTATAAAAGAGCAATTAAAATAAATGCAATTCAACCATCATAAAAAGGGTAAAAACATTCAATATAAAAAATGAGAAATGCATTAAACGAAAGAGCGTCGCTTCATAAAAACGTTGCTTCGTATAAAGGTATAGTTACAGCCTTCCAAAAGACTAATAGTCTTTAGTATTGTATGAAATGAAGACTTTCCATATTAATTAAAAAGTTATCTTGTTGTACGCCCCTATTGTTTAGGGGGAAGCTATATACTGCTTTCATATAATGAATATTCAAGGCAAGATTTTCTTTTAGCATGAAGTAACATTGGGAGCGGGAAAAATGTGTGATAGCGTCGCTTCGCTCCTATACCTCAACCTTGCTTATGATGTGCTAAGGAAACAATTTTCATTGATTCAATATATGAGGGTTTATGATAAGAAAAGCATACTCTGTTCGGAATTATTATTGAATAGAGGAGATAATTTAATCATGATAAATCAATATGTTCTTTAGGCATTAACATACCTCAGGAATGAGCTGGTGAACACTATTTAAGTGGGGATTTTTTTAATTGGTAGGTCATTTGATAAGATTAAAAACACTGGAAAAAAGTTTTGATTCGCTATGATCGAGAAGTATATCCTATTCTAGAGTTTTTATTTTAGGTAGCTTGCACCTGTTAACAAGATATCCATAACCAATATATTAATTTTGTGGAAATGTTGTAGCGGGGGAAATTAAAATTTTGTTTTTAAAACAATGTGTAAGATAAACAATACATTTTTTTATTTCTATGAAAAGCATAAAAAACGTCACTTACTTTCCGTTACTATGAGAGTAAAATTTCACAATCCAACAAATGATGACAAATATATTACAATGCTGAAAGAAGCGTGCACTAATGGACTAATAGTTACAGAGCACATAACCTTTTTAAATTGATCACACATTCTCTGCTATAGATTGATTCCTTAAGAGAAGAGCTGGTCCTTTTGGTGGAGCTAAGCGGGATCGAACCGCTGACCTCTTGCATGCCATGCAAGCGCTCTCCCAGCTGAGCTATAGCCCCTACAAAAACAAATTTCCCCAAAAGAACAGTCTATAATTTGAACTTTTTTAAAACGAGAAAAATTGAAGATCAAGAAGAATTTGCATTCAATGAAAAAGATGCCTTCTTTTAAGCATCATCATCATTAGAAACGCCGCCTCCAAGAATATCGGTAACGTCATCATCTTCATCGTCATCATCGTGAGATAAAAATGTATCGTCGTCATCACCGAGATCGACATCACTATCTTCCAGATCAGGAAGATCGTCATCTTTAGAACCGTCATCATCCTCTTCAAGAAGCATAAAAGCAGACTTTTCAAGTGCTGTATCAAGCTCTTCAGTATCCACTTCCTCTTCGTTGTTTGCTTCAGCTGCTGCAACCTCAAAATAAGAACGCGGATAAGAGATTCCTGTATAAGGTGACACAATAGGGTCGCGATTTAGATCGTAAAATTTTTTTCCTGTTTCTGGATCAACACGTTTCGTTCCAAGTTCCTGTTTTGCCATAAACCGTGCCTCTTTGATTAATTCTATTCCATTAAAAGATAAATTTTATGGTGCTTAATCGAAAAATAATGCCTTTGTCAAAGATAAATACACCGTTCCACGTAGATTTTTTCATGACGCCCTTTAAAGCATGTGCTAAAGGATACATAATTTCATAAAAGTTAGATAGAATTAAATAGAATTTCCATGCAAAAAGCAATCCCTATAACGGCCTATAAATCGAGTAGTCTCTCTGGAAAAATTCGAATACCAGGAGATAAATCAATCTCCCACCGCTCTCTTATACTGGGAGGGTTAGCAAATGGTGAAACATATATCCACGGATTACTTGAAAGTGCTGATGTACTCAATACAGCTGCTGCTATGAAGGCTATGGGTGCCTATATGATTAAGAAAGACGACTTCTGGATCATACGAGGAACAGGGAATGGTTGTCTCTTAGCCGCACAAAAACCTTTAGACTTTGGAAACTCTGGAACAGGTGCTCGTTTGGTTATGGGAATGGTTGGTCCCTATCATATGAAAACAACTTTTATGGGTGATGCTTCTCTCTCTAAACGTCCTATGGGACGTATCCTTGATCCACTGCGTCTTATGGGGGTGGAAATTGAAGCAACAGATGGCAATCGCCTTCCTTTAACAATTTATGGTCCCAAAATGGCTAATCCGATTCGCTATCGTGTCCCAATAGCTTCCTCTCAAGTTAAATCAGCGGTTCTCCTTGCTGGACTGAATACCGCTGGCATTACAACGGTTATTGAACCGGTTCTCACGCGTGATCATACGGAAAAAATGCTAAAAGCATTCGGTGCTAAACTTGAAATAGAAAGAGATAAAGAAGGTGCGCGTTTGATTCATCTTAATGGTTTTCCTCATCTTACTGGACAAACGATTCATATTCCCGGAGATCCTTCTTCTGCTGCTTTTCCAATTGTCGCAGCCCTTGTTGTAGAAGATTCTGATATCACCATTGAAAATGTTTTGATAAACAATTCTCGAATAGGACTTATCGAAACATTGTGGGAAATGGGTGCTCAAATTGAATTTTTGAATCAACGCCAAACAGGTGGAGAAGATGTTGCCGATCTACGGATAAAATCATCGATCTTAAAAGGTGTTACTGTGCCGAAGGAACGTGCTCCATCGATGATTGATGAATATCCTGCTTTGGCGGTTGCAGCAGCCTTTGCAGAAGGCAAAACAGTGATGCTAGGAATTGAAGAATTGCGTGTTAAAGAATCGGATCGGCTGTCTGCTGTTGCACAAGGATTAAAAATTAATTGCGTAGACTGTGAAGAAGGTCAAGATTTTCTTGTTGTTTATGGGAAAGGTTCGGCCAAAGGTTTGGGGGGTGGAAATGTTACTACACATCTTGATCATCGAATTGCGATGTGTTTTCTCATTTTTGGGCTTGCATCAGAAAAACCTGTTACCATTGATGATAAACGAATGATTGCTACGAGTTTTCCGGAATTTATTCCTTTTATAAAACAACTTGGGGGAAAAATCGCTTGAAGCCTTTTGTTATTGCCATTGATGGACCTGCAGCCTCGGGCAAAGGGACCTTAGCTCGCAAAATTGCTGCACATTATCATCTTCATCATTTGGATACAGGGCTTACTTATCGTGGTGTTGCTCATGCGCTTTTACAACAAAAATTGGCTCTTAATGATGAAAAAAATGCTATCATTTGTGCTAATGAACTTGATTTTAATAGCTTAAATTCTGCTCTCCTTTCTTCTCATGAACTTGGTGAAGCGGCTTCAAAAATAGCGATTAACCCTGCTGTACGCAAAATTCTTGTCGAAAAACAACGTAATTTTGCCAAAACTTTACCTGGAAGTGTGCTCGATGGAAGAGATATTGGGACAATCGTTTGTCCTGATGCCGATATCAAGTTTTATGTTCTAGCCAATGTTCAGATACGTGCCAAACGTCGCTACCAAGAAATTTTAGAAAAAGGGGGACAAGCAAATTATCATGAAATTCTTCGTGATCTTGAATGGCGAGACAGTCGCGATATAACGCGCAAACAAAGCCCCCTAAAACCGGCAAAAAACGCCCACTTGCTTGATACGTCAGAATTGAGTATAGAAGCAACATTTGCAATTGCATGTGCTTTTATTGATCCAATCATAAAAATGCATATAATTGGATAAATTTATTAAGGTGGCTCCCAGCCTAGCGCTAATTTTTCCTCCTTTATTCAAGGGAAAAGGCTAAGGAGTTACCCATGTTAACACTAACCTAGCGCTCATACCTTATGAGGAATAAGGTATATATTAGGAGTTCTTATGTCACAATACAATCCCACAACAGCGGATTTTGAAGCCCTTTTAACAGAATCTTTTCAAACCAATGATCTTAATGAAGGATCTGTTGTTAAAGGTCGTGTTATTGCAATCGAAAAAGACATGGCCATTATTGATGCTGGACTTAAAGTCGAAGGACGTATACCTCTCAAAGAATTTGGAGCTAAAGCAAAAGATGGTTCTTTGCAAGTTGGCGATGAAGTTGAGGTTTACATTGAACGCATTGAAAATGCGATGGGCGAAGCTGTTTTATCGCGTGAAAAAGCACGACGTGAAGAAAGTTGGGTCCGTTTAGAGGAAAAATTCAATGCTGGTACACGCGTTGAGGGCGTTATCTTTAGCCAAGTAAAAGGTGGTTTTACAGTTGATCTTGATGGTGCTGTTGCTTTTTTGCCGCGTAGCCAAGTTGATATTCGTCCCATTCGTGATGTTTCACCTCTCATGCATAATGCACAATCCTTTGAAATTTTGAAGATGGATCGTCGTCGTGGCAATATTGTTGTCTCACGTCGTACAGTCTTAGAAGAAAGCCGCGCTGAGCAACGTTCAGAAATCGTACAAAATCTTGAAGAAAACCAAATTGTTGAAGGTGTGGTGAAAAATATTACAGATTATGGTGCCTTTGTTGACCTTGGTGGGATTGATGGTCTCTTGCACGTTACAGATATGGCATGGCGGCGTGTGAACCACCCATCTGAAGTGCTTACAATTGGTCAAACGATTAAAGTTCAGATTATTCGCATTAATCAAGATACGCATCGTATTTCTCTTGGAATGAAACAGCTTGAAAGTGATCCTTGGGAAAGTATCAGTGTCCGCTATCCGATTGGTAAGAAAATTACGGGTGCTGTGACCAACATTACGGATTACGGTGGTTTTGTTGAAATTGAACCAGGGATTGAAGGACTGATCCATGTTTCTGAAATGAGCTGGACAAAGAAAAATGTTCACCCTGGAAAAATTCTGTCTACATCACAAGAAGTAGAAGTGGTTGTTCTTGAAATTGATCCTTCTAAACGGCGTATTTCTCTTGGCTTAAAGCAAACATTTGAAAATCCATGGGAAGCTTTTGCCAATAAATTTCCTGTCAATTCACAAATTGAGGGAGAGGTTAAAAATAAAACAGAATTTGGTTTGTTTATTGGGCTTGAAGGCGATGTTGACGGTATGGTTCATCTCTCTGATCTTGATTGGAACCGTCCAGGTGAACAAGTTATTGATACTTACAACAAAGGCGATATTGTTAAAGCTGTGGTTTTGGATGTTGATATTGAAAAAGAGCGTATCTCTCTTGGAATTAAGCAGCTTTCTAGTGATAAAGTTGGAGAAGCAGCCGCTTCTGGCGAATTGCGAAAAGGGGCTGTTGTAACCTGTGAAGTGGTTGCTGTTAACGACAATGGCATTGATGTGAAATTGATTGACCACAACCTTGAAACAACCATTCGGCGTGCTGATCTCGCGCGTGATCGTGATGAACAACGTCCTGAGCGTTTTGCAATTGGGCAAAAGGTTGATGCGCGTATCACAGCATTTGATAAAAAAACACGTAAAATTTCAGTGTCGATTAAAGCGTTAGAAATTGCAGAAGAAAAAGAAGCTGTTGCCCAATATGGTTCTACAGATTCAGGTGCTTCTCTTGGCGATATTCTTGGTGCGGCTTTGAAAAAACAAGAACAAGATTAATCATCAATCATTAACATTGATGGTATTATTAAGGTCACTCCCTAAAATGAGTGACCTTTTTATTTACTAAAAAATTATTTTCTTATTTTTTAATGATTGCATTAAAAATTATTATAACTACTTGCAAATAAAAACAAAAAGTTTGTTTTTTGTTTATCAACGGTTCACTATTCAGATAAAATGCTTACAATTTAAATAAAAAGCGATGTAATTGAATAATAATGGGACATTATGGCGTGTACAATACCTTTCATAAAGTACTTTTTTTCTCAAAAGAAGAGAAAAGACCATTTTATTAATAGTGATTTCCCTCTTCGTGCAATTTATAAAGTACAGGAAGATCTTTATGACCTAGGGCATGATATAGCTTCTGGAAAAGAAATTTTACTCCCTGAATATGAAGGAATAGAAGATTTTCGCAAGAGATTGAATGAAAATGCTAAACTTATCCTTCATGCCTTTCATACCAGTGATTTTGCTGCCCGAAATGATGAAACTATTGCGCCATCTGCGCAATGGCTCATTGATAATCATTACACCATTGATAAAACCATACAACAACTACGCCGTAACTTTCCCAAGTCCTTCATAAAGCAACTTCCTCTTTCACCACAAAAAGCAGGAATACCACGCATTTTTGCTTTAACTTGGCTTTATATTGCGCATACCGATAGCAGCTTTTCACAAGAAACACTGACAGCTATGATCAATGGGTTTCAAGAAGTTTGTGCGCTCACAATTGGTGAATTATGGGCTCTTCCTTCAGTTATGCAAATGCTACTCATTGAAAATGTTCGTCGTCTTTCAGTGCGTATTGAAAAAGCGCGCCAGATGCGCCATCTTGCCAGTCAAGTAGCTGATAAAATTTCTCTTGTAGAAAATAAAACAAATCTAAACTCTCTTTTTACGCAATACAAATCATTTACTGCTGACCCAACTTTTTCAGCACATTTATTCTATCGCCTGCGCAGTGCATCTATCGATTCAACCATAGCGTTAACTTGGCTTGAAAAGCAATTAGAAAGTCAAGGCAGTAACTTGGAAAGTGCAACAGCCGATGAATACACCCGACAAGCGGCAGATGGTGTAACCATGGGTAATATTATCTGTGCTCTTAAAGCGATAGATGATGTTGATTGGACCGTATGGTTTGAAACAGTGAGTTGTGTCGATGCTATTTTGCGTAAAAAGAGTGATTTTTCTGAAATTGATTCCCATTCACGCAGTATTTATCGACAAGTCATTGAAAAAATCTCACGCTTTTCATCTCTTAGTGAGCTGGAAGTTGCACACAAATCTGTAGAAATGGCAAACCCCACTTTTGAAGATATGCCTCATTATTCCTCTGTTGGGTGGTATCTTGTTGGTGATGGTCGTGGCATATTTGAAAAGGCTTGTGGATATACGCCGCCTCTTCTCATAAAATGGGCACGCGCTTTTTATTGCTTAAAACTGAGAGTCATTGCCATTCCTGTCTCTTTTCTGACGCTTACTCTTTTGCTTGCAGTCTATACCGTTTTCCAAATATCTGGCATGACACTATGGATGTCCCTTTGCTTCACTGTATTGGCGCTTTTTCCTGCTATGGATGCGGTTTTTTCCTTCTTTAATACAGTTGTTTCGTGGTTTGTTCCATCAAGACAGCTCATTGGTTATGAATATAAAGAAGGTATTCCAAAACATGCAAGGACAATGGTTGTTGTACCTACTTTGATGACATCACGCGATGATATTGATGCGTACGTGCACAATCTTGAAGTACACTATCTTTCCAATCCTAAAGGTGCGATCCATTTTGCACTCATTACAGATTGGGTAGATGCACCTTTGAGAGAAACGCAAGATGATCTTGATTTGTTGCACTATGCACAAAAGGGTATTGATAAACTCAATGGTCGTTATCATCGTGATGAATTTCCTGTTTTTTTCCTTTTACATCGCCGACGCCTTTATAATAGCGGTGAAAAATGTTGGATGGGATGGGAGCGAAAGCGGGGAAAACTTCATGAACTCAATCGGCTTTTAAGAGGCGATAAAAATACGAGTTTTTACTCTCCTGATCCAAATCTTCCGATGGATTGTCGTTTTGTTATGACACTGGATTGTGATACACGTCTTACCCCTGAAAGTGTCACAAAACTTGTTGGAAAGCTTAATCATCCACTCAATCGTCCCATTTTTGATCCGCAAAGTGGAAAGGTTGTCAAAGGCTATAGCATTTTGCAGCCACGCATTATTCCGTCTCTGACAACAGGAAAAAAAACATCAATGTTCCAACGGGTTTTTTCGACCAGCCGTGGTATTGATCCTTATGTTTTTGCTGTTTCTGATACTTATCAAGATCTGTTAGGAGAAGGTACTTTTATCGGTAAAGGTCTTTATCATATTGATGCATTTGAACAAGCACTTGACGGTAAAGTTAAAGAAAATACTGTTCTCAGTCATGATCTCTTAGAAGGAGGATATGCTCGTACTGCTCTGGTGAGTAGTATCACAGTCATTGAGGACTATCCAACGACTTATAATATTGATGTTATGCGTTATCACCGCTGGATTCGTGGTGATTGGCAACTTTTGCCCTATCTTTTTTGTTGCCGTCAAATAAGCTCCGTGACGCGTTGGAAAATGCAGGATAATTTGCGTCGTTCTCTTACACCACTCATGTGGTTAGTTGCAGCGTTTGCAGGATGGGCTCTTTTGCCATTAAAGAGTGCATTCATTTGGCAGATATTTTTGTTGCTGAGCACCTTTATTGCTCCCATTTTATGTGTATTAAAAACGTTTTTTTCATCCAATATAGATCATTCCTTGCGCGGACATTTTCAATTAATTTGGAATAGAACCGCTCTTACAAGTGCTGATATCTTTCTTAAGACGACTTTTCTTGCTCATTCGGCGTATTTTATGACAGATGCGATTATTCGTACACTCTATCGTATGACAATTTCAAAACAGCATCTTCTTGAATGGAAAACCTCTGCCGCAACAAAATCAATGTCCAATAGTTTGCGTTTCTATGTTTTTACAATGGCGCCAGCATCACTTATTGGCGCTCTTGCCCTCACACTTCCTCTTTTTTTTGATAGTTTTGCAAGCTTTATTGCTTTGCCTTTTGGGATAGCGTGGTTTTTTTCACCTTTCATTGCTTGGGTTGTAAGTCGACCTTCAACATTTCAAGATAGCCTTGAACTTTCTTCACAAGATAAAAAAAATCTCCGCTCTATTGCGCGACGGACATGGCTTTATTATGCAACCTTTGTCAATGAACAAAGCAATTATTTGCCTCCCGATAATTTTCAAGAAGATCCTGAACCTCTTGTTGCTCAACGTACATCCCCTACGAATATCGGGGTTTATCTCCTTTCTGTTATTGCAGCACGTGATTTTGGCTGGATTGGTTTTGAAGAAACAATTACCCGTATCGAATGTACATTACGCTCTCTTGCAAAAATGGAAAAATTCCATGGTCACCTCTATAATTGGTATGCAACGGATACACTCAGACCTCTTTTGCCCACTTATGTTTCAACCGTTGATTCAGGAAATCTTGCTGGTCATTTGGTAACACTCTCTTCTGCTTTAAGGGAATGGGCTGAAAAACCGCCTCTTCTTTTTCAAAGTGATCGAGAAGGCTTATCGGATGTTCTTATTATTCTTGAAGAAACGGTTAAAGAAATTCCAGATCATCAACCAAGCCTACGCGCTTTACGCCACAGAATTGAAGAAAATATTGTTCGTTTTCATCACTCTGTCCGTACTTTTGTCGAACAAGAAAATACGATACCTTCTCACATCAGGGATCTTTCACGTGCAGCCCACGATATTGAGCGCTTCGTCAATGAACTTGACCAAAAAATTCAAACGATAGAATCTGCGCGTGCCCTTTCTTGGGCTAAATGCCTTATTGAAACTTGCGATGCTTATCATCATGATGCAACAGCTCATTATGATCCTGAAAAATTATGCAAAAAACTAAACAGGTTAGCTATAGCGGCAAGGCAAATAGCTTTTGATATGAAATTTGATTTCTTAGAACAGCCTAAACGGCATCTCTTATCCATTGGATATCGTGTTCAAGAAAACAAACTTGATGAAAATTGTTATGATCTCCTTGCTTCAGAGGCACGTCTTGCAAGTTTTTTTGCTATCGCAAAAGGCGATATAAAACTTAAACATTGGTTTCATCTTGGTCGACTCCTCGTTCCCATAGGGTGGAAAGGTGCTCTTTTATCATGGTCTGGATCCATGTTCGAATATCTTATGCCATCTCTTGTGATGCATGAACCTTTAGGGTCTCTCTTGGATCAAACCAATCGATTGATTATTCGTTGTCAAATACAATATGCTCATACACGGGAATTGCCATGGGGTATTTCAGAGGCTGCATTTAATGCTCGTGATCATTTAATGAATTACCAATATGCTCATTTTGGTGTTTCAAGCCTCGGACTTCAACGTGGTCTTTCACGCAATGCTGTCATTGCTCCTTATGCCAGCTTTCTTGCAGCACAATATGTGCCTCACAAAGCTGTAACCAATTTAAAGCGATTGCGTAATCTTGGAGCTTTAGGAACATATGGTTATTATGACTCTATTGATTTTACCCTTTCACGCGTAAAAACAGGGGAAAAATATGCCATTGTACGCAATTATTATGCGCACCATCATGGTATGTCTATCCTTGCTCTTAACAATGTTATTTTTCAAGGACGAATGCGTGATCGTTTTCATCGTGATCCCGCTGTGGAAGCAACGCAATTGCTTTTACAAGAGCGCGCTGCCCATCTTATTCCTATGATTCACACCAAAGCTATTAATCGTATGCGCAATAAATCTCAAGCATTGGATGCTGCCCCTTTGCGCATTATTACAAATCCGCTGCTTAAACCACGGGAAACGTTGCTTTTGTCTCATGGCTTTTATTCGACCATGTTGACAGCGAATGGCTCTGGCTATAGCCGTTGGCACGATTATGCGATTACGCGCTTTATTCCTGATGCAACAGAAGATCAACAAGGGATTTTATTCTTCCTACGCAATATACATAGTGGACGGTGGTGGTCTGTGACCAGCGAACCAACACGCGTTATTGAAGAAGAAGCTATCAGCATTTTTACCGATGAAAAGGCTGAATATACGAAAATGGTTGATGGTATCAAATCAACCCTTGAATGTCTTATTATCTCTGAAGGGTGTGGTGAAGGTAGACGTATTCAACTGATGAATACAACAAATAAAGACTGTCTTATTGAAGTAACCTCGTATGGTGAACTAGCGCTTGCAACAATGGATATGGACCAAGCTCATCCTGTTTTTTCACGGATGTTTATAGAGACGGAAATTGCTGAGGAAGGCAAAGCAATTTTTGCCAAAAGGCGCAAACGCGCACCTAATGATCCTGAAATTTATATTGCTCATTTTGTTTCCAGTACAACAGATACTCTCCAAGAAACAGAAGCTGAAACGGATCGCTCATTGTTTATTGGTCGGGGGCGATCCATTCATCGACCCGCTGCATTTGATCAAAATGCTCATTTTAGTAACAGTCAAGGTTGTGTTCTTGATCCTATTATGTCATTGCGATGCCGTATAAAAATTCCAGCCCATGGAAAAGCAGAACTTATTTTTTGGACTTTTGCGGCTCATACAAAAGAAGCATTGCATCATCATATGAAACATTATCGACAACCTGATATGTTTCAAAAAGAACTTTCAATGGCATGGACACGCTCACAAGTTGCACTGTATCAGAGCGGAACCTCGCTTAAAGAAGCGATTGTCTATCAAAAATATGCAACGCCGCTTATCTATCTTGATCGAACATGGCGTCTTCCTTCTGAAATATTAGCAAAAACACTTGGAAAACAGTCTGATCTTTGGCCCATGTCCATTTCAGGAGACAATCCACTCTGTCTTCTTAGATTAAATAACGAGGGAAATATAACTGTGCTGCGTGAGCTCCTTAAAGCACATGAATATTGGCGTATGCGAGGGCTCATTGTTGATTTAGTTATTCTCAATGAACAAGCATTTTCCTATATACAAAATACACAACGCGCTCTTGAATGGGTATGCGAATCTTATCGACATCACACGCAAGAAACGGATGTACGCCAACATATTTTTACGCTTCGGCGTGATCAAATGAGTGAGCAAAGTTTTAAAACGCTTCTTGCATCCGCACGCATGATTCTTGATGCCGAAAATGGCTCGTTATCTGAACAGCTTAAACGGCTTGATGAGAATGATTTTGATCTCTCAATTCGTAAAAATGATCAAGGGGTTCATGATCAATTAGACACCTCAAAATATAACAAAGGAAGACAAGTCACAACACAAACTGAACAAAATCTTTTTGCTTCCATTGGTCTTGCGAGCCAACAAAAACCATCTTTTCCCCCTACGACTGGAGAAGATCTAAAATATTGGAATGGTTATGGTGGTTTTAATCAGCATAATCATTATATCATACGTCTTCATGGACGTACCACAACGCCGCATCCGTGGATTAACGTCATTGCTAATCACGGATTTGGTTTTCATGTTTCTGCTGAAGGTGCACTCTTTACTTGGGCTCACAATAGCCGTGATTATCAATTAACGCCTTGGGCGAATGATCCAACGTCTAACCGGTCAGGCGAAGCACTTTATCTGGTTGATCGCCAGTCTTTAAAACGTTTCTCACCCGTTTCTGCTGTAGAATGTGATGAAAATGTTGTTTATGAGGCATGTCATGGTTTTGGATTCTCAACTTTTAAATCGACACATTCAAAAATCGCATTAGAATTAACCCATACACTTGACCTAGAGAAACCTGTTCGCTTTTCACGTCTGCTCCTCACGAATGAAGGGGAAAAACCACGCAGTTTACGCCTTTATAATTATGTTGAATGGGTTTTAGGCAAGACCCAAACAAAATATGCTCCCTTCATTGTTCCCTCTTACGAGGCTAAATGGGGGGCACATTTTATTCAAAATCCTTATCACATTGAAAAGTCTCAGCAAGTCACATTCTTATCGGCATCCGAAATGCCAACCAGCACCACAACCAATCGCAGCGAATTTATTGGTGCAACAGGAACCATAACACATCCAAACGCGATCCGTAAAGCTAGGGCACTTTCGAATACTATTGAAACAGGATATGATCCTTGTTCAGCATTTGCTTATGATATTGACCTTCTTCCAGGTCAAACAAAAGAAATCATTTTCTATCTTGGCAGTGCTGAAAATAGAAAAGAAGCTGAAAAATTACTCAATCAAGTACGTTCAAGTGATTTTGAAACTTTGCTCACACAACAAAAACAATATTGGAGTGATTTTGTTTCCCCACTCCAAGTAAAAACACCTGATCCCTCTTTTGATATTATGGTCAATCATTGGCTTCCTTATCAAGTCTACGCATGCCGTATCATGGCGCGTGCTGCCTTTTATCAAGCAAGTGGTGCATTTGGCTTTCGTGACCAGTTACAAGATAGTTTGTCTTTATTGTTGCTAGAACCACAATTAGCCCATAAACAATTGTTAAACGCAGCTGCGCATCAATTTCTTGAAGGGGATGTGCAACATTGGTGGTTGCCTGAAACAAATGCGGGTGTTCGCACACACATTTCTGATGATATCGTTTGGCTTGCCTATGCAACAGCTTTTTATGTCAATACCACTGGCGATGATGCTTTTCTTGATACGCTCGTTCCTTTTATTGAAGGCGATGTCCTCAAAAGTGGGCAACAGGATGCTTATTTTAAACCCGCTCAATCCTCAAAGGTTGCAACAGTTTATGAACATTGTGCTTTAGCTTTAGATCTTGCCATTAAACGCTGTGGGCCTCACGGTCTTCCTCTTATTTTAGGTGGCGATTGGAATGATGGCATGAATTTGGTCGGTGTGCAAGGAAAAGGCGAAAGCACTTGGTTGGGATGGTTTCTTGGGTGCACATTACAAGCATTCATTCCTTTAGCTCAAAAACGGCGTGATAACAGCCGTGTTGAAATGTGGAGTGCATATTTTGAACGTTTGAAAAAATCTCTAGAAAAAAATGCTTGGGATGGCGCTTGGTATCGACGTGGCTATTTTGATGATGGGACGCCTCTTGGCTCTCAAATCAATGATGAATGCCAAATTGATACCATTGCTCAATCTTGGGCTGTCATTTCTCAAATGGCACCGCTTGAGCGCCAAAAACAAGCGATGGCTTCAATGCTTGAACGTCTCTATGATAAACAAGGAAAACTTTTACGTCTTTTCTGGCCTCCTTTTGATAAAACAACCCTCGAACCTGGTTATATAAAAGGTTATCCCCCTGGCATTCGAGAAAATGGTGGACAATACACCCATGGTGCTATTTGGAGCATTTTAGCACTTGCTGAAATGAATGAAAGCGATAAAGCCTATCATTTATTTTCAACAATTAACCCTATTAATCATGGACAAGACCCTGAAACTTATCGTGTCGAACCTTATGTGATGGCTGCAGATATTTATACGGTTGAGCCTCATCGTGGACAAGGTGGTTGGACGTGGTATACAGGTTCAGCAGGTTGGTTTTATCATGCTGCAACACAAGCTATTCTTGGAATACAGCGTCAGGGAGATCTGCTGTTTTTAAAACCACATTTACCTTCTACTTGGCCAGAATATGAAATAAAAATGAAATTTTATGAGGCTGTTTATACCATTAAAGTCAAATGGGGATCTGAAAATATGCTGTATGTTAATGGCAAAAAATATACCGAAGTTCATACAGGGATAAAATTGGAAAAAACGGGAAAACATGAAATCATACGCATACTTAAATCCTCAAAACAGAAAAGCTAAAGGGCTTTTTTATTCTTGCCCAAAATCTTAGAGTTGTTATAGTTTTTCTCATTCCTATATGGATCTTGTTGGAGCACAATAATTTTAAATTCTATGAAACCGAAAGAAAGAGGATTATGAATCATCCGGATATTGCCAAACGTGTTTACGATCATACTTGGAAGCTTGATCCTATTATTCGTTCACTTCTTGATACGGATTTTTATAAACTTCTTATGGTACAGATGATTTGGGGGCTTTATCCCACGGTTAATGTTACTTTTTCCCTCATAAATCGTTCTAAAACAATACATCTTGCCGATGATATTGATGAGGGTGAATTGCGTGCCCAACTTGATCACGCTCTTAGTTTGCGCTTTACAAAAAAAGAAATGATTTGGCTTGCTGGTAATACATTTTATGGACGCAAACAAATTTTTGAACCGGATTTTCTTCAGTGGCTTGAGAATTTTCAACTCCCAGAATATGAATTAACCCGCAAAGATAGCCAATATATTCTGCATTTTCATGGTTCATGGGCTCATAGCTCCATGTGGGAAATCCCAGCTCTTGCTATCGTCAGTGAATTACGCTCACGTGCTGCTATGAAAAAACTGGATCGCTTTGCTCTTGATGTACTTTATGCACGCGCTAAAGCAAAAATGTGGAGTAAAGTTGAACGCCTTAAAAAAATGCCTGATATTAAAATATCTGACTTTGGGACACGGCGTCGCCATTCTTTTTTATGGCAGCGCTGGTGTGTTGAAGCATTAAAAGAAGGCATCGGTCATTCTTTTACGGGAACTTCTAATGTTCTTCTTGCCATGGATACAGATTTAGAAGCTCTTGGAACCAATGCGCATGAATTGCCTATGGTTATTGCTGCTCTCAGCAACAACGATGATGAATTACGCAGAGCTCCGTACCAAGTTTTACAAGATTGGAACCGTTATTATGGTGGAAATCTTCTCATTGTT
Source organism: Bartonella mastomydis (assembly GCF_900185775.1). Taxonomy (NCBI): domain Bacteria; kingdom Pseudomonadati; phylum Pseudomonadota; class Alphaproteobacteria; order Hyphomicrobiales; family Bartonellaceae; genus Bartonella; species Bartonella mastomydis. The sequence continues at coordinate 526,897 of NZ_LT883137.1, forward strand.
TTACCTGATACCTTTGGTACAGAAGCATTTTTATGTGATGCTCCAGATTGGGTAGCAGATTGGACGGGTTTTAGACCGGATAGTGCACCCCCTATTGAAGGTGGAGAACGTATTATTCAATGGTGGAAAGAAAAAGGGAAAGACCCACGCGAAAAACTCTTAATTTTTTCTGATGCACTTGATGTCGATACAATTGAAAAAACCTATCATCATTTTCATGGAAAAGTGCGCATGAGTTTTGGATGGGGGACTGATCTTACCAACGACTTTACAGGTTGTGCTCCTCAAGAAATAGCAACCCTTGATGCTCTTTCCCTTGTTTGTAAGGTGACCCATGCCAATGGTCGACCAACCGTAAAACTTTCAGATAATCCTGAAAAAACGATCGGTGATTCAAAAGAAATACAACGTTATCTCAATTTTTTTGGCAATAAAAAGCGCTTTGCTAGACCTATAAAGATGTAGTTTTGGGCTCTTTAAACGAATATATTGACTCATCCTATTAGCTGATAAGGTTAACCTTTTTCTTAATCCTAAGGACAAAGATTCTTAACCCTTGTAGGTCTGTAAATCATTCGGTTTCTTGTCCAGCGGATTCCGTCTAGCTTTTCACATAGGCAATTTACTTACATAAGGTTCGATAAACAAAAATATGCACGAGGCACTTAAAAAGGCTTAACATGCCAAGAAAGTTTAGCGAAATTTACATGCTTTACAAAAATAAAGCCTTTTAATGAAATGTAATTTATCATCATTTACAAAGTAACTTTTTATGAGCTTTAAGGGGGGGACATAATTTTCTTTGTTCATAAAAAGCTTGTTATTCCATATGCATTTTGAATATGGAGAGGTTATATCTAAAACTTCAAGGAAAAGTCTCCCTTATTGTTCTAACAAATAAGTCAAAGCTAAAAAGAACATCTCTCATAAAGTCTTTTCTATCATTATGAAGATGGACGTGTCACAATATAAATAGCAATCAACAATAATATAACGGCAACGAGTAAAGAAATCCATAAAGGAGGGTGTACCATTACGAAAAAGGATAATCCCCCTCCTGTCATACTCATTACGGCAAAAATTTTAACAAATGGAGAAATAGCTCTTCTTTCTTCCCATCGTTTAAGAGGGGGACCAAAAATACGATGATTATTCAACCAGTGATGAAAACGTGGAGAAGAACGCGTAAAACACCATGAGGCAACCAACAAAAAAGGCACTGTTGGCATAATAGGTAATACTACACCGATAATACCTAATATAACCATTATCCAACCTGCTATAGAGTAGCAGAGGCGTAAAGGATGTGATATCTTGAAATATTTCTTCATTCTCTCGTATTATTTTCTTCCACGTAAAACTTTACACAAAAAATTGTATCTGTTTCACTGTTCATGTATTTGAATGGATAATCCCTTTCCACCATTTCCCCTCTCCACACATTTCTATGTGTAAGTGTCTTTGACTTTCATAAGTTCCTTCAAGATACTAAATAGCTTTGCGATATGATAATTATTTTAAACGGTTTCAAGAAATAAGAAGAGATTTTAGAGAAGTAAAAAATAAAAAGGCTGCAGAATAAATCAATGCAGCCTCTTAATTAAGAATGCAGCGTTGGGGGGGGGAGAATACGTACTGCATTCACTTGCTAGACATTAGGAGGAAAAATAACCTAGCGGCTCAACCTCTAATTAAAATAAGCATGAGAAACAATATATAAAAATGCATGGCTGATATGCATGTTGTCACCGTCAAGTTTCTTGAACTGTGTTTCGACGAACAAAAATCGTCATGAAAATGGCAATAAAAATCAACGTCAAGATCAACACAATTGTGGAAGCAGAATCAGAGCCGATAAATAAGCTGAGATAAATCCCTAAAAAACCAGAAAGAGCTGCAACAAGTATCGCAATCATTAACATAAAAGAAAATCGTTTTGTGACAAGATAAGCAATTGCTCCTGGCGCTATCAGTAAAGAAATCACAAGCACAATACCAACAGCTTTCAAAGCTGCAACAATTGTAAGAGAAATCATTGTGAGAAGGGTATAGTGGAGCAGTGATATTCGCAACCCCATCGCACGACCTTGTACTGAATCAAAAATATACAGCATAAAATCGCGCCATTTTGCGCCTAAAATAAAAGTAACAATGGCAGAAATGATTGCTGTCTGGGTAATATCAAGCCAATTAACGCCCAACAGATTACCAAATAGAATATGATTTAAATCTAGGCTACTATAGATAGATGTTGCCAAAACAAGCCCTAAACCAAACATCGATGAAAAAACAACACCCATCACTGTATCCTGTTTGATACGACTATTGCTTCCCAAAAAACCCGTTGTAAGTGCACAAACCATACCCGCAACAAAAGCACCGCAAGTAATCAAAGTCATTGTAATATTCTCTGGACGCATATGCTGGAACCAAGCAAATGGCAAAGAAGCTAAAAAAGCTATCACCCACGGTGTTGTCATATAACCAACAACAACACCTGGAAAAACGGCATGGGAAATGGCATCGCCTAACAGGGCCCATCCTTTCAAAATAAGAAAACAAGAAAGCATTGCCATCGGAATAGAAAGGATCATAACAATAAGCATGCCTTTCAACATAAAAGAAAATTGAAAAGGAAGTAGTAATTGATCAATCATGATAACATCACACCTTTTTTTGCTGCATTCATCCGTAAACGTGCAGCAATATACCCGTGTTTAGGAGCAAAAATAAAAGCTAACATAAATAAGAATGCTTGAAAAAGCACGACAACACCACCCGTTTGTGCATTCAAAAAATAGCTCACATAAACACCTAATATACTTGTGAATGTTCCAATTATAACTGCAATAACCAAGATGTTCACAAAACGATCACTTAAAAGATAAGCTGTTGCCCCAGGCGTCACGACCAAACAAATAACCAAAAATGCGCCAACCGTTTGCATAGCAGCAACAGTACAAGCAGCAAGCAGTGTAAAAAAGAGAATCTTTAAAAACTTTACGTTCAATCCAATGGCACGTGCGTGTGTTTCATCAAATAAAGAAACAAGGAGATCTTTCCATTTCAAAAGCAATATGGATAAAGAGAAAAAACCAATAAAAGCTAATTGTATAATGTCTGATGAACTGACTGCTAAAATATTTCCTAAAACAATTGTATCAATATTAACAGCCATTGGTTTTAATGATTTGAGAAATAATCCAAAAGCAAAAAAGGAAGAAAAAATGAGACCAATAATGGTATCTTCTTTCAGTTTTGTCCGCTGATTAAAAAACAGCATAGCTGCCGCAGCAAGACCTCCAGAAAAAAAAGCGCCAAGTGAAAAAGGTAACCCTAAAAGGTAAGCTCCTGCGACACCAGGAACAATCGAATGGGATAGCGCATCCCCAATTAATGACCAACCTTTTAACATCAAAAAAGCCGAAAGAAAGGCACAAACGCACCCCACTAATCCAGAAACCCACATTGCATTCACCATATATTGGTAGCTCAGTGGCTCAAGCAAAAAAGAAATCATGCAACGTGCTCCACTTTTTCAATATTCTCACAAACTGTAGACTGCTTTATCCCCATGAAACCATCATTTTTTTTAGCGCCTTGAAGATCGAAAATATGGTGGTGCAAAGATCCTCCAAAAGTTTTTTCCAGATTTTCCTTTGTAAAGATTTTTTCGGTTAACCCAGAAGCTAAAACGGTTCCTTTAATTAAAACCGTATGATCACAAAATTCCGGAACAGAGCCTAAATTATGGGTAGAGACCAAGATTACGGCTCCTTCTTTACGAAGATCTTGTAACAAAGCAATGATTTTATCTTCTGTTGTCACATCAACCCCTGTAAACGGTTCATCTAATAAAATAGCTTTTGCTTTTTGTGCCAGAGCACGCGCTAGAAAAACGCGCTTTTTCTGTCCACCAGAAAGTTCTCCAATCTGGCGCTTGGCAAAAGGCAACATATCGACGCGTTCCAAGGCAACACGAACAGCTTCATAATCTCGTGTTCTGGCATAGCGAAAGAAATTCATATGACCATAGCGCCCCATCAAGACAACATCTTCAACCAGAACAGGAAAATTCCAATCCACATCTTCACTTTGAGGAACATAAGCAATAAGGTTTTTTTTCAAAGCGACATCAACGGGCAAATCAAACATGCGAATTTTTCCCTTTGAGGGGCGTACAAACCCCATAATCGCTTTAAATAATGTTGATTTACCGGAACCATTAACGCCAACCAATGCTGTAATAGAACCCTTTGGACTTTCAAAGTTTACTTCGCGTAAAGCTGTATGTCCATTACGATAAGTTACCGTTACCCCTTGGGCGAATATTCCACTTTCCGTCATTGGCTTTTTACTCCCTCTAATAAGGCTTTGCTAATACGTCCACTTGTGACACGTAATAAATCAATATAAGTGGGGACCTCACCATTTTTCTCACTGAGAGAATCAACATAGAGAACACCACCGTATTTAGCTCCTGTTTCTCTTGCGACTTGTTTTGCAGGGGCTGGAGAAATTGTGCTCTCAGAAAAAACGGCATGAATATTGTATTTTCGAACCATATCAATAACATGCTTAACTTGCTGCGGGGTTCCTTGCTGATCCGCATTAATGGGCCATAAATAAAGTTCTTTTAGATCAAAATCACGTGCTAAATAGCTAAATGCACCCTCGCTGGTTACAAGCCAACGTTTATCTTGAGGAACTGCTGCCAATTCAGTTCTAATTGGATCAATGGTGGCGCGAATCTTCTGCTTATAAATTTCAGCATTTTCTTTATAAATAGCAGCATGTTCAGGATCATATTTTACAAAGGCATCGCGAATATTATCAACATAAATCAAAGCAGAGGTCGGTGACATCCATGCATGAGGATTCGGTTTGCCACTAAAGGGGCCCTCACCAATTGTAATGGGTACAACGCCTTTTGAGACAACGACACTTGGAACGTCCTTGATATTTTGAAAAAACTTTTCAAACCAAAGTTCTAGCTCTAACCCATTCCATAGGATAAGATTTGCGCCTTGTGCACGCATGAGATCACGAGGGGTGGGTTGATATTCGTGAATTTCAGCACCTGGTTTTGTGATTGATTCAACATCAGCAGCATCACCAGCTACATTTCGTGCCATATCGGCAATAATGGTGAATGTTGTAACAGCTTTAAATTTACTAGCACATACCGCTAAATTGGGAGTAAGAAAAATAAAACTTCCCAGAATGAGAGTAAAAATTTTTTTTATATTCATTAATTTTCTCTTTATTTTATTGCGAATGATTTGCATTATCATTTAGCAATAACAGTTATCTTTTGCATTTGCAATGAAGGATTTTTACAAAAATTAACTTTTCAAGTTCTTTAAAAACAATTCTTTCTTTCCTTGAAAAAAACGGGTGATTTTAAAGAAAAATTGCTTTGTTGTTTTGCAAAGCATTTGATAAAAAGCTGGGATATCTTTCCCATTCGTTGCTGATAAGCCTATGTTTTATAGAACTTTTTATCTCATAAAGTCTGTGTCTTTTCTATTGCTGCTGAATCAACATATCATCCCAATGATAATATATTATTTATAAGGATAGCGTATCGTTTTATTGAGTTAATAACTTGAAGATCATAGGTTTTTCTCATTTTTAACCTTTCTATTATGAATCAATGATTATCTTTTACTTAATCCATTACAAGCAGAGTGAACCTGTGAACAAAAACGATAGAAAGCGATAAAAATGCTTCTTATGGTCTCTCGCCAATACAAGGGACTGTCGGCTACATGGAAGCTAGAACAGAGAAAGTATGATGGAGAAAATTTTTTTTATTAAGCATAAAGAGGATAATTCCCAATAAGCTTTAATCATACCATTCACGTATGCTGTTGTAAAATAGACCTAGAAGCATTGAAATATGTTTCTTAAAAAAGCGCACATTTGAAAAAATATTATGTTTAAAAGCCTTATAAGCAATTCTCACTTTTATCTGCTAAAATGGAGCAAAAATATTGCGTATATCTGTTTGATCTACCTCTGAAATGAAAATGCAGCTTTTTTAGAGGAGAATATAAGATACAAAGTAAAAACATCTTCCGATGATCTTCCCTTTTTAATTCAGTTTTTACATAAAATGAATTTTGAAAATCCAAAGGATTTTAGTATGTTGCTGATGGTGCTAGTAAATCAGGTTAGCCAAGTTATTGACAGTTATAATGCAATTTTTGCGTTTTTCTAAAGCATCTCAAACAATATCTTTTAATTCATAGAATGTGTATTGCTCCATGTTTTTACTCTTATTTTTCAATGAGATCACATTCTTCACACAAAAACAGAACGCTTAAAACAGAGACTTATCATGTTATTCACGCGACTTGTTTTAACAAAACACCTTATATTTATTTCATGGGTTTGAGCAGTAAGGTACAGACCCCAAAGGGGATGAAATCCACTGAACACCGTCATTGATTTTACAAAATGCGGTATCATTATTTTATTTTTTTAATCCCATTGTTGCACGATCAATTCTTCATATTGCAACAGATTTTGGCATTTGAGAGCTTGTGTAAGAAGCATTTTTATTTCTTTTTTATGGTTTCTAAACAGCTGCTCTACTTTAAGGTAGGAGAATAAAAGATTTTGATTCATTCGAAGAGGATCTGAAATGATAAGTCCCATAATATTGAGGATTCTTATTTAAGATAAAAAAATTATCAATGAATGAATTATCGTAAAGTTCTCTTTCAAAAAATTCCATAGACTGCGAACCTTTAAAAAATAAAGGAGCACTCATAAAATGCTCCTGTTTTTATAAAAGTCATTTGAAAATACTCAATGACGAAGACAAGCCCCTGTCGTTTTAGTGACATTTTCTATTACTTTTGCAGCAATTTCTTCTAGGTCTTTATCTGTCAAAGTGCGTTCAATCGGTTGAATAACAATTTCAATGGCAACAGATTTTTTATCTTCACCAAGGCTCTGATCTTCAAAAAGATCAAAAACCTGTACAGAATGAATAAGTTTTTTATCGGCTCCCTGAGCAGCACGAACAATAAGAGAAGAAGCAACCGTTTTGTCAACGATAAATGCAAAATCACGCCGCACCATTTGAAACGGTGATAATTTCAAAGGAGAACGGCTTTTCGTTGTTTTTTTCTTTGGTTCTGGAATTTGATCTAGAAAAATTTCAAAGCCGCATAAAGGACCACTGATATCTAATTTTTCTAAGGTCGCTGGATGAAAAACACCAAAAAAACCAAGAATAATTTTTGAACCAAGTTTTATGACTCCTGAACGACCTGGATGATACCAATCAGGGGCTCCAACTTCAATCTGTACTTTTCCAACATCTATATCGCATGCTTCTAAAACGGCTAAAGCATCTGCTTTGGCATCAAAAACATCAACAGCTGTTGCATTTCCATTCCAAAAACGCCCAGCCCCTTCAAATTTCTCTGTGCCACGACGAATCCCACTTACAACACGTCGTTGTTTATCAGGGGTATCACCTTCATAAATGCTGGAAACTTCAAACAAAGCAAGATCAGAAAAACCACGATCAGCATTTCTCTGTGCTGCCATAAGCAAACCAGGTAAAAGAGAAGGACGCATCACTGACATATCAGCGGCAATAGGATTGACCAATTTAAGCTCTGTTTGACCTCCCCCAAAAGCCAGAGCTTGATTTTCGGAGATAAAAGACCATGTTACCGCTTCTTTCATGCCGCGATGGGCCAAAGCCAAACGGGTAGCGCGTGAACGAATTTGTGCGCATGTTAAAACTTGATCTTTTCCTTTTACGAAGTTTTCCAAAGGAATAGGTTTAATTTTATCTAACCCATAAATTCTCATGACTTCTTCCACCAAATCGGCTTTACCCATAATATCAGGGCGCCATGATGGTACTTTTACTGTAACGACATCTCCTTTTCCCTCAACGCAAAATCCAAGTTTCGTTAAAATAGAGATGACTTTTGCTGGCTCTATTTCCAAATGTGTCAAACGTTTAATTTCAGAAAAAGGAAAAGCGATTTGTTTGGTTTCTTGTTGCTGATAGCCAATAATTTTTGCCTTGGATATTTCACCACCACAAAGACGTAAGATCAATTCTGTTGCAATCTCAAGCCCTGTTTCCATAAAAGCTGGATCAACACCCCGTTCGAACCGATAACGTGCATCACTGATAAGTCCTAATGTTCGCCCTGTTTGTGCGATGCTTTGCGCATCCCAAAGCGCCGATTCAATAATAACGCGCCGTGTTGTTTCATCACAGCTTGTTCTCTCACCACCCATGATACCAGCAATTGAAACAACACTTTCTTCATCGGCAATAACACAATCCTGAACACTCAAATGATAGATTTTTCCATTAAGTGCTTGAAGTTGTTCTCCTTCATACGCACAACGAACATACAAATTCCCTTTAATTTTGTCAGCATCAAAAACATGGAGCGGACGACCAAGGTCAAAACTGATGTAATTGGTCATGTCAACAAGCGCATTAATCGGTCTTAAACCAATTGCATTCAAACGTTGTTGCATCCACTGTGGTGATGGACCATTTTGAACATTGCGCACTTCACGCCAAGCAAAACCTAAGCATAACGATTTGCTGGACGAGAAATCCAAAGAAACATCAAGTGGTGTTTCAAAGGTAACATCGAATTGTGATAAGGATAATTCTTTTAATTGCCCGATTCCAGCAGCGGCAAGATCACGGGCAATGCCACGAACACCTGTGCAATCAGAGCGATTGGGAGTCAAACCAATATCAATGATCGGATCATCTAAACCAGCATAAGCTGCAAATTCCCCCCCAATAGGTGCATCTTCTGGAAGTTCGATAATCCCATCATGTTCACCTGATAATTCAAGCTCTGCCGATGAACACATCATCCCAAAACTTTCAACACCACGGATTTTTCCTACAGATAATGTCACATCGAGTCCTGGAATGTAAGTACTGGGTAACGCAAGAACACCAACAAGTCCTGCACGTGCATTTGGTGCTCCACAGACAACTTGAACAGGTGTACCAGAACTTGTATCTACGGATAAAATCTGGAGTTTGTCTGCATCAGGATGTTTTACTGCCGTTAAAACTTTCGCAATCACAAAACCTTTTAAAGAAGAACGATCATCAACATGGTCAACCTCAAGACCGATCGCTGTGAGTTTCTCACAAATTTCATCCAAAGATGCATCTGTCTCTAAGTGATCTTTTAACCACGACAAAGTAAATTTCATTTTAAAACCTCACATGAAAGCGATGATAAGATCACACATTTCTATTAGGAAAAAAAGCGGGCATATCAAAGCAGCGAAAGCCATAATGGTCTAGCCAACGCAGATCAGCATCAAAAAAAGCGCGTAAATCAGGCATGCCGTATTTTAACATGGCAATACGATCAATACCCATTCCCCATGCAAAGCCTTGATATTCATCGGGATCTAAACCAACATTTTTCAACACATGAGGATGCACCATTCCACATCCTAAAATTTCCAACCAATCCTGTCCTTCGCCAAATTTTACTTCTGAACCAGAACGATCACATTGAATATCTACTTCCATAGAGGGTTCAGTAAAAGGGAAAAAAGAGGGACGAAAACGCATTTTTACTGAAGCAACTTCAAAAAACTCTTTACAAAAAGTTTCATGCAGCCACATCATATGGGCGATGGTAGAGGTTTTATCAATGACAAGACCTTCGACCTGATGAAACATGGGCGAATGCGTTGCATCTGAATCCATACGATATGTTTTCCCAGGAATAATGATCCGTATCGGTGCTTTTTGTTTTTCTAGTGTGCGAATTTGTACAGGCGAGGTATGGGTTCGCAATAATTTGCGTTCTCCCATTTTATCAACATTAAAAAAGAAGGTATCATGCATTTCACGTGCTGGATGCCCTTCAGGAAAGTTCAATGCCGTAAAATTATAATAATCTGTTTCAATATCTGGTCCTTCTGCAAGTGAAAAACCCAATTTTGTATAAATGGCGATAATTTCTTCAATCACCTGTGAAATAGGGTGAATACGCCCCCGTTCCATAGGCGAAGAACGAACAGGCAAGGTAATATCAACCGTTTCACGAGAAAGACGGGCATTCATTTCTTGTCTTTTCAGAAGATCACGCTTTTGCGTCCATAATTCTAAAATGCGATTTTTTAATCCATTAAGAACGGGGCCAACTTTTTGGCGCTCGCTCGCCTCCATCTTTCCTAATGCTTTTAATTTTTCAGAGATGCTGCCTTTTTTACCCAATGCTGCAATACGCACTGTTTCAAGTGCCTGTTCATCACCTGCAGCTTCTAAGGCTAAACAAATTTCTTGTTCCAGACGCTCAATATCGTTCATATTTTTGCCTATTTTTAATAAAAAAAACCCGCACTCGCAATAGCCAGTACGGGACCTCGAATAAATAAATGCTTTAAGAGAACACGACTGGCTTACTTGACAGCGCTTTCAAAAGCATTGGGCGTCGTGTCTTTTAAATATTCTAAAGCTTTTTTCGCCGAAGCAACTAAAGCAGAAAATGCTTCTGCCTCATAGATTGCTATATCTGAAAGAACTTTACGATCAACTTCAATACCGGCTTTCGATAAGCCATCAATAAAACGTCCATACGTTAAACCTTCTGCACGAACAGCCGCATTAATTCTCTGAATCCACAAAGCGCGGAAAGTACGCTTTCTATTTTTGCGATCACGATAAGCATACTGCTTTGAACGATCAACGGCTGCCTTAGCAGCACGAATGGTATTTTTACGCCGACCGTAAAAGCCTTCCGCTTGTTTAAGAACTTTTTTGTGCTTAGCGTGTGCTGTCACACCTCTTTTCACACGTGCCATGTTATAATCTCCTCAAAATCAAAAGCGCAAGGTTTAATGACCATTCGGCAAATAATGGTGAATAACTTTTTTAGCATCTTGTTCACACAAAACCATTGTTCCACGTGCATCGCGAATAAATTTATTCGAACGCTTAATCATGCCGTGGCGCTTACCGGCGGCTGCTACTTTAATTTTGCCTGACGCAGTGATTTTAAACCGCTTTTTAGCGGATGATTTGGTCTTCATCTTGGGCATTTTGCTACTCCATACATTAATTAACTCAATCGAATATTTCATCCATTCAAGTGGACCAACACTTGAATAAGCATTTAAACAGCCACGGCATGCCCTGCCGGGCGGTTCTCCAGAGACGTTTTCATAAGCTAGTATACATAAAATAGCAAGAGCATATTACAAAAAAATTGGCGCTCCATTGCCTTGAATTTCAACCAAAGGTGCCGGAATAGCATTTGTTTTGCTTGCGGCTTTACAGAGATCCGCAATAATACATTGCCTACATTGTGCTTTACGTGCTTGGCAGATGTAACGCCCATGCAAAATCAGCCAATGATGCGCATGACGAAGATAATGAATCGGTATAATTTTTAATAATTTTTTCTCAACAATCTCTGGTGTTTTGCCAGGTGCCAAACCAAGACGATTGCTTAAGCGAAAAATATGTGTATCGACCGCCAAGGTAGGTTGACCGAAAGCAACATTCAAAACGACATTAGCTGTTTTGCGCCCCACGCCTGGAAGGGCCATAAGTGCTTCACGCGTATCAGGGACTTGACCACCATATTGCTCCATTAAACAGTTGCAAAGTGCATAAACATTGCGTGCTTTTGCACGCCAAAGGCCAATTGAACGGATATGATGTGCTATTTCTTCTTCTCCTAATGCAACCATTTTTTCCGGTTGATCAGCAAGGCGAAAGAGTTCTTTTGTCGCTTTATTAACGCTTACATCTGTCGCTTGAGCTGAAAGAACAACGGCAATCAATAGTGTAAAAGTGTTTATATAGTTAAGATCACTCTTAGGTGTCGGGCGTTGCACAGAAAAACGGCGAAATATTTCTGCAATTTCATCTTTATTATATAATATACCAGATAAATTTCGCACTTTTGATAATTTTATGGTATTTCGAGGTATTTTTATGTTACTTTGAGCCATGGAACTCTCTTAATCTTCTCTCTTGAAGTTATCATTCACGCTCGCCATATGAGAAGAATGCAGCGAACACTTTATATAGGGTTTGGTTAAGTCAAGCCGCTTTAAAGAGGATACTCATGAATGACACATGTGACACCTTTCTCCAATCCTTTTCTTTTAGGATTTGAAACCGTAGAAAAAATATTACAACGTATCGGTAAAGCTGATGAGGCTTACCCAGCCTATAATATTGAACGCTTACATAAAAACGATGATGCAAATCATATCCGGATAACTTTAGCTGTTGCTGGATTTAAGATTAATCATCTTAATATTTTGCTCGATGATAATCAATTGGTTATTCATGGTAAACAAACAGACAATCAAAATCATCAATATTTATATCGCGGTATAGCCGCGCGGCAATTCCAGCGGACCTTTGTTCTTGCGGAAGGGATGAATGTGACAAATGCTGAGTTGAAAAATGGTCTTTTATCAATTAATCTGTATCAACCAAAACTAAAAAAAGAAATAAAACAGATTCCAATTAAAGTCAGTAGTGGTGAGTCATAAAATTTAAGGCGTAAAGGAACAGTGAAATGGGAGAACATAAACAAAGCTTATCGTTTCAGAACACGTCCTACTCTGATGCGGGACAGATTGCTTATTTAAAAAAGGTTTGTACAGATGATCTGGCTAAAAACTTTCCAGATCTTCCACCTATGACCCCAGGCATTACCATATGGGCGCTTTTTGGTGAAACAGGTTATCCGATCATTTTATCCGATGAGCGCTCTATTGCTCTTGCTGGAGCCAATGAGCACGAACTCCAAATTGTCACTCTACACTAGATTGCGCTTTACGAGAAAAAACTTAAGCTCTTTTAAATTCTGTCCGTTTTTTCTCAATTAAAGGGCATTGAGCTGTATTTCTCTTTAAAGTAAGTGTAAAGGGAGTGGTGCTCTATAAGTGTATTCATTTATGGGGCTTTGATACCATTCACCGGTTTGATTTGGAATATCACTATGGAGGCTTTTAAAAGTCATAAAGCTTAAAGTGTAAGGATATGGTAAGTTTTACCATTAGGCCTTCATATTCTTCACCCATTAGGTTGTTCTCTGATACCAGAAGTTACGCAAACAGATAGATGCCAATATACGCGCTAAATCTAGCATATAAAAGTCTGGAAGAATTTGTGCTGCGTTGAATCGTTTTGACACTTGTTTCAAACATGCATTTATGCTGGGATTAGATGTTGATTAACAGGTCATAGAAAAATAAAAGCTTTGTGTCTTTATGAGGAAGTTTATGCAGGGCTTCTAATTTTGTGCTTCAAATGCTTCAGTACAAGGTATTTTTCTTTTTTGAATATTAAAGCTCTTGTTTTTATAGTGAAGTTACAGCACAACAAGCAAAATGAAATTATTTGAGGGGAAAAATAATGCCTTCTTATCGTTCAAGAATATCGACACACGGGCGTAATATGGCAGGAGCTCGCGGTCTTTGGCGTGCAACAGGGATGAAAGATGCGGATTTCGGTAAACCGATTATTGCGATTGCAAATTCTTTTACACAATTTGTACCAGGGCACGTCCATTTAAAAGATCTTGGACAATTGGTTGCACAACAGATAGCCATTGCCGGTGGTGTAGCAAAAGAGTTTAACACCATTGCTGTCGATGATGGAATTGCCATGGGACACGATGGAATGCTCTATTCTTTACCTTCACGTGAAATCATTGCTGATTCTGTAGAATATATGGTCAACGCCCATTGTGCGGATGCTCTTGTCTGCATTTCTAATTGTGACAAAATTACACCTGGAATGTTAATGGCTGCTTTACGGTTGAATATTCCAACAATCTTTGTTTCAGGTGGTCCTATGGAAGCCGGTAAGATTAAATGGAAAGATCAAGATTTAAGGGTTGATTTGGTTGATGCCATGGTTGCAGCCGCTTCAGAACAGAACTCAGAAGAAGAAGTTGCTGAAATGGAACGTGCTGCTTGTCCTACATGTGGTTCTTGTTCAGGAATGTTTACGGCCAATTCCATGAATTGCTTAACAGAAGCCTTAGGGCTTTCTCTTCCCGGAAATGGATCAGTGCTCGCAACGCATGCAGATCGACGGATGCTTTTTGAAGAAGCTGGAAGGCAGATTATTGTATTGACCAAGCGTTACTACGAAAGAAATGATGAAACAGTTTTGCCACGCTCTATTGCTTCACGCAAGGCTTTTGAAAATGCTATGACCGTTGATATTGCCATGGGGGGATCAACCAATACGGTACTGCATCTTTTAGCCGCGGCGCAAGAAGGTGAGGTGGATTTTACCATGACGGATATTGATCACCTTTCACGTCGTGTTCCAGTTTTATGCAAGGTTGCTCCTGCTGTTGCAAATGTCCATATGGAAGATGTTCATCGCGCGGGTGGTATTATGGGGCTTTTAGGCGAATTGGATGCGGCGGGACTCATTGATACCTCAGTTTATACGGTTCACGCAAAAACGATGAAAGAAGCTCTTGAGCATTGGGATGTAAAACAAACCAATGAATCAACAGTTTGTGCATTTTATCGTGCTGCTCCAGGGGGGATTCCAACACAGACAGCTTTTAGCCAATCTTGTCGCTATGAGACTCTTGATCTTGATCGTGAAAAAGGTGTGATTCGCGATAGGGAACATGCCTATTCACAAGATGGAGGATTGGCAGTTCTTTATGGAAATCTTGCCAAAGATGGCTGTATTGTAAAAACAGCAGGTGTTGATCAATCAATTTTGACTTTTAAAGGTCCAGCAAGAATTTTTGAAAGTCAAGATTCAGCTGTTTCAGCAATCTTAAATGATAAAGTTAAATCAGGTGAAATTGTTTTAATCCGTTATGAAGGACCACGTGGGGGACCTGGAATGCAAGAAATGCTTTATCCAACCAGTTATCTTAAGTCTAAAGGATTGGGTAAGGTTTGTGCACTTGTGACAGATGGACGTTTTTCAGGGGGAAGCTCAGGGCTTTCGATAGGACATGTTTCACCAGAAGCGGCTGAAGGAGGAGAAATTGCGTTGGTGGAAGAAGGGGATATCATAGAAATTGACATTCCAAACCGGAGTATTCATATGTTGGTTGATGACGTTGAGATGAAGAAGCGTCGTGCTAACATGGAAGCAAAAGGAAAAGATGCTTGGCAACCGATTGAGAAGCGCCAGCGCAAAGTTTCAAAGGCTCTCAAAGCTTATGCTGCAATGACAACATCTGCTGCAAAGGGTGCAGTTCGTAGCATATGATTACGTGAAAGGTCCGGTTTATGGAAAATGAACGGTGTGATAAAAGATTGAGTAAGTTTTTTTCCTAATATTCCAAGCTGATTATTTTACCTTGCTCTGGAAAAATATTTTAAACTAGGGAGCATAGGGTACATAAGGTTTTGAGAGAGAAGTAAAAATACAGTGCTATGATTGTTGGATTTTACAAGAAAATAAACAATTGGTTTGAGGAAATATCTATACACTTGCTTTCTTTGTATGCGTTTAATGCTTTTTAACAGATTTTACATGAAAACGCTGATAATAGCGTGCAAAATCTAATATGCATGAGAACAATCAAGAAAAAATAAAGTGTTGGCCTATAAAAGATTATTTTTTTCCAGTTGTTTGAGGTGATAAATTGCTTCTAAAGCTTGTTTAGGAGAGAGCTCATCGGGATGAATATTTTTTAAAGCTTCGTGAAGTGCATCGTGTTTGTTGCTTTTTTCGTTGAGAGGAGAGGTTGCTTTAAGAGAAAAGAGCGGTAAGTCATCAATGAGTTTATGTCCTTTTCCCGCCATTTCACCTTGTTCGAGTTGATGGAGGACATCTGTTGCTCGTGTAATAACAGCTGGAGGAAGCCCAGCAAGCTTTGCAACTTGTACACCATAGGATCGGTCAGCAGCTCCTGGTGCGACCTCATGGAGAAAAACCACATCACCATTCCAATTTTTAACTTTCATGGTTACATTATGCAGTCTGTCAAGTTTTTCGGTAAGAGCAGTCATTTCATGAAAATGGGTAGCGAGAATAGCACGACAATGGTTAACTTCATGGAGATATTCAACGGCTGCCCAAGCAATGGAAAGTCCATCAAAGGTTGATGTTCCACGTCCTATTTCATCAAGAATAACAAGAGAATGGTGACTTGCATGATTGAGAATCGTTGCTGTTTCAACCATTTCCATCATAAAGGTTGAGCGCCCCCGAGCAAGATCATCGGAAGCCCCAACACGACTAAACAGACGATCAACAACGCCAATATGCGCTGAAGTTGCTGGAACAAAGGATCCCATTTGTGCCATAATCGCAATAAGCGCATTTTGCCGCAAAAAAGTTGATTTTCCTCCCATATTCGGTCCTGTCAAAAGCCAGATTGCTGCATATTGCTGATTTTCTTGCACAGAGAGATCACAATGATTGGCAACAAAGGGCTCGGCTGCTTGTTTGCGGAGTGCTTGTTCTACAACTGGATGGCGACCTGCGGTGATATGAAAGGTTAGTGAATGATCAATTTTAGGGCGGCAATATCCTTGTTCTTCAGCAAGATGCGCTAAAGCGACAGAAACATCTAAAATAGCAAGGGCTTCAGCGGCTTTACGGATAAAATCAACGTGTTCGATAATTTCTTGAACAAGCGTATCAAAGATCTCCAGTTCAAGCGTCAATGCGTGATTGGCAGCATGAGCAATACGGCTTTCAAGATCAGCAAGTTCTGTTGTCGTAAAACGCATAGCATTTGCCATTGTTTGCCGATGAATAAAACGTGCTTTGGCTTGTGGATTATTTGTAAGGGCAGATGCTTGTATACTGGTGACTTCAATGAAATAGCCTAGAATATTATTATGCTTTATTTTAAGCGTCTTAATATCTGTTTCTTGGGCATATTGCGCTTGAAGTTCAGCAATGACACGGCGTGATTCATCCCGTAAGGCACGCATTTCATCGAGCTCTTGATGATAATTGGAACGAACAAAACCACCATCACGTTTAAGCAGAGGCAGATCATCAGCCAATGCTTGGTCTAAATGGCAATGTAAAGCAACGGGTAGATTTGAAAACACCTGTTGTATATCACTTATTTCTTGAGGTAAGAGCTCATGATTAAGAAGCTGATGAATTTCATGAATGATTTCAAAGCCGCGTTGAATCGTTGCCATATCACGGGGACCTCCTCGTCCAAGAGCCAAACGTGAAACAGCCCGCGGCATATCTGGTCCCCCTTTTAAAGTGAGTTTTATCGCTTCTGCAAGAGAAGGATTACGGAGAAAAAAATCGATAGAATCCAAACGGGTATCAATAGCTGAAGGGGTGGTAAGAGGAGCAATAAGGCGATCAATGAGAAGGCGAGAGCCTCCTCCTGTTACAGTGCGATCAATAGCTTTTAATAAGCTTCCATCCCGTTGACCTGATGTTGTTCGAATAAGCTCAAGGCTTAGTCTGGTTGCAGCATCAATAAAAAGGGTAGCGCTTTCATTTTGGCGCTCAGGTTGCATGAGGGGAGGACGATGCGTGATTTGTGTTTTTTCGATATAACGAATAGCAGCTATGATGGCAGAGAGTTCACAGCGTGAATAATCGGCAACACCTTCAAGCGTTGAAAGTTTAAAATAAGTGCAAATATCGCGTTCAGCAGTGAGGGTATCAAAAAGACACGCCGGTTGAGGTGAAACGATACGATCAAGAACATTAAAAAGTGATTTGTGCGATTGATCATGAAAAAAGGAATCAGCAACAATGATCTCTTGTGGATCGACACGCATAATATCGGCTAAAAGTTTTTCTTGGCGGCTTTCAGTTACACGAAATATGCCTGTTGAGATATCAATCCAAGAAAGGGCAAATTCTTCTCCATCACTGGTTTTTATACGAGAAAGTGTCATCAAATAATTTGCGCGTGTTGGATCAAGGAGTTTTTCTTCTGTTATTGTTCCAGGGGTTACAAGGCGAACAACATCACGCCGAACAACAGATTTTGAGCCGCGTTTTTTTGCCTCAGCAGGATCTTCTGTTTGTTCACAAACAGCAACGCGATAACCACAAGCAATCAATTTTTGTAAATAATCATCTGCAGCATGAACGGGAACACCACACATAGGAATATCTTGCCCTAAATGTTTTCCGCGTGCTGTGAGAGTGATTCCTAAAGCCTGAGCAGCTTCAATTGCATCATTAAAAAAGAGTTCATAAAAATCCCCCATTCGGTAAAAAAGAAGAGAATCATGATGGACGGCTTTGATTTCTATATATTGCTCCATCATAGGAGTAAGACGTTCTTGAGAGGAAGCAGGCTGTGGAATTAAATTATTTTTATGGTCGTTTTTTTTATCCATTTCTACGTGGCCTGTTCCTTTTCAGTGAAGCTTTTACTCTTTTTCTGTTTACTTCGATATTTATTTATCTCTAAATTGAAACACATCATTAGATTTGCTAAGGCTAAAGCATAGCGATTTTTAACATATGAATCAAATTGAATAACTATAAGTATTATCAAGCAAAATTTACACTGTTTTTGGAGAAAATAAAGTGAGATGAAAAAGAGCGAGCAGGATCAGAAAATGTCTCAAACGGTTTACAGTGCGAGCGAACGAGAAGCTCTTGATTTTCATAGTCGTGGCCGACCAGGAAAGCTTGAGATTGTTGCAACAAAGTCTATGGCAACACAGCATGATTTAGCTCTTGCTTATTCACCAGGCGTTGCTGTTCCCGTTAAGGCAATTGCTCAAAATCCAGCGCTCGCTTATGATTATACAGCAAAAGGCAATCTTGTTGCTGTTATTTCAAATGGAACCGCTATCTTAGGGTTAGGCAATTTAGGTGCTCTTGCCTCTAAGCCGGTTATGGAAGGCAAAGCAGTGCTGTTTAAGCGTTTTGCGGATATTGATTCCATAGATTTAGAAATTAATATCAACGATACGGAAAATTTTATCAATTTGGTGCGTCATTTAGAACCCTCTTTTGGTGGAATTAATCTTGAGGACATTAAGGCGCCTGAATGCTTTATGATTGAAAGTCGCCTACGCGAAGTGATGAATATTCCTGTTTTTCATGATGATCAACATGGTACAGCAATCATTGTTGCTGCTGGTGTTCTCAATGCTTTGGCTTTAACAGGACGCGATATGCAAAATACGCGGTTAGTCTGTAATGGTGCTGGTTCTGCTGGGATTGCTTGTATTGAACTGATTAAAGCGATGGGCTTTCGTTCTGAAAATATCATCCTCTGTGATACCAAAGGTGTGGTTTATGAAGGTCGTAAAGAGGGCATGAATCAGTGGAAATCGGCGCATGCTGTTCGAACGGACAAACGTACGCTTATGGAAGCAATGGAAGGGGCAGATATATTTTTCGGGGTTTCTGCTAAAGGTGCACTGACTCCTGAAATGGTAAAATCTATGGCGCCGCAGCCAATTATTTTTGCTATGGCCAATCCTGATCCAGAAATTACGCCGGAAGAGGTTATGCAAGTGCGTCAGGATGCCATTGTCGCAACAGGGCGTTCCGATTATCCAAATCAGATTAATAATGTTCTCTGTTTTCCTTATATATTTCGTGGTGCACTTGATGTACGTGCAACGGTTATTAATGAGGATATGAAGATTGCTGCGGCAAGGGCCCTTGCTAATTTAGCGCATGAGGAAGTTCCTGACAGTGTTGCAGAAGCCTATCGTGGAAAGCGATTAAAATTTGGTCCTAATTATATCATTCCTGTTCCTTTTGATCCGCGTTTGTTGACGGTTGTTTCAAGTGCGGTAGCAAAAGCAGCAATGGAAAGCGGTGTTGCGCAAAAGAACATAGATGATTTAGAGGCCTATGAGCGCGATTTGAATGCAAGGCGTAATCCTACTTCTTCAGTGATGCGTGGAGTGTATAACCATGTTCGTCAAGAACCAAAACAAATTGTTTTTGCAGAAGGGGAAGAAGAGCAAGTCATGCGGGCTGCTGTTTCCTACGTTCATCAAAAATTAGGACAAGCAATTTTGGTTGGTCGCGAAGAGCAAGTGAGAGAAACGGCTGTTATCGCTGGAATTGATTTGGAGCGTGAAGGTATTTCAGTGATGAATGCGAAGCTTTCCTGTCGTACAGATGCTTATGCGAATTATCTTTATAAAAAGATGCAGCGTCAAGGCTGGCTGTTGCGTGATTGTCATCGCCGTATCAATAATGATCGAAATTATTTTGCTGCGTGTATGGTGGCACTAGGAGATGCGGATGCAATGGTTACAGGGGTGACACGCAATTATGAAACAGCGCTGGTTGATATCCGTCGGGCAATTGATGACAAACCAAAAGAACGATTGATTGGTATTTCAATGGCTATTTGCCGTGGACGAACTGTGTTTATTGCAGATACTGCGGTTTATGAAAATCCGAATGCTAAAGAATTAGCGGATATAGCGGAACAAACTGCTTCGTTTGTGCGTGGATTTGGGCATCAGCCAAGGGTTGCATTTTTAGCGTTTTCTACGTTTGGTTATATGAAAGGGAAGGTTACACAGCAAATTCAGGATGCAATTAATATTTTGCATGAACGCAAAGTTGATTTTGAGTTTGATGGAGAAATGAGTGCTGATGTAGCGCTTAATTCCAAATTGATGCAGCAATATCCATTTATGGGATTAACAGAACCCGCTAATATTTTGGTTATGCCTAGCTATCACGCATCTTCTATTGCAAGCAAAATGTTACAAGAACTTGGAGCAGCAACCATCATCGGACCTATTTTAATTGGACTGGAAAAATCTGTTCAAATTGTACCGTTTAGTGGAAGCGATACAGATGTTGTTAACATTGCAATGCTTGCAGCTTATCATGCGGCAAAAGTCGTCTAAAGGAAAAAAGCCCCTAATAGATCAATAATATATTAAAGGGCTTCACGATAGCAAAAGAACGAATTTTTAAGAAGGCTGTATTTGATTGTCCTTTTGTTCTTCAGCGAGACGCTTTTGGAAGAGGGCTGCAAAATCAATAGGATCAATCCACAAAGGTGGAAAACCACCGTTTTGAGTAGCATCAGATATAATTTGGCGAGCAAATGGAAATAAAAGACGGGGACATTCAATAAAAACCAGTGGCATAACATGTTCTTGTGGAATGTTTTTAAGGTGAAAAACCCCCCCGTAAATCAGTTCTACATGAAATAAAGTTTCAGTGTTATCATTGGCTTTGACGGAGAGAGACAAGACCACATCATAATTATCATCACCAATTGGATTAGCATTGACATTAATATTGATATCAATTTGTGGTGATTTTTCACGCGCACGTAATGAATGAGGAGCACCTGGGTTCTCGAATGATAAATCTTTTAAATATTGCGTTAATACAGCAAAAACCGGCTCTACACCACTGTTGTTCATTTCACCTTCGGCCATACGACGAACCTCTCTCATTATAATATGTATATTTATTTTAGATCTAAAGATCGAATTGGTTATCACGCCTTGCAAAAGGTTGCAAGGAATGCGCTCTTTATCTTCATTATTTTTTTTCGTTTGTTACAGATTTTTTAAGACTTTCAATGGTGATCATCATTTTTGCGCCATGGAGATTCTGTCGTATCATGAACTTTGTAATCTTCAGCATTAAGATCAATTATTTTTTCAGAGTTATTTTTGTTTTTTGTATTGGGATTCATTGTGTTTTTTAATGATGAAAGGAAACGCCAAACAACAGAGCGAATTGGTTTAATAAGAAGTAATATCCCCAAGAGATCACTTACAAAACCGGGGAGAATAAGCAAAATCGCACTCAACATGATGAAAGCATCATGAATAATATTGTTTTCTAATGTGCGTCCTTGGATAAGTTCACTTTGTATGTTTTTTAAAAGGCTAATCCCTTGAATTCGCAATAAAACAACCCCAACTATGGTTGTGAGAATAACCAAACTCAAAGTTGCCAAAATGCCAATTTCTTGACCAACAAAAATAAAACCAGCGATCTCAATTAAAAGAATGCAGAGAAAGACAACGACAAAAAAACGAGGATTTATAGAATAAAGTTTTATCACATGAAAATTTCCTTCTGGAAGAGGCGGGGAGAAATTCTTAAGAGCACTCCTTAATAAAATCTATAAAAATATCTGAATGGTAGGATTCCCTATTTTACATATTTATTGATAAATGATATTGACTGCAATGTTTATTACAAACTTAAAGCTTGGAGATTGACAGCGCCCATGGAATTTGACGTTATACTTGTCATCGCTCTTGTTGTTATGGTTGTTATTTTTGTGCAACTCCGTAGTGTATTAGGGAAGCGAATTGGGTTTGAAAAGCCTCCTTTTGATCCTTATTCACGTCGCTCTAAAAAACAAGCTGAGGCAGAAACGACGGATAATATTGTTTCGTTCCCTCATCAAAAAAATTTACAAAAAGGTGATTTTAGTGAAATTGATGAGATTGCACCAGAGGGGAGTATTTTGAATGAAAATTTGCGCGCACTGCGTAGAATTGATCGTCATTTTTCTCCTCAATCTTTTATAAAAGGTGCAGGGATTGCTTATGAAATGATTGTAACAGCTTTTGCTAAAGGTGATCGCAATCAACTTAAAAGCTTGCTTTGTCAGGATGTTTTTGAGAGCTTTTGTTTTGCTATTGAACAGCGAGAAAAAAACAAAGAAAGAATAGAGTTTACTTTTGTTGGAATTAATAAAATCGAGTTTGTTGCGGCAGCAATACAAGAAAAGGACGAGCTTTTAACAGTACGTATTATCAGTGAGATGATTTCTGTTACTTATAATGAACAGGGCGAGTGTATAGACGGTGATCCCGATGCTATCGTAGAAATTAGAGATATTTGGACTTTTGTTCGCAATAGCCTATCATCGGACCCAAACTGGAAGCTTTTTGCTACAGAGGATGAAAATTAACGTATTTTTTCTTCTATTAATTACTCAATAATTTATGAGAAATTGAAATGTCCTCAAGTAAATGGAGACAAAAAAGAGATTTATTAACTTCACAAGATCGCCTTTTATGGGAGAGGGTTTGTCGCACAATAACACCGCTTCATAATAAGAGGCTCTCTTCTATTTCAGAAGATATTGCAAATATTACTGATAAGAAACAGTGCATAACTCAAGCCTCTCTGGGGATTCAGGAAAATCAACAACGTTCAACAATGATTAAAAAAGAAAAGAGAGCCCTTACACAAGCGCATAAGATTCATTTCTTTGATCGTGTTGCACATCGTAAAATTTCCCAAGGTCGTTATCCTCTTGAGGCGCGTCTTGATCTTCACGGTTATATGCAGGAAGAAGCTTATTTTTTCTTAAAAAATTTTTTACAATCCTCTCAACAGAGTGGATTGCGTTACGTCCTTGTGATTACAGGGAAAGGCCGATCCATTGGGAGTGATGGGGCTTTGTATAGATTTGTTCCTTATTGGTTATCAACACCAGCTTTTCGATATTATGTTCATGCATTTGAGCAAGCAGCGCGCCAGCATGGCGGTGAAGGTGCGCTATATGTTTGGTTGCGTCGTTTTGTGTCGGGATAAAGAAATGTGATGCTATTTGTAGTTGTTGCAGGTTCAATATTAGTTTCAAAAGATCCCGTGTATTATAGATCGTAGAAGAGGCATGATAACATATTAATTTATAATTTCCGTCTATTGCATAAGAGACTTGAATACAATATTTCCTTATTTTAATTTTTTATAAAGACTATTCGTCTTACGCGCTACGCATTGTTTCACGCTTTTGTTTATCGCATATCTTTTGAGGGCAGGTTCCTCATAGCAAAACAGGAACGCCTCAAACAAAATACGCTTATGGTACATATTCACGTGCTTATTTTAGAGAAATATCTTTTAATACTTTTAAGCTTATTCTGTGATAGGGCGCGTAAACTAGAGATTTCCATGAAACGTATAAATTGATTATATAACCCTCATTTTTATGCTTAATAAAAATGCAGGGCGGCGCCATTACACACTTTGTTAGCTCCTAATATTGCAAAAACCTTGATACTTGAGAGGGGATGGCACGCTTTTCTTTAAGTATTTTTACGCTACACAGGATTCTTTCTCGCTTGTGAAAGAAAGATACTGATTGATTCAATATAAGAGAGTTTAAAATAAGAGATATATATTCGTGGATTTTACTCAGGTTGCTAAACGATAAATTATTTTATCAACCACGATAGTACGCTATTAAGGCACGAGGAATAAAAACATGATAGATTGGGAAATTCATTATTCAAAACATATTCCTATGGATAGTTTTAAAAACGATACAACTAAATTAAAGAGAATCGTGAAAATAAAGAAGAGCATAGATTTATAATCGTTAAATATTTTCATGAAGAAACGTTCTCATTCATTAAAAGTCTTATCAAATTTCTTTCTCATAATAATTCGAGCATTGAAATTTAGTAATGAGGCGCAGAAGGTGTAAAATATGAAATTATATCGGCAGATATTATACCCTTATTCGCCGTCTTTCAGATATAGGCTGAAATGCTAGCTTAGCATGAAAAGCACAATAGGGACTATTTTCATCAGAATCGGCCCCACAAAAATGAAAATCGGCTGATAAAGGATCGCCAACCGGCCATCTACATGTATTTTCACTCAATTGCAGCAGATTAAGTTGCCGTGATATAGGCACCACGACATTAGATTTTGCGGACATATCAACTTCTTTAACATCTTCTGCTACAAACTCTGTCTTTAAAGCTGTTTCTTCAACGTTTATAGATGATGTGTTTACTGGCGATACTGTGGATGTGTTGCGACGCACACGTGGAGATGATGGGCTGTTTGCGGAAGTTTTTTGCGTACGCGTGCTTCCTTGTGCTGTCTTACCACGCCCTGGCAACTTCAATCGATGTACTTTGCCGATGACTGCATTTCTGCTGACCCCACCTAATTGGGCAGCAATTTGACTTGCACTTAACCCTTCACTCCAAAGCTTTTTAAGAAGCTCAACGCGTTCACATGTCCAACCCATATCAGCACTCCATTCCGATAACGCCACTGAGATGCTTCCCCTTTGCATCTTCAAATGTTTCAATAATGTTTTCAATGCGCTGAATGAAAGAATTTTACACTCTAAGTGAGCATAAGAAAATCATCCAACCTTGTGGAACTTACAAATCAAAACACATCATCTTGCTTAACGATAGTGTAAATTACAATATGCACTCACTCTATGACAAGAGTCTTTGCCTCTCAAAGAGTTTATTTAGAATGTTTTCCCCAACTTGCAAATCAATCATAGGTTAAACATTCTCTTTTGTTTAAGGTTTTTTTCCCAAAATACTTATTTGTAGAACCTTCATTGACTTTTTTTCAATTGGTGTAATGATCTATTCCATAGGTGCAACCATTAATCGAGTGAAATGTTGAAAGCATCGAGATGAAATGTATCATATTGTTTTATTTGTCGTGTTGCTTTGTATATATATTGAAAAGGTTAAAATATAAAGGGAATTATGATGGATGCCATCTCTATACAACCACTTTATGAATGTTTTGCGCGACGAAATTTGCATTTTGAACAGGGGCGTGGGGTATGGCTTATTTCGGATAAAGGAGAACATTATCTCGATTTCACATCTGGCATTGCTGTTAATGCATTAGGGTATGCCCATCCTAAATTGGTTAATACGCTCAAAGGGCAAGCTGAAAAACTTTGGCATGTTTCCAATCTTTTTCAGTCTCCTGAACAAATAGCTCTTGCTACGCGGCTTTGTGCAAATAGTTTTGCGGATAAGGTTTTTTTCTGCAATTCAGGCACTGAAGCATTGGAATGCGCCTTTAAAACGGCACGTCATTATTATTATGCTGCGGGTTATCCATCACGCATTGAAATAATTACTTTTGAAGGGGCATTTCATGGACGAACACTTGCAGCACTTGCTGCGACTGGGCATGAAAAATATCTTGAAGGTTTTGGACCTAAAGCGGGTGGATTTATTCAAGTCCCTTTTTGTGATGAAATCGCTTTGCGTAACGCTATTCATCAAAATACTGCCGCTATCCTCATTGAACCTATACAAGGAGAAGGAGGAATACGAACGGTTTCTCATGAATATTTAAGATTTTTGCGTAAAATATGCGATGATAATGGTCTGTTATTGATTTTTGATGAAGTCCAAACGGGCATGGGACGAACAGGAAAGCTTTTTGCTTATGAATGGAGTGGTGTCATACCTGATATTCTTACTCTCGCAAAGGGGGTTGGAGGAGGATTCCCCTTAGGCGCTTGCCTTGCAACGGATAAAGTGGCAAAAAGTATGACACCTGGAACCCATGGTTCAACCTTTGGAGGAAATCTTCTTGGAATGGCTGTAGGAAATAGTGTTCTTGATGTTCTATTAGAGCCAAGTTTTCTGAACCATGTGCAAAACATGGGGGATAGGCTGAAAAGTGGACTTTTGCATATTCTCAATATCTATCCTGATATTATTTGCGCCGTTCAGGGGATGGGTCTTATGGTGGGCATTCAATGTGTTGTTCCTGCAAATCTTGTCGTGAATGCTTTGGAAAATGAATATCTCTTAAGTGTTGCAGCCAACAACAATGTTGTGCGTTTATTGCCTCCTCTTATCATTAGGGAAGAAGAAATAGATGAAAGTTTGTATCGTATTGAAAAAGCAATAGCTTATCTTTCGCAAGTAAATAAAGAAAAACAAATAGCGCACTCCTGACAAAAGTTCTTCGTCATGTCACAGATTTATCATTTTACCGCTAGCAATAACACGTACGTTGCTCGATTATGCGAAAATCCTTAAAGCATCTTTTAAAGTAGGGAGAAATTCAAAATCTTTTATGGGAAAACATGTGCGATGATTTTTGAAAAATCATCCACACGAACCCATATTTCATTCGATATCAGTGTGCACCAGCTTTGGCGGAGATACAATCTAGGCTCATAGGGTCAGAGATGCAGCGTGTTCATAGTGAAATCATAGCCGACACAGTACACGCGTTTTATCGCGTTTTGTGGATATCGTAATACTGCGAATAACAAAATATAAACGTATGTTTGAATTGGCTCAATATGCACCAATCCCTCTTATTAATGCCCTTATAGATGATACACATCTTTACCAAATTCTAGCAGATATATAAACCTATGAGGAACATCGAGAGCCAATGATTGACAAAATAGTTGCATGGATGGGAGATGGGAATAATGAAGTGCTTCATTCATTGATTGAAGCTGTGGTTCTTTTTTATTTTCATTTGCGTATGGTCATTTTAAAGGGCAGCGAACAGGACAATTTATACAATTGGGCGCGTGAACGAGGAGCGCATCGTAGGCTTATCGATAATCCGCAAAAAGTGGCGCGAGATGCTGATTGTATTATGGCCGATCCATCGGGCTTCCATGGGATAAGAATTTCATATTCACAGTCATTCTATTTTCAGCCTTATCAAGACAAGGAAGCTTTCATGAAATGAGCAAAACCTGATGTTCTTTTATGCATTCTTCCTGCTCGTCATTGTGAAGAAGTTGCCGATACTATGATTGATGAACAGCATTCAGTTGTTTTTGATGAAGCTGAAAATCGTCTTCATACTCAAAAAGCAATCCTTTCTTGGTATTTACAAGATGCGTTTTTCTCTCCACAATAGCCTCTCTACAACAAAGTATAATAAAAGGTAAAGTCATGCATGAACAAGCTAAAGATGAAGCTTCTCTCAACAATATCTCCTTGCATGAAGATGATTGTGTTATTCCCTTTCAAGTTGAAGAACTTGATATCCGTGGACGTGTCGTACAAATTGGGGAAACTTTAAATTCTATTCTTAACAGACATCAATATCCTGAACCAGTTTCTTATCTTCTGGCAGAAGCTTTACTTTTAACTGTTCTACTTGGAACTTCTCTCAAGCTTACGGGAAAATTTATTTTACAAACCCATTCAGATGGACCAGTTAATATGCTGGTGTGCGATTTTTCACCTCCTTCCAGTTTACGGGGATACGCTCGCTTTGATAAAGAACAGCTTAAACAAGCTATAGATAATGATCAAATCTCTTCAGAAACACTTTTAGGAAAGGGCACTTTAGCTTTCACGATTGATCAAGGTCTTCACATGCAACCCTATCAAGGGATAGTTGCATTAGATGGATCAAATTTACAAGAAGCTGCTCGTACTTATTTTGATCAATCAGAGCAAATTCCTACCGATATCCGTTTGGCTGTTGCTATATTAATCAATCGTGACAACCAAGGAAAACCGCAGAAAAGCTGGCGAGCTGGAGGTATTTTGACTCAATTTTTGCCTCAAGCATCGTCCCATCATAAAATAGATGACCTTCATCAAAAGCGAGAAGAAACAAAAAACCAAACCCAATTGGATAACCAGTGGCAGGAAGCTAAAATACTCATGGCAACGATTGAAAGTTCAGAATTAACAGATCCCCAAGTTGGGAGTAAACAGCTCTTATACCGTCTTTTTCATGAACAAGGTGTGAGAGTTTTTAATCCTTTTTCTCTTGTTGATCAATGTTCTTGTTCGCGCGAAAAAATTAAAGGAATCCTAGAAGGTTTTCCAATTGATGAACGCAATAAAATGGTTGAAAATAAACATATTTCAGTGACATGTGAATTTTGCTCAAAAACGTATCATTTTACACCGCAAGAATTTTTGGAAGAAAAAATATAATCAACTTCATAAAAATGATGATTGCAACAAAAGCCCATTTTATTCGCGCTATAAAAACTTAAAGCATAAGCTCATATGAAGCTCTTGAATATTTCTTTCCTTAGCATTTTTCGAGGTATGCCAATGATCTTTCTGTTGAAATCACTATTTACTCGATATGCTTTTTTTAAAAGAGAGCCCTGTAAAAGATACTTTCTTCTCTCGAAAGGGCTTCTTTTTGACTATAGTCATATTTTCTTACTCGAATTTGTCTTAACTTAAGAGGCCAAAAAAGATCATTGGTTATGATCATAAGAAAATTTATCGAGAGAATAAGAAAGTATAAAAAAGACTCAATATGAACCTTGTGAAAACTCTTACAAACAGAGGCTGTATAGGGCATAAATAGAAAAATGACACTGCAAGGGAATAGATTTGTCATTTTTTAGGTGTTTTTTCTACAGATATCTTTTCACATGTGTGTTTGAATCAATAATAGTAATCCTGTTATAAAATTTTATCTTTTTATAAATCTGCATGACCGTATTTTTCAATTTAAAACGTTGTTCATGACACTTCTATTTGAAAAATGTACAAAAAGGCATTTTCAGTCTTTTCTAAGATATTTTATTTTTTCTTCTGTCATGATTGCTTGTTCAATTTTTGGAAGGATCTTTTTTTGATAAATTTGCCATGTTAAGGGACCAACATGTTTGGCAATAATGATGCTCTCTTTATTTAAGAGAAAGGTTTCTGGTGGTCCATATACGCCCCAGTCAATGGCTGTATATCCTGAAACATCAAAGCCAATCAATTTAAAAGGATTACCAAAACGATTTAAAAAGCGCAGGGCGTTTGCTTTGTTATCCTTATAATTAATACCAATTAGATCAAAACGTTTATCTTGTGCAATTTTCATAAGAAGAGGATGCTCTTTGCGACAGGGTAAACACCAAGAACCCCAAAAATTGACCAATGTGACACGTCCTTTAAACTGTTTTGAATGAAGATA
Source organism: Bartonella mastomydis (assembly GCF_900185775.1). Taxonomy (NCBI): domain Bacteria; kingdom Pseudomonadati; phylum Pseudomonadota; class Alphaproteobacteria; order Hyphomicrobiales; family Bartonellaceae; genus Bartonella; species Bartonella mastomydis. The sequence goes on from NZ_LT883137.1 coordinate 556,505, forward strand.
ATTTTCTTGATCAAGAAGAGGAAGGTGTATCTCAGGGGCCGGTTTCCCAGCCAATGCATTTGGAAGAAGAGAAGGATCTTGCGGGTATTTTTTATGCATAAAGTTGAAAAAAAACACCATAAGAAGAAGAAAAAGCACAAATGGTCCAAAAAGAACAAACAAAACAGGCAAAGATGTATTTTTTTTAAGTTTTGGAGGGATGTTCTTCATTATATTTTTCTTTTTGTGACCGTTCTTTTTTGTTCAATTGTTGGAGAATTTTTTTTTGGTAGAAGGCTTTGCAAAGAATATAGCCAATAAGACAGAGGAGGGATATTGCAGAAAGTGTATAGCTTAAAACAACAATTTGCTCATGTTTAAGGGTACCAAGGAAAAAATCAATTTTCAAAGATAAGTTTCCTAAAAGTCCGCTGTGGATGCCATTTAGGTCAAGCATGATGAAGAGTCCTGTTGTTGTGCACGACGGGATTTTTTAATCTGAAGTATTTTGATATAACGGCTATTGATTTCATTTCGCATAGCCATCAAATAGAGCGCAATAAACATAAAGACGAAACAAAATAACATGGTTATAAGGGGCCATAACATAGCACTATCGATTGTTGGTCCTCCAGCACGTAACAAGGAGGCTGGTTGATGCAATGTATTCCACCAATTAACGGAAAACTTAATAATAGGGATATTAACAAAACCAACAAGGGTAAGAATTGCAGTCGCGCGAGCAGCTTTTACTTGATTGTCAAAAGCACGTCCAAGCAGGATAATGGCAAGGTAGATAAAAAGCAGAATTAAAACCGATGTTAATCGTGCATCCCATACCCACCATGTTCCCCAGGTAGGGCGTCCCCAAAGTGCTCCTGTCATGAGAGCCAAGGCAGTAAAAATTGCTCCTATGGGTGCCCCGCATTTGAGAGCCACATCAGCAAGATGATATTTCCAAATCAAATTTCCCAATGCTGCTGCACTCATCGTTATATAACAGAATGTAGACAACCACGCGAAAGGGACATGGAGATACATAATCTTAACAGTCATACCCTGTTGATAGTCGTCTGGTGAATACATCACTAGAATCAGCCCTAAGATCAGAAGACATAACGTTATGCTGGCGAGCCATGGTAAAATGATTTTACTTATTTTCATAAAACGGGAAAAACTTGCAGGGAGTGATCTCATTTTATATGCGTGAGATAGTTCATTCATGAAATTCATAATAGGCAGAATTTTGCTATGCGGCAATCATCTTTTACTATTCGGATAAAAGCTTGAGCGTTAGAGAGGCAACAAAAGAGCTGAAGAGACTCAAAAAAAGTGAAAAAGCGCTAAGAAGAGCCAAGGAAGAGAGAAAAGAGGCATTTGGATTTGTTGGAGCTGTCGCCGCTGAAACGCCAAAAATCATAATTGGAATGATCCACGGCAAGATAATGATAAAAATAAGAAGAGTGCTATGTAACAGTGAGCTTGCAAGTGCCGCTCCTATGGCGCCAATAAAAATAATAGCTGGTGTTCCGCATAAAAGGGTAAGTATTGTTGTAAAAGTTATCGTGACATCTAAGTGGAGCATAAGAGCTAAAATAGGCGTGGTAAAAATGAGAGGAAGCATCGTACCTACCCAATGGGCGATGCATTTGGTAAAGACGATCAGCATAAAACTTTGTCTTTGTCCTGAAAGGATAAATTGGTCAAGATTGCCATCATCGCGATCGATTTGAAAAAGTTTGTTTAGATTCAGAAGTCCTGCGAGAAGGGCTCCAAACCACAATATCCCTGGTCCTATTTGTGCAAGAATTCTTGGATCTGGTCCAATGGCAAAGGGAGTTATAATCACAACAGCGATGAAAAACAATAGTCCTGTGAGCGAAGAGGTTTGTGGCTCTAATAGTAGTTTAAGATCACGCCAGAACAGTGCTTTCATTTTATTCTCTCCTAGAGAGGTAAAAATTTTTCCAGAGCGATTGTATGGTTTTCTGGAATACCTAAGGAATTATGGGTTGCGGCGATAATCATACCCCCTTGATTGAGATGACGCTGAAAAATACGAGCAAAGCGTTTTTGAGCATAGCTATCAAGTCCTGATATCGGTTCATCTAAAATCCAAATAGGACGATAGGAGAGCAAAAGACGAGCAAAAGCAACACGCCTTTGTTGCCCAGTTGACAGAGCGTTAAAGGGTAAATATTCAAGATCAGCAAGACCAATATCGGTAAGGGCTTCATAGGGGGAGTACAGAGGCTGTCTATAAAACTCTGCCCAAAATTGCAAATTATCAATGACAGATAGAGGAGGTTTCATGGCATTTTGAGACCCGAGATAATGGCACGCAGTGGCAACAGGGTATCTTTGTTCATTGTCTTTAAGGACGATATAGCCTTCAGCAGCTTCAATAAGACCGACAATGATTCGCAGTAATGTAGATTTTCCGATGCCATTTGGTCCGGTGATAGTCATCAGTTGCTGTGGAAATAAACAAAAAGAAAGACCTTTGAACAGAATGTCCCCGTTTCTGTAAGCTGCTAAATCTTTGCCTGATAACACCATGATGATTGCCTATTTTTATATTTTCCTATTCTTTATTGCATTATTGCATAAAAAAACACGTTTTTTTATGCAATTGTCCCTAGAATAGTTCTAGAAATAGTTCTATAAGAGAGGCGTTACATCAAGATCTGGTGTAGAATGGTTTTTGGCGCTAATTTCCGCATTTACCTATGAAAGGTAGAGGGGGAAATGGATGGCGGAGGTAATTGCGTCTGCGCTCAAGCTGCGACCTTGACTCGTAGTTTGTGTTGTTCATTCCTGGAAATTGGGTGGTTTATAGTATGAGGGTGGACAGTCATGACTCACATTGATAGCTTTAATTGTCGCAGAATATTAAAGGTTGGTGGCAAAGAATATACTTATTATAGCTTAATCGAAGCCGAGAAGAATGGACTTGCAGGCATTTCGCGTTTGCCGTTTTCGATGAAAGTTATTCTCGAAAATTTATTGCGCTTTGAAGATGGTCGCACAGTTAAAAAAGAGGATATCCTCAATGTTGCTAAGTGGTTAAATGATAAAGGGAGCGCAGGGGCAGAGATCGCCTACCGTCCTGCACGTGTTCTTATGCAAGACTTTACGGGTGTTCCCGCAGTTGTTGATCTTTCTGCAATGCGTGATGCTATGGTCAAACTTGGTGGGAACGCTGAAAAAATTAATCCTCTCATCCCAGTTGATCTCGTGATTGATCACTCAGTTATTGTTGATGATTTTGGCACTCCCATGGCCTTTAAGGAAAATGTTGAGCATGAATATGAACGCAATGGTGAGCGTTATCGTTTTCTGAAATGGGGGCAACAAGCCTTTCAAAATTTTCGTGTCGTTCCTCCAGGCACAGGGATTTGTCATCAAGTTAACCTTGAATATTTAGCACAATGTGTATGGATGAAGAATGAAGAGGGGGGAGAGACGGTTTATCCTGATACCTGTGTGGGAACTGATTCGCATACGACGATGGTCAATGGTTTGGGTGTGTTAGGTTGGGGGGTTGGTGGCATTGAAGCTGAAGCGGCAATGTTAGGCCAACCTGTCTCTATGTTATTACCTGAAGTGATTGGTTTTCGCCTAACAGGGAGACTTAAAGAAGGTGTCACAGCCACCGATCTCGTTTTAACGGTGACTCAAATGCTCCGCCAAAAGGGCGTTGTTGGTAAATTTGTTGAATTTTTTGGCCCTGGTTTGGAGCATATGACGCTTGCTGATCGGGCGACGATTGGGAATATGGCACCTGAATATGGAGCAACCTGTGGCTTTTTTCCAATTGATAAGGAGACAGTGCGTTATCTCAACATGACAGGGCGTGATGAAAATCGGATTGCCTTAGTCGAGGCTTACTCCAAAGCACAAGGGATGTGGCATGACGAAAGGGTGGCGCATCCCGTTTTTAGTGATACAATTGAATTAGATATGGGAACTGTTGTTCCTTCTATGGCTGGTCCTAAACGTCCGGAAGGGCGTATTGCATTGGAAAATGTTGGACAAGGTTTTAAGAAGGCATTGGTTGAAGATTATAAGAAAACTTCAGGACAAGATGAGTATTATCCGGTTGAAGGTGAAGAATATACGCTCAGTCACGGTGATGTGGTGATCGCTGCGATTACTTCCTGTACAAATACATCGAATCCAAGTGTTCTTATTGCAGCAGGTCTTTTAGCACGAAATGCGGTGGCAAAGGGTCTCAAAAGCAAACCATGGGTAAAAACTTCTCTTGCACCTGGTTCACAAGTTGTTGAAGCTTACCTTAAAAATTCGGGTCTGCAAAAAGATTTAGATGCATTAGGATTTAACTTAGTGGGGTTTGGATGCACAACATGTATTGGGAATTCTGGTCCTTTGCACCCAGCTATTTCCAAAACGATTAATGACAATGGCATTATTGCAGCTGCAGTTCTTTCAGGAAATCGTAATTTTGAAGGGCGTGTTTCCCCTGATGTGCAAGCAAATTATTTAGCTTCACCCCCATTAGTTGTTGCACATGCGCTTGTTGGGACGGTGTGTAAAGATTTAACCAAAGAGCCTCTTGGTGAAGATTCAAATGGTCAACCGATTTATTTGAGAGATATTTGGCCAACTTCTCAAGAAATACAGGCATTTATCGAAGAAAATGTCACGCGTAAGGTTTTTGCTGAAAAATATGCAGATGTCTTTAAGGGAGATGAAAATTGGCAAAAAGTTCAGATCCCTACAGGGTCTACCTATTCTTGGGATGAGCAATCCACCTATGTCCGTAATCCACCTTATTTCGATGATATGCAGAAAAATCCTGATGTCTTACCAGATATTAAGGATGCGCGGATTTTAGGTTTGTTTGGTGATAAAATCACGACAGATCATATTTCTCCTGCTGGTTCTATTAAGGCAGCTTCTCCTGCTGGAAAATATTTAATGGATCATGGTGTTGCAGTGGCTGATTTTAATCAATACGGGACGCGCCGTGGGAATCACGAAGTTATGGTGCGTGGAACCTTTGCTAATATTCGCATTCGTAATTTCATGTTAGGAGAAAATGGTCGAGAAGGTGGTTATACGGTTCACTATCCCTCAGCAGTAGAACAAACCATTTACGATGCAGCGATGGCGTATAAACAAGAAGGTATTCCGCTCGTTGTTTTTGCGGGGATTGAATATGGCAATGGATCATCACGCGATTGGGCCGCCAAGGGAACTAATCTTCTTGGTATCAAAGCGGTGATTGTGCAATCTTTTGAAAGGATTCATCGCTCTAATCTTGTTGGTATGGGGATTGTTCCTTTTGTCTTTGAGGAAGGGTTAAGTTGGAAATCTTTAGGCTTAAAGGGAGATGAAAAGGTAACAATTGAAGGGATTCATAACTTGAAACCTCGCCAAAAGACAGTGGCGACAATTACTTTTTCTGATGGTACAGTAAAAACTGTTCCATTATTATGCCGTGTTGATACTGAAGATGAGCTAGATTATTTGCATCATGGTGGAATTTTACAATATGTTTTGCGTAAGCTAGCTGTTTAAATGCCTTTGTTCGTTGAGGAATATCTTTAAACGATTAAGCTATAAAGTTGCAGATCAAAGAATTTGGTTTCGTTTTTTATGTTTGTCTTTGAAAATTTAATTGACGTTGGCTTTGACATTGCGCTATAAGCCACATGAATTATAGGCAGCTTTATAGTTTTGCTTGAGTTAGGTTTGTTTACATTGGTAGAGTTATTATTAAGGCTCATTTTACCAAGGTGTTGAAAGAGAGATTATATTTATGGCGAATACACCTTCTGCTCGAAAAGCGGTGCGCAAGGTTGCAGCACGCACACAGGTTAATAGGGCCCGCCGTTCACGCGTTCGTACTTTTATGCGTAAGTTTGATGATGCTATAGCAGGGGGCGATAAGGCGTCTGCAGAAGTTGCATTTAAAAATTTTGAGCCTGAGATTATGCGTGCGGTTTCTAAAGGCGTTTTTCATAAAAATACTGCTGCGAGGAAAGTATCGCGTTTAGCGAAGCGTTTAAAGGATCTCAGCGTTTAAGCTTTTTCTATTTTATTAAGAAACAAGCCAGTATCTGTAAGGGTACTGGCTTTTTATTTATTGTTTCAAAAAGTTTCTATTGAAGACAAGAATCGATAACGATTCTTCTCTTGAAAAAAGAGAGAAAGTTTATAGGGGGGGAGTATGGTTATCCACAAGCTTTGTGGATTTTTACAGAGTCTTTTTTGTCAAGCATTTTATTTTTTTTTTTTAATCTGAAGAGATTCTTTAATGATTGGTAAATTCAGAGAAAAAAAATGAATTGAATCAATAATTTTTCTCATTCCTCATTGAAATAAGCATTTTTACAGCATTTTTTGAGAGCTTTTGATTTTATTTTGACCTCTTGCATTTTACCTCTGCTGTTTTGTATGGTTCTTAATGAAGACTAAAAAGCATGAAGGGGTCACATCAGCACATTATCCTGTATTTTGTTGAATATAACATCTTTGGTTTAGGCTTTTGAAAAGCTTTTGTGTTGGATAGGTTTTTTTGATGGTTTTTTAGTTCTCTTCGTTGGTATGTTTACCATTTTAGAAGGGTGGGTCATATCATGAGTGCAAGTAAATCTTATTGGTCATCTTTGTTAGTGGGGTTGTGATGAGGCTATCCTAGGGGAGGGTGAGTAATCTTATTTGGGGTAGGGCGTTTTGCCTTCGCTAGGTTTATTTTAGCTGTTTGGCAGGACAAAATTTTATTTTTATCAGGATGGAAGATGGTGGATAAATTGAACTCTAAAGCTAGTTCCTTTAAAAGGGTTTCGGTGAATATCCTGTCGGCAGAGAATATAATAAAGAATAGAATGACAGAGAGTAATGAGGTTGTTTGTAGAAGTGCTTCTATAGGGCATTCTATTGTTTCAGAGGAAGAGAGTGCGGCGGCTTTTGTACGTGTTATGGCACAGTTAAAGGCGCAGGTTGGTGTTGAAGCTTATACCAGTTGGTTTGGTCGTGTGAAACTTGCTGAGTATAGTCATACTCTTGTAAAGCTTTCTGTTCCTACCGCTTTTTTACGTTCATGGATTAATAATCACTATGGTTCTCTTTTGACTCATTTATGGAAACAAGAGAACTCAGCAATTCTTCGTGTTGAAGTCATTGTTCGCGGTATGGAGCGCGTTTCAAGAGATGTTGTTTGTAAAACAAGTGCGCCTTCTGTTGTGCTGGAGGAGCCGACAACTTCATCTTTTGTTGAGAATTGTGCAGAGCACTCAGCCAAAAGTTCTCAAGCAGGAGTTTTTGGGTCTCCCCTTGATTCTCGCTATACTTTTGAAAGCTTTGTTGAGGGAGCATCTAATCGCGTTGCTTTAGCGGCAGCGCGTTCAATTGCAGAAGGGCATAAAAGTGCTTTGCGTTTTAATCCTCTTTTTATTCACGCGTCAGTTGGTTTAGGAAAAACACATTTGCTTCAAGCGATTGCCGCTTCTGCATTGAAGCGTTTAACATCTGCGCGTGTTATTTATTTAACGGCTGAATATTTTATGTGGCGTTTTGCAACAGCTATTCGTGATAATGATGCTCTTTCTTTTAAAGAACAGCTTCGCGATATCGACCTTTTGATTATTGATGATATGCAGTTTTTGCAAGGTAAGTCGATACAACATGAATTTTGCCATTTACTTAATATGTTGCTTGATAGTGCAAAACAGGTTGTTGTCGCTGCAGATCGTCCACCAGCGGAATTAGAATCTCTTGATCTTCGTGTTCGGTCTCGTCTTCAGGGAGGGGTTGCCCTTGAAATTGAGGCTCCAGATTATGAAATGCGTTTGCAAATGTTACGCCAGCGGTTGAAGGTGGCACAGCGAGATGATAGCATGATATCAATTTCTGATGATGTTTTGGAATATATTGCAAAAACGGTTTTAGGGTCAGGGCGCGATATTGAAGGCGCATTTAACCAGCTCTTATTTCGTCAATCTTTTGAGTCTGATTTATCTTTAGAACGGATTGACGAGTTATTAGGTCACTTGACACGTCCAGGTGAACCTAAGCGCATTCGGATTGAAGAAATTCAGCGTACGGTGGCACGCCATTATAATGTTTCTAAACAGGACTTGTTGTCTAATCGTCGAACACGGACGGTTGTAAAGCCACGACAAGTTGCGATGTATTTAGCGAAAGTATTAACGCCTCGCTCATTGCCAGAAATAGGACGCCGTTTTGGTGGACGTGATCATACAACAGTTTTACACGCTGTACGTAAAATTGAAGATTTAGTTTGTGGTGATCAGACCTTGGCCAAGGAACTTGAATTGCTGAAGCGATTGATTGGAGAACAGGCTGTATAGTGTTTATCATTTCTTTTTTGAAGAAACTTTAAGGGATTTTGTGGAAGGATTTTTTTTTCTTATGCAGGAGTGACTTGCCATTTCAAAAGAGGTTTAATAAACTCTAGCAGGCGATTCTTTAAAAAGGATCTGTTATTTTAATTCGAAGAAATTCTTATCGTTTTTGGTAAATCATACGGGGCTTTTATGCGTATTACAGTGGATCGCAATCAATTTCTCAAGTCTCTTGGTCGTGTTCACCGTGTGGTAGAGCGCCGTAATACTGTTCCTATTTTATCGAATGTTCTGATTGATGCAGAAAATGGTCGTGTACAGTTAAAGACAACAGATCTTGATTTAGAGGTTACGGAATCTTTTACAGTTAATGTGGAACAAGCTGGAGCAACAACTGTTCCGGCACATTTGCTCTATGATATCATACGAAAACTTCCTGATGGCAATGAAGTTGCATTATCCGTTGATGAGAATCAATCAAGTACAATGTCCGTTGTTTCAGGTTGTGCACATTTTCAGCTTCAATGTCTTCCAAAGGCAGATTTTCCAGAGTCACTTCCTGGACAGTTTGGTTATCGCTTTTCTCTATCGGCTTCAGGGTTGAAACATTTACTTGATTGTACGCAATTTGCTATTTCTACTGAAGAAACCCGCTATTATCTTAATGGTATTTACTTCCATGTTATTCATGATGATGTTTTAAAACTGCGTTTGGTGGCAACGGATGGTCATCGTTTGGCACAAGTTGAGATGGAAGCGCCTTCAGGAGTTGAAGGCATGCCTGGTGTTATTGTTCCTCGTAAAGCTGTGGGAGAGTTGCAAAAACTTCTTTCAGAAGAAAATGATGGTGATGTATGTATAGAGCTTTCAGAGACAAAAATTCGTTTTTCTGTAGGTTCTGTGATTTTTACATCAAAGTTAATTGATGGAACATTTCCAGACTATCAACGTGTTATCCCTCTTGGAAATGATAAAGAATTAGTTGTTAATAGACAGGATTTTTCTTCAGCAGTTGATCGTGTTTCAACGATTTCAAGTGATCGGGGGCGTGCAGTTAAGTTAACGATTGAGCATGGACAGTTAAGGCTTGTTGTGAATAGTCCTGATTCGGGCAGTGCGGAAGATCAATTATCCGTAACTTACACATCTGAACCACTTGAGATAGGATTTAATTCACGGTATCTTTTGGATATTGCTGGGCAGCTTTCAAGCGATGAGATGGTTTTTATGTTGGCTGAAGCTGGAGCACCAGCTCTGATTCGTGATAATGATGATGCGGATGTGCTCTATGTACTGATGCCTATTCGTGTTTAGGGGCGATTGTTTTGCAATGCATGGCAAGTCATGTGCATAAAGTGTCCGTGAGGCAGCTAAAGCTTTTACGTTATCGCAATTATCCTTTTTTAAATATTGATTTTTCGGGTCAGCATGTGGTTTTTACGGGCCACAACGGTGCGGGGAAGACGAATCTTTTAGAGGCGTTATCTTTTCTTTCTCCGGGTCGTGGTTTGCGACGGGCTGCATATTCTGATGTTAGCTTTATAGAGGGTGGCGGTGAAGGATTTGTTATCTTTGCCTGTCTTGAATGTGCTCTTTATGGTGAAGTGAAGATTGGTACAGCTTTGGAGGTTAGCGATAACAGTCGAAAGGTCCATATTAATGGTGTGAATGAGCCAAGTGATTGCTTAACAGATTACTGTCATATTAGTATCCTAACACCTTCTATGGATAGTCTTTTTACCGGCCCTTCGCTTGAACGCCGGCGTTTTTTGGATCGTATGGTTTTGGCGATTGATCCTTTGCATAGTCGCCGTATATCCGATTATGATAGAGCGATGCGCGCACGTAATCGTTTGTTTTTGGATGGCAATGAAGATACTGCTTGGTTTGATGCATTAGAAAAGCAGATGGCGGAATTGGCGACAGCTATTTCTGCGGCGCGTATTGATGTTATTCGGCTTGTAAATGACATGTTTACACAAATGCCATCTCAGATACCTTTTCCACGGGCTTTTTTGCAAATTGATGGTTTTTTGGAAACAGCTCTAAGGAGACTATCAGCCACCGAAGTTGAAGAGCAATTTTGTGATTTGTTGCGGCGTAATCGCGCAATGGATCGTTCTGTTGGGCGAACATTAGAGGGCCCCCATCGCACAGATTTACAAGTTTTTTATGCAGATAAAAATAGAGCAGCAACATCTTGTTCAACAGGTGAACAAAAAGCACTTCTGACAGGTCTGGTTTTGTGTCATGCTCGTCTAACGGGTATGATATCGGAAAGGGCTCCCATTCTTCTTCTCGATGAAATGGCTGCTCATCTTGATTCACATCGACGTGCTGCTTTATTTGATATTCTTGATGATTTAGCTGTGCAAACATTTATGACAGGAACAGATCGTCTTTTATTTGATGACTTAAAAGGACGTGCAGAATTTTTTGAGATTAAGAATGGCGCTTTATTACTGTAAAAAACATGCTAAATATTTTTTTAATTAAGTGATGGTCGAGAAGAAAAGGCTTGCTATGTCTGTGATGATAACGATTTTAAATGGTCCTAATTTAAATTTTCTGGGTCAACGTGAGCCAAAAATTTATGGAACTGAAACTCTAGAAGATATAGAAAAAAACTGCAGAGAATGGGCAAAAAGAGCTGATGTTATCGTAAATTTTTATCAAAGTAACTATGAGGGTCAGCTAGTAGAATGGATACAAGAAGCAATAGGATTAAGTTCTGGATTAATCATCAACCCAGCGGCTTACAGCCATACATCTGTTGCTCTTCTTGATGCTCTAAAAATGTTTTCAGGGCCAAAAGTAGAAGTTCATTTATCCCATATTTATCGACGTGAAGCTTTTCGTCATCATTCTTATACATCTGCGGGTGTAGACGCTATCATAAGTGGGTTTGGAAGTGATGGATATCGGTTTGCGCTTGAGTATATTGCAAAACAATTAATAAGTTGTAAAGGTAAAGAGTTAAGTGTTGGATAAGAGTAATATAGGCATTGAATTCACTTGATAATTATTTTCAAATCTGTACAATATGAGGTATTATATTTATGGCAATTTTTAGTGCATATGACGGGGGTAAAAAAAGATGAAAAGCTTTGTTCGACAATTAGGAATGCTTGTGATTTTAGGGGGAGCACTGCTTTTGTCTGGTTGTAAAATGGATGTCCTTCAGCCATCAGGTTATGTGGCGCGTCAGCAGCTCATTTTGATTGTTGTTTGTGTGCTTGTTATGCTTTGCGTTGTCATTCCAGTTATGGTGAGTGTGGTATTTTTAGCGATAAAATATCGTGCATCGAATACGAAAGCGAACTATTCTCCTGATTGGGCGCATTCAAATAAAATTGAAGCTGTAATGTGGGGTATCCCGATTGTAATTGTAATGGTTTTAGGTTCACTAACGGCTTATTATACCTATAAGCTTGAGCCTGCTAAGCCTCTTCCAATAGAGGTTGTGGGTGAAGGAGAGCCATTGCAGATTGATGCTATATCTCTTGATTGGAAATGGGTTTTTATTTATCCTCAATATGGTGTTGCATCGGTCAATGAAATTTACGCGCCTAAAGGACGTCAAGTTTTATTGCAATTGACGTCGGAAAATTCTGTCAATGCCTTTTGGGTCCCTAAATTGGGTACAGTTCTTTACGCTATGCCGCAGATGAATGCTAAGTTGCATTTGATCGCTGAAGAACAAGGCGTATTCAAGGGGACCTCAGCAAATTACAGCGGCGATGGTTTTTCAGGGATGCGGTTTAAGTGGCATTCTGTGTCTTCGCAGGATTTTGAAGATTGGATTGTGAAAGCTCGGGCTAATGGTCGAGAACTTGATCGTAAGTCTTATCGTCAACTTTCTATTGCGCCTCGTATGGGTGATATTGCTGCGAAAGAGAAAGATGCTGAGGTTCGTTATTTTGCACCTGTTGAGAAGCGGCTTTACTATCGTGTTGTTAATCGATGTGTCGATGAAAATACGGTATGTAATGAAGATTTAATGAAACGTGCTGCTGCTCAGACACTGTGGGGTGCACTGTGTTCAGTATTTGATCCTGATGTTATTTAAAGGATCAATAGAGAAAGGGCCCTTTTAACATAAGGTTTCTTTTAAACTTGAATTTCATTTGAAATGGGTTGAGAAATGTTTGGAAGACTTACAGATCCTACGGCAGGTGCTTTTCATGCGCTTGCACATGAGCCGATCGTTTTGTATACATGTATCGCGATTGTTGTAATTGGTTTAGTTGCTGTTCTTGCTTTAACGGCGCTTGGGTGGTGGGGGATTTTATGGCGAAATTGGATTACAACTGTTGACCATAAACGCATCGGTATTATGTATATAGTACTTGGAATTATTATGCTTGTTCGCGGTTTTGCGGACGCGCTTATGATGCGGACGCATCAAGCTTTAGCTCTTGGGAGTGAGACAGCAGGTTATTTGCCCCCTGAGCATTTTGATCAAATTTTTTCGGCGCATGGTACGATCATGATTTTTTTCATGGCCACGCCTATTTTATTTGGTCTTTTTAATTATCTTATACCGCTTCAAATTGGTGCGCGTGATGTTGCTTTTCCCTTTGCGAATAATCTAGGTTTTTGGATTACGGCTGCAGGAGCCATTTTGATTAATATATCACTAGGTGTTGGTAATTTTGGCCGTGGTGGTTGGCTTATGTACCCACCTTTTACAGAGTTGCAAACGAGTCCAGATACAGGGGTAGACTATTATTTATGGTCACTTCAGCTTTCTGGTATTGCAACAACTATGGGGGCAGTCAATTTCGTTGCAACAATGATTAAGATGCGTGCTCCTGGAATGACAATGATGAGAATGCCTGTTTTTTGTTGGAGCGCTTTTGTCAGTAATGTCCTTATTTTAGTGATTTATCCTGTCTTAACCGTAGCCTTTGCACTTTTGGCCTGTGATCGTTATCTGAGCATGAATTTCTTTACCAATGTTGGTGGCGGAAATCCAATGGTATGGATTAACTATGTTTGGGTTTTTGGTCATCCTGAGGTTTATGTTTTGGTTGTTCCTGCTTTTGGGATTGTTTCTGAGGTTGTGTCAACTTTTTCCTCGAAACGCCTTTTTGGTTACACTTCCATGATATGGGCTATGGTGGTTATTTTGATTCTTTCGCTTCTTGTTTGGGGACATCATTTCTTCACAATGGGTGGCGGTGAAGCTGTAAATACCTTCTTTAGTATCGCAACGATGATTATTGCCGTTCCAACAGGTGTAAAAGTTTTCAATTGGTTGCTCACAATGTATAAAGGAAGGATACGCTTTGAACCTCCAATGCTTTGGTGCATGGGCATGATCTTTACGTTCGTTGGTGGTGGATTAACGGGAGTTCTCTTATCTATTGTTCCTGCTGATTGGCAGTTTCATAATTCGCTGTTTTTGATAGCGCATTTTCACCATACGATTATCGGAGGCGTTGTTTTTGCTTATCTAGCTGGGCTTGCTTTTTGGTTTCCAAAAGTTTTTGGTTATAAACCAAATCGCATACTAGGGATTGCATCTTTCTGGTGTTGGTTTATTGGTTTTTATCTTGCCTTTTTCCCTGTTTATGCTCTTGGTTTAATGGGAGCGACGCGTCGTCTTCAGCATTATATGGAACCTAGTTGGCAACCAATGTTTATTATTGCTGCTCTAGGTGCTCTTATTATCTTACTTGGTATCCTTTGTTTTGTGTTACAGGTTGTTTTGGCAATTTGGTACGGTATTAAGCATAAAGGTCACTTACCGGTAACGTTAAATGATTCTTGGGGTGATGCACGTACACTTGAATGGTTTACCTCTTCACCACCTCCTTCCTATAATTTTGCTCTTCTCCCAAAGATACAGTCTGATGATGCTTATTGGAATATGAAGAAAAGTGGTTATCAACGCCCGACAAGTGGATTTACAAAAATTCATATGCCATCAAATACATCAGCTGGAATTATTGCTGGCTTCTTCTCATTAGTTGTTGGTTTTGCGCTTGTTTGGCATATTTGGTGGCTTGTTGCGATCGGACTAGTTGGTTTTGTTGCAACGCTTGTGTGTCATTCATTAACAGGTGATCACCATGGTTATTATATTCCAGCTGAAGAAGTACAAAAAACTGAAGATGCCTTTACAGCTGTTCTTAAAGAACAAGGAGTGACAGTATGAGTGCAGTAACAATGAATAATGCGAATACTGTGGATGAACTTCACCACGATAGTAGCTCGGTCATGACGTTTGGTTTTTGGGTCTATATTCTTTCAGACTTGATCCTGTTTTCGACACTTTTTTCAAGTTTTGCTGTCTTTTCTGCTTCTTATGGGGGCGGTAAAGCGGGTAATGAATTTATAGATTTAAAGTTTGTTTTAGTTGAGACTGCTTTTTTGTTGTTTTCATCCGTCACTTATGGTTTTGCAATGGTACAAGCACATAAAAACAACATTGGTGGTGTGCGTTTATGGATGGCTATTACCTTTGTATTGGGGTGCTGCTTCATTGGTATGGAACTTTACGAATTCCATGAATTGTTGGGTGAGGTTTTTTATTATGATCCAAATGCTTATGCGGGTATCGATCCTGCAACAGGTTTACAGCTTTTTGGACGAGAAATTCTCTCTGCTTATTGGTCAGCATTTTTTGCTTTGGTTGGCACCCATGGACTTCACGTAAGTGTTGGTCTTCTTTGGATGGTTGTGATGTTTTTTCATCTTCGTCGTAATGGCTTGGATCAGAATAATAAAACACGTTTAGCATGCCTTTCGATTTTTTGGCATTTACTTGATATTGTATGGGTTGGTGTTTTCACCATGGTTTATCTATTAGGAGCGTTGTGATGAGCATGCAAAATGAAACACATGGTCCCAGTACTGGTTCCTATTTGGTTGGTTTTATTCTGGCTGTATTTTTTACCCTGGGTTCTTTTGTTCCTGTAATGTATGGAATGATGGAAAGTTGGGCAATTAGTACAAAGGTTGCGTATCTTATTGGGATGGCAATTATTCAGATTATAGTACAAATTGTTTTCTTTTTACACTTGAACTCTGGTCCAGATGCCAAATGGAATTTAAGCGCTTTATGGTTTGCTGCTATTTGCGTTTTTGTTATTATTGGAGGTACGTGGTGGGCTATTTCCCATTTGAATTATAATATGATGGGTGGCTCGGGACGTGTTATTGAACCAGAAATATCAAGAATGGATGATTCTTCAGTATCTGAGCAGTTATCAAACAAAGATATATCTGTAAGAAAACAGTCAGAAAATATGCTGGACTCAGAAATATCCATGGAGCAAGTTCCAAGTATGCAGACTCCTGTAGATCAAGCACCTGGTTCAGAAGTGCCCATGGAACAAGTTCCAAGTATGCAGACTCCCGTAGATCAAGCACCTGGTTCAGAAGTTCCTATGGAGCAAGTTCCAAATATGCAGACTCCCGTAGATCAAGCACCTGGTTCAGAAGTGCCTATGGAGCAAGTTCCAAATATGCAGACTCCCGTGGATCAAGCACCTGGTTCAGAAGTCCCTATGGAGCAAGTTCCAAATATGCAGACTCCCGTGGATCAAGCACCTGGTTCAGAAGTTCCTATGGAGCAAGTTCCAAATATGCAGACTCCCGTGGATCAAGCACCTGGTTCAGAAGTTCCTATGGAGCAAGTTCCAAATATGCAGACTCCCGTGGATCAAGCACCTGGTTCAGAAGTACCCATGGAGCAAGTTCCAAGTATGCAGACTCCCGTGGATCAAGCACCTAGTTCAGAAGTGCCTATGGAGCAAACTCCAAGTATGCACTCTCCTGTAGAATAGTTGTAAAAAATACCTGTAGAGCTGATGCGGCATATATCAGCTCTACAGGTGTTGTCGAAAAAAATCGTAGGGTATGAAGAAGAGGCTAAGTGTAAGATATCAGGGGAATGCGTATCATGGTTTTGAATACACTTGTATTTTTAACAAGACGGTCCCTTGAGTTATTTAATCAAGCTTTA
This sequence comes from Bartonella mastomydis, assembly GCF_900185775.1. Lineage (NCBI taxonomy): Bacteria > Pseudomonadati > Pseudomonadota > Alphaproteobacteria > Hyphomicrobiales > Bartonellaceae > Bartonella > Bartonella mastomydis. The sequence continues at coordinate 572,792 of NZ_LT883137.1, forward strand.
ATTTTTGAAACAAATGGCTATTTGTAAAAAATATAAAGGATGGTCTTTGTACAATTCAATACAAAGAAAGGGGGTGTGGAAAACAGTTTTTATGTTGTGTAAATAAAGCTACGGAGAAGTAACGTTTTAATTTTACAGGATTTATATTAAAGAGAGCATTGAGGTTATTTATAATAATAACGTGTGATTTAAATCGGCAATTTAGAAAATAAACAGAAAACTTAATGAAAACCGTTGCAATGACAGTTATTGGTGCTGGTTCTTTTGGTACTGCATTAGCGATTGCTCTTGCTCGTAACGGTCATAATGTTTTACTTTGGGGATATAATTCTCAACACATCAAAAAATTACAAGAAGAACGTTGTAATCAAGTATATTTACCTGATATTCGATTTCCTGAAAATTTATTCCTTGAAGCTTCGCTTAAAACTGCGATAACGGCAAGTGATAATATACTAATCGCTGTTCCAAGCCATGTATTTCATCAAGTGTTGTATAATATTCAGCCTTATTTGGATCAATATTCACGCGTTATTTGGGCAACGAAAGGTTTAGAACGTGGTACAGGACGTCTCTTACAAGATGTCGCTCGTGAGATTTTAGGTGAAAAAATCCCTTTAGCTGTTTTTTCTGGACCAACTTTTGCTAAAGAACTCGCTATTGGTTGGCCTACTGCAATGACGATAGCTGCTTCTGATGTTGGGTTTGCTGAAGAATTGCAGCAACTTTTTCATTGTGACAAAAGTTTTAGAGTTTATAAAAGTTCAGATATGATTGGTGTTCAATTAGGGGGAGCTGTCAAAAATGTTATTGCTATTGGTGCAGGAATATCAGATGGCATGGGATTTGGGGCAAATGCACGAATAGCTCTTATCACACGAGGACTCGCTGAAATTAGTCGTTTAGGGGGTGCTATGGGGGCTGAGCTTTCCACATTTATGGGGATGACAGGCTTAGGTGATCTGGTTTTGACATGTACTGATAATCAGTCACGTAATCGTCGTTTTGGGCTACTTCTTGGTAAAGGAATAGATATAAAAGAAGCGGAAAGACAAATTGGTCAGGTTGTGGAAGGGTATTTGAATACCAAGGAAGTCCATACGTTAGCGCAACGTATTGGGGTAGAAATGCCTATTGTAGAACAAATCTATCAAATTCTCTATAGTGGTAAAGACATAACTGAAGCAGCTGACACATTACTAAGTCGCACTCTCAAGGACGAAATATAGTGTTATCCTGTATTTTTAAATAACTTCAATCGTAAAAAATAGAAATATAAAATAGATTGTATTGATGATTGTATAAGACTATTATATCTGAGAAAATTACAGATTCATATCATTCGATTCTCTATGAAGTAGAGTTGAAATATAAAAGTTTTGGCTCTTATTAAGTAACTCTTTGAAAATAAACTATCATTTCTACTTACATATATTTGTCTAATGTAATGAAAGAGAAATTTTAATTTTTTCTTAAACGCCTCTCACAATAATATTTGAAGAATAGTAGAAAATCCATGGGAGAGTAGCACCTTATTTATATAAAGTTAAGCTAGAAATATCATTGCTATTATCCAATTTCCGATATTATTTGTGCGTTTAATAGCTTTTGTATACTAGATAGGGGGGAGGGTATTACGTATCTAGCATACAGAAGCTGTAACAGCAGAGAAAGCTCGAAATGCCTTAATTTTGCCCTCAATATGTTGCGGCTTTGAGGTTGATGTTGATTTACAAGCTGTAGAAAAAACATGGGCTTTGTTAGAAAAACAACACCATAAAACACAAAATTTTCCAGAAAAATGAATTGGAGAGATAGATCAGTTTTTTTATAAAACACTTTGCAAAACAATAATAATAACCCAATTGGCTTTGTGTTTGCTTATCCTTCTAGAGGAGTATACACGTTCTTTGCGTTATATTCATAAAGGTTAGCTTGAGAGAAATATATGGATTATTCTTGGCTCGAAAAGTTGAAAGGAACGCGCAATAACTGCAATACCCCTGCCATTAGAGGTATTAAAAATTTTTGAAACAAGCCATTTGCTATCTCGTCATGATTTTTTCTGCAATCGCTCATGTTCCCTTAGTAAGAATTGTATGTCATCATATATAATAGATTGGTCTTCATGAGATTCAATCTAGTACACTCATCATTATGCGACTAAAGCACTCTACAGATAATCGATTTTATTTTTTAGTTGGATATTTTTTTATCCTTCTTGGGAATCTTCAGTTTTTTTCAGTTCTTCAAGTATTGGCATAGACATGATATTATAGCCTGAATCAACATAGTGGATTTCACCTGTAACGCCTGATGACAAGTCAGAGAGTAGGTAGAGAGCAGACTTTCCAATTTCATGAATATTCACGGTACGACGTAATGGGGCATTACGTCGTTGGTGTGAAAATATTGCACGCGCAGCTGCAATACCATTCCCCGCTAAGGTTCTAACAGGACCAGCTGAAATTGCATTGACGCGGATATTTTGCGGACCAAAGTCTGCCGCTAAATAACGGACCATAGCTTCTAAAGCAGCTTTAGCAACCCCCATGATATTATAATTAGGAACAACTTGCTGTGAAGCGCCATAGGTAAGGGTTAAAAGTGCCCCTCCATGAGGCATAAGCTTCTCCGCACGCTGAGCAATTTCAGTAAAGGAATAAGCTGAAATAACCATTGTACGTTGAAAATTTTCACGTGTTGTAACATCAACGTAACGCCCTTTTAGTTGATTTTTATCTGAAAAACCAATAGCATGGACAATAAAATCAATCGTTTTCCATTCTTTTTCAAGTTTCTCAAAGACGTCGTCGACATTTTCAATTTTTTCAACATCACACTCTAGAACTAATTTGCAGCCAAGCTTATCAGCTAGAGGCTGCACACGTTTTCCGAAAGCATCTCCTTGATAAGTTAAGGCTAATTCAGCTCCTGCTTGTGCGAGTTGACAGGCAATTCCCCAAGCAATTGAATGGTCATTCGCAATTCCCATAATAAGGCCACGTTTGCCCTCCATCAAACCTTTCATATTATTCTCCGTAAGACCGTATTTTTTTTCAATTACTAAGAACTTTCATTTATACATAGCGTTGAAAAATAAGCGTTGCATTGGTACCGCCAAAGCCAAAAGTATTTGACAATACGGTATTCAGTTGTTGATGATCGCGTCGTTCACGAACAATTGGCATATCCGCAAAAGCTGGATCAAGTTCTTCAATATGGGCACTTTCACAGATAAAATTATGGTTCATCATGAGCAATGTATAGATTGCTTCGTGAACACCTGCGGCTCCTAAGGAATGCCCTGTTAGAGATTTGGTAGCAGAAATGGGGGGGCATTGATCACCTGCTCCAAAAATACGGCGGATAGCTTCTATTTCAGGAGGATCCCCAACAGGCGTTGCTGTTGCATGGGGATTGATATAATCAATTTTATCGTGGACTGTTGCAAGAGCCATGCGCATGCACCGTTCTGCTCCCTCTCCTGATGGAGCAACCATATCATGTCCATCGGATGTCGCACCATATCCAACGATTTCTCCGTAGATTTTTGCTCCACGTGCTTTAGCAAGTTCTAGTTCTTCAAGGACTAAAACGCCAGCACCTCCAGCAATAACAAATCCATCACGATTGACATCATAGGCCCGTGAAGCTTTATGAGGGATATCATTATATCTGCTAGACATAGCACCCATAGCATCAAATAAAACAGAGAGTGTCCAATCCAAATCTTCGCAGCCACCGGCAAAGACGCGATCCTGTTTACCATATTGGATCATTTCATACGCATTCCCAATACAATGATTGGAGGTAGCACAAGCTGAAGAGATTGAATAATTGACCCCTTTTATTTTAAAAAAAGTTGCCAGTGTTGCAGATGCTGTAGAACTCATTGCTTTAGGCACAACAAAAGGCCCAACACGTTTTGGACCCTTTTGGCGTGTAATGTCAGCAGCTTCGACGATTGACTGTGTTGAAGCCCCTCCAGAGCCCATAATAATACCTGTGTGTTCGTTTGATACTTCATGAGGCTCTAAACCTGCATCAGCAATTGCTTGATCCATGGCAATATGATTCCATGCTGTTCCACGTCCATGAAAACGTAAAGCGCGTCGGTCTACGAGTTCTTCTATATTAATATCAGGTTTACCATAAACTCTGCTACGAAAGCCTAACTCAGCATATTGAGGTGCGTAAGAAATTCCGGATTTTGCTTCACGTAAACTGGTTAAAACGACCTCTGGATTATTTCCAATTGCGGAAACAATTCCCATTCCGGTTACAACAACACGACGCATTCATACCTCCTTATTCCATACAGAATAGTAAAAAATTCTTTCTGCTGAAAATAACATTCAATCTTCTTTGAATAAAGCAACGCGCAAATCATTCGCCTTATAAATAGTTTCTCCATCTGCTTTGAGCCATCCATCAGCTATTCCTAAGACTAAATTTCCACGTCGAATACGCTTAAAATCTATTCCATATTCAAGAAGTTTGGTTTGTGGCGTTACCATACCTGATAATTTTACTTCACCTGTTGATATCGCTCTCCCTTTCCCTGGTTCTCCCAACCAACCAAGAAAAAAACCTGTTAATTGCCACATACCATCCAATCCAAGACATCCTGGCATAACGGGATCACCTATAAAGTGACAACTAAAGAACCAATGGTCTGGCGTAATATCAAATTCGGCACGAACCATTCCTTTATCGTATTTTCCACCAGTTTCACTGATTTGAGTGATTCGATCAATCATCAACATTGGCGGTGCCGGCAATTGCGCATTACCCTTACCAAACATTTCGCCGCGAGCGCAGCTTAGAAGCTCTTCATAAGTGTAGCGAGACTTTTGTTCAGCCATGGTTACTCCATTTATTTGCATATATCTTTATTTCTGCGCTTTTCCCCGACCTACTTTTAGAGCAAATTTTAAAGAGAGGGAAATGATTTTATATCATTTTTAATGACAAAAGCCCTTTTTTATGTATTCTAGATAGATAATTATTTAAAAATGGAATACAAGATTGCACCGTACTGTTCCCATTTTTTTATATTTTTATCTTATTGAAGCAGGAAGATATTTTGGTTTGTAATATGTCAGGGAATGCAGACAATTTAGATATGAATGAAGAGAAACAGTCCACAAAAGAATGTGGAGAAAGTGTCCAGTATTATTCCGCTTCTATGATAGAAAAACGTTTGCGTGAAAATGGTTTGCGTCCAACGCGTCAGAGATTAGAACTTGCACATATGATTTTTTCTGAAGGAAATCGTCATATTACGGCTGAAGAGCTCTATGAGGAAGCGGTGAGGGCGGGTGTTCCCGTATCCTTAGCAACGGTCTACAATACGCTTCATCAATTTACCGAAGCGGGATTGTTACGGATTATTGCCGTAGAGGGTTCGAAGACTTGGTTTGATACGAATACCTCTGATCACTACCATTTTTATATAGAAGGTGAAAATCATATTCTTGATATTCCTTGCAATTTAGAAGAATTGCCCATTATTGGAAATTTGCCTACACCACCAGAAGGTATGGAAATTTCACATGTTGATTTAATCGTGCGATTAAAACCAAAAAGTCAATCTTGTGGTAGGGAGTAGGGATATTCAATAAGGAATAAAAATTAAATTTGATGCGTTTGAGCATTCACCAGCCTTTTATTTTTTCATCAGGATAAATCCCCCATAATTGAGGTTGATGAAGCCATCCATGGGCATTATTAAGAGTGATTTCGCACCATTGTCCATCACATTGGTGGATATTGCCAATGACATTAGGCTCTACTTCTGCAACAAGTTCTGAGTTATCGGTGGGTTTTTTTCGTAGCATTAGCCTTTTTGTTTTATCTTTTTGCCATGGAATAGTTATAGCCGTTCGCTTTCCTGATAAAAGCGATTGATATACCCACCCTTCATCGCCTTCTGCATCACGAATTTTGCGCCATTGATCATATTCTTGGATGATTTCAATAGGTAGTCCCTTCTTTTTGTAGGTAAAAATGATGGAATAGTTGCTTCCTGGCCCAACACGGACATTAACACGAGTAGGTTTAATCGAAGCAAATCGCGGAAGCGGTAAACCACTAGGTCCTAAATTTTGATTAAGGGTTTGTGCGTGCAACAAACGTGGTGAACTCAATACAATGACTTTTGTTAAGATACATGCAAGCATTAAAACGCGAAACCAACGAGAATTTTGCACACTGAACTCCTTTATTTCGTCATATATGGGTAATTTAAAATCTGGAAGATAAGATTGGAGGCTGATAAAAATTATGCCATATTGCCCGTTAACGAGATCTAAACAATGAAAAAATTGTTACGAGAAGAGGCAAATAAAAGTTTGAATTTCTGAGTGCTTAGGGTGTTGATGAGGGGATAGTTGTAAATAAGTATTGGATTTTTGGCGAGTTGTATGCGTGAGAAAAATATTAAAACAGCAAAATATATCGTGGTTAGAGCAGTTTTTGTACAGGAAATAAGAGCTACAATGTTGTTTCTTTTTTCCAAGAGTGTTTCTTGAAATAAAAGTACAATTATGCATTTTATGAACACGAAAACTGTTCAGTAAAGGGATTATGATTTGGCTTGAGAAGACGGTTTTGAATGGACAAAAGAATACGCTGAATGAAGCATTTAAGTTTAAAAATATGAGCAACATTATAGAATAGGTTGATATATAAGATCTTATACAATGATATTGTTTATCCGTACATGAATAAGCAGGTACACCATCATTCTATTTCACAGGTCTCAATGTTATACCGTTCCTATTATTTAGAGCGTTTATAAAAAGCATTTTTATTTGCAGACAACCCCCGCTTGTCGATGTACAAGCAAAAAAGTTGATTCAATATGAGAGGATATTGAAGGAATTTGCTGCATGCGAAGTTATTAGCTGATATGAAAGACGATTACTTATGATGATAAATCAATAATTTATCAAATTTCGTTTGTTTCAACTCAGTATAAAAAGTTTGATGAAAGAAGAGGGACTATTCAATACGCTTTATGAGGTTAATTACCATAAGTGAAGGGAAAAAGAACTATGTGTTTTCATATTCTTACACACACAATCGCATATTGCGATAATCATTTATGTTTTGCAAACGGAACTAAAATCTTCGAAAGATGCAGAATATTTAAGGACAAAAAAAATCATCATCAGATGTGCATATAAGAAACAATTTTTAAGAGATAAAAAGAAGAAGAAGAGTTATAGCGAAAAGTGATAATAAAATATCTTGCACTCAACCCGCATTTTACATAGGAAAAAATTGCTTAAATCTCTAAAGAAAGTGCCGTTTGTTATCTATTATTAAAAATTACAAAGTGAAGTAAACTCCATCTCTATGATAAAAAAATTATCACTTTGTAGATAATTAACACACTCAATTTATATAACTAAAGTCCTAGACAACATCACACAAAAAACCATAATCCCCTGCAATCTATCAATTGCCTATAAAGATAAAGCCTTTTGGCAGCTTATTTTCTATTTCTTATGTCATTCTATGATGCATCAAAAGCACATCACTTCATCGCACCAGCTCGCCCGTTACTCACAAAACCTTCTCTTTGCGCACGTTTACGAGCAAGCTTACGTGTACGACGAATAGCCTCAGCTTTTTCACGAGCACGCCTTTCAGATGGCTTTTCATAATAACTACGCATTTTCATTTCACGGAAGATACCTTCACGCTGCATCTTTTTTTTCAACGCGCGCAGCGCTTGGTCAACATTATTATCACGAACGAGTACTTGCACTATTTATCCTGCTTTTTTCAGTGTCATAAATGATAGGAAAACCTACGTCCTTTTAAAGGCATATCTAAAAGGACAGAGGCTTATATCATACAAATAAGACATTTGTCTATATAGCTTTTTAAAATTCTATTCTTTTTGTAATAAAATGCTTTTTATAATAAAGGGTAGAGTTTACGGCTATAAACTTATGAAAGCCCTTGTATTTGATCATTTTTGTCAAGATGAATTTTTTCAGCAGCAGGATAATGCGGTAAGCCGGGCATGGTCATAACATCTCCACAAATGACAACAATAAAGCCAGCTCCTGCACAGAGACGAACTTCTCGTACAGGAATTTCAAAATCGACAGGAGCACCATATTGCTTGGGGTCAGCAGAAAAAGAATAAGGTGTTTTTGCCATACAAATAGGGTAGGTGCCAAAACCTTCTTTTTCCCAAGATTCAAGTTGTTTAAGAATAGGAACTGAGATGATGGCGCCACGCCCACCGTATAGCTTTGTTATAATACAATTAATTTTTTGAATGAGGGGAATATCATCTTGATAGAGAACTTTAAAATGGGAATCTTGCTTTTCAATTAAGGCAACAAGTTCTTGTGCAAGTGCTACGGCGCCTTTTCCACCTTGTTCCCAATGCTTACAAATAATAGCTTTGTGTCCAGTTGTTGCAACTATTTCTTGTAGTGTTCTTATTTCAGCATCGCTATCGCTGCCAAAATGATTAATCGCTACAACACAAGGGATACCGTAGAGCTCCATATTTTTGATATGTCGTAAAAGATTAGCGGCTCCCTTTTCTAAAGCGGTGATATTTTCTTCTGTCAGGTTATTTTTATCCATACCACCATTCATTTTTAATGCACGAATCGTTGCGACAATCACTGTTGCATTTGGTACAATACCTGCTTGCCGACATTTGATGTTGAAGAATTTTTCTGCGCCAAGATCGGCTCCAAATCCTGCTTCTGTGACAACATAATCAGCGAGTTTTAAAGCGGTTTTTGTTGCTATAACTGAGTTGCAACCATGAGCAATATTGGCAAAAGGCCCTCCATGAACGAGAACAGGATTATTTTCAATTGTTTGTACAAGATTGGGTTGTATGGCGTCTTTAAGAAGAGCTGCCATTGCGCCTTCTGCATTAAGATCAGCCACTGTTACGGGTGTTTTATCATAACGATAGGCAACAATAATTTTTTTGAGTCTTTGTGTAAGGTTTTCTAAATTTTCAGAAAGACAAAGGAGTGCCATAATTTCTGATGCAACAGTAATATCAAAACCTGTTTGGCGTGGAAAACCATTTGTTATGCCTCCCAATGAAATAACGATATCGCGCAATGCTCGGTCATTCATATCAAGAACGCGCTTCCAAACAATGCGACGTGGGTCAATGTTTAGAGTATTTCCCCAATAGATATGATTATCGATCATTGCAGCAAGAAGATTATGCGCTGCTGTAATAGCATGAAAATCACCAGTAAAATGTAAATTAAGGTCATCCATTGGGACGACTTGTGCATACCCACCACCAGCGGCACCACCTTTTACACCAAAACAGGGGCCTAAAGATGGTTCTCTCAAAGTGGCTATTGTTTTTTTGCCAATGAGATTAAGAGCGTCATTCAGTCCAACAGTTGTTGTTGTTTTTCCTTCTCCAGCAGGTGTGGGATTGATGGCTGTGACGAGGATAAGTTTACCATCTGGATTTTTAAGCGATTTTATGTAGGAGGAAGAAATTTTAGCTTTATCATGTCCATAGGGAATGAGGTTTTCATGGGCGATACCAATTTTTTGTGCAATTTCAGTAATATGCTGCTTTTTAGCAGTGCGAGCAATTTCAATATCTGTTTTAGGCATGGAAAAATTCTTTAAATGGAGCTTTTATTAACATTTGGAATCTGTACTTTATGGATTAATGAAAAAAAACCATAGAGAATAGAAAGCGTAAGATATAGCATAGAGATCAATGATGTATCGCGCAAGAGATAATGCTAAAAGAGCACAAGAAGAGTTTTAGCGTTTTTTGGGGAAAAAACTCTGTATTTTCAGTTTCGATAAGTTTTTAGCCAGCCTGCAATATCATTCTCAACATGAGCTCATGATGAACATCAGAAAAAAGTCTTTGGGCGATATTAATTTAAAAACTTTTTACGCAGCGATATTGATATCTTATATTTGTTATTCTGGATAGCCTGCTGGAAGAATTTTAGAAGGCGGTAAAAACTGCAATTTATGGAGACATACCTAAAGTTTCTCTTAAAAATAGGGAGAACAAAAATGAAATGTTCAGAAAGATTTCTTACTGGAAACGATAGAAATAAGCACGTAAAAAATTACCCAACTGGTTAAAAAGTATAACCCAGAAGAAATCAAAAACAAGCGCATAGATTGCAAAAAAAAGCAACAACACCCACCAACTCATACAATCACTACGATTATTGCTAATGAAAACACCTTTGGATTAAATTAAAGGCAACAAACACCCCATTCTATCAAAAGGATTAAAGAAACGACTCATAACAGAATGGAACAACAAGCCATAAGAAGACTAAAGACAAGCAAAAAATAAATCACGTATTAAAAGAATTTAAAGAGCTTGAGTTTGTGAGTAAGATATTGAACTTATTGATAGATGGCGCACCCGAAGAGATTCGAACTCCTGACCCCCAGATTCGTAGTCTGGTGCTCTATCCAGCTGAGCTACGGGTGCACACATTTCAATTTTTTATATGTCTAAGACAATGGGTTCCTAATCGTTTCATTAAAGAAATGCAAGTGAAACTTGGGTTGCGTAATAAAAAAAATCTCTTTTTTATGAGATATTAAAAAAAACTTATAATATATTATGGATGCAGTTGGATTTTTGATAGGGTCATTTTTCTGCTGTGACCTTACCACGCAATATGAACGATAGTTAATTTGACGTTTTAGTCTATGAACGATAGTCAGACAGAGATGATATATGTTTTTGCGGTGGGGGGTACGATATATACCTGCTGTTTGGTTTTTTGTGTAAAACGCCGATACGACTGTTGAAAACTATTTCAGGTAAGCATGATACAGCAAGGGTAGATGTATGGCGTTATTAAAAAAGATCTTTCCATTGATGTTATTAATTATCGTTTTAACGGTTGTTTATTGGGCTGGAAAACAGAGTGCAGAGCAACCTATTTCTATGGTGGATAAAACAAGTATATCACATAAAGCTTCAAAGGGAAAAATAGGAAGACCACCGACAAATGTTGTCGTCGATTTTGTAAAAACGCAAGATTTTTATGAACACCTTAACGTTATTGGGAGTGGAAAAGCACTTGCTGAAGTAGATTTAACCCCTTTATCATCAGGTGTTATTGATAAGCTTTTTGTGTCTGCTGGTACAAAAGTACAAGTGGGAGACGTGATTGCAAAGCTTGATTCTAAAAAGGAAGAAATAGCGGCTGCAAAAGCAAAAGTACAACGCGATAATAACGCATTAACGCTTTCGCGGATTCTTAAATTACGAGCTAGCAATACAGCAACAGAAGTGCAAGAACTTACGGCACGCTTAGAGCTAGATAATGCAAATTTGGTTTTACGGAATGCTGAGGTAGATCTCGACCGGAGAACAATTCATGCACCAATCGCTGGAGTTGTTGGTATTCTACCTGTTGATGTGGGAAATAACGTGACCCTTAATACTGTAATAGGACGTATTGAGAATAGGGAACGTATTTTAGTCAATATATGGGTCCCTGAACGATATGTATCGCGTATCCATAAAGGAGATGAGGTCATGGCAACATTAACAGCACAGCCAGATAAGCCTTTTGTTGGTCATATTTATGCAATTGATAATGTTGTTGATCCAGAAAGTCGCACACTTCATGCTCAGGTTGAAATTAATAATGAAAAAGACACGCTCATGTCTGGTATGTCCTTTTCTGTTGCCTTGCAATTTCATGGTGGTTCTTTCCCTGTTGTTAATCCCCTTGCGATTCAATGGAACAGTAAAGGATCATTCGTTTGGCGTGTGAGAGAAGGGAAAGTAGAGCCTATACCCGTATCGATTATTCAGCATAAAGCAGATCAAGTTTTCGTGAAAGCCTCTTTAGCAAATGGTGATCAAGTTGTCATTCAAGGGGTGCAAATGCTTTATCCAGGAAGTAAAGTAATTATTGATGATCCAAAGTCCCATCAACAGTAATTATCAGTAGTTTATGGAACGGATATACAATGAGCCAAGAATTGAGCACAAAACAGCCAATGTCACAAGCGGAGCAAGGTGGTCTCATTGCCTTATTTATTCGCAGACCAGTTTTTACTTTTGTTTTAAATGCCATGATCATCATTGCAGGATTTGCCGCATGGTTGAATGTTGATGTGCGAGAATTACCCGATGTTGATACGCCAGTAACAACGGTTGTGACGATGTTTTCTGGTGCGTCGGCGGAAACAATTGATCGTGAAGTGACAAAAGTTATAGAAGATGCTGTTTCTCGCGTTTCAGGTGTTAAGACGATTTCTTCAACGTCTTCTTTTGGACGCTCCCGTGTGCAGATTAATTTTAATGTCGGTGTTGATTTGAATGTAGCAGCATCTGATATTCGAGATGCTCTGTCTCGCATTGCTTATTCTTTACCCAAAAATGCAGATGTCCCTTTGATCATTAAAGCAGATTCGAATGCTGCTGCCATGATGTATTTGGTTGTGACATCCCCAACAATGAGTATTGATGATTTAACCGCGGTTGTAGACGATCAGATTGTTGATGCAATTTCTGCTGTTGATGGTGTTGGTGATGTCCAGATCGCAAGTGCGCGCACAAAGATTTTTCAGATTGATATAGATCAAGCAAAACTTGCAAGTTATGGATTAACTGTTGCAGACATTTCACGTGTTCTTGCTGATATGACAACGGATGTGCCAGTAGGATCATTACGCAATTCTAAGCAAACTTTAGTTGTTCGCGCCACCGCACGTTTAACAACACCAGAATCTTTTGAACAAGTTGTTTTAAAGCCTCGTGTACATCTTGGTGATGTTGCGCATGTAACTTTATCACCCGATATAGAAAACGTTATTCTTCGTATCAACGGAAAGACAGGGATTGGGTTAGGTATTGTGCGTAAAGCACAATCCAACACGCTTAACATTTCTGCAGGCGTAAGAGCTGTTGTTGATAACCTAAAAAGTGTCGTTCCTTCTTCTGTACATATAGACGTTATTAGTGACGATGCAATTTTTATTAAAAGCGCCCTTCATGAGGTTGAGGTTGCATTGGTCATAGCTATTTTGAGCGTTATCTTGGTTATTTTTCTCTTTCTCAGAGACATTCGTGTAACGCTGATACCTGCTTTATCTCTTCCTGTCGCTTTGATTGGTACTATTGCCGCTATTTACCTTGTAGGGTTTTCATTGAATATTCTCACATTTTTAGGGCTTGTTTTGGCAACAGGGCTTGTTGTGGATGATGCCATTGTTGTTCTGGAAAATATTGTTCGATGGCGCAATATGGGGATCGGTTCTAGGGCCGCAGCGGTGTTAGGAACTCGTGAAGTCTTTTTTGCTGTTATCGCAACAACATTGACTCTCGTTGCTGTGTTTGTCCCTATTTCTTTTCTTCCTGGACAAGTTGGAGGACTTTTTAGAGAATTTGGTTTTGTTTTGGCAATTTCTATTTTGCTTTCTTCAATCGTTGCCTTAACGCTTTGTCCTATGTTGGCTTCACGTTTTCTTAAAGAACATACTGAGGAGCAAGAGGAAAAAGCCCATCATCATTTTACTTTTTTATATAAATGGGGTTCTTTGTTTCATAAGGCCTATACGTACAGTTTGCATAAGTGTTTAGAAAAGCCTTGGACTGTTGTTTTTGCTTCATTTGTTTTTGCAGCGCTTTGCGTTGGAGGCTATACGAAGTTGCAACAGGAATTAACGCCAGCAGAAGACAGAGCCCTTATCTTTTTGGTCATTAATGGACCACAAGGTATTTCAACACAATATTTGAACGAACAGGTAGAGCAAATTGAAGAAAGTTTACAGCCATTACGTGATGCAGGTGAGATTGCTAATAATTACTCTATTGCAGGTATTGGCGGTTCACCCAATACTGCTTTTTTGGTTTTATTGCTTTCATCTTGGGATAAACGTTTACGCAGTCAGCAAGAAATTGTGAAAGATGTTAATGCGAAGGTTAGGCAATTTCCAGCAGTTTTTGTGTTTGCTGCACAGGGAAATTCTCTAGGTGTGAGAGGAACGGGGCAAGGGTTACAGTTTGCAATTCTTGGCAATGATTATGCGACATTACAACCTATTGCTGATCAGTTGGTACGTGCTTTACAAGCAGATCCGCGTTTTATTCGCCCACGTCTTACTGTTGATGCTACACAACCGCAATTTTTTATTGAAATCAATCGAAAAAAAGCCTCTGATTTAGGGATTGATATCACCAATTTGGGCGATACATTACAAGCAATGTTGGATGGTAAAAAGATTGGTTCCATCAACGTGGATGATCATTCTTACGATGTTAAATTGATATCGCGTAAAAATCCTATGAAAAGTCCTAGTGATTTAGAAAATATTTTTTTAAAGACCAAAGACAATCGATATGTTCCTTTATCGGTTATTGCGCGTTTACATGAAAAAGCTATCGCCCCCCAATTAAAACGGGAAAAGCGCATGAGTGCTGTCATTTTAAGTGCAAATCTTGCTCCAAGTATCACTTTAGGGGAAGCTTACCAAACTGTGCAGAAAATTGCTTCTCCTTTGTTATCGAAAGGAACCTATGTGGTCCCTTTGGGAGAAGCCGAAACACTTCATGAAACATCTTCCAATTTTATGATTGTTTTCGGCATTGCCTTTTTGATTATTTTATTGGTTTTAGCGGCTCAGTTTGAAAGCTTTATTTCAGGATTCATTATCATGGCCACTGTTCCATTAGGGATTGGTTGTGCTGTAATTGCTATGCTTTTGAGTGGTGTGAGTCTTAATATTTACAGTCAAATTGGATTAATTTTGTTAATTGGCGTTATGGCAAAGAATGGTATTCTGATTGTTGAATTTGCAGATCAATTACGTGATCAGGGAAGAAGTGTGCGTGAAGCTGTAGAAGAAGCAGCCAATATTCGTCTGCGTCCGGTTTGTATGACAATGATTTGTGCCATTTTAGGCGGTATTCCTTTGGTTTTAGCCAAAGGTGCTGGTGCAGAAGCTCGTATAGCTTTAGGCTGGGTTATCGTTGGTGGTTTAGGTTTAGCAACAATTTTTACGCTTTACGTTACACCGGTTGTTTATCTTTTTTTAGGGCGTTTTATAAGATCAAAAGCAGAAGAAGATTTGCGCTTAACAAAAGAACTCAATCAAGTTAAATGATGGTTCGAGTAGAGAAGATTTGAAAGTTTATTTTTATAAAAGTATCACTTTTGGATTTTATTTTTTACTTTTATATTCCTTCATTTTTGTGTGAGCAGTGAAAAGAGCGAGCAATCGAGGAGACGTTTTTTGCTTTGTTATTGTTTGGATAGAGATTTCATTATCAATAATCGTATAGGATAAGCTTATGGGAGATAGCTTTTCGATTCGAAATGAAAAGGCTTTTGAAGCCGCATTAAGAGCTTTAAAAAAACATGCTGCAAAGGATGGAGTCTATGATATTCGTCAGCATTTTATAGAGGATGACCAGCGTTTTTCTCATTTTTCTCTCAGACTTGATGATCTTCTTTTCGATTTTTCAAAATGTGGTGTAACATTTAAAACATTGCAACTTCTAGATGATTTAGCTGTCGCAGCAGATGTGTTGGGTCGGCGTGATGCAATGTTTTCGGGCCAAGCCATTAATACAACTGAAAAACGCTCTGTTCTTCATATTGCATTACGTTTACCTGCTGACGAAATTTTCATGCTGGATGGTCATAATCTTATTGGCGATATTCAAGACGTCCTTAAAGATATGGAGAGATTTTCTGAAAAGGTGCGTGATGGCAGCTATAAGGGAAGTAGTGGAAAGAGAATAAGGGATATTGTTAATATTGGTATTGGGGGCTCTGATCTTGGTCCTGCAATGGTCACCTATGCTTTAAAACCTTATCATGATGGTCCACGTTGCCATTTTGTTTCTAACGCTGACAGTGCTCATATTTCTGATACACTCTCTCTTTTGAATCCAGCAACAACGCTTTTTGTCATTGCTTCTAAAACTTTTACAACAGCTGAAACAATGGTCAATGCTCAAGTTGCACGTCAGTGGATTTGTTCACATTTAGGGGAAGAAGCTATTCACACGCATTTTGTTGCTGTTTCGAGTGCGCTTGATAAAGTAGCAGAATTTGGCATAGATTTCACAAGAGTTTTTAAATTTTGGAATTGGGTTGGAGGACGTTATTCAATTTGGTCTGCCATTGGACTTGTTGTTATGTTTGCCATAGGGGGGCAAAACTTTCGCCAATTTCTCAATGGTGCTTTACAAATGGACCAACATTTTAAAACCATGCCCTTGCATAAAAATATTCCTATTCGATTTGCTCTTTTAGGGTTCTGGCATCGTGTTATTTGTGGTTATTCATCACGCTCTATCATTCCCTATGCACAGCGCTTAATACATTTTCCAGCTTATTTACAACAGCTTGATATGGAATCAAATGGGAAGCAAGTCTCGTTGGATGGAAAACCATTAAATTTTTCAAGTGGTCCAATTGTTTGGGGTGATTCAGGAACAAATAGCCAACATGCTTTTTTTCAGCTTCTGCATCAAGGAACAGATGTTATTCCTGTAGAGTTTATTTTATTTATAAAAGGGCATGAGAAAAATTTACATTCTATGTATGAGATGTTGTTGGCAAACGGTTTAGCACAATCAAAAGCCTTGATGAAGGGACGTAGTATTGAAGATGCTCGGCATATCTTGATAAAAAATGGTGTTGATGAGCGTGAAGCAGATCATTTAGCACTTCATAGAAGTTTTAGAGGAAATCGTCCCAGCATTACGCTGGTTCAAGATTTATTAACGCCTTTTGCACTTGGTCGTCTTATTGCGCTTTATGAACATCGTATTTTTGTTGAAGGTATTTTAATGAATATTAATTCATTTGATCAATGGGGTGTTGAGCTTGGTAAAGAATTAGCAAATGAGTTACTTCCTATTCTTCGTGGAGAAAGTAAAGCGAATAATCGCGATAGTTCAACATTAGGGTTGCTTGCCCATATTCAAGCAAGACGCGCAAAATAAGTATAATTTTATAAGAAATTTTGTACGAACTTAAGCAAAAGTAGAATAAGAGAGAAATAATAAGACAATTCTCTATTTTATTCTACGCTTCCTTATTTTTCGAACTGGATTTTGGCAATAGAAAATCAAAAGTTGAAAATTTAGCTGAGGTGATTTTAGCAGGCGATGCCAGTGTGTGCATCATATATGCATCAAACTTTTTTCATTTTCTACATTATAGAGCTTCTGTATATTTATAGGTTTTAGCGCTCCTTTATTTATTTTACAGGGGCTATCTGTTTACTTAAAAGGCTTAGAAATAAAAGGAAGAGCTGTATAAACAATATTCAATTATTACACTCCTTTTTGTGCTTACAGGAAGAGATAAAATTTTTTGAATAAATACTCATAATATTAATTCTAAGTGCGCACATTGTATGAAAAAAGCTGAGGGGGCTTGTTACTATAAAAACCTCTGATGCGGATAAAACGCATTGAGCCTGTTAATCAACGGAATTGCAAAGAGCTCTATAATCACTATTGTTTCTAAAACTCTATCAAAGGTTAGTGATTGGCAAAAATCCTTTAATAATATTTAAAGAGATATTTTATGTCAGTTTAGGTAATCTGAAGATTGAAAGAGAAGAAGCCTAGAAATTATAATACTCGTGGGAATCTAATATCTATTTCTAGGGATGCATATAGACTGGCGCGAACTGGTCAATTACAAACAAAAAATCCTGCAAGTGCTAAGCTTTAAATTATACTATACTGAGCATAGACAAGATCGTTTTAAATCAATGGCGGAGAGAGAGGGATTTGAACCCTCGATAGAGTTACCCCTATGCCGCATTTCGAGTGCGGTGCTTTCAACCACTCAGCCACCTCTCCATATGAAGTGCAACAAAATGCGCACTATTTAAGTAGTGCCTATGATGGGTAGATAACCTTCAATTGTTTTGGGTACAACCTTTTTTTCTTTTTTATGGGACTTTATTGACAGAGAATAGAAATTCCTTCATATAGGTAGAATATCAGCGTGGAGGAATCTGCGCATATTTGTGTTAGGGAAGGTTTTATCCTTCTTTAAAGTTGATTACGACTGATAAAAAGCAGCCTATTTTCCCTTATTTCAAGGTAAAAATTAAATAAGAGCTGGAGTGAACGGAAGGATAAAAAATGTTCGCAGTCATTAAAACCGGTGGTAAGCAATACCGCATTGTTGCTAACCAAGTGGTAAAAGTTGAAAAAGTTATTGGAAATGCGGGTGATGTTGTTGAATTCAACGATGTTCTGATGGTTGGGCAAGAAGGTAATGCAGTTATCGGGACCCCTGTTGTTGCTGATGCGCTGGTGACAGCTGAGATTTTAGAGCAGGCACGTGGACGCAAGGTTATCGCATTTAAGAAACGCCGCCGTCAAAATTCTAAACGCACGCGTGGTCATCGTCAAGAATTTACAACACTGCGTGTTTTAGAAATTTTAATGGGTGGTTCAAAGCCTAAAAAAGCAGCTGCAAAACCCATAAAAGAGGAAGCAACGGCAGCAAAAGAAACAAAAAATGCCGCTGTTGAGAAGAAGGCTGAGAAAACGGTTGAAAAAAAGGCTGCATCGCAGAAGAAAGCGGCTGTAGCATCAAAAAGTAAGAAAGATTAAAGGAGAGCGTCTATGGCACATAAAAAAGCTGGTGGTTCCTCGCGTAATGGTCGCGATTCAGAATCGAAACGTCTAGGCGTTAAAAAATTTGGTGGTGAAACCGTTATTGCTGGGAATATTATCATCCGTCAGCGTGGTACACGTTGGCATCCCGGCGACAATGTCGGCATGGGAAAAGATCATACGCTTTTTGCTTTATCAAAAGGAAAGGTTTCTTTTCAACGCAAAGCAGGTAACCGTTCCTATGTTTCAGTTATCCCTATGGTGGAGGCAGCAGAATAATCTGTAGCATTTTCTCTAGGAAGCAACTGGGGCGTCATTGGATTTTGGAATTTCATTGAATTGCAGTTGTAGTTTTTAAGCATTAAAAGGGAAAGATAGAATGTTATCTTTCCCTTTTTGCATTGGTACTATGATGAATCTAAAAAGTATACGAAAAACGAAAAAGGTAGAATTGAGGAAATGAATTTTCTCTATGAGGGAAAAATTTTTGCTGTGTTGTGTTTGCATTGAAGGTATTGATACTATGATGGAATTTATTGATAAATTTGTGTATGATAAGAGCGAGAAGAGTTTACTTTCTTTTTATGCATAAAGAAGTGCTGAGTGATTTATTTTATAAAAGAAGCAATTTGTTTTTGAAAAATTATTGAGAAATTTAATGCAATTATTTTGATAAAGATAAATCTTTTATAGGCATGTGTGCTGGTGATGGGGGCAGGTGAGATTATTTTTTAAAAAAAGAAGGAATAAAAATCTATAAGGCTGAATGATTAAAGCTGCTTTAAAGGGAATATGTATTAAAGCGTTTCAGTCAATCGAGGGTGAAATTTATATTTTTAAGAAGGGCTGAAGATATAAAAACAACCAATATGCAATCAGTTATCTTCGAGAGTATTTAGTTCTAAGTTCACTCTTTATTGCGTATAGTTGAAAATAAATCAGCATAAGAGCTAAGGTTAAGGCAGTAATTGTTTTTAATTTTTGTGCTTTATTTATCTCATTTGTCGAAATATTACCTAGAAAATAAGATTATTTATTAGAATTTTTCTTAGTTTTAGTGGTTGAGAATGGTGTTGGGGGATGTGCGTTCTTTGCAAATGTGTAACAGAGAGCATTATGTGTTTGCGATATTGATTGAAGCAAAGGATTAGCTTAAAATGTATCAATGTTGTATGATTGAGGGGTTCGTATTGTAGGATGAGCTGCTCAGAATTTTAAAGATAGTAAGGTGCGGGGCAGTTTTTAATAATGTAATAAATTGATAAAAGGGGGCAGTAGGTTAAATCAACTTGGAGGAAGAGTTAAAATGTTAGCTGAGTTACAGATAATTGGTAAGGATGCTTTTTTATAGGGAGAATAATGGCAAGTTATGTTGAATAACTTGGGAGAAAGAGGGCGTTTTTAAAACATAGTTTTTCAGGTAATTGGGGATGTAAAAATTGAGGTTTTGTCCTTATAAAGTAAGAGTTAAGAGTCAAATTTACTTATGATAGTTTAAGCTACCCGTGGGAAATATCCAATTGTTTTATCGGTTATATTGAGGTATTTAAGCACCTCACTTAGCTCTATTGAATTACGTGAAACAAAAAATCGTGATGATGTGTACCTCTTTTATTTTTGAAAATGGGGCTTTGAAATGAAATTTATCAGGGGTATTTGTATTCGAGTGTGAGGCAGTTTGAATTCATGATGGGATTTGAGAAAGCAGAAGCAATGAATGTAGATTTGACCGAGGGTGAAATCTTGTCTATCAAATCTGTACAACTTGCAGCTGCTTTTAATCATAAAAATGATGCAATTTATGCTGCTGCTGAGTTGCTTGTGCAGATTGGCGCAGTTGACAAGTGCTATCTGGAAAGCATGCTTGCACGTGAAGAAATAACGAATACTTGGCTTGGGAATGGTATAGCCATTCCTCATGGCTTGGTTGAAAATTGTGATTTAATCATCAAAGATGCTGTTGCTGTTATACAGGTTCCTGCTGGTGTTGAGTGGCAGGATGGAAAGAAAGCACATTTGATTATTGCCATTGCAGCGTGTCCAGATCGTTATAGAGACATTTGCAAAAAATTGACGTCTCTTTTATTTGATAAAAAACAACTTGAAGTACTTGCGACAACTACGGACAAACAGCAAATTGTTACAACTTTGTTTTATCAGGATATAAAGCAAGAAAACACTTTTCTTGGTGATCTTTCGGTGTGTCAGGAATGGACTTTAGATTATCCAAGTGGTCTGCATGCACGACCAGCTTCTCTTTGGGTTGATTTTGCTAAAAAAATTCAAAATTCTATCAGAGTTCGCCATGGTCAATATGCCGTTGAAATGAAAAATTTGGTTGGGTTATTACAGTTAGGTGCAAAAAATGGTGATGTTCTGATTTTTTCTACAGATGCTGTAGAAGGAGCACAACTTCTCAATGATGCCATTGCTATTGTAAAAAAGGTGAGTATTAGTGAAAAATGCGTGGTAAGAGAAATAGAATCTCAAACAAAGACTTTTCATGGTTGGTATCCACGTTCCATGCAAAAAGGCATTTCTGGTGTTGGAGCAAGTTCAGGGTTAGCGTTTGGTAAGATTTTTGTTTTAAGGCAAAATGATATTTCCATAATAGACCAGCCAATTGATTTTGCAGTTGGTGCAGCATGTCTTGAAAATGCTCTTACAAAAACAAAACATAAATTGGCATCGGTGATTTCTGATATTACAGTGCGTATGGGAGCGGATTCTGCTGCGATTTTTTCTGCGCAAATGGTTTTGCTGGAAGATGAAAACCTCATAGCTCAAGCTTGTCGTTTTATAGCAGAAGGTCATGGTGTTGCTTGGTCTTGGGATAGAGCGGTTCGGCAATTTTCAGATATGTTTTCTAAGGTGGATAATCCTTTATTAGCAGCACGTGCGGTTAATTTAATTGATGTTGGTCGTCGTGTTTTAGGTGAAATAAATCCATCCTATAGATCCTTCTTTTTAAATGATATTCCAAGTGGTGTTATTCTGGTTACAAATGATCTTTCTCCTTCTGATGTCGCACAACTTGATGGTATAAAAGTAAAAGGATTAGTAACAGCATGGGGAGGTCCACTCTCTCATACAGCTATTTTGGCGCGTACTCTTGGTATTCCGATGGTTGTTGCTGTAGGTGATGATATTTTAACGGTTCAGTCTGATATTCAGGCTATTATTGATGGTGATAACGGGTTCATTTACCTTGATCCTACGCATGAAGATGTTGAAGATGCTCAAAGGCATATTGATAGTGTTGCACAAAAGCGTGTTAGTGAGATAAGTGCGTCTCGATTACCAGTACAAACGACAGATGGTCAAAGAATTCGTATCATGGCTAATGTCAATTATGCAAATCAGGTTCCTGTTGCGTTTGATTCGGGGGCTGAAGGTATTGGACTGATGCGTACAGAATTTTTATTTTTAGAGAACCCGCATATTCCGGATGAAGAGGTCCAATTTGATATATATCGGGCGATGATTACAGCTGTAGGAGATAAGCCATTAATTATTCGGGCGCTTGATATTGGTGGGGATAAACAGGTTACGCATTTACATTTATCTAAGGAAGATAATCCTTTTTTAGGTGTTCGAGGAACACGGCTTTTGTTACGTCGGCGCGATCTTTTGGTTCCGCAATTACGTGCTTTGTATCGAGCAGCAAAAGAGGGCGGAGATTTATGGATTGTGTTTCCGATGGTGATGTCTGTTTCAGAGATTGTTACCATAAAAAAGATTGCAGAAGAAATCCGCAATGATATTGATGCACCAAAATTAAAACTTGGTATTATGATCGAAGTTCCAGCAGCAGCTATTATGGCAGATGTATTTGGTGCTCATGTTGATTTTTTCTCAATTGGAACCAACGACTTAACACAGTATACAATGGCAGTTGATCGGCAAAATCCGTATCTTGTGTCTGAATCTGATAGTCTTGATCCAGCAGTTTTGCGTATGATTTATCAGACTATTCAGGGAGCTGCACAACATAAATGTTGGGTTAGTGTATGCGGTGGTGTCGCTGGAGATCCTTTTGGTGCAATGATTTTGACTGGATTGGGAATTAATGAGCTTTCTATGATATCTTGCGATATTTCTCCAGTAAAGGCGTGTTTGCAAACTCATAGTTTTAAAGAGATGAAAATTTTAGCACAAAAAGCACTACAATGTGAAACTGCACGCGCTGTACGCGCTCTTAAAGATGATATAAGGTGATAGGAGAGCTTTAAGGGGAAGAAAGCGCGTACAATCTTAGCAGTTTCGCTCAAAAACCATGTTATAAATCGTTTTTGTTAGAAGAAAGTTTATTCTATCCTATGCTTTAATATTAAGGAGTAAAAGAGAATTGTACAGTTATTATTCCTGTTGATTGTTAGATACAATGAGTGATAACGGGTTAGTGATGGTGCGTAATACTTTATTTTAAAAAAATGGGTAGCATCTTCAATTTGAAGAGAGTATTTTTCCGTGAGAGAGCAGGTATGCTTGTGATTTCAAAAATTTTTCTTCTTTAAAAAAGAGGGGGGAGTTGTTATCAATAAGTATCACATTTTATTTTTATGGATAAAATCGTTTTTTGAATTTTGAATGTATAATTTAGGCTTGCACGTTATTTCTTTCTGGGTATAGTGCGAGACTTCTGGAGAGGTGGCCGAGTGGTTGAAGGCGCACGCCTGGAACGCGTGTATATGGGAAACCATATCGAGGGTTCGAATCCCTCTCTCTCCGCCATTAATCGTAAAATCAATGGGATATATAAAAGTTCAAGTTTTTTTGCTTTGATTTTATTGATATATTTTTTTATTTATCTTGTCACCTTAAATAGATTTTCATAATCTGTAAGGCATAGCTCTGTAAATTTAGCATTTTTAGGCTTTTTTATTATTTCCAATTGCTGTTTTCTCTATAAAAAATTACTACGAATTATCCTTTCCAGAGTCGATAATTCATCATCACTCTGTCCCCAAATTGCTATAATGGCTGGGCAGGTATTTAAATCGATGGTTAAGGGTAGAGGCTCGTTTTCTTTAAAAAAGAGCATAAAATGAACCACATTTCCCCAAGAATGAAGCTTTTGCTTCCACAGGTTAACATCTTTTATAATATGACCATCGATCTTGTTGATAAGAAAAATAATACGCCCTTTTTTCTTAAAACGGCTTGGTGTTGGCGAAAAATTTCCTGCAATAAGGTTAACGGAGCTGTCAAGTAAATCGTCTTCATAGCAATGCGCAAACAAAGTGGGTGCAATCCCTCCGTGGAGGCGAGCTCCTACTTCGATCATCACTGGGCCGTGGGCGGTTTGCATGATTTCCATATGCACAGGTCCATATTCAATCCCTACCGCGCGAATGCACTTTTTTGCATAAGAGATCAGAGCGGTATAAAGGGGATCTTGAGCATCAAGCACATCAAGCGATTCATAAACAAAAGCACTTCCATTATGGATACCCTTTTTATATCGCGATAAAGCGCATATTTTTATAGCCTCTCCCTTTACAATGGCATCTACGATGTATTCTTCTCCTTCCAATCTTTCTTGAAGCAAATAAGCCTCGTTAGGTGTGCCAAAAATATTTTTCTGCGTCCAATCAATCTCAGAAATCCACGCTGCCACTTCTTCATGGCTAGAGAAAAACAAAACACCATCACTCCCAGCAGAATCGTTTGGCTTTATCACATAGCCGCTGGGGCTTTCAAAATCATCAAGAGTACAATCGCCTTTTGTAAGAATCTTTGACCTTATATAAGATAAACCATTTTCATAAAGGCGCCTTTGCATTGCCGCTTTTTTCCGTCGCCAATCGGTGGTCAAGGGGGTATTTCCAGGACAACCATAGTAAGCAGCCAATTGCTCTGCACAATAAATCCCTCGTTCAGCACCTGCTACTACAGCTTTTATTGTGCCGATAGGAAAGCGTTGTTTTATCTCATCGATACTATGAAGTTTTGCTTCTGCCATGCCCTCACCTTGATAAGAGAGCATAAAGTGTGAAAAGGGAGCTGGTTGAGAGATAACACCGTAACAGACATAGCCCAATTTTTGCAAAGCAGGGGCATAGAGAGCACCCGTGGAGAAAGGATCGACAATAAGAATGGTTTTGCTCATGCTTTGCCCCGCTGTGATGAAAGAAAAAGAACATAGATAAAGATTATCAGCCCGATAAGGGGGAGAAGATAAATGGCTGCTTGGGGGCCCATAAGAGCAAGGCTTGTAAGAAGACCAAGAATAACATAACCCGCCGATTGGGAGAGCGTATAAAGCATGCCACTATAGCTTCCCACCAGCTCTGCTTGAGTTTCTGTTTTTGTTGCTTCAATCATATGTTTGCGGGCGTTAATCCGCATGGTATTCATAGAAAAGCCAATAAAAAAGCAAAAGGCCACAGCCAAATAAGGTGATTGTGTGGTGCTAAAAATAAGATCAGCTATACCCAACATAAGGGCTGGGAAGATGAATTCAAAGCGCGGGATTTTGATAAAAGCAGCCAAAAAAGCGCCCACACCCGCAACTGCACTGCACAGTCCATAATATTCAGAGCCAAAATCTTTCACACTCTGAAAAAGAATGGTTGCCAGTGTATTATAGGCGCAAATGTGAAAGCCAATAAGGCCTATACAGATGCATAAAAATTTAAGTTCTAGGGAAAGCTTATCTGCTTTCGGTATAAGCGTTGGTTCTTTATCGGTGGCAGGTGGCAAGCCATTTGTAGTGCACTCGGTACTATATTCATCGCGAAAGATGATATATCCAGCAACAAGGCTTATAATAATGTCAAACACACAAATAGCTGCAATCAAACCATTATAGCCGATTTCAGCTGCTGCTCCTCGTGGGCTGGTGGCTTCTAAGAGATAACCACTCAATGCTGCTCCCAAAAAGGCACCAATCTGCACCACTGTTTGCATAATGCGGGAAGCTTTTTGGGCGCTAATATAACCACTAAGCGCGAGTTTAGTATTATAAGTTTCCAGCGTACTTAAGGTGATCAACGAGAGATAACCAATAGAGATAGAGACCGCAATAAAACCCAAAGGGGAGTCGACATAATGAAACAGAGCGATCAACAAAAGAAGGCTATAGATGACAATCCGTCTTTTGTATAAATCTCTCAATCGCAGCGAGGCTTTAATGTGTACAAGACCACTTTTTTTCAAAAGATAAGGTGTAAGGGTCCCCAAAGCCATGGTTATCCCTAAAAAAATCGATGAGGATGTTATGCGATAAGCATTCCAAAGGTTACTTAAGAAGAGCACCATATCAGAAAAATAGAGCAGAACAACAAGCCCATAAAACCGAAACATCAGCTGTTTGCGCACATCACCCCCCCATGTTGCTATCTCTTAAAAACACGCAATATTATAATCGGTACACATGTTCATAAACAGTTAGTACATCTATTATTGGACAGGTCAAGTTGTTTCGATAGGGGCATGATATACAGTTGAACGCTGATATTTACTGTAATGATAGTCATTTTCAGAAATTTGATTAGCGGGGGCGGCTAGTATTTTTACTACGTCTTTTGCAGTTGTACTCTTCTGATAAAGGGTTACTTTACTGGATGATAAGCACAACTATTTCTGAGAGCTATATTTTGTATTCTCAAGAGTATCTCTGTTTAATGCAAGGTTGCGGGGTTATTCTTGATCATTACCACGATAAGCTTGGATTTTAAGATGGCAAAAACCCCTCATTATCGGACAGAAATTAATGATGGTCTTAGATTAAGGTACGTGAGTGCAACTTTAGGTGGCTTTTTATACAACCAATTGGGGGAGGATGACTCCATTGTTTTAGAATATTATAACGCGTTAAAAGATAATGGAGAGAACCATAGATGTAAGATTATTTTGTATAGATGTAGAGTTCACTTCGATATAAAAGTTCCAAATTTCCCTGCATTTCATATTGTTTTGTCAGTGTAACCAATTGCTGCAAATATTCTTCTCCGTGTTTAGCAATGGCGCGTTGCGCTTGCGTTGAAGAGCGGCTCATACCTATAAAAGCTTCGGATGGGATTGTCATCGTCCAATTGTGTGTATGTAAAGCAACCTTTTCTGGATTGGCTCCAAGGCCATCACGCATTTCTTGTAAAAAATCAAAATTACGATAATAACGGGAATAGTGAGGGCTCATCTCCTCTAATAATGTTTCATAAGCAGCTAGAAATTGACTATTTTGAAAATCGCGATTGTTTTGAATAACTGCCATGACGCCTCCAGCGCGAAGTTGGCTTGAGACAGTGCTAAGCAATAGAGGGCGATCCATCCACTGAAACGCTTGTGCCGCAACAACAAGATCAACCTTGCCGATTTGAGGCAAGAGGCTTTCTGCTTTACCGTGATACCACTGCACAAAAGGAAATTTTCTTTTCCCCTGCTTAATCATATCTACTGAGACATCGATCGCATGATATTGATGTTCATTGCCTAGAAGTTTGACAATTCCCTCTAATGCGATGCCTGTTCCAGCTCCTACATCCACAATGGACAAATGTTTTTTATCTTTAAAAGGAAGCAGCATGATTTTAAATAAGCTGAGGGGATAGCGTGGACGATAGCGATCATAATCACCAGCCAATCCATCAAATTTTTCACTTTGCGGTTGAATGGTCTTTAGCATGTGGTCTGGTCCTCCCCTCACGAATTGCACTGTACATAAAGAAGCTCTCCTTTGTCCATTATGTCAAATATAAATTTTAAAAGAAAGCTGAATGGAAGCTGCTCTTTGTCCCCTTCTATAGGGCTGATATTTACTTTTTCTTCTGTTGTCTCAAATAATGCATTTTGAAAGCCAATTATTTTTTACGTATATCACGCTGAGATTTTATATATTCCTCTAAAAATCTGTCTCACTTCTGGTGCGATTACCTCTTAAATGTCTTTTATGAGTATCAAATTTATAACCTGCTTGCGGAAACGATCAATCCCAAATCCTCTATCATAAAAATGAGATCATCTATTCGCTTTGTAACTGTTACAGTTAAAACAACACATTTCAGTGCTACTATTTTACCTCTATGGCGCAAATGTAATTCTTAATGAGAATAGAAATATTTATGAATCTTCAATATTTTAAAATTACCCTACATGATGCCT
Source organism: Bartonella mastomydis (assembly GCF_900185775.1). NCBI lineage: Bacteria > Pseudomonadati > Pseudomonadota > Alphaproteobacteria > Hyphomicrobiales > Bartonellaceae > Bartonella > Bartonella mastomydis. The sequence continues at coordinate 600,516 of NZ_LT883137.1, forward strand.
AGAGTTTTTTCTTAAATTTAATGAATCACAATAAGAGCTAAATATATGTTTTCAAATGTGATTATACAGCATCGTGAATGACGTGTGTATGAGGGGATGATTTATGTTCATCGTAAATTTGAAAGAACGCGCTGCTCTATTCGAGAACAGAACTTTCCTCTATTTTACCTTGAGCAGTTTGTTTGCTACATTTGGAAATGGGCTCAATTATATTGCATTATCGTGGCTTGCTTACAATCAGACAAGTTCGATTCGTGGTGTAGCGCTTTCAATGTTTTTTCTCTGGATGCCGAGCATTATTTTTGCACCTATTTTAGGCGTATTGGCAGATAAATATAATCGTAAAGCGCAGATTATCATTTCAAATCTTGTCAGAGGTTTGGTGATTGTTGGGTGGAGTATACTTTGGCAATTGGGTATAGAAATTGATTTGATGATCTTATCTGCTTTGTTGGGTATTTTTATTTCTTTTTATATGCCATCAGCTGTTCCTTTAATCCAAAGTATTATTCCCCAAAAACAGCTTATCAATGCAAATGCAACCATTGATATGGTCTATGAACTTGGAATGATTATCGGTATGGGGTTTAGTGGATTCATACTTTCCTGGGTAGGAACAAAAGGAACTTTTCTAATAGGTGGTATATTTTTTATTATTGCTGGTTTGTTTAACTTTGCAATGAAGGTACCTAAAAACCGTAGATCTAAAAATCAAAGTAAGCAAAACTGGTGGGAAAATTATACAGCATCCCTTCATTATTTTAAGCAGAATCCGGTTCTTTTTATGCCTTATATAAGCCAGATGATTATTACGACGCTTTTAATGACCATCCCTGTTATTCTGGTTCCTTATACACAAGAGGTTTTAAGCAGGGATAGCGGAACCTTTGCAATATTTGAGGTGCTTTATTCTATGGGCGTATTGACAGGAGCGCTTCTTTCGCCACTTCTTTGCAAAATTTTATCCATAAGGAAAACCTTGGCATTTTTATTAGCTGTTATGGCTATTGGACTTGCTATTTTGTCTGTTAATACACACATTTTTGTTGTTTTTCCTATTTACTTTATGATTGGATTTGGACTTTCGAGTTGGGCTCTTTCAATTTCTTTATCGCAACTCTCTTGTGATCCTGAATACCAAGGAAGATTGCAGGCAAGTTTTAATGGTTTGTCTGGATGCTTTATCCTCGGAGTCTATCTCATTATGGCAAGCGATAGCAGCAGCATATCACCTCAATTGATATATTTTCTTCAAAGTATTGTTGCGCTTATTGGGATGCTTATCGTACTGTTTTATAAACATGAAAAATGATAAATTACATTGAAGTGCAGTAAAGCTATATGCTATTTTATAAACATTTACGAGGGGGCATATTTCATATTTTGCTTTTAAAGGGGGGGTGAGCAAATGCGAAAGTGTGGCTGCTTTTAATGAAGCAAGCATAGGTTTATTTTGTTATAAAATACTCTTTATTTTTTGATGATGACCAACAAGGGTTTATGCGGTTTTTTAATTCACCGGACTTTAGTAAAGAGACAATGGTGCAACACTTTAAAGCTTCTTAAAAGTTTTTTTGTTTAAGCACAGCAGAAGGTCAAAGTGCTCTATCATACGGGAAGAATATTACATTATTTTTGTTTTTCAAAATCCATACGAAAAATTGCATCAATTTCATCTTCATTGGAATGAGCACTTCTGCGACGATTCAAGGTTTGCACAATCTCTTTTTTTAAAAGCGTATCTGTTTCACTTAAACGGAGAATACTGAGTTCCAATTCAAGAGATAAAGCTAAATCTACACACAATTTAAGCTCTTCTCCAATGTCAAAACCACGTTGGTAGTCATCATAAAGACCAACCAGTGTATCGGATAACTCCTTACCGCATAAAGAGGTCATGCCAAATTCCTCCACGTTACGGTTTTTTGTACAGTTTTGATTTGTTTAAGGATCACTCCACTATCATCACTCAGAGTTTCCATATATACGAGCCTCATGGTTTTGTCAATTTTCTGCAAAATACGCACTTCTAAATCAATGTCTATTAAAAACTTTGTCACTCCAAGACTTTGAAGTGCCCAATTGTAAATATGGATGGCAATGCGTTTATTATAGAACTTATAGCATTTAAAATACATTGCAAAAAGGCTTTTAATTTGCGCATAAAAAGAATATTTTGGCAATACACAAAATACCCTTTTTATTGCTAATCATAGCTAAATCAATACCATTAATATCTACAATAAGCAGGCATGGTTTGTAAACGTTCAGCTTTTTAAGAATGTGTAATAATCTCATTTTTTGCAGAAGTGAAATTATTTTGCCTTTTTTATATTGAATTTTAGACATTAATAAACCTTTTGTCTTATAAAAAGCTATGAGAAGTGCATTCGCATGTTTTTGTAATAAGATTTCAGTGATATATTGCACAGTACGCAATGAAGAGAACCACATGGGTTTTTGCTACTGTGAGACATATGATTGCGCTTTTTGAGAGAGCCGTTGATAAGAATTTTGCTCAACGGGCATGCAATTGGCCATGGCAGGTGTTGTTTTTTCATGAGAGGGTGCCCAAATGTTTTTGACACTGAAGGTCGATATTTGGTAAACTTTCACGCGTTTTGCTTAGGGAGATGAGCATGAGGGCTTGGCAAAATACTATGGCGGTCGCATTTTTTGTGTAATTGTCATAATTTTCGCTCCTGCTGAAATGGATGCTGTAACATCCATTTTTGTGGGGTTATGTATGTAAAACTTTGCCCAACATAAGGGGCAGTAATAAGAGGTATAATATAAATATTGCATTAAGTCAACGCAATATTTGTATTATTGTGTAATTTGGCAAAAAAAGAGATTGAACCCAAAACAGAACAGGCAAAGCGATTACGTTTGATACGAGAAAGTTTGCTGCTTAGTAGGCATCAAATAGCAACCCGTTTAGGTATTAATAAAGCCATTTATGACCACGCTGAAAGAGGCACGACCTTTCCTAATGTAGAGTTTTTGGCTGTTTTATCACAGAAATTACAAGTAAATTTAAATTGGCTTGTAACGGGCGATGGCGAGATGTTTTCAGATATGGCAAAAGCGAAAGCGGCTGGTTTAAAACTGCAAGCGATACCTGCTGGTTTGATGAAAAAACTTGGATATTTAGCTTACACAACGTATCATGATGCAAACATAACACTTTCTCCTGAAGATGTTGCGGAATTAGCAGCAGAGCTTTACGGAAAATTGCAAGAGCTTATTGAAAACCTCAATGATATGGAAGAAGTCGAAGCCACTTTGCCACTTTTAAAATTGCATTTAAAGCGCAAAATTGAAGCTGAAAAGGCACATAAAATGCCCCAAGGCATATGAATTACAGCCTTCTAAAATAAAATTCTCTTCTGCTATAAAATCAGTTTGAAGAAAAACGCATTGAGTGATAAAAATATATAAAAAGCAATAAGTTATACAATATTTTCTTTTTAATTTTTTCAATATTCTATATTTCTTATGAAAATAACAATCCTTTAAAATAGGTTATCTCATAACAAAGAATGAGGTTTCATAAGGGGCATAATCTACTAGATTATAAAATAAGTCTAAAAAGTTATAATTTTCATACAGATAAGCACAACTGTTATAAAAAAACACTTTTTGTCTTTCATAAGAAGTATTTTTGCAAATTTATAAAAAATTATTTTTTACACTCTTGCCATTCTGCTGCTGCGCTTTATCTGAAAGGTGGAATTGCTCTTTAGTGAAACTATATTTTTGTTAAGAGATAAATCGCAGTGTTTTTGAATGGAGATAAAGGTATATTTTCAAAGTCTTGTGTTTTTATTTATTTTTTAGCTTGAATCCCTCTAGCTAAAAGGGTTGGGGACTTTTCTAGATTCGATGTTGTTGCAAAGATTTTAGGCTGATGCTGGGTGAATATCGGTATCAGAGGGGGAGTTTTATATTGATTTATTGTTTTTTTGAGGTGCGCAAACGAGGGTTTTGCCATGAGGTTTTTTGCGCGTTGTAATGATGTTGAGCTCTGTTGGAGGAGGTTCTTATGAAAAAAAAATATTCCACACCAAATTTAATTAAAGCTGTCTCGCTCAGCGCGGCAATGGCGACACTTTTGTCGAGTGTTTCCCCTGTTTTCGCTGCCAATCTCGCGATAACAGGACAGAGTAATTTAAGTACGAATTTGACCGATGTTGTATATCCACGTGGTAGCCATGGCAGTATTGTCTTGGCTGGTGATGATAATTACTGTGGTGCAGACAACGTCATCGGTCGTGGTGGCAAACAACAGGAAGCGATTGGTGATAATCGACGAATAACTGCGAAGGAACAATATGAGAGGTTTATTGATGGAAAACCTTTTTCAGGTCGTAAGCCTTATGGCACGACTACTGAAAAGGTTACTTGGACTGGGGAAGGGACGGTAAGTGATAGTACTAATGGTTATATGGGAACGAACACAGGTGGTATTGCGGATGCTATGCCTGAGGCTTATGGTGTTTATTCTTTTGCAACGGGCTGTGGTTCTGCGGCAACAGGAAATTATTCCACGGTATTTGGTGCTGGCGCAACTGCAAAAGCTGGTGGAGCGCAAGCTTTTGGTGTTTCTGCGCTTGCAGAGGGTATAGCAAGTGTTGCTATAGGTGTTGATTCAGAGGCAAAAGGTGATTCAGCGGTTGCTATTGGAGGGCTGGCAACTGCATTAGGTAAAAGTAGTGTTGCTTTGGGGACAAAAGTAAAGGCGGAAAAGAATTATGCGATTGCTATAGGTGTAGATGCTGAAGCTTTAGGTTCAGGTTCTATTGCAATAGGGGGTAGGCGCTCTGACAGAACTGAAGAAAATGATCCTAATAGAAAAGTAGTAGCGGAGGCAGAAAATGCGATTGCTATAGGTACCTATGCTTATGCTAAAATGGAGGATTCGGTTGCCATTGGTGTAAATGCGCAAGTGTTTTTTAAGGACGGTGTTGCTATAGGTGGTGGCTCTGTTTCTAGAAGAGACAAAGGTGCCGAGGCTTATGATCCTGCAACAGGTACAGTCTCGAACAAAAAAAACGATCTTGCATGGAAAAGTACGGCAGGTGCTTTTAGTATTGGTGAAGTAGGGGCTGAGGGTAATGATGGCAAAGGTAAATTAACACGGCAAATTACCGGTGTGGCTGCTGGTAAAGAAGATACCGATGCAGTTAATGTGGCACAGTTAAAAGCTCTAAGAGGTATTATAGGAGAAGGAGGAGGAGGGGGTTGGCAAATTTCTGCTAACAACACAGCTCCTACAGATGTTAATGCAGGCGATACCGTAGATTTTTCAGTGAATAATAATAAAAATGCGGAAGGAAAAGATAACTTAAAGATTACAAAAAGCAATGAAGACAATAAGCATAAAATTGAATTTACTTTAAGTGATACTCTTAAGTTAAAAAGCGTCACCACAGGTCAAAGCTCTATGAGTGATGATGGTTTTTTTGTGGATGGTGATACAAACGGTTCAAGCATGACTGTTGATGGCTTTTATGTGAATGGTTATGATACTCCAAGTATGACTGTGGAGGGTATTGATGCTGGTAATAAACGAATCACAAACGTTGCAGATGGAGCTAGACCTAACGATGCAGTGAATTTTGGGCAGTTGGAAAAATATGTAAAAGAGAATGGGGGCGGTTGGAAGCTTTCTGTTGAAAGTGGAGAGGCTACAAATGTTGAGACAGGCAATACAGTTCATTTTTTTGCTGCTACGAATAATCATACTGGTAATAAAAACATAAAAATTGCAAATACAAATGGGAAAAACGTCTCTTTTGATTTAGCTAATGATATTAATGTAATGTCTGTCACAGCAGGAGACAGCGTTATGGATGCTGCAGGCTTCAGATTTAACGGTGGTGATGGGCCTAGCATAACTGTTAAAGGCATTCACGCTGGTAATAAAACGATCAAAGGAGTAGCAGCAGGGGAAGGAGATACCGATGCAGTGAATTTTGGGCAGCTGAAAAAATATGTAGAAAAGAACGGGGGCAGCTGGAAGCTTTCTGTTGAAGATGAAGCAGCTACAGATGTTAAAGCCGGGAGTACAGTAAATCTTGTTGCTGCTGAAGGTAATGGAGGTCACAAAAATATCCAAATTGCTAAAAGCGATGGAAATAAAGTTACATTTTCTTTGAATAATGATCTTAAGTTGACGAGTGTCACGACAGGCAATAGCAAGATAAGTAATGAAGGCTTTGAGTTTATTGATGGTGGTCCAAGCATAAAAGCGAATGGTATCGATGCTGACAATAAAAAAATTATAAACGTGAAGGCCGGAGAACATGATACTGATGCAGTAAATTATAAGCAGTTACAAGATGTACAAAAAATTGCAGAAAATGGCTGGAAACTTTCTGTTGATGGTAAAAATGCTACAGATGTTAAGGCTGGTAGTACAGTAGATCTTGTTGCCGGTGAGAATGAGTATGGTAGCCAAAATGTCAAAATTAAAAAAGATAACGACAATAAAGTTACATTTACTTTGAATGATGATCTTAAGTTGACGAGTGTCACGACAGGCAATAGCAAGATAAGTAATGAAGGCTTTGAGTTTATTGATGGTGGTCCAAGCATAAAAGCGAATGGTATCGATGCTGACAATAAAAAAATTATAAACGTGAAGGCCGGAGAACATGATACTGATGCAGTAAATTATAGTCAGTTGAAAGATGTAAAACAACTTGTAATAAAAGGTTGGAAGCTTTCTGTTGATGGTAACAATGCTACAGATGTTGGGGCAGGGAGTACAGTAGATCTTATTGCTGGAGCTACTAAGAGTGGCGGTAAAAATATCCAAATTGAAAAAGGCGAAAATAATAAAGTTATATTTTCTTTAAAGGATCATATTGCGCTAAGTAGTGTTATGACAGGCAACAGCATTATGAGTAATGATGGCTTTGCGTTTATTAATGGGGGACCAAGCATAACTTCGCGTGGTATTGATGCTGGCAGTAAAAAAATTACAAATGTGTTAGAGGGGACTGATGACACAGATGCTGTAAATTATAAACAGTTGAAAGAAATAAAAGGTCAAATAGCAGAAGATAGTCTTGTTAAATGGAATGAAGATGGGAAGCGCATTACCATTGGTGCCGAAAAAGAAGGTGTTGAAATAAATATTACTAATAGTAAAGGTCAAGAGCGGGTTATTGATGGTGTTAGAGCTGGAAAAATCAGCCATGATTCAAGAGAGGCAATCAATGGTGATCAGCTTTTAAGTATTACAGAGACTATAGCGGATTTTTTTGGTGGTGAGGAGACAGATATATACAATGGTATCAAGCCAACTTTTACTGTTTATAATAAAGAATATCGTAATGTTACTGATGCTTTCGCTGCTGTTGATACTTCTATCACGGATATTTATAACCAGATTAATAATGTAACTGAAAATAGTCTTGTTAAATGGGATAAGAGCGAAAAGCTTATTACCATTGGCAGGGAAAAAGGCGGTACAAAAATTGATATCACAGGTACTGATGGAGTGCGGACTATTGCAGGTGTGAAAAAAGGAGAACTTTCAGAAAATTCAACAGACGCAATAAACGGCAGTCAAATTAATCAAATATCTGGAGATATTGCAGAATTTTTTGGTGGTGGCACAAAATTTGAAAATGGTGTTTTTAAAAAACCTAGGTATAATTTAACCACCATTGATAAAAACGGCGACGTAAAAGGGAAGGAATATAATGATGTTGGTTCAGCTTTATCGGGGCTTGATACTAATATCAGACAGGTTAATCAACACCTTATTTATGCGATGAATGATGTTGCATCTTATTTTGGTGGTGGTGCTGGATATGATGATAAAAAAGAATGGCATGCTCCTACTTTCAAGGTTATCCAATTCAAAGCTGATGGAACTTCCTCTAAGAAAAATTACAGTAATGTCGCTGATGCTTTTGACGGTGTGAACAATACTTTCACAAATATTCACAATCAAATCTCTGATATAACAGAAAATAGTCTAGTTAAATGGGATGAAGACAAGCAGCTTATCACCGTTGGGGCTAAAAAAGGTGGTATGAAAATTGATATCACAGGTACTGATGGAGAACGGATTATTGCAGGTGTAAAGGATGGAGATATTTCTGAAGATTCTCACGATGCCATTAATGGTTCTCAAATTCATTCTATGGGAAGCGATATTGCAAAGTTTTTTGGTGGTGGCGCAAAATTTGTTAATGGTGCTTTTGAAGGTCTGAAATATACTTTATCCGCTATTGTAGATGGTACGGTAGGAAAGGCTAATTTTTATGACGTTGGCTCAGCTTTAACAGGTCTTGATAAGAATGTTCAAGATGTGAATAAGCGCTTAACGAATGTATCCAATAAGTTTGATCAAAAAATTGAAGGTATCTCAAAAGATGCTTTACTGTGGAGCGAAGAAGACAACGCGTTTGTTGCACGTCATGAAAAAAATGGCAAGAAGACAAACAGCAAGCTTAAATATCTCGTAGATGGTGAGATTGCGGATGGTTCAACGGATGCCATTACGGGTAACCAGCTTTATTTCATGAGCAATAAGCTTGCAAATTATTTTGGTGGTGGTGCTAAATATGAGAATGGCAAATGGACAGATCCTACTTTCAAGATTGTTCAAGTCAAAGAGAATGGTCAAACTGTTGAGAAAGAGCACCATAATGTTGCTGATGCTTTTGGTGACGTCAATAAAAATATGTCGAATATTAATAACCGTATTGATGATGTCATCAAGAAGGTCGATTCCGATGCGTTAAAGTGGAATAGTGATAAAAAAGCCTATGATGCTACTCATGATGGAACACCGAGTAAAATTATCAATGTAGCCGATGGTAAAATTGAAAAAGGTTCCAAAGATGCGGTTAATGGTGGACAACTTTGGCAAACCAATGAGCGTGTTGCAAAGGTTGAAAATCGTGTTACGGATGTTGAAAATCACGTTGAGATCATCGACAAAAAAGTTGATAACATTACCAATACCATTGAAGATATTGGGGGCATAGTTACCAATATTAATGTTAAAGTTGATAATATTGATAATAAGGTTAACGATATTGCTGAGGATGCAGTTCGCTATGACAGAGATGAAAACGGCAAAAAGACCAATAAAATCACATTAGCGGGGGGGGATGCTAGTGAACCTGTTGTGATTGATAATGTCGCTGATGGTAAAATTGAGAAAGGATCAAAAGAAGCTGTAAATGGTGGTCAACTCCATGACTATACCCAAGAGCAGATGAAGATTGTTCTTGATGAATCTAAGCAGTATACGGATCAAAAGATCAATAATATTAGGATTGATGCGATTGACGAAGCTGTTGATAAGTCCAAACAATATACAGATATGAAGTTTGATGCTTTAAATTACAGCATAGAAAATGTGAAAAAAGAAGCAAGACAAGCAGCAGCTATTGGTTTAGCAGTGTCTAATTTACGCTACAATGATACACCTGGAAAATTAAGCGTTGGATTTGGTACTGGTTTATGGCGTAGTCAGTCTGCATTTGCTTTTGGTGCTGGTTATACTTCAGAGAATGGAAATATTAGGTCTAATGTATCTGTTACTACTTCTGGTGGTCATTGGGGTGTAGGTGCGGGATTCAATATGACATTGAATTGATAATCAACAAACCAAATAAAAAATTCTTTTCACCCTTGTCGCATGAGGCAGGGGTGAATTATTTTTTACGTCTATAAAAGATATGCATAGAGAGATTGATAAGGGATATAATGATAACGGACAGGTTTTACAAACAGAAAAACTTTTACGATTTTGGCAAAGTCTGCACCTTTTTCAAAAGAAAAGATGAATTAGTCTGACTCTTTACAAAACTGTAAATTTACGATTCACCTTCGGGTAAAAAACAGATTGAGTTTGACGGGAGAGGTGATAAAAATGATATGCTAATGAGTCTGCGGTAACTTAAACCATGTCTATTTTCATCATTTGTTAGAGCTTGTTAAGAGATTATTTTCAAGGATAACAATGAAGCTAAAAATACCCCTCTTTACGCATTTTTGAAGAAAAGTCGTAGACTTTATTCACTTATTCTACACAAAAAATATCTCTGCTTAACACTTTGTTAAAAAGAAAAACTCCCCTTTCTCTTCAAGATATTAGCACTTTCTTTATGAATAAAAGTGATAAACGAAAAGCTAGAAAAATAATATTACCCTTGCAAAAAACGACCAAACATTCTAGAAATTAAAAAAATATTAACTAATCTACAAAAGTATAGACCTTATTTTCTCAGAGTAACACAAAAAGCGGGGATATTCAGTATGACATCTAAATACGCAATTTTTCTATTTTTTTAATCACATAAATTTTGATGTTAGAAAAAACTAGATCCAGACACCTACATGGCGTTTAAGTGTGCCTTTTTTTGTGTTTACAGTTAAATTTTTTTCATTGGGGAATTTGTTATGAACAAATTATATACAAAATTAGCGGGGAGTGATTTAAAATTTTCTCGTTTTCCTTTTATTAAAGTTTTATCATTGACTTCAATCGCTGCACTTTTGTCGAGTGTTTCTCCTGTATTGGCAAAAAATCTTGATTCAAGAGAAGGGGATTCTACAGATATAAAAACTGTTGCTGTGGCATATCCCCAAAGTGTTATTTCTGTTTATGATGAAGTTCCCAGTTATTTGGGGCTTCATGATGTATCAAAAGACAATTATATAACAGTACCACATACGGCATTGACATTAAATGCTAGTGTTTTGGCAGAAGCCAGCGATTTTATACGTTCAATTGATATGAATATAGGCAGTAAAACAACAACGAGAGCAGGGTTAACTCCAAAAACTGTAGGGGAAGAAGATCAAATAGCTAGGGATGGGGGACTAGGTAATCCTCTTGTCCATGGGGAACGGGCTAAGGGAAATTCTCATGATGCTATTGTTTACGGGCAAGTCGCGGAAACGAATGCTGATCAAGGAATAGCAATCGGCTTAACTGCTTTAGCTGGTAAAAATAGAAATACTAAAAATAGTATTGCAATCGGCTCTTCTCTAAATGATAAAGATATTGAAGAGGAGAGAACAGTTTCAGTTGGTGATTTTTCAATAGCTTTCGGGAGTAAAGCACATAGTTATGCGAATGACGCAATTGCTATTGGTTACAATGCATATGTAATAGAGCAGGCGGTAGAAGGGATTGCTATTGGTGCGAATGCAAAAGCAGCAGGGAAATTCGCCATAACTTTGGGTGATCAAGCAGAAGCCACAAAAGAAGATAGTATGGCTATAGGCCGCATGGCACATGCTTTAGGGAAAAGCAGTACTGCATTAGGTTCTGAATATAATGTAAAAAGTGAACATGGGGAGAATGATTATACCACTGCTCAGGGTGATTATTCAACAGCTTTGGGTTCTGTTTCTAAGGCTATGGAAAATGGTGCAACTGCTGTTGGTCATCGTGCATTAGCAAAAGGTAAACAATCTATTTCTGTGGGATTTTATTCGAAAGCGAATGAAGAGAAAAGCGTTACGCTTGGGGATTATGCTGTAACTGAAGTAGCAGGAGGAGTTGCTTTAGGGAGTGCTTCTGTATCCAATGTTGGAGCTGGTGTTGAGGGTTATAGTTCTCTTGGGAAGAAGGGAGAAGGTGCTGATTTTGTATGGAAAAGTACACAAGGTGCTGTGAGTGTTGGTGATATTAAGCAAGGTAAAACACGGCAAATTGGGGGCATAGCAGCAGGTACAGAAGAGACTGATGCGGTCAATATTGCGCAGTTGAAGTCATTGCAAACCTATGTAGATAAGGGCTGGAATCTATCTGTTAATGGTAAAGATGCTAAAGCTGTGGGGATAAATGATACGGTAGATTTTGCAGCTGGAAGTAAAAATCTTGAAATTACCAAAGGTGAAAAAGACAATAACATAAAATTTGATCTCGCAAAAAATATTACGCTGGAGAGCGTAATGGCAGGTGCGAATACCTTAAATGCAACGGGTTTAGTCATTGCGAATGGACCTCAAATAACGACTGATGGTATTAATGCTGGTGGTAAAAAGATAACAGGCGTCGCAGATGGGAGTGCAGATACTGACGCTGTGAATTTTGCACAGCTAAAAGCAATGCAAGCAGCAGCGGCTATAAAAGGTTTAAAAATTAACACGACTGGCGGCGATTTCAAAGATGCTATAGCTGATGGGTTGGCTTCACTTGCTATAGGCTCTGGGGCATCTGCATCTTTTCCTAACACTATAGCTTTGGGGGTGAACTCGCAAGCAAAAGTGAATGAAGGAGTTGCTCTAGGAGCGTATTCTGTAGCGGATATTGGTGGTACTAAAGGTGGTTATGACCCTTTTAAAGATAGAGCAACAGATAAAATAACTTATGAATGGAGAAGTACATTAGGTGCCGTTAGTGTTGGTGATAATACTAATAAGTTTTCTCGGCAGATTACGGGGGTAGCTGCTGGTACTCAAGATACCGATGCGGTGAATGTTGCACAGTTGAAGTACTTGAGAAAATATGTAGATAAAGGCTGGAAACTGTCTGTTGACGGTAAAAATGCTAAAGCTGTGGGGATAGATGATACAGTAGATTTTGCAGCTGGAAGTAAAAATTTTGAAATTACCAAAGGTGAGGGTGACAATAAGGTAAAATTTGATCTCGCAAAGGACATTACGCTGGGTAGCGTAACAACTGGTACGAATACTTTAGATACAACGGGCTTGAAAATTGCGAATGGTCCTCAAATAACGATTGATGGTATTCATGCTGGTGGTAAAAAGATCACAGGAGTATTAGAGGCTACTAATGAGACCGATGCAGTGAATTTTGGACAATTAAATAAAACCAAGCAAGAAGTCCAAGAACAAATACAAAAACAGGTTCAAGAAGTCGAAAAGCAAGTCGCGGCCAATAGCTTTGTGAAACAGGATGATGAAACGAGATCTATCACTATTGGGAAGGATACAGATGGTGAGAGAATCGATCTTATCAATAAGACTGGTGGGGCTCGGACTCTTTCTGGTGTGAAAGCTGGAACTGCAGAAACCGATGCGGTGAATTTTGCACAGCTGCAAAAAGTTGAAAAAGATGTCAAAGAACAGGTAGCTGCCAATAGTTTTGTAAAACAAGATGATAAAACGAGATACATAACCATTGGGAAGGATACAGATGGCGATAAGATCGATATTACCAACACAAGCGGTGCAAATCGGATCATTTCTGGTGTGGAAGATGCAAAGAACAATAATGATGCCGTTAACAAAGGTCAGCTTGATAAAGGTATCGAAAACGTCAGTAAAGACATCACCAATAAGTTCAACGATTTTACGCAAAACATAACGCATATTACGCAACAAGTTCAAGGCGATACCTTATTATGGAGTGAGAGTGATGGGGCATTTGTTGCTCAGCATGGTAAAGAAAAAACGAATAGCAAGATCAAATTTCTTGCAAATGGTGACGTTACCGAAGACTCAACAGATGCAATCAATGGCTCACAACTTTTTGCGACAAATCAAAATGTAGCAACGGTATCAAATAATCTCCAAACTGTTGCCACGGATATAGCCAAGTCATTTGGAGGTGGAGCTGAATATAAGGATGGCAAATGGACCGCACCAACTTTTACACTTAAAACGGTTAACACTGATGGTGAGGAAAAAGATGAAACTTATCATAATGTAGCTGAGGCTTTGAGTGGTGTTGGTAGTTCTATTACAAACGTTCAGAATAAAATCACCAATGAGATTACCAACCAGATTAATAATGCGATTACCAAAGTGGAGGGTGAGAATTTTATTCAGCAGGATAAGGAAACAAATCGTCTCACGATTGGTGCTAAAACAGAAGGCACAGAAATCAATATTGCCAACGCAAGTGGTGCAAGTCGGATCATTTCTGGTGTGGCAGATGCAAAGAACAGCAATGAGGCCGTTAATAAAGGTCAGCTTGATAAAGGTATCGAAAATGTCAGTAAAGACATTACGAACAAGTTTAACGATTTTACGCAAAGCATAACGAATATTACGCAACAGGTTCAGGGTGATGCTTTATTGTGGAGCGAGGCTGATAAGGCATTTGTTGCTCAACATGGCGAAGAAAAAGCAAAGAGCAAGCTTAAGTACCTTTTAAATGGAGACATTACGGCTGAATCAACGGATGCGGTTAATGGTTCTCAGCTTTATTCGATGAGTAATAATCTTGCAGGATATTTTGGTAGTGGCGCTGGTTATGATGAGAATGGCGAATGGAAAGCACCTACTTTTACGCTTAAGACAGTTAAGGAGGATGGTACAGCAGGTGAAGAAAGCTATGATACTGTAGAAAAAGCGCTTTCTGCTGTTGGTACATCTTTCACGAATATTCAGAATAAGATCACCAATGAAATTACTAATGAGATCAATAAAACAAAAGGTGATGCCTTATTGTGGGATAATGAGAAAGAAGCATTTGTCGCTCAACATGGTGAAGGCGATAAAAAAGCAGATAGCAAGATTATGCACCTTAAGGCTGGAGACATTACTGCTGAATCAACCGATGCTATAAATGGGTCTCAAATTTATGCTCTGAAAAATCAAATAGCTCATTATTTTGGTGGTGATGCGGGTTATCAGAATGGGGAATGGAAAGCTCCCACATTCTATGTTTCACAATTCAAGAATGATGGAAATGGTGATAACAAGAAGAGCTATGATAATGTCGTAGATGCGTTTGAAGGTGTTAATAAAAGCATGGAAAGTATCAACGAGCGTATTAACAACGTTACCCAGAGTGTCTCATCGAGTGGTTTAAATTGGAACGAGGAAGAAAAAGCTTTCGACGCTCGTCACAATGGAGAGCCAAGTAAGATTAAACATGTAGCGGATGGTGAATTATCCAAAGATTCAAAAGAGGCCGTTAATGGTAGCCAACTTTTTGAGACAAATAATAGGGTTACTAAAGTTGAAAACCGTGTAAACAATATTGATCAACAGATAGAAAATATTGAAAATACGGTTACAAATGGCGTGGTTAAGTATGATAAAAATGAAAAGGGTGATAAGATAAATAAAGTTACATTAGCTGGTGTGAGTGAAAGTGATCCAGTAGTGTTAGACAATGTAGCGGCTGGTAAAATAGACAAGGATTCGAAAGAAGCTGTGAATGGTAGCCAACTTTGGGAGACAAACCAGAAGATAGATGTAGTCCTTGATAAGGCAAAAAAATATACGGATGAGCGTTTCAACGACATTATCAATCACCAAATGGGTGATGTTATTAATGAAGCGAAATCTTATACGGATATGAAGTTTGATGCTTTAAATTACAGCATTGAGGGTGTGCGAAAAGAAGCAAGACAAGCAGCGGCTATTGGTATAGCAGTAGCGAACTTACGCTATAATGAAACACCTGGAAAATTAAGTGTTGGATTTGGTACGGGCTTATGGCGTAACAAATCAGCATTTGCCTTTGGTGCTGGTTATACATCTGAAAGTGGATCTGTTCTGTCTAATGTATCTGTTACCAATTCTGGTGGTCACTGGGGTGTAGGTGCGGGATTTAATATGACATTGAACTAATAATCAACAGAATACATTGAGTAAAATACTTTCGCTCTTGTCTTAAATGAGGACAAGGGCGAAAGTTTATTTTAAGAAGAAATCAATAAAGTAAACAAATGAGATTTTTAAAGAAAAACATGCAAAGCAGATAAGTAATGAAATAAAATGTACCATTAATGCTAAAGCACTGTTTTAATCTCAATTTATAATTTAATACGAATGCAGATTACCACATACTAAATGTTTCTACTTTTCACGAAAAAGCAATTCAAAAGAGCATAAAATCAATATGTTAACTACTTTATAGGTAAAAACTCATTAACCTAATAAGAAAATATTCTTGTGTACATTTATCTAAATAAAGCTATTATCCAAATAATACATCGCTGCAAAAATAAAACTGCCAAAAACCTTCGTTTTTAAATTAGTTTCATGCAAAAAAACTCTCCCAGCAGTTTTTAAAAGATAATTCAATGAAAAATATAAATTGAAATATGTCTTTTTTATGTCATAAATATGATTGATTTGATTTTTTTTCATTAGGGCACTTGTGATGAAAGAATTATCTATCATATCAAAGAGGAATGATTGGGATTACAGGCATTTCTCTCGACATTTGTTTAAAAAGCTTTTGTTGGGAACCATAATCGTCGCATTTTTATCAAATACTTCCCCCGTTTATGCAAAAAATTTTGATAGAACAGAACAGCTTCTTCAAGTTCTAGAGAAGGCAACAGCGGTTTATTCTCAAAAAAACAATAGAAACGTCTTTTCTGATTATAATCGTTATAACCCTCATACGGGTTTCTTTGACGATATAAGTTTATCAAAATCAAGTTACTTAACAGTGCTCACTACAGCCATAATGTCAAGCGTGAGTACGTCTAGTAGTTACGTAGATTTTTTAATCACTATGCTGTCTGAAAAAGGGAAGACTGCTGTGAATGTTTTGGACAAAGATAGCAGTTCTACACAAAAAAATTTAGAGTCTTCGGTTGATGATAATCATGGAAATGGCATAGCTCTCTTAAATACACCTAGTTCATCAGAGGAGAGATATCCAATACAAGTGGGTGGAAGGACGTTTGTAAGCGCAAGAGGTGGATCAAATGCTACTAATTTGGGGCAAGGAGCGAATGCAGCAGGGCAGGAAAGTGTTGCTATTGGTCATAAGGCTCAAGCAACAGGAAAATTCGCCATTACTATGGGAGATCAGGCACAGGCGACAAAAGAAGATAGTATTGCTATAGGTCATATGGCGCATGCTTTGGGGAAAAGCAGCACTGCACTAGGCTCTGAATATAATGAAAAGAATCAGGATGACTATACAACCGCCAAGGGTGATTATTCAACAGCTTTGGGTGCTGTTTCTAAAGCTCTAGAATATGGTACAACGGCCGTTGGTCATCGTGCCTATGCAACGGGTAAAAATGCTATTTCTATAGGATTTTATTCGAGAGCAAATGTAGAAGGGAGTGTTGTTTTGGGGGCAGATGCAAAAGCAGAAAAAAAAGATTCTGTTGCTTTAGGCGATTCTTCTGTAGCGGATACAGCTTCTCAAATTTTTGGATTCGATCCTCTCCTTAAGAAGGCTACAACTGATGGGAATGCAGCATGGAAAAGTGGACGCGGTGCGGTAAGTGTTGGTACTTTAGACAAGACAAGACAGATTACAAAAGTAGCTGCTGGTACTCAAGATACTGATGCCGTGAATATTGCGCAGTTAAAGTCATTACAAGCCTACGTAGACAAAGGCTGGAAACTGTCTGTTGACGGTAAAAATGCTAAAGCTGTGGGGATAGATGGATCGATAGATTTCGCAACAGGAAGTAACAACTTTAACATTACCAAAGGCGAAAAAGATAATAAGGTAACATTTGATTTAGCAAAGAACATTACACTAGAGAGTGTAAAAGCAGGACAGAACATTTTTGATGCTACAGGCTTAAAAATTGCGAATGGTCTCCAAATCACCACTGCTGGTATTAATGCAGGCAGTAAAAAGATTACAAATGTCGTCGATGGTACAGATGATACCGACGCTGTAAATTTTTCCCAGTTAAAAAAAGCTGTATCTGTGTCTAGAGACAATCTTTCTGAATGGTCTAAGAACAAAGTAAGACTAGGTGTGCCTGATAGCTGGACCAAAAGAGGAAGTGTTGTGATAGGAGCACACTGGGAGGAAAAGCGTGGTGATGGTGCTGTTGTCTTCCAAGGTCCAATAGCAAACTCCGATTTTGCAATAGCCATAGGCACAACCTCTTACGTTGATAGTAGTGCTGACGAGGCAATTGCTATTGGTTATTTTGCAAAAGTGCAACCTCATGCTAAGGGAGCTATTGCTTTAGGTTCCAGCACTGTTACGAGCGTCAAAGAAGGAATTTCTGGCTATGATCCTAAAACTGGACAAACCTCAACATTAACTGAACCTGCATGGAAATCTGGATATGGTGCTCTCGGTATTGGTGTTGAAAATCGTAATACTCGTAAAATTACCTCAACACGGCAGATTGTAGGTGTCGCAGCTGGCACGAATGATACTGATGCCGTAAACGTTGCACAGTTAAAATCCTTAAGAGGACTGATTACAAGACAAGGAAGTTGGGAGCTTTCTGTTGGTGATAAGAATACAGCTATTGGTGCCGGAGACAAATTAAATTTAGCAACTGGAAGTGCAAATTTTAGCATTACAAGCAATGCAGAAGAGAAGAAGGTAACATTTGATTTAGCAAAAGATCTCACGTTAAATAGCATAAAATTGGGGGGAGAATCTTTAGAAAATGCAGCAAATTCAGTAACTTTAGATGCAACAGGCTTAATCATTACCAATGGTCCCAAAATAATGACGGCTGGTATTGATGCTGGCAATAAAAAAATAACAAACTTAGCAGAGGGTACTGAAGCGACTGACGCTGTGAATTTTGGACAATTGCAGAAAATTGAAAAAGAAGTCGAACAACAAGTCGTAGCCAGTAGCTTTGTAAAACAAGAAGCTGAAACAAAACATATCACTATTGGTAAGGATACAGAGGGTGATAAAATTGATATTGCTAACAAGAATGGTGATAAGCGTACTCTTACGGGTATAAAGGATGCTGCACTCTCAGCGGAATCTAAGGAAGCCGTTACTGGTTCACAGCTTTTTTCTACAAATAATGATGTTACAATTCTTCAAAAAAACTTTTCTGAGATACAGACGAATGTAACGGGGGTGCAAACTAACCTATCAGCAATAGCTAAAAATACATCGCAATATTTGGGTGGTGGCTCTGATGTGGTGAATGGTAAGGTGCCTACTTATACTGTTGAAGGAAAATCTTATAATGATGTTGCGAGTGCTTTTTCTGGTGTGAGTAGTTTTTTTACAGAGGTAAAGCAACAAATTACGAATGTGAATAACACTATCACAAATGTCGAAAATCAAATTAAAAATGTGGTGAGTGAAAGTCTTGTACAGCAAGATAAAGAAACGCAACATATCACCATTGGTAAGGATATAGGTGGAGATAAAATCGATATTACCAATAATAAAAATGAAAAGCGGACTCTGACCGGTATCAAGGATGGCGCACTCTCAGCGGAGTCGAAGGAAGCCGTTACTGGTTCACAGCTTTTTGAGACAAATCAGAAAGTGAATACTGTCTCTACTAATCTCCAAACGGCTGCCTCGAATATAGCCAAGTATTTTGGAGGAAATGCTAAATATGAAGATGGCAAATGGACTGATCCAGAATTTACAGTAAAGATAGTTAAAGCTGATGGCAACCCTGAAGAGACGAGTTATAGCAATGTAGCGGAAGCTTTTGCAGGAGTTGGTACTTCTCTTACGAATATTCAGAATAACGTGACTGAACAGGTTAATAATGTTATCCAAAAAGTGGAAGGTGAAAGCCTTGTACAACAGGATAAAGCAACACAACACATCACTATTGGTAAGGATACAGAGGGTGATAAAATCGATATTGCTAACAAGAATAAGGAAAAGCGTACTCTTACAGGCATAAAAGCTGGTGTTCTCTTAGAAGATTCAAATGAAGCCGTTATAGGTTCACAGCTTTTTGAGACAAATAATAAAGTTTCTACTTACTTAGGGGGTGGAGCTAGTTATAAAGATGGCAAATGGAGTGCACCAACATTTAAGGTTCAAACTGTTGACGATCAAGGCAATAAAAAAGATGAATCTTATACGGATGTTGCTGCTGCTTTTGAAGGCGTTGGTACGTCTATCACGAATGTTCAGAATAAAGTTACCAATGATATAACAAATAAGTTCAGTGAACTTAATCAAAACATAACAAATATTACGCAACAAGTTACAGGTGATGCCTTATTATGGGATGATGAAGCTCAGGCATTTGCTGCGCGTCATAAAAAGAAAGCAGAAGAACAAAACAAAACAACGGGAGCACAAGAAAATAGCAAAATTACCTTTCTTTTAGATGGTGCTGTTTCTAAAGATTCAACAGATGCCATTACCGGTAAGCAGCTTTATTCTACGAGTAACACCTTTGCGACCTATTTGGATAAAGGTGCTGGTTATGATGAGCAAGGAAACTGGAAGGACCCCAGCTTTCAGATAAAAACTGTTAATGGTGAAGGAAAAGAAGAAGATAAGAATTATACCAATATAGCGGAAGCTTTAACAGGAGTTGGAACTTCTTTCATAAATGTTCAAAATAAAATGACCAAGGAGATTACCAACCAGATTAATAATGCCATTACCACTATAAAAGGTGAAAGCCTTATTAAGAAAGATGAATCAACAAATAATATCAACATTGGTCAAGAAGTAGAAGGCAGTGTCATCAATATCGTCAACAAAAATGGTGAGGCTCGGACACTTTCTGGTGTGAAGGAGGCAATGGAGGTTGATGAGGCTATTAACAAAGGACAACTTGATAAAGCTGTGAAAGGGCTCACAGAAGATCTTAAGTTTGAGAGTTCTTTTGCTGTTCACTACGATAAAAAATCCACAGATAATGAGGAAGAGGCGGACTATACGAATATCACCTTGGGTAAAAATAACACTCCTACAGCTCTCCACAATGTTGCGAATGGGATTATTTCTGATAAGTCGCATGATGCAATTACTGGTGGACAGATTTATAAAATTGGTGGAGATATAGCTAAATTCTTGGGTGGAGATGCAGCCTTTAACAATGGAGCTTTTACAGGACCAACCTATGCATTATCTGAAGTTTCTGAAGCAGGACAGGTTACAGATAAGTCCTTTAGTGATGTTGGTAAAGCCTTTGCAGGTCTTGATAGCAATATCAAGAATGTGAATGACCGGATTAAGGAAGTATCTCAGGAAATTGCCCAAGATTCTTTATTATGGAGTAAACAGGATGGTGCTTTTGTAGCTTCTCATGGGGCAGGTGATACGAGAAAAGATAGCAAGATTACGCATATTTCAGCTGGAGATATTACGGCTGTTTCTACGGATGCAGTCATTGGCAAACAGCTTTATGAACTGCATCAGACGTTAGCGACGTATTTAGGTGGTGGTTCTGAGTATAATAAAGATAAAGGATGGAAGGCTCCAGATTTCAAAATTCAGCAATTTGGTGAGAATGGCAAGTCTGAGGAGAAGACGTATCATGATGTTGCGGCTGCTTTTGAAGGTGTAAATAATTCTGTCACGAATATGCATGATAAAATTACGAATCAGATTAGCCAAGTAGTAAGAGATAGTCTTGTAAAGCAAGAAAAAGCAACAGATCTGATCACCATTGGTAAAGCAACAGACGGTATTGAAATCAATATTGCCAACAAAAATGATGAAGCTCGGACGCTTTCTGGTGTGAAGACAGCAACAAAAGATAATGAAGCGGTTAACAAAAGTCAGCTTGATACAAGTATTAAAGATGCAAATAACAAAATAACAAATAAGTTTAACGATTTTACCAAAAACATAACGAATATTACGCAACAAGTTAAAGGCGATGCTTTATTGTGGAGTGAGGCTGATAAAGCGTTTACTGCTGATCATGGAGAGGGGAGTTCAAAAACAAACAGCAAAATCACTCACCTTTTAGATGGCGCTATTTCTTCTGATTCTACGGATGCGATTACGGGCAGACAGCTTTATTCAATGGGGAGCGGGGTTTCTGCTTCTTTAGGCGGTGGAGCAAGCTATGAAGAGGGACGCTGGACTACTCCAACTTTTACAGTGAACAATTTTGATATTAAAGGTAATACAACGCAAGAAGATTATAAAACTGTTTCGGATGCTTTGTTAGGTTTAAGTAATTCTCTCACGAATATTCATAATGAGATGAATAACCAAATCACCAATATTGTTAGTGATAGTCTTGTCAAACAAGATGACAAGACAAAGCTTATCACGGTTGGTGGAGAGAAGGACGGAAGTGAAATTAATATAGCCAACAAGGATAAAGAGGATAGAACACTTTCTGGTGTAAAGGCGGCGACACAAGATAATGAGGCGGTTAACAAAGCACAGCTTGATAAGTTGGATAAGAAAATTGAGTCTACGGATTCTTTTGCAGTTTTTTATGATAAACAGTCGGATGGTACTGTTAATTATAAGAGTGTAACTTTTGGTGGTAAAAATAAAGAACCCGTTGCTTTGCATAATGTTGCTGATGGTGAACTTACGCAAGAATCGCACGATGCAATGAATGGTGGTCAAATTACAAAAATATTCCAGCAGGTAGTGAAGTATTTTGGTGGCAGTGCAGCTTTTAAAGAGGGTATTTTTACAGGACCAATTTATAAATTACTTAGTATTTCTGAAGATGGGGAGGTAGGACAAAAAGCGCATGATAATATTGTTTCAGCCTTTGAAGGTCTTGATACAAATATAAAGAATGTCAACAAGCGTATTAAGGAAGTTTCGCAAGGCATTAGCGATGATTCTTTGTTATGGGATAAGGATAACGAAGCCTTTGTTGCTCTTCATGGGGAGGGCAAAACAAGAACAAACAGCAAAATTACTTATCTGAAGGCTGGTGATGTTACAGCAAGCTCAAGTGATGCAGTAAATGGGTCTCAGCTTTATTCTTTAAACGAGCAACTAGCAAGCTATTTAGGTGGTGGCGCTGGTTATGATCAGCAAGGAAATTGGCAAGCTCCAAATTTTAAGATTAAGCAGTTTGGTGAAGATGGAGGCTCTGAAGAAAAGAGCTATAGCAATATTGCTGATGCGTTGAGTGGGGTTGGAAATTCTTTCACGAATATTCAGCATAGAATTACCCATGAGATAAACAAAATAGAAAGTGAGAATCTTGTTAAGCAGGATGAAAAGACAAAGCGTATCACGATTGGTGGAGAGAAGGACGGGAGTGAAATCAGTATTGCAAATAGTGCGAATGGTGTACGTAGCCTTTCTGGTGTAAAGGCAGGGCTTCTGACAGAAGAATCCACGGAAGCGATCAATGGTTCTCAGCTTTATTCGGTAATCAATGTACTTTCTAGATATTTTAGTGGGGATGCGGGATATAAGGATGGAAAATGGCTCGCGCCAAACTTTAAGGTGGCACAATTTACTGCTGCTGGTGTTGTGAGTAAAAGGGAGGAATATACCAATATTGCGTCGGCGATTGAAGCTGTTAACGAAAGCATGACCAATATCAACAATCGTATTCATGATGTTGAACAGAGTATTTTCTCGGGTGGTTTAAATTGGAGTGAGACAGAAAAAGCTTTTGATGCGCGTCATAAAGGTCAAGACAGTAAGATTAAGCATGTAGCGGATGGTGAAATATCAGAAGGCTCGAAAGAGGCTGTTAATGGCAGACAACTTTGGCAGACGAATAAGAAAGTTAAAGAGGTTGAAAGCCATGTCAATATGATTGATAAGCAAGTAAAAGATATTGCTAGTGTGGCAGATATTGCTGTTAAGTATGATAAAGGGAATGATGGCAAGAAAACGAATAAAGTAACATTAATTGGTATGAGTGAGAGTGATCCAGTATTGATAGACAATGTAGCGGATGGTCGCATTGAAAGTGACTCAAAAGAAGCTGTCACAGGCGGTCAATTGCATGATTATACGAATAAGCAGATGAATCTCGTTCTTTCTGATGCGAAGAGATATACGGATGAGCGTTTCAAGGACATTGTCAATAACACGGTCCACAATGTTATTCATGAGACAAAATCTTATACAGATGTAAAGTTTGAAGCGTTAAGGTATGAAATTAAGGAAGTTCGCAAAGAATCCAAAAAAGCAGCAGCGGTAGGTTTAGCGGTATCGAATTTGAGTTATGAAGATACGCCAGGTTCTTTAAGTTTATCGATAGGAACGGGGACATGGCGTAATCAATCCGCTTTTGCTGTTGGAGCAGGTTATATGTCTGAAGATGGCAGAATTCGTTCTAATATATCCGCTACGAGTTCTGGTAGGCATTGGGGCATAGGAGCGGGTTTAAGAGTAAAATTGAATTGATAGAAAGTCGTTAAGATTATTGCTGCGTTCTGCATTTATACTTTTTTATAAAGAATGAGGAATACTTTATTGCTCCCACAAGCTTTATAGAGCAACATAGTTATAAATTTTCAATTATTTTCCTAAAATTTTTTACTTAAATTGTTGAAAAAAGATCACATATTTCTGTAAAAAATATTTAAATAGATAAAAATTTTTATTTTTTTGTTGCTATTTTATTATAGAGGGGGTAGTGCAACATAAAGTATATTAGTAAGACTCATTTTGATCGAAATAACAATTCAAAAGGGGGGAAGAGGTAGTGTATAAATTGTAAATACCCGAAAAACGAATTTACATCACTGCATTACATTTAACAAAACAATAACCCAGCTAGAAAAATTTCATATTTCTAAAGAAATTTAAGGTTTTTTTAAATATTTAGCTTTTCATTTATTGAATACGAAAAAAATAGCGTTCCTTAATAAAAAAAGGCAAAAACCCCAGCAATAAAAATATTGCTAAAAATTTTATTGAGTATAACCAAACACCTACTAAATAAAATGCTCCTAATGTTTAAAACCCTCAAAGATCTTTTTCCAAGTCTATACAGTAAATCGCAACCAAATTTTTATTAGAGTCTAAATGTGTCTTTTTTATGTCCTTATAAACATATTTCCAAAATTTCTTATTTAGATCTCGTTACAGAAAGCACACACAAAACACAACAAAAGACTCAAAACGTCTTTATTCAAAGAGCCGCTCTCAATTTCCAAATCTACCTGAGCGAGTGGCTAACAGAAAAATATGTCTTTTTTATGTTTTGGATGGGTTTTCAGATTTTTTCATTGGAGAGTTTGTTATGAAAAAATTATATGCCACACAAAGAGCGCGTACTTTGAAAGTTTTTCGTTTTTCTTTTGTGAAAGCGCTTTCATTAGCCACAGCGACTACATTTTTATCAAATATTTCGCCTGTATTTGCTTCGAATCTTGCAATAACAGGAGCAAAGATTTTGAGTAAAGATGATCCAGCGGTAGCTTATCCTAAAGGCAGTCATGGCAGTGTTGTTCTTTCTGGTGATGATGATTTTTGCGGTGCGGATAATGTTATTGATCGGGGAGGAACCGCTGGTCGTGGTGGGAAGAAAATAACTGCAGAAGAAGAATATCGGAGATTTCTCGAAGAAGTAAAGTTTGGAAATTTTTCTCCTTATAGTCACAGCGATAAGCAACAAGTTTGGACTGGTAATGGGCAAACCAGTGGGAATATTGGTTATATGGGAGGTTTGACTAGTGGTGATACGAATATATTGCCTGAGGCTTTTGGTGTTTATTCTTTTGCCACCGGTTGTGGATCTTCGGCACAGGGGAGTTATTCAACAGCATTTGGTGCAAATGCAACGGCCCGTACGGGAGGGTCACTAGCCTTTGGTGTTGCGTCGCTTGCCGCTGGAAAGGTGAGCATTGCTGTGGGCGTAGGATCGGAAGCAAAAGGAGATTCTTCTGTTGCTTTAGGTGGGCTGGCAAATGCAGCAGGGGAGATAAGTGTTGCTATTGGTCATAAGGCTCAATCAACAGGAAAATTCGCCATCACTATGGGTGATCAGGCGCAGGCGACAAAAGAAGATAGCTTGGCTATAGGTCGCATGGCGCATGCTTTGGGGAAAAGTAGCACCGCACTAGGTTCCGAATATAACGTAAAGAGTGAACATGGGGATAATGATTATACCACTGCTCAGGGTGATTATTCAACAGCTTTGGGTGCTGTTTCTAAAGCTTTGGGGTATGGTTCAACGGCCGTTGGTCATCGTGCCTATGCAACGCAAAAAGATGCTGTTTCTATAGGATTTTATTCAAGAGCAAATGCAGATCATGCTATTGCTTTAGGTGCTAATTCTATAGCAAATGTTGCTGCTGGTGTTGCAGGTTATGCTCCTTCTTTGAATGGGGCAGCGACAAATACTAGTTCTACATGGAAAAGCACTTACGGCGCTGTGAGTGTTGGTGATATTGCTAATAATAGAACACGACAAATTGGGGGAGTCGCAGCAGGTAGTGCAGCTACTGATGCGGTAAATGTTGCACAGTTAAAAGATTTAGAGGTCTTTGTAAGAAAACATGCTTGGCGTGTGGCTTTTGACAAAGATGATCCTATAACTTTCTCTTATGACAGTGAAATGAAATTTTCTGCTGGAAGTGATAATTTTAATGTTACAAAAGGTGATAAAGAGAATGAGGTTAAGTTTGATCTGGCGAGAGGAATTACGCTAGATAGTGTAAAAGCAGGACAGAACATTTTTGATACTACGGGCTTGAAAATTGCAGATGGTCCCCAAATCACTACTTCTGGTATTGATGCAGGCAGTGAAAAGATTATCAATGTAGCCGATGGTACAAATACGACCGATGCGGTGAATTTTGGACAATTAGACAAAGCAAAAAAAGAAGTTCAAGAACAAGTAGAAAAACAAGTTCAAGAAGTCGAAAAGCAAATTGCATCCAATAGTTTTGTAAAACAAAATTCCGAAACAAGGCACATCACCATTGGTAAGGAAACAGACGGTGATAAAATTGATATTACCAATAAAGATGGTGGTGCTCGGACTATTTCTGGTGTGAACGCTGGTACTGAAGAAACTGATGCGGTGAATTTTGGACAGCTGCAGAAAATTCAAAAAGAAGTTACTGAGCAAGTCGCTGCCAATAGCTTTGTAAAACAGGATACTGTGACACAACACATCACCATTGGTAAAGATACAGGTGGTGATAAAATTGATATTACCAATAAAGATGGTAGTGCTCGGACTATTTCTGGTGTGAACGCTGGTACTGAAGAAACTGATGCAGTCAACTTTGGACAGCTGCAGAAAATTCAAAAAGAAGTTACAGAACAAGTTGCTGCCAATAGCTTTGTAAAACAAGATGCTGAGACACAACACATCACCATTGGTAAAGATACAGGTGGTGATAAAATTGATATTACCAATAATAACAAAGAGACACGTACGCTTACGGGTATAAAGAATGGTGATATCTCAAAAGATTCAAAAGAAGCTGTCACTGGTTCACAGCTTTTTGAGACAAATCAAAATGTAAATACTGTTTCCAGTAATCTCCAAACTGCTGCCACAGATATAGCCAAGTCCTTTGGTGGTGGGGCTGGATATAAAGATGGCAAATGGACCGATCCAACTTTTACAGTGAAAACTGTTACCGATGAAGGCAAAGAAGAGAATGCAACTTATCATAATGTAGCTGAAGCTTTAACAGGGGTTGGAACGTCTATTACGAATGTTAAAAATGAGATTACCAAAGAGGTTAATAATACGATTAACACTGTTAAAGGCGATTCCTTATTGTGGAGTACAGATGATCAAGCCTTTAGTGCTCAGCATGGAGAAGGAAAAGACAGAAGAAGTAGCAAAATTAAGTTTGTTTCTGGTGGAGATTTATTGGCTAACTCAGAAGAAGCTGTCAATGGTGGTCAAATATACACATTGGGTACCAATTTTGCTAATTATCTGGGTGGTGGTGCTGACTTTGGAAATGGAAATTCAAACGGTCCAACCTTTAAAATTAAACGCGTTAAAGCTGATGGTGAAGAGGAAGAGCAAAGCTATACGAATGTAGCCGCAGCTTTTGAAGGTGTTGGTACTGCTTTCACGAATATAAAAAATGAAATGACCAACCAGATTAATAATGCGATTACCAATGTACAAGGTGATAGCCTTATTAAGAAAGACCCAAAGACAAATTACATCACGATTGGTAAAGAAGTAGCTGGTGGTGAAATCAATATTGCCAACAACGCAAACGAAGCACGAACCCTTTCCGGTGTGAAGGATGCGGTGAAAAATAATGAAGCTGTCAACAAGGGGCAGTTTGATAAAGGTATCGAAAATGTCAGTAAAGACATCACGAATAAATTCAACGAATTTACTGAAAACATAACGAATGTTACGCAACAAGTTCAAGGCGATGCCTTATTATGGAATGAGGAAGCCAATGCCTTTGTAGCAGATCATGGCAAGGATGATGCAAAGACCAATAGCAAAATTACACATCTTTTAGATGGTAATATTGCTTCTGACTCAACAGATGCCATTACAGGTAAACAGCTTTACACTTTGGGTGATAAGGTTGCTCAGTCTTTCGGTGGCGATGCTCGTTATGAGAATGGTGAATGGACATCTCCAACGTTTAAAATTAAAACTGTTAACGGAGAGGGTGAGGAAAAAGAAGAGACTTATCATAATGTATCCGAAGCTTTAACGGGAGTTGGTACGTCTATCACGAACGTTCAAAATAAAGTTACTGAACAGATTAATAATGTGGTTTCTCAAGTTGCCGCCAATAGCTTTGTACAACAAGATGATACAACAAAGCGTATAACCATTGGAGCAAAAGAAGAAGGCAGTGAAATCAATATTGCCAACAAGAATAATGAAGATCGTGCACTTTCCGGTGTGAAGGAAGCGACAAAGAATAATGAAGCTGTTAACAAAGCTCAGCTTGATACAAATATCAAGAAAGTTGAGGAGAAATTAGCAGAGGCAGTTGGTAATGTGACACAACAAGTTCAAGGCGATGCTTTATTGTGGAGCAGTACTGATAACGCATTTGTTGCCGATCATAAGAAGGATGGAGCAAAAACAAAGAGTAAGATTACCCATCTTTCGGACGGTAATATTGCTTCTGGCTCTACAGATGCAGTTACAGGTGGACAACTTTATTCGATGAACGAGCAGCTTGCGACCTATTTAGGTGGCGGTGCTGGCTATGATGAAAAAGGAAACTGGAAAGCGCCAAGCTTTAAGGTAAAAACAGTTAAGGCTGATGGTAACTCTGAGGAGAAGAACTATAGCAATGTATCAGCTGCTTTTGAAGGTGTTGGTACGTCTATCACGAATGTTCAGAATAAAATTACCAATGAAATAACCAACCAGATTAATCATCTTCAATCAGATGATTCAGCGGTTGTTCATTATGATAAACAAAAGAATGGAGCCATTGATTATGCGAGTGTAACGTTTGGTGGGAAAGATAAAACCCTCACAGCACTTCACAATATTGCTGATGGTACGATTTCTTCAGAATCTCACGATGCAATCAATGGTAAGCAGATTAATAAAATCGGCGAAGATATAGCGAAATCCTTGGGTGGAAATGCAGCTTTTAACAATGGAGCCTTTACAGGTCCAACTTATAAATTATCGTACATTGCCAAGGATGGAGTCGTAACAGAAAGTTCTCTTGATGGTGTTGGAACAGCTTTTGCAGCTCTTGATACGAATATCAAGCATGTGAATCAACGTATTAAAGAAGTCTCTGAAGGTGTTGCGCAGGATTCTTTATCGTGGAGCAAGGATGCCAATGCCTTTAGTGCGCAACATGGCGAAGAAGAAAAAACCAATAGCAAAATTAAATTCCTTGCTACCGGAGATATTACGAAAGACTCGACGGAAGCTATTAATGGTTCACAGCTTTTCGAGACAAATAATAAGGTTGCTACTTACTTAGGTGGTGGAGCTGGTTATAAAGATGGCGGTTGGATCGATCCAACTTTTACAGTTAAAACTGTAACTAATGATGGCAAGGAAGAAAATAAGGCTTATAAAAATGTAGAGGAAGCTTTTGAAGGCGTTGGTACTTCTATCACGAATGTTCAAAACAAAATTACCAACGATATAACGAATAAATTCAATGATTTTACTCAAAACATAACGAATATTACGCAACAAGTTCAAGGCGATGCCTTATTATGGAGCAAGGAAGCTAATGCTTTTGTTGCTGATCATGGCAAAGATGATGAAAAGAAAAATAGTAAGCTTACACATCTTTTAGATGGAACTATTTCAAAAGATTCAACGGATGCCATAACGGGTAAACAACTCTATTCTATGAGCAATACCTTTGCGACCTATTTTGGTGGCGGTGCTGGCTATGATGAAAAAGGAAACTTGAAAGCACCAAGCTTTAAGGTTAAAACAGTTAATGCTGATGGTGGTAAAGAAGATAAGACTTATCAGAATGTAGCAGAAGCTTTTGAAGGTGTTGGAACTTCTATTACGAATGTTCAAAACACAATCACCAATGAGATTACCAACCAGATTAATCATCTTCAGTCAGATGATTCAGCGGTTGTTCATTATGATAAACAGAAGGATGACACTATTAATTATGCAAGTGTCACTTTTGGCGGTAAAGATCAAACTCCTACAACTCTCCGCAATGTTGCTGATGGTAGTATTTCTGATAAGTCGCATGAAGCAATCACTGGCGGACAGATTTATAAAATTGGTGATGATATAGCTAAATTTTTGGGTGGGAAAGCAGCCATTAACAATGGAGCCTTTACAGGTCCTATTTATCAATTATCTGAAGTTTCTAAAGCAGGACAGGTCACAGATAAGTCTTTCAATGATGTTGGTTCAGCCTTTGCAGGTCTTGATAAGAATATTAAGAATGTAAATGATCGTATTAAGGAAGTCTCAGAGGGTGTTGCACAAGATTCTTTAAATTGGAGTAATACTGAGGGTGCTTTTGTAGCGCAGCATGGTGAAAAAGACGGCAAAAAAACGAATAGCAAGATTAAGTCTCTTGCTGCAGGAGATATTTCTACTGCTTCAACAGAAGCAGTAAATGGTTCCCAGCTTTATTCTATGAGCAATACGTTAGCGAGCTATTTAGGTGGAGGAGCAGGTTATGATGAGAAAGGCAAGTGGAGTGCTCCTGTCTTTAAGGTTAAGAAATTCGATGATAGTGGCAAAGCAACAGAGCAAGAATATAAAACTGTAGCTGACGCCTTTGAAGGTGTAAATCAATCATTCACGAATATTCATAATGAGGTGGATGAGAAAATTAACCAAGTTGTAGGGGACAGCCTTGTTAAACAAAATGAAAAGACACATGTCATATCAGTTGGTGGTGAAACGAACGGTATACAAGTAAGTTTTGCCAACAGTGATGGTATAGAGCGTGTCCTTTCTGGAGTAAAAGCAGGTGATCTTTCAGCCAAATCAAAAGAAGCGGTAAATGGTTCTCAGGTTTATGCTTTGGGTAGCAATGTTGCACAGTACTTTGGTGGTGGCGCTGAATATAAGGATGGCAACTGGACAGCTCCGAGCTTTAAAGTTAAAACAGTTAAGGATAATGGTGAATCTGAAGAACACGAGTATAAGAATGTAGCAGAAGCTTTAACTGGCGTCGGTACTTCTTTCACAAATATAAAAAATGAAATAACCAATCAGATTAATCATCTTCAGTCAGATGATTCAGCGGTTGTTCATTATGATAAAAAAGAAAAAGATGAAATTGATTATACGAGTGTAACTTTAGGTAAGGGTAAGAATTCTACAGCTGTTGGTCTTCATAATGTTGCAAATGGTCAGATTGCCAATGGTTCACATGATGCAATCACTGGAGGTCAGATCAATACCATTGGTGAGAGTATCGCTAAGTTTTTAGGAGGTGAAGCATCCTTTAAAGATGGCGGTCTTACACAGCCAACCTATAAATTATCTGATGTTTCTACAGAAGGTAAGGTAACGGATAAGACGTTTACCGATGTTGGTTCAGCGTTTACTGGTCTTGATAAGAATATCAAGAATGTAAATGATCGTATTAAGGAAGTCTCAGAGGGAGTAGCACAAGATTCTTTAAATTGGAGTAGTACTGAAGGTGCATTTGTAGCGCAGCATGGTGAAAAAGACGGCAAAAAAACGAATAGCAAGATTAAGTCTCTTGCTGCAGGAGATATTTCTACTGCTTCAACAGAAGCAGTAAATGGTTCCCAACTTTATTCATTAAATCAAACGGTTGCGCAGTACTTTGGCGGTGGTACTAAGTATGAAAATGGCAACTGGACAGCTCCGAGCTTTACGCTTAAAAGTTTCAAAGATGGTAAGGAAAATGGAACAAAGACTTATCATAATGTAGCGGATGCATTTTCCGATATTGATTCTAATTTTACAAATGTCGTTAATAACTTTACTGAGCAAGTTACGAATATTACTCAAGAAGTTCAAGGTGATGCGCTGTTGTGGGATAAGGAAAGTAAAGCCTTTATCGCCCAACATGGAGAAAAAGAAGGTAAAAAAGAAAATAGTAAGATCACCTTTCTGGCGAATGGAGACATTACTGCGGATTCCACGGATGCGGTAAATGGTTCTCAGGTTTATGCTTTGGGTCGCAATGTTGCACAGTACTTTGGTGGTGGCGCTGAGTATAAGGAAGGCAACTGGAAAGCACCAAGCTTTAAAGTTAAAACAGTTAAGGATAATGGTGAATCTGAAGAGCAAGAGTATAAGAATGTAGCAGAAGCTTTGACAGGAGTTGGCACTTCTTTCACGAATATTAAGAATGAGATCACCAATCAGATTAATCATCTTCAGTCAGATGATTCAGCGGTTGTTCATTATGATAAAAAAGAAAAAGATGAAATTGATTATACGAGTGTAACTTTCGGTAAAGGTAAGAATTCTACAGCTGTTGGTCTTCATAATGTTGCAGATGGTCAGATTGCTGACAAATCACATGATGCGGTTACCGGAGGTCAGATTAACACGATCTCTCAAGATGTTGCAAAGTTCTTAGGTGGAGATACAAGTTTTGAGAAAGGTGTCTTTACAGGACCAAGCTATAAATTATCGAGTGTTGATAGACATGGTCAGGTAAAATCGACAGAGTTTAAAGATGTAGGTTCAGCCTTTTCAGGTCTTGATACGAATATCAAGAATGTGAATGATCGAATTAAGGAAGTCTCAGAGGGAGTTGCTCAAGATTCTTTATCATGGAGCCAAGATGACAATGCCTTTAGTGCGCAACATGGAGAAGGCAAAGACAGAACAGCCAGCAAGATTACCCACATTTTGGATGGTAATGTTACTAAGGGCTCTACGGATGCAGTTAATGGTTCCCAACTTTATTCAATGAACAATACATTGGCGAGCTATTTGGGTGGTGGAGCTGAATACAAAGAAGGCAACTGGGTAGCTCCAAGCTTCAAAGTTAATACAGTTAATACTGCTGGTGATAAGGTTGAAGAGAAGAGCTATGATAATGTTGCAGCAGCTTTTGAAGGAGTAGGAAGTTCTTTCACGAATCTTCATAATGAAGTGACGAATGCCGTTACGAATATTAACAATCATATTAACAATGTTGTGAGTGATAGTCTTGTTAAGCAGGATACTGAGAGCAAGGTGATCAAGATCGGTGCGGAAAGAGGTGGTACCAGCATTAACATTGCCAACAGTGGTGATGCCGCTCGGACCCTCACAGGCGTAAAAGCCGGATCGCTTACAGAAGCATCGACCGATGCTGTGAATGGCTCTCAGCTTTATTCGATGAATAATACGTTAGCGAGCTATTTAGGTGGCGGTGCTGAATATAAAGAAGGCAACTGGGTAGCTCCAAGCTTCAAGGTTCATACAGTAAGTTCTGATGGTAGCAAGGTTGAAGAGCATAGCTATAAGACAGTAGCGGAAGCGTTTGCTGGAGTTGGAAGTTCTTTCACGAATATTCATAAAGAGCTTAAGAATGAGATTAACCAAGTTGTTGGAGACAGTCTTGTTAAGCAAGATGAGAAGACCCATGTTATTGCGGTTGGAGGTGAAAAGAGCGGAACTGAAGTTACGTTTGCGAATACCGATGGAGCGTCACGGAGCCTCACAGGTGTAAAAGCCGGAGTGCTCACCGAAACATCGACAGACGCAGTAAATGGTAGTCAGCTTTTTGCGACCAATCAGAACGTTACGACAGTAAGGAATGATCTTAAAACAGTTTCTGAGAATACTTCGAAGTACTTAGGAGGTGGAGCCGATGTATTGAAAGGTGTTGCACCGACTTATACGGTTCAGGATAAGAGTTATCAGAGTGTAGCGGAAGCATTTGGTGGTGTTGATCGTTCATTCACACAGCTTCATGAAGAGATTTCAAAGAATACGAATGAGGTTAGTGAAAATATTAAGCAGAATGCGTTGTTATGGAGTGAATCTGACAAAGCCTTTAGTGCTCAGCATGGAGAAGGCAAAGACAGAACCTCTAGCAAGATCACTTCACTTGCGAATGGTAGTGTTACTGAAGATTCC
This sequence comes from Bartonella mastomydis, assembly GCF_900185775.1. Lineage (NCBI taxonomy): Bacteria > Pseudomonadati > Pseudomonadota > Alphaproteobacteria > Hyphomicrobiales > Bartonellaceae > Bartonella > Bartonella mastomydis. The sequence continues at coordinate 634,514 of NZ_LT883137.1, forward strand.
ACGGATGCGATCAATGGTTCTCAACTTTATTCGATGAACAATACGCTTGCGACCTATTTTGGTGGTGGTGCTAAGTTTGAGAATGGTCAGTGGATTGCTCCAAGCTTTAAGGTTAACACTGTCAGCGAGGATGGTAGCAAGGTTGAAGAGAAGAGCTATGATGATGTAGCAAAAGCCTTTGCGAGTGTTGGTACATCTTTCAGCAATCTTCATAATGAAATGACGAATGCTGTTACGAATATTAACAATCAGATTAGCCAAGTTGTCAGTGATAGTCTTGTTAAGCAGGATGCTACAACGAGCCTCATCAACATTGGTAAAGAAGTAGCCGGCACTGAAATCAATATTGCCAACAAGGATAGTAAGGATCGTACACTTTCTGGTGTTAAGGCAGCCGTAAATGATAATGAAGCGGTTAATAAAGCTCAGCTTGATCAAAGTTTGGATCAGCTTTCTAACAGTCTTCAGTCAGATGATTCAGCGGTTGTTCTTTACGATAAGAAGGAAAATGGTGAGACTGATTATACAAATGTAACGCTTGGAAAAGGCTCAAATGCAGCCCCTGTTGCATTGCATAATGTTGCAGATGGTCAGATTGCAAAGAATTCGCATGATGCGGTTACGGGAGGTCAGATTAATACCCTCTCTCAAGATGTTGCAAAGTTCTTAGGTGGAGAAACATCCTTTAAAGATGGTACCTTTACAGGACCAACCTATAAGTTATCTCAGGTTGATGAAAAGGGAGAAGCGAAGCAGGCAGAGTTTAAAGATGTAGGTTCTGCGTTTACTGGTCTTGATACGAATATCAAGAATGTGAACAATCATCTCACGAATGTTGTTCAAGACTTTACTCAACAAATCACGGATATTACTCAAGAGGTTAAAGGTGATGCGTTGTTGTGGAGTGAAGATAAAGAGGCATTTGTAGCGACCCATGGCATTGATGCTGAGAAGAAGAATAGTAAGATCACATCTCTTGCGAATGGAGATATTACTGCAAACTCCACGGATGCGATCAATGGTTCTCAACTTTATTCGATGAACAATACGCTTGCGACCTATTTTGGTGGTGGTGCTAAGTTTGAGAATGGTCAGTGGATTGCTCCAAGCTTTAAGGTTAACACTGTCAGCGAGGATGGTAGCAAGGTTGAAGAGAAGAGCTATGATGATGTAGCAAAAGCCTTTGCGAGTGTTGGTACATCTTTCAGCAATCTTCATAATGAAATGACGAATGCTGTTACGAATATTAACAATCAGATTAGCCAAGTTGTCAGTGATAGTCTTGTTAAGCAGGATGAAGAGAGTAAGGTTATTAAGATCGGTGCAGAAAAAGAGGGAACAGAAATCACCATAGCCAATAGTGATGGTGCAGTACGTAGTCTTTCTGGTGTAAAAGCAGGGACCCTTTCAGCAGATTCAACAGAAGCTGTAAATGGTTCTCAGCTATATTCGATGAACAATACACTTGCGAGCTATTTTGGTGGTGGTGCTAAGTTTGAGAATGGTCAGTGGATTGCTCCAAGCTTTAAGATATTGAGCTTTAACGATGATGGAAGTTCTGAAGAAACGAGTTATAATAATGTTTCTGCAGCTTTTGCGGGTGTGAATCAATCATTCACGAAGCTTCATCATGAGCTTTCAGAGACTGTTGAGCAGAATGCGTTGTTATGGAGTGATGCGGATGAATCCTTTGTTGCCCTTCATGGCAAAGGTTCAGAGAAGCACAATAGCAAGCTGAGCCATCTTGTTGATGGAGATATTTCTGCGGGTTCGACAGAAGCGATTACGGGTAACCAATTGTATCAGTTGAATCAGACGTTAGCGGCTTATTTAGGAGGAGGCGCGAGCTATCAGGGAGGACAATGGACAGCACCTCAATTCCAAATAACGCAGTTCAAGAGTGATGGCAGTTCTTCAGAGAGTAAGAGCTATGATAATGTAGCTGGTGCATTTGAAGGGGTTAATGGAAGTTTGTCAGGTATTAACGATCGGATTAATAATGTAGCGCAGAATGTTAGCTCGAACAGTTTGAACTGGAATGATGATTTAGGAGGCTATGATGGTCGTCATGATGGTAAGGACAGTAAGATTACGCATGTAGAGGATGGAGATGTATCGAAAGGTTCGAAGGAAGTTGTGAATGGGGGTCAGCTTTGGAAGACGGAGCAGAAAGTATCAGCGGTTGAGAAGCGTGTAGATGGTATTGACAAGCAGGTACAAGATATTGCGCTAGCAACGGATGGCTCAGTTAAGTATGATAAGGACGAGGCTGGTAATAAGACGAACAAAATCACATTAGTTGGAGGCAATGAAAGTGATCCTGTATTGATAGATAATGTAGCGGAAGGTCGGATTGAGAGTGGTTCGAAGGAAGCGATCAATGGCGGTCAATTGCATGATTACACGGAACAGCAGATGAAGCTAGTTCTTGAAGATGCGAAGAAGTATACGGATGAACATGTTACTGATATAGTCAACAATGGTGTTAGTGAGTCCAAAGCTTATACAGATATGAAGTTTGAGACGTTAAATTATGCCGTTGAGGATGTCCGCAAGGAAGCAAGACAATCGGCAGCTATTGGTTTGGCGGTATCTAATTTGAGTTATGATGATACGCCAGGAAAATTAAGCTTTTCATTTGGTACGGGTGTATGGCGCAGCCAATCTGCCTTTGCCATCGGTGCTGGTTATATGTCTGAAAATGGAAAAATTCGTTCTAATGTGTCAGCAACGAGTGCTGGGGGTCATTGGGGTGTAGGTGCTGGATTTAGGATCACATTGAACTAACAGTAAAAAACTCAAAAATAAATTTCCCTTCTTTTAAAACTAAGATGAAGGGAAATTTCTTTAAATACTTACGAATACCGATAGAGAATAAAGGAGTATTATCAACAGATATGCTTATTTTACTTTTTCACTGGTAAGTGCGTTGTGAAAAAATCAATTATCATATTAAAGTGGAGCGATTTGAGTATGCTGTATTTTCTCTGACTTTTATTGTTGTATAAAGAGTATTCCTTGGAACTTTAAAGGTTGTCTTTTTGTCAAATATTTTCTTTATAACAAAGAAAGAAATAAAATAGTGCCCTTAATCATAAGGGTATAATTTTTGCTGATAAAAATATGCAATACGTTATTTATAATGTTGCTAATGGTTAAATTACAGGGGGCAAGTATTATCAGTTGCTATTTTCACTCGAGATCCTTTGTATGATTATACGGATGAATGCTTTAACGATATTGTCAATAATACGGTCAATAATATTATTAATGAGGTAAAATCTTATACCGATGTAAAGTTTGAAGCGTTAAGGTATGAAATTAAGGAAGTTCGCAAAGAATCTAGGCGGACAGCAGCGATAGGTTTAACGGCATCGAATTTGAGTTATGAAGATACGCTAGGTTCTTTAAGTTTATCGATAGGAACGGGGACATGGCGCAATCAATCAGCTTTTACTGTTGGAGCAGGTTATATGTCTGAAAATGGCAGAATGCACTCTAATATATCCGTAATGAGTTCTAGTAGGCATAGGGTATAGGAGAAGATTTAAGAGTGAAACTGAATTGATAATGATAAGTTAAGATTTCTGATGCGTTCTAAATTTACACTTATGCAAAATAAGGAATATTTTAGCTTTAGAATGAGCTTTATAGAGCAACATACTTATGAATTCTCATTATTTTTCTAAAATTTTTTACTTAAATTGTTGAAAAAAGATCACATATTTCTGTAAAAAATATTTAAATAGATAAAAATTGTTATTTTTTTGTTGCTATTTTATTACAGAAAGAATATGACTCATAAGGTATATTAGTAAGACTCATTTTGATTAAAACAATTCAAAAGGGGGGAAGTAATGCGTAAAGATCAGAAATATATAAAAAAACAATATTTATATTACTGCATTATGCTGAATAAAAGAGCATACTAGCTAAAAGATTCCCATCTTTTTACATAATCTAGGATTCTCTTAAGTATTGCGGCTCTTTATTTATAAATCACAAAAAAAACACTTCTAAATATGAAGAAATTTACAGAAAACAGCATCCTTTGTGGTCTTATCACGTGATTAATCATCTAAAAAATAAAACGCCTGTAATATTTAAATTTCTTAAAGATTTCTTTTAAAAGCCTAGGTGATAAACCACAGGTCCAATTCCATTAGAATCTAAATGTGCCTTTTTATGTTTTTATAAACATATTTCCCAAACTTCTCATTTAGACTTCATTACAGAAAGCACACACAAAACACTCAAAACGTCTTTATTCAAAGAGGCACTCTCAACTTCCAATTATACCCAACCGAGTGGCTAACAGAAAAATATGTCTTTTTTATGTTTTGGATGTGTTTTCAGATTTTTTCATTGGAGAGTTTGTTATGAAAAAATTATATGCCACACAAAGAGCGAGTCATTTAAAAGTTTCTCGTTTTTCTTTTGTTAAAGCGCTTTCATTAGCCGCAGCGGCTACATTTTTATCAAATAGTTCGCCTGTTTATGCGAAAAGTTTTGATATAATAGAACAAGTCCTCCAAAGTATAGAGAAAGCAACAGCAGTTTATTCTCAAGGTAAGGATAAAACGATTGTTTCTGCTTATGATAGTCGTAGCAATTCTCATGGTTCTCATTTATCCAAGGCAAATAATCTCACGGCGCTGAATACAGTAAAAGCAGAAAAAGTGAATGTTTCGGTAGCAGAGAGTACAAATCTAACGGAAAAAACATTAGATTCCGAGAAGCAATATAAGAAATCTCTTATCAGTTCACAGCCTTTTGTAGATAATAATAAAGATACAGAGGTCATTGATGTATCTGATTTTTCGCGAAATAATTTAATCACGAGAATGCCGCGTAATGCGGGATTGCCACGCAACACAGATGGAACGAGTGTTGTGGTTGGTAATGGGACAATCCCCCAAATAAGCGGTACACAAACTGATGTTGTTGCTGTTGGTCACGATGTAAAAGTAAAAGCTGTAGATTCAGTTGCAGTTGGTTATGGTTCGGAGACAGAAAAAGAATTTTCTGTTGCTGTCGGCCATTTGGCTCATAGTGTAGGTAAAGGCAGCATTGCAATAGGTAGCGAAGGTAGGAAAGGTGATAATCCACTTCCTCCGGGCGCGCGTACAATAGCAGGTGGCGAAGAATCTATTGCTATTGGACGTCGTGCTAAGACGAATAATATGGCATCTATAGCTGTAGGTTCTAATACACAAGTGAATGGAAATTACGCTATAGCTTTTGGTCCTCAGGCACAGGTGGCAAGAGAAGACGGCATAGCCATAGGCCATATGGCACATGCTTTGGGGAAAAGCAGTACTGCAATCGGTTCCGAATATAATGCAAGTGGCAAGGAAGATTATACAACCGCCAAGGGTGATTATTCAACAGCTGTAGGTGCTATTTCTAAAGCTTTGGGGTATGGTTCAACGGCAGTTGGTCATCGTGCCTATGCAACAGAAAAAGACGCAGTTTCTATAGGGTTTTATTCGAGAGCAAATACAGATCATGCTATTGCTTTAGGTGCTGATTCTATAGCAAACGTTGCTGCTGGTGTTGCGGGTTATGCTCCTTCTTTGAAAGGGCAAGCAACAAGTACTCATTTTACATGGAAAAGTACTTATGGTGCCGTGAGTGTTGGTGATCTTGCTAACAGTAAAACACGACAAATTGGAGGAGTCGCGGCGGGTAGTGCGAATACTGATGCAGTGAATGTTGCGCAGCTAAAGTCATTACAAACCTATGTAGACAAAGGTTGGAAACTATCTGTTGACGGTAAAAATGCTAAGGTTGTGGGCATAGATGATACGGTAGATTTTGCAGCTGGAAGTAAAAATTTTGAAATTACCAAAGGTGAGGGCGACAATAAGGTAAAATTTGATCTCGCGAAGGATATTGCACTTAATAAGATAACACTAGGATCTAATACTCTAGATGCAACAGGTTTCAAAATTGCGAATGGTCCGCAAATAACGACTGATGGTATTAATGCCGGAGAAAAAATAATCACAGCTGTTGCAGATGGAAAAATTTCTCCAAGTTCAAAAGATGCAATCAATGGCTACCAGCTTTACACTCTTGCTAATTCGATTGCTGCTACTCTTGGTAGTGATAATGTACAGATCAATGAAAATGGGATTGCTGTAAGCAGCGGTTACTATTCTAATGTTGTTGACGCTGATGGAAATATAACCAAAGTTGGCTATCAAACTGTTTCGTCTGCACTTGAGGGGATTGGTCAAAGCTTTGAAAATGTTCTCAACCATTTTGATAAAAAAGTAGCAGATGTCGTCAAAACGGCTCAGGACGATTCCTTGTTATGGAGTGATGATGCCGAAGCTTTTGTAGCTAAGCATAAAAAGGCAGGAGATGAAGAAGGTAAAGCAAAAACTGCAAGCAAGATCACCTTTCTCTCACAAGGTGATATTAACGCTACCTCTACCGATGCAATCAATGGCTCTCAGCTTTATAATTTAGGTGACAATGTCGCCAAGTCTTTCGGTGGCGGTGCTCGTTATGAGAATGGCAAATGGAGTGCGCCAACTTTTACAGTGAAAACTGTTAACGGAGAGGGTGAGGAAGAAGAGAAGACTTATAAGAATGTCGCAGCTGCTTTTGAAGGTGTTGGTACTTCTTTTACAAACGTTCAGAATAAATTTACCAAGGAGATTACCAATCAGATTAATAATGCGATTACCAATGTACAAGGTGATAGCCTTATTAAGAAAGATAAAGAAACAAATCTCATCACGATTGGTAAAGAAGTATCAGGCAGTGAAATCAATATTACCAATAGAGAGAACGAGGCCCGAATCCTTTCTGGTGTAAAAGCTGGTACTAAAAGCACCGACGCTGTAAATTTTGCACAGCTAAAAGAATTGGCCGAAGGATGGAAAATTAACACGACTGGCGGCGATTTCAAAGATGCTATAGCTGATGGGTTGGCTTCACTTGCTATAGGCTCTGGGGCATCTACATCTGCATCTGCTCCTAACACTGTAGCTTTGGGGGCGAAGTCGCAAGCAAAAGTGAATGAAGGAGTTGCTCTAGGAGCGTATTCTATAGCGGATATTGAAGGTGCTAAAGGTGGTTATGACCCTTTTTCAGATGATACAACAGATAAAATAACTTATGAATGGAGAAGTACATTAGGTGCCGTTAGTTTTGGTGATAATACTAATAAGTTTTCTCGGCAGATTACGGGGGTAGCAGCTGGTCTTCAAGATACCGATGCGGTGAATGTTGCACAGTTGAAGTACTTGAGAAAATATGTGGATCAAGGCTGGAAATTATCTGTTGACGGTAAAAATGCTAAAGCTGTAGGGATAAAGGATACGGTAGATTTTGCAGCTGGAAGTAAAAATTTTGAAATTACCAAAGGTGAGGGTGACAATAAGGTAAAATTTGATCTCGCAAAGGACATTACGCTGGGTAGCGTAACGACTGGTACGAATACTTTAGATACAACGGGCTTGAAAATTGCGAATGGTCCTCAAATAACGACTGATGGTATTCATGCTGGTGGTAAAAAGATAACAGGAATATTAGAGGCTACTAACGAGACCGATGCAGTAAATTTTGGACAATTAAATAAAACCAAGCAAGAAGTCCAAGAACAAATACAAAAACAGGTTCAAGAAGTCGAAAAGCAAGTGGCGGCCAATAGTTTTGTGAAACAAGATCCTGTAACGAAACATATTACCATTGGTAAAGAAGTAGGAGGCGATGAAATTAATATTGCCAACAACATGGATGAGGCACGTACCCTTTCAGGTGTTAAGGCAGCAGTCAATGATAATGAAGCAGTTAATAAAAAACAACTCGAAGACAGTTTGAAAGGTCTTTCTAAGGATCTTCAGTCAGATGATTCTGCAGTTGTGCATTATGATAAACAAGAAGATGGCACCATTAATTATGCGAGTGTAACTTTTGGTGGTAAAGAGAAGACCCTCACAGCGCTTCACAATATTGCTGATGGTGCGATTTCTTCAGAATCCCATGATGCAATCAATGGTGGTCAGATTAACAAAATCGGTGAGGATATTGCTAAGTTCTTGGGTGGAGAAGCATCCTTTAAAGATGGAGCTTTTACAGAGCCAACCTATAAATTATCTTACGTTGCTACAGATGGAAAAGTAACCAAGAGCTCTTATCAAGGTGTTGGAACGGCTTTTGCAGGACTTGATACAAATATCAAGAATGTGAATCAACGTATTAAAGAAGTATCAGAAGGCGTTGCACAGGATTCTTTATCATGGAGTGACACGGATAAAGCCTTTAGTGCTCTTCATGGAGCAGATCAGGAAAGAGGGTCTAGTAAAATTACCCACATTTTAGATGGAAATATTGCTTTTGGTTCTACGGATGCGGTTACAGGTGGACAACTCTATTCGATGAACGAGAAGTTTGCGACCTATTTTGGTGGTGGCGCCGGCTATGATACAGAAGGCAACTGGAAAGCGCCTACCTTTAAAGTCAAAACAGTTAAAAAGGATAGTAATGAAGTTGAAGAAATTGCCTATGATAATGTAGCGGATGCATTTGCAGGTATTAGCACTTCTATTACAGATGTTCATAATGAGGTGAATAACCAAATCACCAATATTGTTAGTGATAGTCTTGTCAAGCAGGATGAGACAGGTCTTATCAAGATAGGTGCAGAAAAAGAGGGTGGTGCAATCAATATTGCCAACAAAGATAAAGCAGATCGCACTCTTTCAGGTGTTAAGGAAGCAGTGAATGGTAATGAAGCTGTCAACAAAGCGCAATTGGATACAAATATCAAGAAAGTTGAAGATCAACTAAAGAATGCGGTTAACGAGTTTACTGAAAACATAACAAATGTTACACAACACGTTCAAGGTGATGCTTTACTGTGGAGCAAGACTGACAAAGCCTTTAGTGCTCAGCATAGCGAAGGTGATGAAAAGGTAGATAGCAAGATTACGCACCTTAAGGCTGGAGACGTTACTGCGGATTCAACGGATGCAATCAATGGTGCTCAACTTTTTGCAACCAATAAAAATGTTACAGCAGTAAAAAATGATTTAAATACAGTTTCTAATAATACATCCCAGTACTTAGGTGGTAATGCTGATGTTTTAAGTGGTATCGCACCAACTTTTTCGGTCCAGAATAAGGACTATCATAGTGTTGGTGAAGCATTTGAAGGTGTTGATAGTTCTTTTACAAAACTTCATGAAGAGATTAATAAAAATAACAATGAAGTTACACAACATATTGAGAAAGATGCTTTGTTATGGAACGATGATGCGCAAGCGTTTGTAGCGCGTCATGAAAAAAGCAAAGAAGAAAAAGGCAAAGAAATCCTAGAAAACAGTAAAATTACGTTTCTTTTAGATGGAACTATTTCAAAAGATTCAACGGATGCCATAACGGGCAAACAACTCTATTCGATGAACGAGAAGTTTGCGACCTATTTTGGTGGTGGCGCCGGCTATGATACGCAAGGCAACTGGAAAGCGCCTACCTTTAAAGTCAAAACAGTTAAAAAGGATAGTAATGAAGTTGAAGAAATTGCCTATAATAATGTAGCGGATGCATTTGCAGGCATTAGCACTTCTATTACAGATGTTCATAATGAGGTGAATAACCAAATCACCAATATTATTAGTGATAGTCTTGTCAAGCAGGATGAGACAGGTCTTATCAAGATAGGTGCAGAAAAAGAGGGCGGTGCAATCAATATTGCCAACAAAGATAAAGCAGATCGCACTCTTTCAGGTGTTAAGGCAGCAGTCAATGATAATGAAGCTGTTAACAAAGCTCAGCTTGATACAAACATCAATGAAGTAAATAATAATCTAACGAATAAGTTTAACGAACTGACTGAAAACATAACAAATGTTACACAACACGTTCAAGGAGATGCTTTATTGTGGAGCAAGACTGACAAAGCCTTTAGTGCTCAGCATGGCGAAGGTGATGAAAAGGCAGATCGCAAAATTACGCACCTTAAGGCCGGAGACATTACTGTGGATTCCACGGATGCGATCAATGGTTCTCAGCTTTATTCCTTACAGGATCAGTTTGCAAAATATTTAGGCGGTGGAGCAGGCTATGATGATAAAGGCAAATGGAGTGCTCCTGTCTTTAAGGTTAAGAAGTTCGATGATAGTGGCAAAGCAACAGAGCAAGAATATAAAACTGTAGCTGACGCCTTTGAAGGTGTGAATCAATCATTCACGAATATTCATAATGAGGTGGATGAGAAAATTAACCAAGTTGTAGGGGACAGCCTTGTTAAGCAAAATGAAAAGACGCATGTCATATCGGTTGGTGGTGAAACGAATGGTACTCAAGTAAGTTTTGCCAATACTGATGGTACAGAACGGGTTCTTTCTGGAGTTAAAGAAGGAAATCTTTCATCCAAATCGACAGAAGCGGTAAATGGTTCCCAGCTTTATTCTATGAGCAATACGTTAGCGAGCTATTTAGGTGGAGGAGCAGGTTATGATGAGAAAGGCAAGTGGAGTGCTCCTGTCTTTAAGGTTAAGAAATTCGATGATAGTGGCAAAGCAACAGAGCAAGAATATAAAACTGTAGCTGACGCCTTTGAAGGTGTAAATCAATCATTCACGAATATTCATAATGAGGTGGATGAGAAAATNTTATTTCAAAAGATTCAACGGATGCCATAACGGGTAAACAACTCTATTCGATGAACGAGAAGTTTGCGACCTATTTAGGTGGCGGTGCTGGCTATGATGAAAAAGGAAACTGGAAAGCGCCAAGCTTTAAGGTAAAAACAGTTAAGGCTGATGGTAACTCTGAGGAGAAGAACTATAGCAATGTATCAGCTGCTTTTGAAGGTGTTGGTACGTCTATCACGAATGTTCAGAATAAAATTACCAATGAAATAACCAACCAGATTAATCATCTTCAATCAGATGATTCAGCGGTTGTTCATTATGATAAACAAAAGAATGGAGCCATTGATTATGCGAGTGTAACGTTTGGTGGGAAAGATAAAACCCTCACAGCACTTCACAATATTGCTGATGGTACGATTTCTTCAGAATCTCATGATGCAATCAATGGTAAGCAGATTAATAAAATCGGCGAAGATATAGCGAAATCCTTGGGTGGAAATGCAGCTTTTAACAATGGAGCCTTTACAGGTCCAACTTATAAATTATCGTACATTGCCAAGGATGGAGTCGTAACAGAAAGTTCTCTTGATGGTGTTGGAACAGCTTTTGCAGCTCTTGATACGAATATCAAGCATGTGAATCAACGTATTAAAGAAGTCTCTGAAGGTGTTGCGCAGGATTCTTTATCGTGGAGCAAGGATGCCAATGCCTTTAGTGCGCAACATGGTGAAGAAGAAAAAACCAATAGCAAAATTAAATTCCTTGCTACCGGAGATATTACGAAAGACTCGACGGAAGCTATTAATGGTTCACAGCTTTTCGAGACAAATAATAAGGTTGCTACTTACTTAGGTGGTGGAGCTGAGTATAAGGATGGAAACTGGACAGCTCCAAGCTTTAAGCTGAAAACTTTCAGTGAAGATGGTAAGAAAGTTGAAAACAAGACATATAATGATGTTGGTTCAGCCTTTGCAGGGATTGATGCAAATTTCACAAATGTAAACAATCATCTGACGAACATTGTTGAAGACTTTAATAAAAAAGTAGACAACATTAACAAAGAAGTTAAAGGCGATGCTTTGCTATGGAGCAATGAAGACAATGCTTTTGTCGCTCAGCATGAAAAAGAAGGTCAAAAAACGAATAGTAAAGTTAAATTTCTTGCTGCTGGAGAAATTTCTGCAGCTTCAACAGAAGCTATTAATGGTTCACAGCTTTTCGAAACAAATAATAAGGTTGCTGCTTACTTAGGCGGTGGAGCTGGTTATAAAGATGGCGGTTGGATCGATCCAACTTTTACAGTTAAAACTGTAACTGATGATGGCAAGGAAGAAAATAAGGCTTATAAAAATGTAGAGGAAGCTTTTGAAGGCGTTGGTACTTCTATCACGAATGTTCAAAACAAAATTACCAACGATATAACGAATAAATTCAATGATTTTACTCAAAACATAACGAATATTACGCAACAAGTTCAAGGCGATGCCTTATTATGGAGCAAGGAAGCTAATGCTTTTGTTGCTGATCATGGCAAAGATGATGAAAAGAAAAATAGTAAGCTTACACATCTTTTAGATGGAA
>NZ_LT883138.1:0-764 GCF_900185775.1 Bartonella mastomydis
CAGTTGAATCAGACGTTAGCGGCTTATTTAGGAGGAGGCGCGAGCTATCAGGGAGGACAATGGACAGCACCTCAATTCCAAATAACGCAGTTCAAGAGTGATGGCAGTTCTTCAGAGAGTAAGAGCTATGATAATGTAGCTGGTGCATTTGAAGGGGTTAATGGAAGTTTGTCAGGTATTAACGATCGGATTAATAATGTAGCGCAGAATGTTACCTCGAACAGTTTGAATTGGAATGATGATTTAGGAGGCTATGATGGTCGTCATGATGGTAAGGACAGTAAGATTACGCATGTAGAGGATGGAGATGTAGCGAAAGGTTCGAAGGAAGTTGTGAATGGGGGTCAGCTTTGGAAGACGGAGCAGAAAGTATCAGCGGTTGAGAAGCGTGTAGATGGTATTGACAAGCAGGTACAAGATATTGCGCTAGCAACGGATGGCTCAGTTAAGTATGATAAGGACGAGGCTGGTAATAAGACGAACAAAATCACATTAGTTGGAGGCAATGAAAGTGATCCTGTATTGATAGATAATGTAGCGGAAGGTCGGATTGAGAGTGGTTCGAAGGAAGCGATCAATGGCGGTCAATTGCATGATTACACGGAACAGCAGATGAAGCTAGTTCTTGAAGATGCGAAGAAGTATACGGATGAACATGTTACTGATATAGTCAACAATGGTGTTAGTGAGTCCAAAGCTTATACAGATATGAAGTTTGAGACGTTAAATTATGCCGTTGAGGATGTCCGCAAGGAAGCAAGACA